>CP070805.1:2261160-2265824 GCA_020343655.1 Promethearchaeota archaeon | reverse complement strand
TTCAGCTCATACAGATTAAAAATAAATAATTACTTTTTTTAGTTCTTCTCTATTTTTTTAAATAATAATATAATAAACTAGAATTATTTTAATGGGTAAAAATAATGCCTAAGGCTAAAGCTAATAATATTGAAATTGAGTATGATACATTTGGTGATCCTTTATCAAGACCATTATTATTAATTATGGGACTTGGGGCACAAATGATTAATTGGGATGAGGAATTATGTAAGAAGCTTGTAGAACGTGATTTTTATGTGATCCGATTCGACAATCGAGATGTTGGATTATCCACTAAATTTGATGAAGCGGGTGAACCTGATATATTGAAATTATATATGCAAATACAAAAAGGGGAAAAAATTGAGGCTGTATATACATTAGAAGACATGGCCGATGATGCAATTGGACTTTTGGATTCTCTTAATATTGATAAAGCTCATATTTGTGGTATGTCAATGGGAGGTATGATCGCTCAGGTTATTGCCTGTAGACACCCTTCCCGTGTCCTATCTCTTACTTCTATCTCAAGTAGTACAGGTAATCCCGATTTACCGCGCCCAAAACCAGAAGCAATGCAAATATTAATTAAACCGGTACCTACAGGTCGTGAAGCAATTATTGAGGAGGGCGTGAATCGTATGCGAATTATTCATGGTAATGGGATTCCTTTTGACGAAGATAGATCACGGAGGTTTGTTACAGCTTCATATGATCGCTCAAGTTATCGAGCAGGCTATTCACGTCAAATAGCAGCGACACTATCTATGGGTAATCGTAAACCAGCTCTAGCATCTATAAAAGCCCCTACACTTGTAATTCATGGAAGTGAAGATCCTCTTATGCCACCTGACGGAGGCAAAGATACTGCGGAGGCAATAACTGGATCTGATTTACTCATCATTGAAGGAATGGGCCATAGCATGCCACCAGAAATTTGGCCACAACTACTAGATGCAGTTACAAAAAATGCTTC
Source organism: Promethearchaeota archaeon (assembly GCA_020343655.1). Classification (GTDB taxonomy): domain Archaea; phylum Asgardarchaeota; class Lokiarchaeia; order Sigyniarchaeales; family SOKP01; genus Loki-b32. The sequence continues at coordinate 2,264,848 of CP070805.1, read as the reverse complement.
TAAAGCCTAAATAAATAATCAAGGTTAAAGCTTTTTTATTCATAATTTTTTATTTATATTTTAACTATAATTTATAAAGAGTTTGTTGAAATATTAATGGTTAATCGCTGTGGATGGGCAGGAAACGACGAATTAATGATTTCTTACCATGATTTTGAATGGGGTACTCCTATTCATGATGATCGGCTTCTTTTTGAATTTTTGATATTAGAAGGCGCTCAAGCGGGATTAAGTTGGAGTACAATACTAAGAAAGCGTGAGAATTACAGAATTACTTTTGATAACTTTGATTACAATAAAATTGCTAAGTATTCAAACCAAAAAGTTGATGAGTTAATAAATAATGAAGGGATAATAAGAAATAGACTCAAAATTGAAGCTACAATTGCAAATGCTAAAGCTTTATTAAAAGTAAAAAGAGAATTCGGGTCATTTGATAAATATATCTGGAAATTTGTTAATCATAAGCCAATTGATAATAAATTTAAAGAACTCTCAGAACTTCCATCTAAGACTGAGCATTCAGAACAGATGAGTAAAGATTTAAAGAAACGTGGGTTTAAATTTGTAGGCCCTACAATATGTTATGCTTTTATGCAGGCAGTAGGGATGGTAAATGATCATGTAATAACATGTTTTAGGTATAATGAAATTAAGCAATTTATAAGAAATAAATTATAAATTAACCAAACTATTTCTTTAAAGCGTTTAAACAAAAATTTATAGAGAATGAGTAAGTTAGCTTATACTTGGAAAAAAAAAGTTGAAATAAAACATTCTTAAATTAAAGATTTTAAATCAACTAAAGTTCCTTTATATGTGGGTTCTGGGATACTATTTTCCCATTCTAAGTTCTTCCCTTCAATTAAAAATGTTAATAATCCTAGACGAGCTGCCATCATGTCTTTTTCTTCGTCTCCAACCATCAAACATGCTTCCGCAGGATAACCAATTTTATCTAAAATTTGCTCATAGTAAATTAAGTGTGTTAAAGACTTGGTTGAATAACTATTTTCTAGTGATGTTATTAAACGGTAAGGAAAATCAGCAATATCCGCCCATTCTAACCGTTGTTCTATAGCTGTTGTTGGAAGAAGGGGTGTTGTAGCAATTACAACATCATAACCTTTATCGAAAGCTTTTTGAATTAAAGGCCTTGCTTCAGGCTTCTTGCGTGTATATTGACGTAGTTTTGAAAAATCTTGTTCATAGAATTTGTCAAAGAGGGGTTGAATCTCCTTACGAGTGCACCCTTCTAGCGGAAAACATATTTCTGTATACACATCATCATTTGTTCTGCGACCATTATTTTCTTCTACAGCTTTTGAAGCTTCTAGAATTTTGGATATGAATTTTTTAGGAGGAATTATATGGGTTACGCTCTGAGCTAATAAATTTAGGTATTGAGGAATAAATTTTTCTAAATCAACATCTAATAATGTACCATCCAAATCAAAAAGAATTGCTTTAATTTTACCTTCAAGACTATCTTTCATTGCTCTAAATCAATATGATGGTTATTCTTAAATGTTATAATTAAAAGTGATTCAAATTATTTATGATTTAGATTCGTAATGTACATAAAAAATTGACATTCATGAATAAACTTAAATAAATTAAAAACGAGATTGGCTATATTCATATTTCTAACCTAATAATAAAAAGTTTTAATAAAATTCTATCTTTTTATAAAATTAATATAATAAACATCATCAATCTATCTGGACTTGGTAAAGTTAGAATTAAGTGACTTAAGTGGTGGCTCCGTTTATATCGGAGATAAGCTAAATGTTCACACAAAATTCGTTTTCGAGGAAGAGGCAAATATTTTTTGGAGCGGGATTAGATTAATAACTAACCCGCCATGTCTCAAGGAACTCCAAGTTTCAAAAGAGGAAATTTTTTCAAAAGGACATTTTGAAGCTGGAGAATATATACGTGAGAAATCTCTCCTTATCAAGAGTAATGTAGTTCCAACGATAAAAAACAGAAATCTTAATTATTCATTAAAATTAATTCTAAGGCAACCAAATCCGATCAATCCTGAAGATGATTTAATTATAAATAAAACCCATGATATTGAAATAAAAGCTAGAGATTCCGGACTACAAGCAAAAACACCAAAACCAATTTCATTTTCAATTTCAGGACTAAATATCCTTTTAACAAAAGATGTATTTAAACCAGGTGAAACCATTAAAATTGGTTATACTTCAGAAGAGCTTAAACAAATAGAAATAAGATTACTGCAAAATTCAAATTTGGTCTGTTATTGCGAAGCATATGGTCAAAATTGTCGTAAGGTTGAAGAACTTCCACCTGCAATTGCTGGAGATGTTCGAACACAGAATTTTGAGAAAGATTTTTTACTCTTAAAGGTACCAGAAGTTGCTGAGCCGAGTCACAATTATTTATGGTCACCATCTGAAAAGGAGCAATTTGGTTTTAGGTATGGCGCATACACGAAATGGAGTTTATTAATCATTGGAAAGAAAAAATCGGAGTACGGTTTAGAGCCAATTAAACTAGAAATTCCTATAACAATAACGAAGGGTCCAATTTCTGAAAAAAAAGTTGAACTTGACCTATTCTCGGAAGGAACGGCTGGAGCATCATCAATATTTGATGGAATTTCAAAGTTTCAAAAAACCTATAAAGTAATTTCAATTGATTCAGATATCGATAAATATATATTAAGAATAAAAAATATATCTAAAAAAGATTTAGAAGGAGTCTCTGTTAAAGTATCTGGGCTTCAAGAGGGCCTTTTTGAGACTGCTCCAAGTATAAGAGGATTTAATACTTGGAAAAAGGATGAAGAGAAAGAAATTTTCTATGAAACAAAACAAAACATAACAGCATTAATTTCAATTCTAGAAGATAATAGCCAACAAAGTATTAGGATTCAATCACCAGTATCAGAGGCAAGTTTTTTTTAAAAATATTTTAAGTATTCTATTTTAATTTATTGCAGAAATAACATATAATTAGTAATAAAATCTATTTTTGAAGGTAATAATTAAAAAAAGTATATAATTCAATCATCTATTTATTGTCTTGATATCTCGTATACAGATTACTTAAATAAAGAATTTTAAATTTTCCAAATGATTTGAGGAATTCAATACATACTCATTGCTATTATGGAAGATACTAATGATTATGATGCGACTGATTTAACTATTTTTCTCATATTTACTTTTGTATTTTCATGGACTTTGTGGATACCAAGTTTATTATCTTCCATTGGTCTAATAGAACATTTACTCTTTTTTAATGGACTAAGAGTTCTTGGTTCATTTGGACCTTTTATAGTAGCTTTTTCCCTCACATTATATAGAAAAGGATTTGTGGGAGTTAGAGCTTTATGGAAAAGAGGGTGGCATTATGAAAATGGAAAGTTTTTATATATTTCTCTATTTCTAATTCCTTTATTATCATATTTCTCTATTTCATTAGCAAGTATATCTGAGGGAGACATCTTCACTAAATTTAAACATTATGAGCATTTTGGAGAAATAGTTATTGAAAGTATTTTTACTTTTTTTTTGGGTGGTCCATTCCAAGAAGAATTTGGCTGGAGAGGATATGCCCTCGATCAACTTCAATTGAAATGGACAGCACTAGAATCTAGCATAACAGTTGGAGGAATCTGGAGTATGTGGCATTTTCCATTATTTTTTATTGT
>CP070805.1:2243276-2261060 GCA_020343655.1 Promethearchaeota archaeon | reverse complement strand
AGAAATAATTGAAGGGAAAAAAGCAAACGTTAAAAATATCAAAATTCAAGAATAAGCTTATTATTAAACTAAAATCCCATTTAATATCCCATGTTGACCAGGACGGCTGGTAATTTTTACGTTCCCTAATTCTGTTTCGACAACAGCTCCTTTTGTTAAGACATGTCTTCGATTTAAATCTTTTGAAGCAAGATTCTCTTCAAAACGCAGTATCCTAACTTTTTGAGTTTTATTTGTACTTGGATCAGTGACATTAATGTATTGTGTCGCAAATAATTTAAGTTTAAAATTTCCGCCCATTACTCTTTGTTTTTTCTTTTTATCAGTACCCATCACAGTATCTATTGTAGGGCGTTCAAGTTCTCTTTTTCGTTTCTTTCTAAAATGTTTATACTTTTTTCCCGTGAACTTACGTTTTGACCGAGCTTGTGAGCGTGCCATATTTAGTTAACCATATTTAAGCAAATTTATATGTATGGTAAAATACCATATCTTTAAAATTTTTTTAAAAATCCCTCTCAATTATGATTTATTAAGGCAAAATAAATATAGACAAAATTTTTATTTAACATATAACATTAACTTAGCTATAAATTATAATAGATTCAATTTTACAGCATAATGATGGAAAATAATAGTAATCTTAAGCAATTTGATCAAGAACAAATCGAAAAAATGCTCAAATCTGGTACTACCACAGTTGGAATAATGATAAAGGGAGGCGTAGTCATTGGAACAGAATCACAAGCTACAGCTGGAACAATGATTGCGTCTAAACAAGCCCAGAAGTTATTTGAGATTAATAAGTTTACAGCAGCAACGATTTCTGGCGGAGTAGCGGACTCACAATATGTAATTAACCAATTAAAAGCTTTATCTCGTTTAAAAGAGGTTGAAGAAGGAGAAGTACCTGAGCCAAAATATGTAGCTAGCATTTGCCGGAATATATTATTCAGTGGTAGAACTTACTTTCTGTCAATGATGATAGTAGGTGGCTTTTCGCTGAAAGATAAATCCGGTAAGCTTTACGGGATTGACCTTTTAGGTACATTATATGAAGAAAATGAATATATCTCTTTCGGAAGTGGCTCACCTTTCTCTTTGGGCGTTTTAGAAGCTGAATGGCATCCAAATATGACTAAATCAGCTGGAGTAGATTTAGTAAAGACAGCAATTACAAGTTCAAGAGAGAGGGATGTTGGATCAGGTTTCGCTTTGCAAATGTGTTCCATTAATAAAAAGGGTTTTACGCAAATTGAATAATTTTTATCTTCTTTAATTATTTTTCAAGTATCTGTATATCGACCTGCATTAATTCATTGTTGAAATAAATAAATCCATTAATATCTTCCGTATTCATATCCATTATAGACCATATTTGATTTTTAAAAGGATTCCTCACACCACCAACATCTTTATCTAAAAATTCCATATTCTGAACATCCGCTGCACTAGGGTATGCAGGAACAGGGTGTGAATGAAAGATACTTATTAATCTTAAATTTTTTTCGTTAACTGCCTCCTGATGTATTTCAAAATACTTATCAGAATCTTTTATTAAGTTAAAAGAACCTATAGACTCAATATTTGATTTCAAACAATAAAATTGCTTCGCGATGTAATGAATTTTGTATTCATTAAAGGTAATGGATACTTTTTCTACATCACCAAAAATTAAACCGCATGCTTCTATTGGTGCTGCCTTTTTGTTACATTGTTTTAATTCATCAAATATTTTCTGAGTTAAATTAAGTATTATATCTTTTTCAAACTTCATTTTTATAATATATTTGGTTAATTATCTACAAGAGTCAATGCTGCATTTAAAGCTGCCAATCTAGATTTTTGGTAATTATTGCCCACGCCTATTATTAATACATCCTCTTTTTCTAAATAAAAATCATTAGCAGATAATTGGGTATTGAAATAATTAAAGACATTGGCTTCTACTTTTGTATGAGGATCAGAAGTTATTGAGGGGAAGATCAAATCTTTACCATTATAGATTAAACATGTAGCACCAATACCACCTATTTTTATTGCAGCGTCTCTTTGAACTATTCCATTAGATAATTTATTTGATGCATTTTTTATTAAACAATAATAAAGATAATTATTTTGCGATTCTATTATAATATCTTTCAAAATCGATGCGTCTCCTTGATTAATAATTGGTATTTTCTCTTTAATTATGTTTAAAAACCTAAGACCTTTCTCTGTTAAAATATGGCCTTTTCTGATATTACTATCACTTAGAGTTTGAATGAATTCAGTTTTTTCTTTTAATTTTGTGATTAGGGATTTTGCTGTTCCAGAACCAATTTCTAATTCTTTCTGGAGACGATATCTCCCAATTCCCTCCTCTTTTTCTCCAAATATGAATAGAGCTAAAATAATATGAACTAAATTAAATGTTGGTTTAATTGTAGAACTTTGAAACAAATCTTCTAATTCATTAAACATTATATCATTCAAGTTTAATTAATTAATATAAGTTAAAAAAAAATATAAATCAAAATGTAATTTTATTAAATATCTAAGTCCCGAAAATTCAATTAATATTAACATAGATTGAGATATTTGTTAAATAATATGTCTAAAAAAGAGAATGATGGAAACCTAGGTAAGATACAAAATTTAGTTATTTTTAAAACTAAAGAGGATTCTCGAAGCGAGGTAATAGATAAATACACTTTTGAAAAAGTTGACCAAGAAGATAAAATTAAGCTTCATAATGAACTCGAACCCTATAGCGGACATTTTCGGTATTCAATACTTATAGATAACCAAAGTTTAGCATCCATTACTGAAATGAAAATTAAAATAAAATATCCTGAATTTTTAACACTTATAAGATGTTTTCCACCAACTATAAACATACCTCAAGCGATTACTGAAAAAGATACTAAACAAATAAAACTTGAATTTGATGAATTAAATGAAAAAAGCAAAATACAAATTCATCTTCATTTTACTCCAAATATTCTAGATAAAGTAGGAGAAATAAGAACAATTGTTACTTATGTAAATAATAAAGATACCGTTAGAGTTCTGGATTCAAGACCTGCAGAAATAATTATTGATTCTATAACAATTGAACCTAAAGTAGTTCCTTCAAGTTTCATAAGGAAATTTTCTCAACAGCCTGGAATTAAGAATGTAATTAAAAGTATGGGTATAGGTATTGAACATCAAATACCTTCAGAAATTTATTATCATATTTTAGAGCAAAGTTTTTTATTTCATAAATTTCAATTAGTCGCCAAAGATGTTGAAAAGAGAATTTTATGGTATTTTGGCACAGAATCTAAAATAAAACAAGATCTTTTAGCAATTGGTCAAATAGTGTCAAATAAAATAGAAATAATAGCCTCATCGCTTAATCCTTACCTATTAGTATCATTTTTAACATTATTCTCAAATGATTTTAAAGAACGACTATTAATGAATGGGATTGTAAATTCAAAAAACTTGATTTATGATTTAGAATGTAAACATTGTGGGGCAGTTCTTCCTTATTTTCCGAATAAAGGAGAAGCTGTTGAATGTACTAATTGTAAATATGAACAAAAGATTTGGTAAAAGTAAAATGGAATATAAAGATATACTAAATATCCTTGCTCCGTGTGGGCTTAATTGTTATAAGTGTTTTGCTAACTCTGAAGGGGGAATAAGGAAAACTAGCATAAAACTTCAAGATTTATTAGGTTCATTCGATATATATGCTGAAAGATTCTCATCATTTCTTCCTATATTCAAAAAATATCCCTCTTTCAAATCTTTACTCACATATTTAGCTGAGGAGAATTGTCCAGGATGTAGGAAAGGATCTTGCTTGTATCCTGACTGTGGAGTAAGAGATTGTTATAAAGAGAAAAAAGTTGATTTTTGCTTCCAATGTGATGAGTTTCCCTGCGAAAAAAGTAATTTTGATGAGCATCTTAAGCAACGTTGGATTCAAATAAATAATCGTATTAAAGAAATTGGAATTGAATCATATTATCAAGAAATAAAAGATTTGCCTAGATATTAAGACTCTACAATTGCTTCAATTTAAATTACTTAACTTCGAGATTTCTATTTTTAAGCCTTAATAAACCCCCAATAATAATAAAAGTTAACCCAATTCCAGGAATTATGTATGAAATTAGGAGCATTGGCTCAGTGAAATAGATTGCTATTCCAGAGAGAGAAACTAAAAAAGCTGCTACTCCAATAAATGAATTAGTTATTAAAAGGATCAATCCAACAAGTATAAACCAATATTCTCTACTCTTTTCTGCCAACTTCCCACCAATTACTGTGAAACCTAGTGCACAAGTATTAAGCATAATTGTTATTACACCACTAAATAATATTATTTTATTATATAACACAATTTCTTCATTAGACATCCTGAAAGGAAACAAATTTGGTAAATATCCTGTTATAAAAGTGAGAAGAACACTAGAGATAAAAAATAATATGAATCCAGTAATAACTAAATTATTTGCAACATTTTTACCTTCCATTAGAATCTCCCTTTATTAATGAAGATAATTCTAGATCCAAATCGAAAGAAAATAAGATAATTAAATATATATATTCTTGGCACGAAAAAATATAATTTCCAGTTTTTAATAGAATTATTGATAGAGGAGTATATGTTGAAAATTATCATAACATAATATCATATTGGAAAAATGGGAATAGAAATTTTATTTACTTTATTTTAATTTAAATTAACATATGCTAAAATGGTTTTCCTCCTTTTTTTATGTTAAAGAATCTATTATATTAATATAAAGACCCTCTCGGTCCCAGATTTTGAAAATATATCATATAGCAAGTCTTCAAAAATTGAGTAATATAGCGTTTCAATATTTAATTATTTTTTCCTTATCTCTTTAATGTTCGAATATTATCATAATAAAGTAAAATCTTAAGTAGAAATTACAAAGAAAAATCCCAAATTTCAACAAAAATTCAAAAGCCATAAAAAAATGCTAACTTCCACGAGATTGATCATCTTTCTATTTTGGAATTTTGTCGTTCAATTTTTTTTATTTTATACTCCATAAAATTAAGCATGAATAAAAATCTTTAAATATATAAAAGATTAATATCTATATAACAAACTCTTAAAAAATAACAAATTTCAACCAAAAATATAAAAAATTATAATATAGTGGAGGAATAAAAAATGTCCGAATATATTAGTTGGAGTCCTATTAGAAGATTAATGAAACACAATGGTGCTATTATTGTTGCTCGAGATGCAGTAGACGAATTAGTTGATTGGATGGGTCAATCAGCTGAAAAAATTACAAAAACCGCATTAACATTAACCAAGCATGCAAAGCGCAAGAAAGTAACTCGGGACGACATTCTTTTAGCTATTAAATACTTCTAAATCTTTAAGAAGATCTTTACAAGTATCTCCTTTCCTTTTTTTTTATTTTATATAATTCAAAACATAAAGAATCATTTTAGAGTCAGTATCATTGCTCTCAATAATTTTAAAATTTTTACCCTTTTGAAATTTGAGACAAGAAGAACTATTAAATAATTATACGATGAATATAATTTACAAAACCTATATGTGACAAAAATTGGAATTAGAAGAGAAAATTGATCAATATTTAAAATTTAAACGAGAATTTGCCCCACCAATTAATCCTCGTGAAAGCGCCCTTATAATTATTGATATGCAAAATTATCAAGTGAAAGAAACATCTACCTGTGTAGAATCATTGGAAAAAGTTGTACCAGGTATGACTCAATATTTTGTAAAACAGGTTTATGAAGTTGTAAATCCAAATATAACTCGATTATTAGAATTTTTTAGACAAAATAAAATTCCGATATATTATACTAAATTCGCTTGTCGCAGAAATGATCGTAAAGATTATACAGATAATATACGCGTACTCAATGAATTGTCCGAAAATTTGATTGGTAAATATGTTTTTCCTTCCATTCAAGATCCTATCGCGGATATCATCCCTGAATTAAAACCAGAGGTTGATGATACAATTATTATCAAGACCACCAATGGAACATTTAGTTCAACAGATCTTGAGATTCAATTAAAAAATTTAAGTGTAACTACATTAATAATTGTGGGAGTTGTTACACATATATGTGTTGAAAATACAGCACGAATAGCATTTGATTTAGGATTTAATGTTTATGTTGTTGATGATGCATGTGCGGGATGGTCTCCAACTTTACATAATGCCGCATTGAGAGGAATGGAGTTATTCTTTGTAAATGTCATAACTACTGATAAAATTTTAAACAAATTAAAAAAAGCTGTTAAACGAGCTTAATTAAAGCTAATACTTTTTATAAAAAACTTTTTTTTTTACGCACTGTTATTAAAAACGTGTTTGAAGTTTATCCTGACATTTTCTTAATTAAGGAAGAAGGGGCTCTGGGTGCCGCAAAACCTCCAGAAAACATATATGTTATTGCTGGATCTAATGGAATAATATACGATGCAGGTTATGGAACTAAAAAAGACATCAAACATGTTTTTAAAGAGTTAAAAGAAATTGAAGAGTATTATAAAGCACAAAATAAGGATTTTAGACTTACAAGAATCTTACCGAGCCATAGTCATCCTGACCATTTTAGTGGATTAAACCGATTACGTGATTCTTTAGGACTAAAAACGATTTTAACAAAAAAAATGGCTGATGTTATAAGAGATAAAGAGAGTTTCTACAAAAGTTTTGATGCAGATGATTTTGAGGATTATTTAAGGATAAGAAATAAAGTAAAACGTAAAATAAGGAATTTTTTTCGACTTTTAGGCTCAAAATTATTCTATCAACATATGTATGGTGTTTCTTTCTTGGATGATCCAGATGAAATCATAGAAGAAAATTCAGATATTCTTATCAACGGAGAGACTTGGAAAATATTTCCATCACCCGGGCACTGTAAAGATCATATTTCGCTTTATAATGAACAGAAGGGAATTTTATTTTCAGGTGATAATGTATTAAGATCAATAACCACTTGGTTAGGTCCACCTGAATCAAATATTAATGATTACATTACCTCTATTGAACAATTTAAAAAACTCCCAAACCTTAAATTAATTCTAACGGCACATGGAAGTCCAATAGAAAATCCACATGAAAGACTTGATGAGATCTTGAAACATAGAAAAGAAAGAGAACAACAAGTTTTAAATATAATACATAAACATTCAGAACGAGGAATATCACCAAAAGGTATCATAAAGACAATTTACGCGAATGAAAGCAGATTCTTGCATACTGTAGCACGGGGTTGGGTTGTACTCACATTAAAAAAACTTGAAAATAATAATCAAATAAAACGTCAAGTAACTAAAAATAAGATATTATTCTTCCCTGTTTAATATACAATATTTCTAATTGACATGGAATTTATTAAATTATTTCTAAATTAATAATTAGCTTCTATTAGTAAATTGTCAATAATATATTATAATAATCTTACAGCGATATTAATTTTAAAAGTAAACAATCTACAGTTATTCTTAATATGCAAAAAGAGCCAAAATCATATTTAAATGGTCCTTTCTTGAAAAAAGATCAAATACTCTATAGAGACTATCAAAAGAATATTGTTCTTAATTGTAAAAATAAAAATTCTCTCGTAGTTTTACCAACTGGTTTAGGAAAAACGATAATTGGTATTATATTAATATCTAATTGCTTAAAAAAATATCCAGAAGCAAAAATCATAATTCTTGCCCCCACGCGGCCTTTAGTTTCACAGCATAAAGCTTCTTGTGAAAAGTTCCTTGATATTAATTTAGAAAAAATTACATCATTTACAGGGAAAATACCTCCAGAGAAAAGAATTCTACAATACCGAAGTTCAAGCATTATAATTTCCACACCTCAGGTAATAAAAAATGATTTGATGAGAGGGCGGTATGATTTAAAACAAGTATCATTAATTATATTTGATGAAGCTCACAAGACTAAAGGAAATTATGCATATAATTTCATTTCAAGAGAGTATGTTAATACTTGTACAGATCCATTAATATTAGGATTAACCGCCTCACCAGGGAAAGATTATGTGCATATTCAGCAAATATGTGATAACTTATATATTGAAAATATTGTCTTTAAAAATTATCAGGATAAAGATGTAAAAGAATATATCTATGATATTGATACATTTATCAATTTATTAGATTTACCTATAAAATTGAGGGAAATAAGTGCTGTTTGGTATAATTTATTCGAAAATTTTTTAAGATTTTTTATTAAAAATAACTTGATTGCTCCAAATAAACCTTATTATTCAAAATTAGATTTTTTGGGAATATCTTGCGATTTAACATTATCTTTACGATATGAACAAGGAGTGGGGTTAGAATTATCTGAGGAAGAATATCTTGAATGTTTGTATTATAAGACTCCAAAGATTTTAGATATTGTTAAAGAAAATCAAATCGACATTCCTTCAATATACTCTTATTGTTCAAGTTGTATATCCATACTTCATGCTAAGGATTTATTAGAGACGCAAGATATTTCTCTTTTTAAAACTTTTTTAGATAGGATCAAATACAAAGCGAGTAAAGAGGGCTTATCTGCTAAAAGAATTGTCAATTCTGAGCATTTTAGCCATATAAATTCTGTCATTGAAAGTGAAGAACAGAATAACCTCTCTCACCCTAAATTAAAGAAGATAATATCAATTATAAATGAGGAAATTGAAGAATTTAACAATCAAAAAATATTGATTTTCACTCAATACCGTGAAATGGCAGAGTTTCTCAAGAATACATTACAAAGTGAACTTAAGGATCAACTGAAAATTGAAAAATTCATTGGCCAGGCAACCAAAAGAGACGATAATGGATTTCCCCAACGATTACAAATAGAAATATTGAAAGAATTTAGAGAAGGAAATATAAACATTTTGATCGCCACAAGTGTTGCTGAAGAAGGCTTAGATATTCCAAATGTAGATGCAATTATCTTTTATGAGCCTGTTCCCTCTGAAATTAGATTAATCCAAAGAAGGGGAAGAACTGGAAGATATGCTCTAGGAAGATGTTATATACTTGTAACTGAAGAGACTGTTGATGTTCCTTTTCACATTGTCGCACGGAGAAAAGAAAACTTAATGAATTCGATATTAATCAATCCTACACAAATACAGTTAATTAATAATTTAGAGCGTAAGGAAATTGACTTTTCAAGTTCTGAAGAAAAATGTTTGGAATCTGATTATATTAATAACTTTAACGAGAGAAAAAACAGAGAAAAAGAGCTTTTAGCAAATCGTTCTATTGAAGAAATTATTTCTCAATTAGATAATTTCTGTTCTAGCGAAATCTACAAGAATTTCAAAGAATCAGGCGTTACTTTTTATTCGGATTTAATAAAAATGGACTTGCCTTACTTAAAAAATAAAATAATGAGAATAAAAGGAAGAAAAATAGATTCCAAAACAAAACAAAAGAATTATCTTAATAAAAACATGAAGCTCTTGATTAATATTGTTAAAAACTATAGCGTAAATGGTATGTTAGATTACAATAGATTTCAAGAGCTTGCTCGCGATGAACATATAATAGACCATAAGTTTAACACCCACTTCAATCAAGCATGTTATTTAGGATACCTTAAAAAGCATGATAATTATGTTCATTTTGTTATGGATTATGATTAATAAAATAAAAAATAAGGCTGGAAAAAATACGAAAGCTACTTTATTTTTCCTTCTTTACCTTTTCTTAAAAAATAGAAACTTAATATTAGGATTGTAATAATTAAAGGAAATACTATTGCTACCGGATTACCTCCACTAAAAAGGAATAGGTAATATGTAATAGTTATAATTGAGGCAAAAAAAGCAATTATACTTCCATATTGACTTGCAAAATTTTTTAGATGACGTAAAACCATATTTACTTTAAAATTAGTACTTTTTATTACTTCTAGTTCAGTTAAATCTATTTCATCTAATATTTCTGGATTTTCGTAATATATGCCAAATTGCGTGTCATACTTGCCATCTAATTCTCCTACACTAATTAAATATAGTAATTGGTCTTGAATATTTTGTTTTTTTATTTTTAGTTCGTTGTTTAAAAAACTAATTGTTAAATATTCATTTGAAACAGCCTTAATAGTCATATCAATGTATGATTTAAGTATCAATCGCTCCATAGACTTTACCTTTTCACTTAAAATTTCTGTAAATTCATGAATAAATTTTTCAAAATCTTCATGTATGAATTTAGATATTTGATTGAAATTATTTGATTTTCGGTTTAGGTCTTTTATTAAATTGTTTATATTCTTACTAACTTCCTTTATCTTGACCTCAATAATTTTAGCTCTCTTTTGCACTATTAAATTACTCTTTTTGAACTCTCTAATTTCAATATTATCTTCAACCCTCCTTTCAAGATTTCCCAATAATTGACTTAATTGTATCTTGCTATTATTAACAAAAGTTAATAGTTGGTCTCGGAATGATTCATTTTTTATCGTACTTATCTGATCATTTATTTTTTGTAATTTTTTATCATAGTCATTCAAAAAATTATTCTTCTGCTTTACATATAATTCTCTAATCTCCGGAACTAATTTAATTGAGTTATCAGGCTTGTTTGACAATGTCATAATTTGTTCTTCAATCTTATCTTGAGCTTGTTTTAATCTCTCCATAATTCCTTGCTGCTTATTTTCAAAACTCTCTTGAATTTGTAAGTAATTATCTTGATTTTCTCCTCCTTTGAAAACTTTATTAACATATTCTTTTAATTCAATATTAAGAGTATTGAATTTTTGGGCTATGATACCTTGCATTTCATTGAATAAATCCAGACTATATTTTATCCTTTTTATAGCTGCTCTGTCATTTTCTAAAATCGATTCAAAATAACTTTTAGTTTCTAGAAACTCATCCCTTTCTTGATTCATTTTAAGTTCTATTGCCTTTTGATAAAACTTTTTTGGAAGAATGTCATTAAAAATAGTTAGATCCTTAATTCTATTTTGTAACTCTAACATATTTACGTTTAGAGTTTTATTTCTTATACTCGAGTCAAAAAGTGCTAAAATCTTTCCTATTTTCTCTCTATTTGATTTTAATACTCTATTATCAAGAAAATTCTTGAGTTCCCTATTTAAATAGTAGTAATCTGTATATACAAGAAGAGCTTTATCCTCCTCGTTAAGTTCTGCATTGATTTTTGAAATGTCAATCATAACTTTTAATTTTTTAATGAGTACTTTACAGGATAGCTTTACTTCATTCTTTAAATCGATTAATTTGATGTTATTTGTTTTCTTTTCAATAGCCATTATATTTATTTTGTTCGAAATAATATCATTTATGTAATCATCTCTTAAAACTGAAACTTCATTGTTAAAAAAATCATTGAACTTCTCCCATTGTACTATATTTAATTTAGATTTTTCTCTAAAATCTTCAATAGCTTTACTGCATTCATTTAATTTTTTTAAATAAGTCTTATTCACCTTATTAAAATTTTTTTGAAGATTATCAAATGTTTTTATAACATCTTCAACTTTTAGATCAGTCAGAAGATCTAAATCTTTTTTTATAGTATTAAATTGTGATTTAAAATTTGAAATCTCTTGAGAAATAAAATTATCAAAATCTTCAATCTTAGCTCTATTTCTTTCCTCAATAACTCTAGTCTTTAAAGATTTTACCTGACTAGTGATTAAATCAATTACATTCTCATCTAAACTTTCTAGTTTATCTTGTAAATGGCGATAAAGTAAATATAGTTTATGCTTGGCTTTTACCTCTTTCTTTATAATAGATTGAAGTTCTTTAATTTCATTGATCTTTGCTTCTAACAAAATATCTGATTCTTTTTTAATGATATTAAAAGCATCTTGAAATTGATTTGAGCTTATTTTATTTTTGGCTTTTTCATCGATCCTTTCAATTTCAGATTTTATAAGCTCATTAATTTCCTCGATTTTTCTTAAATTATCGTTAAAAAATTGAAACCCTTCAGCATAGAAGTCAAATTCGGTTTCAAATTTTTCTTTAACTCTAATCCAATTGTCTATTACTTTTTTATGTTTTTTAACAATTTTTTTTTCTTTGGTTGT
Source organism: Promethearchaeota archaeon (assembly GCA_020343655.1). GTDB lineage: Archaea > Asgardarchaeota > Lokiarchaeia > Sigyniarchaeales > SOKP01 > Loki-b32. The sequence continues at coordinate 2,248,959 of CP070805.1, read as the reverse complement.
AACCTGTTGGGATATTTTATAGATTATGTCATCATATTTTCTTATATTTTGAGATTGTTTATTTAACTCTTGAATAACAAAATAGAATTTTTCATTACTATATTCTTTTTCAAGATTTTCACTGAAAATCTTTTTGAATGAGTCCCATTGCTTATTCAAATCTTCCTCTATGATAATTACTTTTTCTTTTAAAATATCTAATAAATTGGTTAAGTCTCTTAATTCTTCTTTTTCTTGGATTTTTGCTTTTAGGTATGAATCCAATTCAGATAAACGGTTTTGTAAAACGGCATAAGTTTTGTTCCATAAATTAATTTCGGGACCTAAAACTGCTTGAAAATTAATATAAGTTAGAACCTCATTAAATGAGTTTTCTATGTTTTCATTAAGAAAGTCTGCTTCCATTAGAGCATTACGTAAAACAAATTTCAACCTTTCCTTGGCATAATTTATCTCGTCAATTAAAAGATAACTATCAATTTCCTCTTGTATCTGGAAAGTTATATTCTTTAATTTCAGAGTCATATTATAAATATCATTTTTGAAGTCTTCCACTTTCCCTTTTTCTTCATATAGTCTATCTCTATTTATGTCTACATCAGATATAATTATTTTTTTTAAAGGGTTATTTAAATAGAAGTAGTATTTTGTTTTAAAACCCAAAAAGGCTTTTTTTGCTCTAATACTCCCTTGAAAGTACTTTTTACTAATCATTTCCTTGATTATTGGAAAAATATCTTCTTTTAATCTCAAGGGTTCATAATTTTGTGCTCTATATTGTTTGAAAAGTTCAGAAAGAGAAACAATGCTGTTTTGATTAACTTTGTCATAGAAATTCTGAAGAAACTCCTTTTTTCCATGGCTAAGATTACTAATATACTTCTTAAATTCTATCTCGTTATCTATTATTGTTAATTTGAAATTGTAACTAAGATTAATATATGAAATTACTTCCTCAAATTGTTCTGTTAAGCGAAAGGTAGTCTTTAATTGACTCAGATCAACATATTTTTCTTTTTCTAATTGCCTGAATACGACCCTCTCGATTTCATCAATAAATTTTTTCCAAATCAGAGATAAAAGAATAATTAATTTTGAAATTTCCTTTAAGTTATTAGAATTCTTATTATCTTGATCATCTATAATATCTTTTAATTTTTTATTTATAAATGAATATATCCCGATAGGATTATAATCCAACAACCACGAATATTGTTCAAGAACATAAACCATCCAAAACGTAGTACTAATATTTTCGGATTGGTTAAAGCTAAAACCACCACTTTCTGTTTGAAGTTGTTGAAGGAACTGGATTTCTTTATCTTTTACTTCTAAATCTAAATCTAAGAATTTAAGGCAAAGATATCTAAATATCAGGGATAGTTCTTTCTTTTTATCTCCTAAATACGAGCCGAATTGATCTCTATTAATTCGAACGTCGATTCCTAAAAGGGTGAAGATTTCTAAAATATAATATAATGTTCGAGCAGGTGATATTTTCTTACAAATATCACAATCATCGTCATGGCAATGTAAAAAGGTATTTCCTTTTTTATGAGAAAACAAAAAATTTTTTATTTCATCTTTTAAACGACTTTGACCTTCAAAAATTATATATCCTTTCAAAAGTCCCAAAATTTTTAGGCAAGATAATGCAAGATAAGTAGAATAGATATCAGGAGTTTTTGGAGAAGTGGGTGATAATTTAAAACCTATCTGATCATATTGTTGGACTTCACATTTTTTAATATAATTAAAGATCTCATCCCTTCTTTCTTTCTTATCTTCTTTCAGATATTTTCGGAGTAATAAAAACCAAAAAATTATCTCTAAATCTAAGTTAGGGATATTTAGTAGGTTTTGATTAAAATATTGATAAAAATCTGCTAATCTATTATATTGACTATAATAAAAATGCCTAATCTCTTGTCTTTTTACGTTTATAAAAGATTTAAATGGTTCTTTTTTGAATTTTGTGATATATGGATAAGCAGATTTCTCTTCCACATTGCTCAATATTATATATACCCCAAAAATGATAAATTTTTATTTTGTAATTAATGAAAATATATACATTTATTTCTTTGGAATTGAACATAACAGGCTTAAGAATATCTATAATTAAAGAATTCACAATATTTTAGATGATTCAAATGATGTATAAAATTGGAATATCCTCAAGATAAAACGAATAAGAAAAAGATTTTCAATCATTAATTATACTATTGATTTCTTCTTTTTTTTGCGAAATAATTTACGAGTAGCTGCTCTATTTAAATACACTCTTATTAGTGCAAAAGTAGCCGAAACGGCTAAAATATAAAAAATAATGGTTATTATACTAGGAGATTGCCCTGTAGATATATTTAAATATATATAAAAATCTTCAGACCAACCATAATTTTCATTTGAGGAATTATCCTTAGCCCAAACTCGACTAATGTATATTTCTCGATTTGGATATAAACTTATATTATCCCAATTAAAACTCCATAAATCTCCCCCAGTATTATTCATTGTGGCATTAAATAAGAAACTTGTGTAATTTGAAATTTGAATAATTACATTACCAGGTAAAGGTGGATTGTCATCAGTTACATTTATAATTAGATTATAAGACTGCTCAGTAATTATCGAATTATTTAGAGGAGGGTTAATAAAAGTAATAGTTGGTGGTGTCGTGTCATTATTAGCAAGTTTAGGAGAAAATAAATTATCTTGAAAAGCTCTATTACTCAGAGATTGACCATCTTTTGTTGTATAATCTAAAGAGACACTTGTAATAATATTTAAGACTATAAGATTCGCTAAAATCAATATTAAATAAATGAAAATCGTAGAAATATTAGTATTATTCTTCTTCTTACGCACCAACTTCACTAAAATCTTTTATAAACTCTCTATTAAGTTAGAATTAATTATAAGCCTAATATAAACTTTAACTCAATAATATAATATATGTTTAAAAAACTAGATGGATTAAGAAATCAAACATAAAATCTAAATTTTAGAGTTTAGAGAACGATGAAAGTAAGAAATTGAGAAAAAAAAAGTTATAATTTAGGATCGCCGTTAAAACCCCAAGTATCATTTATTTTTAAATTGTCATACATTAAAGGATTTTGAATAACGAAAACTGGTCTTGGCTGATTTGTACTAGGGATAAAACCTAAAGCAAAATTATATGCCGCTCCAATTGAATTATTCTGATCTAATTGTTGCCAAAATGGATGAAAGAACCATGAACCTGCAAAACCATCTGGATTTTGATTACCTATCCAATACCATGCTAATACATTTGATGAAGCACTAATAAAAATACAATTTGTTAAATTGTACCAACTTTGGCCAATATTCTTATTCTCATTTAAAAAATTACCACTAAAACAACAATCCACAAGAATTAGCATCCGTTCGCAATCAATTTCTTTAACCAAATCATAGAATTCAAATTCATCAATCCAACTATTATCAGCCTCGAAATGAAAGGTCGCATTTTTATCAGGAAGTACCGCATTTGAACCATGATCTACCATATATATTATCAATTGATCTTCTGGGATAATTTCAGAAGCAAATGAACCTGGAATAGAAACGTTTAATTCTTGTTTAAATCGACTAGCATTTACATCATCATTTTCTACATCAATAACAGCACCAACTAAATCATTAGGTACGGCATCGAAAGCATCAATGTCAATAATTCCATCAGCATCGTTTTTATAATAGAGCATAAAAAGGATGTCTTCATCAGAATAACCATGATTCCTTAATATCCAATAAGCTTGCAAAGCCTGAGCGGGAAAGCCATCTGAATCCTTTCCTGTTGGGGGAGGATCGGGATCCGTTGGGTCTGTAACATTAATCTGAATCCATCTGTCTACTTTTATCTCATCAAAATAGACTTGATGAGAATCTAAAAAATTACCCTCAGCAGCTAAAATCAATTCCATTTGGGTTATTTCATAATTTGTCTCATTATTACACACACTTGATATACTAACTAAATGCCATTGACCATCTGCCAATGAAACATCGTTTGTCCAATCTGTTCTAACTATATTTCCCGTTGAATTTTTCCAACGAATACCAACACGGGCACCCCCACTTGAAAAATCTGCCCCTTGAATCTCTATCCATACAGAAATATTATAAAAAACATAATTAATTAAATCATAGTTCGCATTCCAATCAAGAACAAATGTTGCATTTTGGAAACCTGGACCTGCTGCTGACCAATCCATAAATATAGAGCCTAATAGTGGATTAGAGGGGTGACCGTAAGTATCATTATGATATGCATCAGTTCCCCCATCATATTGCGTAAATGACCAATTGCCTAATGAGGTATCTTTATTTAAACTAGAATCATTTCCACCATTAAAATCATCCTCGGGGTTACTTCCATAAAAATCATTTGCACTACCAACGATAATTGCTTTTCTTTCACCCTCAGGAGGTATAATAACTATGGGTGGGGGAAGGGTTAATATAATTAAAGCAATGACTAAAATGGCACCAAAAAATACTACAATTAGCGGAATAACTATTTTTTTGTTCATATGATTTCACATAAATTGATATAAAATTCTTTATTAAAGAAATATGTAAATTGAGTTATTAAATCTTGAGCACAGAAAGGAAAAAATCTCAAAAAAGCTCTAATAAAAAAACCAGAAAACTATATAATACATTAAGTTAAAAACAAAAAAATTAAGAGCTTGGGAGCTCATTCTTTCATAATTAAAATTTCTTCTAATGAAGGTTTTTCTTGAATATCTAAAAGTTTAAACTCATCAATCATTTGAATCAATCCATACACCAATACGCCATGATTGTATTGCTCATTTGCGTCGAAAAGGTTTCTATAACAAAAGGGACACTCAGTCGTGACTATATCTGCCCCAACTGCATTAGCCTCATCCAATCGCAAACTAGAAGTTCTTAAAGAGAAGTCTGGATATCCTGCTCTTACTCCACCACCGGCACCACAACAGAAACTATCAAGCTTTATTCGATACATCTCTTTAAATTCTATACCAACATTTTCTTCTAATTTTCTCAAAATGATTCGAGGTACCTCATACCATTCATTGATCATTTGCCGAATCTTACGGCTATCCATCATAAGATTCTTGGATTCTTCAATTACGCGTTGTTCTATTTCTAAAGCCATGTGTCTTCCAAGGTGACATGGATCATGATATGTCACAACTTTTCCCTTCAACTCTTTATTTGGCTTAAATTTGATTTTCTCTGCTGTGATGAGTCGAGAAATCAATTCAAATGCGTGCATTGTTTTAAATGGAATTTTCCCTTCAGCCGCCCATTTTGGATAATCATTAGTAAAAGTTTTATAACAACCCGCACATGAAAAAAAGACTAAGTCTAATCCCTTAAATATTTCAATATTTTTATTCATTAACTCCTGAGCTGTATCTACAGCACCAACTCTAAAGAAAGGGCTTCCGCAACATACTTCGTCTTCTAATAATGTAAAATCAATACCTAGCTGCTCAAAAATCTTGCAAGTGGCAATGGCAATCTCTATTTGTCGATAACTTGCTGTACAACCTACAAAATAGCCAATTTTAGCATCTTTATTATTAATATATTTCTCCAAACCCGCATCTTTTGCCCATTTAAATCTTTCTTCTGCTTTTTCACCATATGGATTATTTAA
>CP070805.1:2224361-2243176 GCA_020343655.1 Promethearchaeota archaeon | reverse complement strand
CCTGTAGATATTGGCCCTGTATATGAGGGTGAGCGTATTAGAGGTAATCAAATGTATGTAGAACTTGGTGGCCCAAAGATTGAAAGGCATTTTGAACTTGTAAGGGTCAAACCAGAGAAAGAAATTGAAGATGGAAAAATAACTCTTATTGGTCCCGATATAATGGATATGGAAGTAGGATCAAGACATCCAATAGGAATTTTAGTGGAGGTTAGTGGTCCTGAACTTGAGGAAGACCTTGAAGCGGTTTTCGAGAGAAGAGTTCACGAGTTCTGCAATTTCGTGAATGGAATCATGCATTTGAACCAACGCTATACTAACTGGATGAGATTCTCGAAGACTGCTGTTGAAAAGGGATTCAATTCTTTCCAAATGCTCGGAACAGTATTAATTAGATTGTATAAAGCTGAACTTCCAATAATCAAGAAAGCACAAGTTACATTCTATACTGATCCTGATAAAATTAAAGAACCATATGATTTTGCTCTAAGCATTTATAGCAAAAGAGATGAGAGAGCTCGTAGTATTAATGATGATGATGTTGATATGTTTTATGGCTGTGTGCTTTGCCAATCTTTCGCTCCGACTCATGCTTGTTGCATAACGCCAAATCGTATGAGTTTATGTGGTTCGATTTCATGGTTTGATGCGAGGGCTGCTGCACGGGTTGACCCAAAGGGACCCCTCTTTGAAGTTCCAATGGGTGAGACTATTAATAAAGAGGCGGGTGAGTATTCAGGAATTAATGAAATGATAAAGAAACGTTCTTTAGGAGAGATTAATCGCATTTATCTATATTCCGGGATGGAATTCCCACATACTTCATGCGGATGTTTTGAAGCAATAGATTTTCTTATTCCTGAGACAGGAGCAGGTCATGGCATTATCGATAGAAGTTATGATGGTGTAGCTATAAACGGATTACCCTTCTCCGCTATGGCTAATCAAACCGGGGGCGGCAAGCAAATGCCAGGCTTTAACGGGATAAGTATCCAATATATAATTAGTCCAAAGTTTCAAATATACGATGCAACACAAATAGGGTTAAAAAGTGGAATTGAATTGGTAGTTTGGATGGGAAAAACTGTTAAAGACAGAGTATATGAGTTTCTTCCAGAAGATATAAGAGATAAGATTGCCACTGAAGAAGATGTAGCTGATCTAAGTGATTTACCAGCTTGGTTGGAAAAGGTTGGCCATCCAATCGTAGAAACCGAAGAATATAAAGCTGCTGTTGGAGGAATAGAAGAGGTAGAAGAGGAATGGGAAGAAGAAGGTGCAATGGTTCCAATGGGAACTGTTGGAATGACAATCCCCGGAGTAGGCGGTGCTGGAGGTTTTAAAGTGATCCTTAAAAACTGCAAGATTCACGCAGAATCGATTATAATTAAGAAAATTGAACCTAAACGGAAGAAAAAATAAATTTAATAAAATTTTTTCTTATATTTTTTATTTATTTATGTAAGGCATGGATAAAATTCACATAATTCATATTTTTCAGAATTTTTATCAACTAGTTTTAGTTGAGTCATCTCCTTTTTTCAAAATGAAAAAGAATTTATAAAAAGCAGACTAAAAATAATAGAAAACTGAAAATCAAAAATTATTAAGGTGAACGAAATATGGCTGAAGGAAGTAATGTTGAGGATTTTGATGTTTATAGAAAATTACAAGAGCATTTAGATCAAATGCCAATTGGATTCCCTCGCGCTGAATCTGGTTCAGATATTCGCGTTCTAAGACATCTTTTTACACCTGAAGAAGCGAAAATTGCTACCTTTTTAAAATTCGGATGGTATAGGGATATTGAGCCATTAGATCAAATTTATAAACGAGTTAAGAATATCGGAATAACTTTAAAAGAATTAGAAAAAATTTTAGATATCATGGCAAAAAAAGGTTGTATCATATCTAAAAGAGATGAAAATAAAAAATTTTATGGTAATGCCCTATTAATAGTTGGTATTTATGAATATCAAGTTAATAAACTTACAAAGGAATTTTTAAAGGATTTAAATGAGTATTTAGGTGAAATATGGGGGGAAAATGCTAATCCAACAAATTATAGCCAGTTGCGTATTATTCCAGTTGATGTTGAAGTTGTTCCGGAACATTGTATCTCCCCTTATGACAATGTAAAAAAAATTATAGAAGAACATGAAGGTCCTTTCCTTAAAGTTAATTGTATTTGCCGTCAAGAAATGGAAACCCTTGGAGAACCATGTAAAATGACTAATCATAAAGATAATTGTATTACCTTTGGGAACATGGCTCAACATTATTTTGATCAGGGATGGGGTATCCAAATTAGTAAAGAAGAGACTCTTGCAATATTACGCCAAAATCAGGAAGAAGGCTTGATTTTTCGACCAAATAATGCTCAAAATATAGACTTTATATGTAGCTGTTGCTATTGCTGTGATGGAGGGGTAGGATATTTATTAAAAGTACCAGATCCTGCAAATTATGTGGTTTCTAATTACTATGCTGAAGTAGATCCTGATTTATGTACTGGATGTGAGACTTGTATCGATCGATGCCAGTTGAGCGCTATAACATTAAAAGATGACATTTCTTCAATAGAAAGAAACCGATGCATTGGTTGTGGAAATTGTGTTGCTGTATGCCCTTCTGAAGCTATATCACTCCAGAAAAAGGAAGAACAATATATTCCTCCTCAAACTATGGATGATCTTTACAACATGATTCTAATGGAAAAAACTAAACTAAGAAATAAATAAATAGAGTTATGATTATTGATTTATCAACTAGAATTACTTATTTCCTTTTAGATCAATTTCTTTTTGTTCTTGAATATCAGCCTATTTCTTCATTTTGGATAAAAATGTAAAGATTTTTATATTAAGAAATTATTTGTCGTTTGCCTTAAAATCCAATGGTATTTAAAAAAAAATAATAATAGAGGTGGTAATATATATACTTTTACAACTGCTATCTTTCCAAGCCATAAAGCACCCGAGGCAACAAAAAAGTTTCTTGAGCAATTAAGTAAATATCCTGATGATGATTCATTAGGAGAAACTTTAGTAAATGCTGCTGTAAAGACGACAACATGTGGATTAAGAGTTGTTAGTGTATCGAAAGTAAATAAAGGGAAACTTGAAGAGTCTCTAGCTCGTGGTAATGAGATTTTAGCTATGTACAATAAAATTGAGGGATTCGAGTATTCATATGAGGTTTGTTTAAAACCAGGAGAAGCTTTAGCAACGATCGGAATGAAAATACCCGAATAATATAAACTATATATGAAAATATCTAAATTTCAATTATTTTTTTTTTATTATTAAATCTTATTATTTTGGTGAAATTAGGAGATTACTTTATTTCTTCGACAAAAATTATTTTTTACACTACTGTCGTACTATTGCGACGGAATATCCTCACAAATAATTATATTTAAATATATGAGTTTCGTCGTGTATTAGGAGTATTCTTATAAGAATATATAGTAATAGCGATTTGGTTTAATTTACATCATAGTTCACCATGCTGATTCGAGAAGCTGGTATACTCTTCCACGGAATTCCCATTATATTCACTAGCTATCATAGGGCTAGTAAACAAAAGACCAATTTAGTTTGTTCAAGCGGTCTTATGAGTGGGCTTTTATCCTTTGCGGAATGCTTAATGGAACCCGTAGAATATTTTGAAAGTGATAAATATTCTATAATTTTTAAGAAAGGTACAATAAAAGATTTATTTAGGGATGTGCAGGAAATCGTTGCTTTCATAGTTTTGGATAAAGATTATAGACTTGAGAAATATTTACACAAAACTATATTACCCTTATTGGAAAAATTATTAAAAAGGTTTATCTCTCAGTTTAATGGTTGTAATCTCACGAAAGTTGGTCAGTTTGAGGTTTTTAAAGAAACTATTAATAAAATTTTTAGCACAGGTACACAAACTTTAGAAGAAAAAGTTATATCGTTATTATCATAATTAAAGGGTAATAGAAGATAATAAGATCAAGTTTTTCAAGAAGAGAATAATTCTTTGATTTTATTAACAAGTGGTTTTGTCTTATCAAGACATTCTACATCTAAGTTTTGAAATCCTTGAGGATAGATTACAAATATCACTGAATCAAATAATGTCCAATTTATATTATTAAAACCAATATCATAACCCACTACCTTAAAACCTTTTCTAATAGCAAGAGCCATTGAATAAATTCCATTTCTAGTTGTAGGGATTCTCCATATTATAATTCTCCAATTGTGGTAAGTCTTTATTAAGTGATTTAACGATTTTTCCTTAATATAACCAAATAAGTTTACTCTTCCTTCATAATAGTCCTTTGAAACACCATATAACTCATAACCTTTATTTTTCCTCGGATTTTCTAACAATAATATGTCTTTATTCATCTTTTTAGACATTTTTTTAACATAATTATAAAAAAAGATGATGTCCTCATTGTTTAATAAATAAACTTCTTTCTCTCTTTTATTCCATAAATTTCTAAAAATAATACAGTAAAAAAATGCAGATTCTTCTTGTATTGGAGGGATTGGTTTGTTATCATCAATTTTAAAATCCCTCTTATCTCCCCAATTTATATAGGAAGGAATGAAACTAAAAGGTATGGCTCCCGCGTTTTGATTTAGTTTTTGTGCTCCAATCTTAATTCCTCGAACTTCTGAGTCGACTCTTAAAATATCTTTAAATTGTGGCATTTTTAGAACTTTTATGATACCTGCAGCCCCAATTTTTGTTGTGACTCCTTGACCTTGAAATTTTTTCTTTACAACAGCTTGGCTAGTATGAGCAATATATCTTTTTTTTTCTAATAATCCCGCACCAGCAATTTCTTTATTATCAATTAATTCACCTACAAACCAGAAATTATTCTCTTTTGATAACTCTCTTCTTAAATAATTAATATCATATATTAAAGGATAGGCATACTTATAATCATAGATTTCTTTAAACATCATAGAAATAGCTTCAGCATCTTTCGGAGTTCCAAATCTTAATCCATATTCATTTCCATATTTGGACACGAATCTTTGAAAATAAAGATCTTGTTCTTTTGTGTCTAAGACTTCTTTACTAACAGTCTGCGTAATAGCAACCCCACAAGTTGAAGAATAGTTATAATTAAAAGTCTTCGGTAAAATTTATAAAGTTTTCCGTATTTCACGCAGAAAAAGGAAAATTTTATTGATTAATTGTGTATGGAAGGGGTTATTGAATTTTAATTCTAATTTACCAATTTCTAAAATAAATAATTAAAAGTAATCCCTTTATTTTTTTAATTTAAACCCAACCCCATAATACATAAAAGAAACCCAAATTACAACTGAAATTCCTAATATACTAAGTATTGATCGAAGAAGAGCAAGGAAGTTATAATCTGGTATAAGGTGAGTTAGTAAATTTAAAATATAAACTGGATATAAATTAAAAATAATTAATCCTAAGGACCCAATTAAATAATAAAACCATTTTCTCTTCAACTCTTTCGTTTGAAAACTAGAATAGATTTTGAAAGAAGTTATTATTATTGGTATAATTGCAAAGCAAGTTATAATTGAAGTCATATAAGTGAAAAAAATTGGCTTCCATCCTGGTCTGCCTGCGGGAGTTATATCAACTCCTAAAATATCAAGAGTATCAAGAGTTTCGGGGATTAATATTAGTATTAAGGGTCCGAAGAAGAGCAATATACCATATAAAAAAATGTATGTATTTTGCCTTTTTATAGAGAAAATTATAGTAGATTCTAATATTATCAAGTTTACAATTAAAAGAAAGATCAATCCAAAATATACAAAAAAAACAGATAAAAAATGAAGAAATATTATTGCTTGTTCATAACTAGGGCTAATAACCGCATAGCTCATATTGAAAATAAATCCAATACTCTGGCTTATAAAAAAGCCGCTAAAAATTAAATTTAATCGTTGTTTTCTTCTTTTTAATATTTGATAAGTAAGTACGGAAAAAAAAATCACCAATATTCCTTGGGTTATATATATTATGATAATTCTATCAATATCAATTTGAAATAAAGTGATTTTTTTTTCACCAAAATCATATAATTTAATTTTTATATTGTTCAAGTAGTATTAATAATTATTTGTTAAAACCCATGGATAGTCATAATTACATAGATTTATAATATTATTATTTCAACGACTTATTTTTTTAAGACGTGATATAATATTCCATTCTTTCAATAGATTTGCTACACTTAGAGGGACGAAATGTTCCCATTGTTTATCTTTTATCATTGCTTCACGAATATCGCTTGAGCTAAGTCCTTTATTCTCGAGGGTTACTTCCCATAGAACATGAATTTTCAACCCTAGAGATTCAAAAAATTGCTTTTTTTGCCTGCCCCAATCATCATATATGGTTAGAAAGAAAATAGCATCGATAGGGACATAATATTTAATAAGTTCAGGCACATTTATTGGAAAGGGTACAATAGAAAACTCCATAAATTTTAAACCTTGCTCTAATAGTGCTCTTTGTACCATTATATAACGTTCATAGTAAGATAAAGGATTCGCTATGGGAGTACTCCGATGTGGATTCGCCTCTGAATCTCTTGTTAAGGAAGGATCTGGATTGGTGATACCTACTACAAGATGATTGCATAATTGTTTACCTGCTAAAAGGTATTTAATATGATCGTTATGTAATATTTGAAATCTTCCATGAATCACACCGATATCATATTCAGGTTCTTTATTTTCCATTTTGACTTTAATCCATATTTAATATATAGTATGTCGAATAATTCGAAAATAATAATAATTTTGTTTATAATCACTTCACTATTTTTTTAGACTTTTATTACTTAAAAAGCTGGTTCTAATATAATTATTAAACTTATTCAAAAAGTTGATAAGATTTCTAAAAATGACAATCGAGAACTGTTTTGAAACGATATTAGGGAATTCAATAGTTTTAAACGATACAGGTCATGATTTTGTTAAGTTTATTCATGCTAGTGATATACATCTCGGCGCTGTTCAATATCGCAATGATTATAGATCTAATGATTTTATTCAAGCCTTTCAAGAAATATTAGAATTAGCAATTAAACATCATGTTGATTTTATTTTATTAGGGGGAGATGTTTTTACTTCTTTAGAAATGTTACCTGGAAAATTAACTAAAATTGTTAAAATATTAAACGATTTCAAAGAATTTACGAATGGAACTATTTTAATCATAGCAATAGAGGGAAATCATGATATAAGAAAATTTTCAAGAGGAATTAGATTTGAACGACGAGGTCAGTCATGGTTAAAACTTTTAAATAATCTAGGATTGATAGTTCTCCTTGATGCTGATTTAGATGCTCTTTCTGAAGAGATTTTTGAACTTTATAATTTTGATACAAAGAGAGGTGGTAAAATACAAATCAAAAATGTAATGATTTACGGTACTCGCTATCTTGGTGAAAAACCAATTTCTTTTCTTTCAAAAATACGAAAGGCCATAGTTAAGAATGATGATTTATTTAACATCCTGTTACAGCATTTTGGCATTGAAGGCCAGATGGAAAATGTTCCTGGAATTAATATTGAAGATATTCAACACTTAAAACATCGAGTAAATTATTTGGCATTAGGTCATTTTCATAAACAATTTATACTTGAAAATTGGATATATAACCCTGGATCTTCAGAAGCGGTATGTTCTGTAGATAATTCATTTAAGAGAGGTGTATTTTTAGTAGAGATCTTAAAAAAATTTGAGAAGTTTGAAAAAAAAGTCTCAATCATCCGTTTAATAAATCGGAAGTATTTATGGGAAACAATTTATTTGAATAATGAATTTAGGAATAAGAAGGATATTGAGATATTTATATTGAACAGATTATCTTCATCATTAAAATATCTGAATTTTGATATTCATCCATCTAATCCTCAAATGCCTATATTATATTTAATTTTAAAAGGTAAAGAACCATCTAGATCATGCAGAATTAACGAAAAAGATTTGAAAAGAAAAATCTGTTATAATTTACCTCTTGTCGATGTTAAAATTTACCAAAAATTTAGAAAACCATTAAAGACATTAGATTCTTACATATTAGCCGGAAAATCTTAATTTTATTTACTTTGTTTTAAAGTTTATTAAGTAGTTTAATGAAAATAGTTATTATGAAGATTCGATCTTTAATAAAAAACAATAAGTTTTTCACGATTTTTTCTGTTGCTTTTTTAATATGGCTTATTTTCCTCGTAATTTTATCTATTATTGGACAAAAAACTGTAATATTCTATGATGCTCTTGGACAACTGGATGTTTCATCAGACTTTTCAAGTAAATTGCCGTTGATGAGATATATAATTGAACCTTTCGCAGCAATTGCTTTTATTTTCGAGAAAGAATTTAGATGGATGTTTATTTTTCTGATATTTTATCCAATAGTTAGGGGTATCTATTTATTTTTTAAGAAAAAAGGGAAGTTTAGTTCAGAGAAATTCAGATATATTACGTATCCCATAGCTGATATAATTTCTTTTTCTTTTCAAGTTTTAGTTCTAACAGTTTTGATAATCGGAATATATATTCTTACTGGTTATATTATACAAGGCTTTTTCTTTGTAAATAGATATTTTATGGTGCCTATTCAATTAGGATTTCATATTGGCATTATTCTTATTTTCATAAAAATAAGTTATACAATACTCAAATTAATTCATCCAAAACTTAAACTCAACTTGTCTAAGAAAGGAATGATCCGAAGGGCAAGAGGAGGAGGGAAACGACAACTAATTATAAGAGAAACTGTATTATACATTGGAATTGGCGCTTTACTAATTAGTAGTAATATCGTGTTAATCTCTACTCCTTTCACACCTCATACAATTGTTCCTATAATTCCACTTGAAGATGATGAATTTTTATTTGATTTTCATGTCCATACTACAATGTCGGATGGCTGGCTAACCCCTGAAGAAAGGGTAATTTGGTATATAAATCATGGACTTGATGGTGCAGTTTTTTCTGATCATGGAAATATGCGGGGAGCATTAATTGCTCGAGATTACGTTGAAAAAAATGGACTTGATTTTATAGTTTTCATAGGTCAAGAATGGACCGATCATGAAAATGACATTCATATCAATTATTTTGGGTTGGAAGAAGAGATAGTTTCTTTAGAATCATATACTCCAGGTGGACCAAAAGCGATGAATGCTTCAGACTTAATTAGCTATGTGAAAACAAATGGAGGATATATTACTGTTAATCATTACAATTACGACCCAAATCCAAATGGAGGCAATGGTGTTCCGTATAGTCTAACACAATTAATGAATTGGGGGATTGACGGCTTTGAAATAGTGAATGGAGATAGTTATGGAGGAAAGTATGTGCAAATACGACAGTTCTGCTTATCTAATAATCTTATATGTATTGGAGGTTCAGATACTCATATAAATGAGGATTTAAATGCGTTTATTAAATTGGAGTTAACGGATCCAACAAATCTATCTATAGCAAATATCTTTGAAACTTTAAAAAACAATACACATGAAGTTATAGCAATTGATCTTTATCCAAAAGTAGTAGATTTTCCTGATGACTTAAATGATTTTGGATTTTATGTTTTACAGGATTTTATTAACTACTTTTTAAATATTGATGTATTTCAAGCTTTATCTTGGATAATTTGGTCAGTAGTGATTTATATGATTCTCTATTTTAGCTATAGAAAGGTAAAAAGAATAGATATAAAGGCGTTGAAACGAAAAATAAATTAACTTTTTTATTAATTTTAATTCTAATAATTATAAAAACAGAATTTTTAAAAAATTGTTCTATATATAATAACCCGTGTTGTCTTCTTTATATTTATCTGTATCGTCGTCCTTATCGTCATCATCTTTTCCTAAGAACTTCTTATAGAAATATTTCAACATTTCTTCAGGGTCTCCATTAAAATCTTTAAGATCTTGAGGATCTATCCTAATAATGCCACCCCTTTTCAACGGTATTATATTATCACGTAGTTGTTTCTCGCTTCTTATTTGTTCTTCAGCTTTTGACCTTAATTTTTTTTTCATCAATTCTTTCAATTCATTTACCACAAGTTTATCCAAATAGCTTGGTTCAAAATCCAAAAGTGCTTCTGTGCCATAAAACTTAGTAATTCTTCTAACTGCTTTATCTTTTTTGTCTTCTGGAATCTGGCTGATACTTTCAAGGTTTAACATTGATAATATGTTCAACCAATCGAGTTTGGTAGTCCAACAGAATTGTTTATTATCTTCTTCCATTTTTTAATATTTTTTTATCTACTTTATAAAATTCAATATAAGAATTAAACTTTTTTCATCAATTCTTATATTGTAACCAATAAATGAGCTTTATAAATTTATTGATTTTATTCCATAATATTCAGTTTCGAATTATCTTCTCAATAATTTTACCATCTTCGCAAAAATTTCCATGAGGAATATACTGAATAATAAATAGAAGATTTTCCCTTAAGATAATTAACTTTGGATGAATTCTCGGATTTTTGAAGAGACAAATTCTGGAGCATCGTGAGTAATCCAATGGGAAGATTCTTCATTACGTTCTATTCGTAAATCTTTGACATAATCAGACAATCCCTCTAATAATTGAGGTCTCAGAGCAATGTCATTCATTCCCCATAGTACTAATGTAGGTGTCTCTATGATACCCTTCCATTCATTAAAGCTTGTAATTGCTCGGTAATAGTTTACACCTCCCACTATTGCCCCAGGTTGGGACCATGCTTCAATATATTTTTCCTTATCAAAATCAGTAAAGCTTTTTGTGAATACTGCTTCTTTCAGTGCTTTGTAGTCATTCTCAATTATAAACTTCTCGCTATTAGGCTTTAAAAACTCAAACATATAGTTACTTGCTTTTTGCTGCTCTTTATCAGTTCTTAGTACCTTTTGAAAAATTTTATGGTGCGGAGCATTTAATATAATTAACTTCTTTAATAGTTCAGAATATTTTTCAGCGAATATCCAGGCTACAGCACCTCCCCAATCATGACCAGCAAGATTAAATCTTCCTAAGTTCAATGACTCGCATAATCCTTTAATGTCTTCAACTAAAATTTCCGCTTTATAGTTTTCAACGCCTTCCGGTTTGTCAGATAAATTATACCCTCTCATATCCGGGATTACTAATTTAAAATCATCTTTAAGGAAAGGAATTACTTTGGACCAACAATACCAAAATTCTGGAAAACCATGTAATAAGATTAAGGGTTCTCCAGAACCAACAATAATAGTGTGAAGTTTAATTTCATTAGTTTCAATAAATACTTCTTCTATTTCATTCATAAATTCCAATTTAATCTACCCAGTAATTTATTTTTTGGAAAAATACTTTTGCTATAAATTTAAGGAATTTATCCTTTAAAATGATATTCTCTGTTTAGAAAATAAGTAAATAAAAATTAGAAGAATAATATTTACGAAGGCCTAAAAAACATATTAAAATTTTATTCAAAATAACTCAAAAAAGAACGTGTAAAATCCTTTACAGCGGAATTGTCAATTTCACCGAATTTATAACGTCCTCGTGGCATTTTATCGCGGGCTGATAAATATCTCTTCAAAGAAAGCTCAAAATCATTAATAAGAATACTATTTTCTTCCGCGAACTTAATCTCTCCAAATTTTAATAAGAAATCCGGGTTCAAAATACTCATTTTATATTTTCACCTTTAGTGATATTGTTTTATTCAAATGATTTTTTAATTAAATAATTACTTTTTAATAAGAAAGATAATCTACTATATAAATATTTTCATACATTTCCAATGGTGTATTTTTCCGAATCGTCATTCACTGAATGAATATTCATTCATTAGATTCTTATCTTTATTTTACAACAAATCGTTTTAGAAAAAAGATTAAAATAGCACATATATATAATTCTCATTATTTTGCTTTTTCCATTAATCGAATTTTATTAAAAAATTGTAAGAAAATTAATAAATCTATTGAAATTTGAAAAATAAAAAGTTATAAATTTTAACTTAATTTCTTAACATGTAATAATATTCCTAATGAATTTTTCTTTGATATAAATTATTAGTTATTTTTTGAGTTGACTATAATTGTCTTTGAGAGCAAAAAAATCTGAAATAATTAAGAAAGAAAAAAGAAATCTATATTTAATATCAGCTCTCTCTGTTTTTGAAGAAAAAGGATTTAACAATACTCGTATAAAAGATATTACAAAAAAAGCAGGAACTTCTGTGGGGAATTTTTATAACTATTTTAAAAGTAAGGAGGAGGTATTCGAAGTTATTATTAGTGGATTAGCTGAACTTATGATTGGAAAGTTTAGAGAATTATTCTTTTATTTCCAAGAAAATAAAATTCCCCCAATCTCTGCGGTTAAAAATCTTTTTCGAGGATATGCTAAAATGTTTAAAGCAAAAAAAGAAACTTTTCTCATTTTTCTTGAGCAAATGGGGGGGATTAATTCAAAATATAGAGCCAAAAGAAATGAGATCATAGATAATTTCACCAATGAAGTAGAAGAAATTATCATAAAACTAGAAGAGTTCGGTGCTCGTTATCAAAACCCTAAGGTAACAGCCAGAGTTTGGACTTCTACTGTACTTGGAGTCTTTAATTGGTGGATCCGGAGTGATTTTGAACTTGAAGAGAAAGAACTTATTGATAACTTAACAGATTTTCTTGTTAGGGGGACTATGACAGATTAAATGATTTTATTTTTACCTTAGAGATAGATTTTCAAAAAAAACTGTGAAGAAAAAATTTTTCCCATAGTTATAATTATAAGCAATATATTCAAAGTATACTTGGAGAATTAATATTTTAAAAATATTGGGCTTGAGATAAAATGAATAGAGGTATTGATGATAGAACTTACTTGAAATTTCTTTTACAATACTTAAATGTAGATAATTTAAAACGAATATGTCGAGACTTTGAAATTAAAGGATTTTCAAAGCTTAAGAAATTAGAATTAATTGATTTTATTCTTGATTCATTAGCAGAAGAAGAATTTAAAGAGCTTTTACAGCAAAAAGAACTAGAAATTATTTCTGATGGGATAAATTTAGCAATAAAAAAAATTAATGGTGAAGATAGAGAAAGTGTTTCAGAAATTAAAGTTGTAAATACTGATAATCATGAAATTGAATTACTTTTTAAAGGGTGGAATTGGGAAGTCCAATCATTTTTATCTATCACTCCAAAAAATATAGATAATCCTGAACGTGATTGTGATTGTCGGATTGGGTCAAATATGGGATTTTGCAGTCATTTTTGGATTGGATTTATCTATTCATTAAAGCAGAATTGGTTTAAACTTAAGAATTGGACTTTAACTGTCTTACCTAATGATTTTGAAGAAAAAATTAAGAAAATAAAACTTATAGAAGCACAAGTGGGGGCTGTAGGCGAAAAGATACAAGAAGCAGCAGTTCTAGTCGATGAAACATCATTAGGAGCTAAATTAATGAGTTATCTTGATTCTTCGATTACTGTATATGAAGGTGAAATTATGGAGATCCATGAAAGAGAATCTGAATTTCAAGGGAATATAACAAGATTTTTTATAGCTTCGCTTAAAGATATTAAGTTTGGTCCTAAATTGAAAAAAGCAAGTGAATATCGTGATGAAGATATCGAACACGTAGAAAACTTAAAAGTGAGAATTAGTGAAAAACTACAAAGTGAAAACAGTTTCAAAGAGGGAGATAAAATCAACTTTAATGGTAAATTGGACAAAGATAATTTTTGGGGTTATTTAGTAAAGAATGTTAGAAGAGTTGTAAGGAAATAATCAATTCAATAAAATTCCTATTTAATATCATAAAATTTTCTCTCATTATTTTAAAATCAGCAATATTTTAATTTATTCATACCTAGGGATTTAATAACTACAGTTTTTAGAATCTAAATATCTAATTACATGAAAGAAAAAATCTGTATTGTAACAGGAGCAAATTCAGGAATAGGTAAGGCAACCGCTCTAGGACTGGCTCAATTAGGAGCACATATTATAATACTTTGTCGCGATAAATCTCGAGGTGAAGAAGCACAGTCTGAAATTATAAATGAAAGTGGAAATGAGTCAATCGATTTAATGTTAGCAGATCTATCTTCACAACAATCTATTCGACAATTTGTTTTAGAGTACCAAAAGAAATATAATAAATTGCATATATTAATAAATAATGCGGGAGTCAATCTTAGTAAACGTTATAAAACCGTGGATGGAGTTGAAAGAGTATTCGCAATAAACACTTTAGCTCCATTTTTATTATCAAATTTACTCTTAAAAATCCTTAAAAACAGTAAACCTGCTAGAATAATAAATGTAGCCTCGAGTGTGCAAAGTAAATCTATTAATTTTGATCAGCTTCAATCTAAAAAATATTTTAGATCATGGAAGGCGTATTCTCGATCTAAAGCTGCGCTGGTCCTTATAACATATGAATTTGCAAGACGTTTAAATGGTACTGGAATTACTGTAAATTGTCTTCATCCTGGATTCACAAAGACCAATATTACTCGTAATTATAAAGGAATCATTAAATTTTTTACAAAAATTATCTTTAGATTTGCACAGAGTCCAGAAAAAGGAGCAGAGACTTCTGTATATCTTGCATCCTCTCCAGAAGTAGAGGGAATAAGTGGAAAGTTTTTTATAAATAAGAAAGAGGCAAAATCTAAAGATATCACTCATGATACATATGTAGCTAAAAAGCTTTGGGATGTATGTGCTAATCTTACGAATTTAAATAGCAATATTACTTAATTATATAGAATTAAAGTACTTTTCTAAGGATATTTTTGTGCTAATGAATTCGTAAGTTGCTCCAATTTCTTAGAAAGCTTCAACCTGAAAATTTTAGCTTGTTCTAATTGCTTATAAGAATCAGGGAGTTTTTTTATATTGTCTAGATAAAAATTCTGAATATTATCTAATTTTGGGTAAGGTTTAATTAATTCACCATTCCTAATTACAGGAATTAATAATGCCTCTGAATTGGGAGGAGCAGATTCTTTTTCCAGTGCTAATAGATCTTCTTTAAACATCCCATTTTTTTCATATACCCTATACACTTGTTTAACGCCAGGATATGTTAATTTTTCTTCACTAATCTTTATTTTAGGCACATTATTATATTCTATTAATTTATATACCCCAGAAATCGTTGGATCGTCACAGGAGGTTGCTAATTCAGTTCCAACACCGAAAGCATCTATGGGAACATTCTTATCAATTATCTCTTTTATCTTATATTCATTTAAATCTGAACTTGCTACAATTAACACTTTTTCGCATCCTTTATCGTCTAAAATCTTTCGTACTTTTTTGGCATGGTCAATAAGATCTCCTGAATCTATTCTCACTCCTTTTATATTGTTTCCAAATTTACAAGATTTTTCAGCTGCTTTTTCAGTATCATACGTGTCTATTAATAGGATGGAATCTTCATCATAAATTTTATAATATAATTCAAAACTCTTTAACTCGTTTTCGAATTTTTGAACAAAACTATGTGCCATAGTACCCGTAGAATTAATGCCTAATTCGAGATCTGCCACTACATTGCTAGTGGCGTTAAATCCCGCAATATAACTTGCTCGGGCAGCATAGACACCAGCAAGTGGGCTATGGGATCGCCGTGTTCCAAATTCAAGAAGAACTTTATCCGGAGCTACATTTTTAATTCTTGATGCTTTAGACGCAACAAGAGTTTGATAATTAATTACATTGAGCAAATAAGTTTCAACAATTTGAGCATGAAATATAGGCCCTTGAACCCTTATTATTGGCTCATTTGGAAAGAAAAAATTTCCTTCCTTCATTGCCCAGACATCTAAATTGAACTTGAAGTTTGGTAAGTACTCATCGAAAAAACTTGCATCAATGTTTTTAAAAACTGCTTTCTTTCGCAAAAATTCAATAGTTCGCTCAGTAAATCTAGCATTTAGTAGATAGTGAACTGCTTGTTCTAAACCGGCAAAAATTAAATAATTGCGATTTTTAGGAAATTTTCTAATAAATAACTCGAATGTGGCAATATCATTGCTTTCTTCAATATTGTTCTCGAGATTGTATTGATAATAAGCTGCACCCATTGTCAATTGATAAAAATCTGCAGCAAGAATCATGTTAAAATCATTTATAAAACCAGAGCTAAAATTACTCATTTTTTTTGTGATTTACTTTTAATTCCTTAATAATATTAGGGTGATTTTTCTGTTTTAAACATTATTTCAAAATTAGAGTTGAATAATTCAAGAAATTGTCTAATCAACGAAAATATTCAAATTAATAAAAAAAAAGCGATGAATTTATTAATAGATAACTATATTAGTAAAGATTGTGCGGGGAGTGGGGATGATTATGCGCCTATGCCTCCTTGGAAAAGAGGTGTTGGGGATAAAGTTGGAGTTAAAGTAAAAGAATATATGTTCTTATTTTTGTGGCAAATTATAGGATTGATCTCTACATTAACAGCTTTGACAATTGTAAAGCAATTAGCATTATCACCTCTAAATTTCCATTTCTATTCCTAGATTGAAAAGTTTGTTTACAGTTAGTTATAAGAGACTATAAATTTATAATTGTACTATTTCTTTATTAAGAGAAAAATGTTAGAAGAACAATTTGTATTAATAAGGGGCGAAATAAAAGCTGGGAAATATTATTTAAAAACGGGTTTATTACCTTACGAATCATTAATAGATATTTCTGGTAAGGAATATAATTACTTGGACCTTTCAAGTTGTGGGCTTAAAGATCTTTCAAGAATAATAGGTTTTGAGAATTTAAAAGAATTAGAAGTTCTATATCTTGATGATAATGCTATTGATAATATCACCAATCTCCATTCATTAGACCAGTTAAAGCTATATTTTCTGAAATATTTCCTATAAATTTTACAGTTAAATGTAAATTTTCAGGTTCAACAGGTTTGACAAAAACAATGGCCAATTTAATTTAAGGGACTTGAAAATCTTCAAAATCTAAAAACTTTAAGGTTGGGCGGAAATAAAATTTCTGAAATCAAAGGCTTAGACAATTTAATAAATTTAGAAAATTTATCTTTTGCAGAGTTTGAAGACGGAGGAGGTAATTACATAAAAAAAATAGAAGGACTTGATAAATTAAAAAAATTAAAACATTTAGGTTTAAGTTTCAATCAAATTTCTGAAATCAAGGGACTAAATTCTCTAAAGAGTTTGAAAGCATTAACACTTATTAATAATGCTATAACATAAATTAAAGGATTGGAGAGTCTAAAAGAATTAAAATCTTTATATCTAGATCAAAATCAAATATCTGAGTTAGTTAACATCCCCAAGCTTTCTAAATTAGAATATTTGGAATGTGGTATGAATGAAATTAATAAGGTTAGAGATATAGAAAATTTTAATAATTTAAAGTATTTGTATCTCGAAGACAATAAAATTACTGATTTTAGTTGGATTGAAAAGCTATCTTGTTTGAAAGTATTAGATCTCTCAGGAAACAAAATATCTAATGTACCAAAACTTCATCTTCAAGATTTAACCCATTTAGAGTCAATAGATTTATATGATAATCCTATATCAAAAGTAGAACTGGCTAAATTAGGAGGGCAGATTATTAGAGGTAAATTTGTATCTTTCAAACGCTAAGTTGTAATTACATTAAGTTGTGATAATAACTCAATTAAACTTGTGTGACATTTAGAAAAATTTAAAATCTCCAAAAAATGATACAAGAGCCTGAAAGCAACTAATCCTTAAGTTTATACCCAAATAATATTATCAAAAGTAGTAAACGTAAGAAAATGTTTAAAAAATAGGAAAATAATTTTGTATAAACAGACTTTTTAATAAATAAATTAGTATTTGGTGTATACAAAAAATGTACCATTTAGACGATGATGAATATTTAAGTGTACCATACTATAGAAAGACTAGGAGTGTTTGCCCAGAATGTTTAGAGCCTATTGACGCTGAAGTCTATGAGGAAGATGATCAAATTTGGATGAAAAAATCATGCGAGGTACATGGATTTTTTAAAGATAAACTTAGTTCAAGCGCTAAATATTATAAGTGGACACATTGGGCTATCAGAGATAAAGATGGAAAGGTTGTATGGCAATTTGACAAAGATGGTGAAACTAATCCTCCTGATTTTCAGGGTGAAGATCCAAGGGGCTGTCCATATAATTGTGGTTTATGCGAACAACACATTTCGACTTGCTCATTAGCTTTAATAGACCTTACAAATCGATGTAATTTTAATTGTAACTTCTGTTATGCCAATGTGCTTCAATCAGGATATCTTGTTGAGCCCACGTTAGAAGAGATCGATAGAATTATGAAACATTTCAGAAGTAAACCAATTCCAGCAATTGCAATCATGTTTACCGGCGGAGAACCAACTGTTCGAAAAGATTTTCCTGAAATTTGTAAAATGGCAAAAGATAATGGGTTCAAAGAAGTGATAGTCGCCACCAATGGCTACGGATTTCAAAAGAAAAATGGCGGTTTAGAATTTACTAAAAAATGTAAAGAGATGGGCTTAGATACATTATACTTCCAATTTGATGGTATTAACGATGTAACGTATGAAAAGACTAGAGGAATTAAGAATCTTATGGCATATAAGCAACGAGTTATAGAAAATTGCCGTAAAGCAGGACTTTCTTCCATTGTGTTAGTCGCTACGATTGCTAAAGGGGTTACAGACATTGAGGTAGGAAATATCATTCAATATTCAATTGATAATGTTGATGTAGTTAGAGGGATTACATTCCAGCCAGTCTCTTTATGTGGTCGAATTGC
>CP070805.1:2212467-2224261 GCA_020343655.1 Promethearchaeota archaeon | reverse complement strand
CATTTTTCTCTAGATTTGCAATATATTTATTTTATTTTTAAAATGGTCCCACCCAAGGTGGCAACTCTACAGGTCCGCCATTTGCGATGGAATCTGGGTATAATCCTCCTGATTCAACGCAAAAAGTCAACCCTTGACCTGGGTTTAAAGGGTCTTCTCGCCACTGAGCCCATAAAGTAACTCCAAAAGGCCAACCCTCTCTTAAATCGTGACTTTTTGTAAAGGCAAGGTATCCACTAACACCCATTTTTGGGTTGTTTGTGTTAAATTTCTCCAACTCGTTAACTAAAACATCGGAATCAAAAGATTGAGAATTATTGATTACATCTCTACTCAATAAGATAGAATCATAGGCACCTATTGCCGTGTAAAGCGGGTCATGACCCCACATCGAGACATATCTATCCCAAAATTCGATTGTTAATTCAGTTTTATTAGTTCTGAATGTCGATATCATGATAGTCTCGTATTCACATGCCCCACCGGTGTCATTCCAGTAGCTTGGAAGCTGTGCCATAACGTCTATACCAACTAATGCAAAATTTGGTTGAATAACGGTGTATTGAGTACTCATAGTAATTCCACCTTGTTGAGAGATTAAGGGAATTACTAATTGGGCGCCAGCTCCCCATAAAGTATTCAAGTGGGCACCTATTTGGGCTGGTGACAGAGAATCTTCAAGGGAAAAAGGGACATCTAAACCACCAATAATTGGATCAAATCCATAATATGGTAAATAATCTTTTAGAGCTTTCACCATACCCTTCGTCCAAGTTAGATCCTCATAGAGAATACCAACTCTCGTTGCATTCAAGTATCCTCCAATGTATGCTATAAAGCCAATAGTTTCGACTGCTAAGGAACTCGCGTTGATAGGCATAACCCTAAAGAAATATTTATATCTCTCATACCAATCCTGAACCTTATGACAAAATATATCAGTTGTAAAACCACAACCAAGAAAGACTATTTGATTATCCATTAATATTTCTTGATATGCGATCACTGCTTCAGATTTGAATCCGCCAAGAGCGAATTGAATGCCTTTATCGTAGACTAGTCTCTCTGCTGCAGCGACTCCTTCAGTTGTGACAAAATCAATGTCAACTTCATTAGTATCTTCGTATGTAAGAGCAAAATAATATGTTGTACCGTTGACTACAATACCCCCCGCTTGATTAATCTCGTCAGCAGCCATATAAGCACCCTCCCAGCATCCATCACCTGTTATTTCACCAATATCGCCGATAACTCCGAATTTGATCATTTGAGATTCTGTTATATTAGCCGGAGCACCAGGAATGACCCAATAATCTGTTTGTGGGGCAGTTTTAGTTAATATTAGGAAAATAATAGATCCAGTTCCGATACTTGTACATAATATGACAATAATAACAAGAGCTAATACTTTTTTTTTTGGAATTTTCAATTTTTTATTATTATTTTTTTTGGTTTTTAGAACTACTATAATATTGGAAAATTTTTTCGTAAATAAATTTAAAATACAATAATTTATAACTATTTCGCAATATTTCTTCTACAGGTTGAGAAGAATACGGAAAAGAAGTTAAAACAAGTTAAATTGGATTTAAAAAAGGAAAAATATTAAATTCTTATACTCCAAGCAATAAAATGGAATTTAAAAGGTATTTTAGTATAGTTGAGTACTGATTGTGATACTTTATATCATAAAGGTTGCGCTCGTGCTCTATCTACCATGGAAAATGCTTTTTGGGCTTGTAATGAACCAATTGATAAATCTAAACCTTCTAAACCGTTTAAAGTTGAAGAAGCTGAAGCAAGTTTTACAAAACCAGAAAAAATGAAAGAAAAATAGCCATAATCGTAAAGAATTTACAAAGTAGTTAATCCAAAATATAAACATTTAAAAATTTTTTTATTATTATTTAAGTAAATTAATTTTCGGGATTATTCTGGTTTTTCCTTGTTTAATATCCAAAAGATAAGAGAGTTATGATTATAGAATAAGAGAATATTTTATTTAAACTTTTTTCATTCCTTTAAACTACCTTTAATTATTTATACATAATATTAATTAATTCTTTAAACTCTATATTAATTAAAAACAAAATAAAAACTAATGGAGGAAACTAATCATGACCGCTAGTAAAGAAAAAATAATTCCTTTTTTAAAAGAATTCCCTAAATATGAGATCTTAGATAAAATAGAAAAAGAATTGAAAAAAGAAGTAAAAGTAGTTACTACAGTAGAGCGTGTTTTTGATCCTATTCAAAAGCGAAGAGATGAAGTAAGCTGGAAGCAAACTATGGGAAATTATCTTCTACATCCAGAAAAGTTTAAGTTTGGATTAAGAGATTTAAAATAATAAAAATCCAATTTTTTTTCTCTATTTTAAAAAAAAAAATTATATTTTAATATTAAAAGAAAATATAAAAGACTAATAAACACATACTTAAATAGAAGAAATTTAAAAATTATTATAATAATATTTAAGTTAAAGCCATTAAAGAATAAAAAGTGAAATTTTAATGAGAATATCTGTAGAAGATACGAGAACTGGTAAGTTAATAAAGCTAGATGTTAAAGAACATCATCCAATTGAACGTATTATAGATATAATTATTAAGCATATGGGAATTATAAGCGCAGAACAACGCTCATATACTTTAGTTCTTCATGAGAAGGAATTGCCCAATACGATAACAATTGAAGATGCAATCCATAAATTCGGTCTTCAAGAAAATGACAAATTATCACTATGGGCAAGGGTTATCGGGGGAATTCGGTGAAAATAATATCTAATAACTCGAAAATTTTAAGAATGTGAAATAAATAATTGAATTTAATCGTCAATTATGATTATTTCATCTTTATCCTGCTCTTCTTCTATTTCTTTAATTTTATATTGTTTTTTAAGATCCTCCATAGAATTTTTTTTAAAAAACTCAGCAGCTTCAAGGCATATATCATATTTAAGTGGATCTTCTGGATTAGGATTCTCTACTAATTTTTGCAGTGCCTTAACTGTAGTTTCCAAATCTGAGAGTCTAGACCATTGTTTCAGAACATTTAAACATATATATCCAGTACCAATTTCTTTAGAAGAAGCTAATACAACAGGATGGATATTAGGATGGAAAATATTGGAATACCAAGAAAAATCAATTCCCCCTGGATAAGGAAAAGATCTGTTGATTTTCAAAAAGATACGATGAGATTTCTGAGGAATTAAATTTATTTTGTCTTTAGAATCTCCTAAAATAAATCCAATAGCTTTAATATTAATCAATAATTCGATATTATTCTCATGCAAAACTATTGAATCTTTCTCAATCACTTTTAAGTGTTCTAGATTTTTAATTTCGTTATTAATCCGATCCTTCCATATTTCAAAAGGCAATTCTGGCATAATTTCAATCAAGTAAAGATATTAATTAAGTTGAATTTTTTTTTCATATCATAATTTAGTTTTTAACATTAATATTTGTATATATCTAACTATTTGATTTCTTATATGAACAAGTCCAACAATTAGGATCTTTTAACTTTTCTATGATATTAAATTTATTTGTAAGACCATTATAATTTAATTGTTTTCCAATGAGCGGTTCTCCTATCTGAGAATCCCATTTCCCATTCTCTTTAAAATGATCTAGATTTAAGATAAATTTAATGACTTGTTGAGATTGAATTCCTCCTATAATTGAAGTGGTACTTATAATAGTAGCGATTTTTCTAGTTGTTTCTCCATTTTCAGAATCAATTTCTTGTCCAGTACATGAAAATTTCTTCCACATTAAATCTAAATCTTTATCAGAAATTCCGCATTGTAGGCATGGAGCATCTTTAACTTCTGAATATACCGCTTGAATGGATCCAAAATGCTCGTCTATTCCAGAATCAATAAAGGGGATACCATAATAATGCGCATAGTTATTTGCTTCTAATCGTGCTTCAATATTATCCACACAAGAGCAAATGACATTTGATTGTTTATATAGGTTTTTATCAATATCATTTAATTCTTTTTTATAGACTACAATCTCTACATCAGGATTTAACGTTCTAATTGATTCTTTAACAATATCAACTTTATACTTACCTTCAATATCATTTTCCATATTAAATAAAACACAGCGATTAAGATTCGATTTTTCGATAATATCATAATCAATAATAATAAATTTGCCAATTCCAGTTAATGTAAGGTTTTTTACTAATTCATTTCCAGTAGCCCCAACACCTATTACCATTACAGTAGCATTAGAAACTTTTGATTGATCCCAACCTGCAATACGTTTTTGGCGATCATATTTGTCTGAATCAATTGATTCAAAGCCCATTATTTTTATATCTAAATTATCTTTTTTTCCTGTCATTTATTCATTAAAATTTATTCTCATTATTAATCTTAGAAAATTAATAAATTAAGCTTTATTGACTATCGTTTGGATAATATTATTGCATTGCTTACCGCTTTATACTTTTTTTCTGATGTTTTATCTAGTGTAAAAAATTTAAATTCGTCTCTTATCGGATCAATTACTAATGCCACTTGATATGACTCAGGAAAGAAATATTCTTGAGTATGAAGATCAGTTGGTGATAAAAAACACCCAAAATCTGGATGAGAGTGCCACCATCCCACTATTCTTAGATTATCATTTTTTCTTTTCCTTTTTAACTCCTTAAATGTTTTCTCATATTCTCCTGCTTTTCCTTTTATTTGGGAAGTTGAAAATCGATTACTATGAACCGCGTTTTCAATATATAATTGATCTTCAATGATAATATAGTTCTTGTCATTCCATTTTAATATATTACCAATTAAATAACCGAAGATCTCTTTTTCAGAATTATTACTAAAATACTTTATTCTATCTAATACTTCATCGTAAATATATACTGGAAATACGAAATCTTCTTCGATAGACATATTTTTTAAAGTTTAATTAGTTTATTAAAATTGTTATCGAGTACTTTGGATAAATTGGCGGCTTTTTTTCTTTTCTTTTTCCCACTTCTTGCGTTCTGAACGAAGTTTGAAGAGATCAATATCTTTACAAATTAGATTTTCTTCTTTTGGAGGTATTAATCTTTCAATTCTCTCCTTTTCTGGAGTGTATATAAGAGATTCACCATATTCAGCAATATTAACAAAAAAACAATAAGCATAAATAGATCTTCGGGCATCAAAATGAGCTGCTTTGAAATCAGCTTTTACTGGAGTGTATGCTGGATTAAAAATAAGGTCTACTGGTGGTTCAAAATTTTTTAATTCTACTCTTAAATCCATATCAAGAAAATCTCTGCAAATAACTAATGCAATTCTACCAAACTCAGTATTACAAATAATAGTTTGCCGCGGGTAGGTATCTACAATTATTCTTTCCTCAAATTTTTTACCCTCAAAATGTATTGTTGCCGGAATATGTTTTTCTTGTTGCCATAGTATTCCTTCTGGTCCAATTACAATACAAATATTCTGTTTAGTTTCCAGATTATGAAATGAACCAGGAATAATTAACATATCAAATTTTTTAGCTAAATCTGAAATCTTCTCTAAAAATTGACCATAATTGAGATCTATAGCCATTTCTGGAAATACAAGAATATCAACTTCATTTTTATGAGCGTTTTCAATCATACTGATAACTTTATCTAGTATAGTATCAACTTTTTCCTCCCGAAGCCCTAATAAACCAGATGTTTTTTCTTCATAAAACTCTTTCATGAGATCTCCTGAACTAGATACCCCTATTTGAGCAATTCCTACTCTAAATTCTCTTTTTTGGATTTTAGGGTATTTTTTAAGTAAATCCCTGTAAATTAATTTATATTTCTTTTTCTTATCTTTTTTTTCTTTAGCTTTCTTGATTTCTTCTTTTTGAGGAAATGCAGGTGCTAAGATATCAATTGTGCTTTTAGAAATTAAAGGTTCACTAATAGTATTAAGCGCTGATATTATGATTTTTTCTTCTTTTTCCACCAATTCTAATCGATCTAAAACTTCTTTTTCTTTATCCTTATATCCCGCTTCTCCAAAAAGTTGTGCTGCTGATTTAAACATACCAGACCCAATGTCTAAGAGCTTTTTCTTTTCATCAAGGTTTAATTCCGCATCTGCTCTGATTATATACCATGTAGCATCAAAATATGTAGAAGTAGCAAGTGCCCAATCAGCTTCGCTTTCAAATCCACCTTTTCTATATGAATTTGCTGCATTTCTGAGCATCATTTTAATATTTGGATAATATTCTGCTTTAATAGATGTCTCACTTGTCCTATCAAATTTAGAACCTAACTCTAACGCTTGACAAAAGGCAGAATTTCCTAAAGCTAGTGATTTTGATTTATTATCGGTAAAAAGTTCACTAGCCTTATTAAATAGATCAACCGCTTCCGTATACTTCTCAGGATTATCGTATTCCTCAGCGAATTCCATACTTTCCCATGCTTTACAAAGATAGTAAATCGCATTTAACTCATCCCTGTCTTGATCAACAGTTACATATGAACAAAGATCTTTAAACTGAGATGCTGCACAGGAAAATTTTTCGGCAGCTGCAAGATGATCTCCCTGTTTTTCTAACATCCTTGCTTCTTCAATTTGACTCCAAATTCCTGCATAATCTATTTCTATCTCAACTTCTTCTTCGAGTTGCTCCAATTCTGATTCCTCCTCAGAGTAAAAAACAGAACTTTTTTCTACGGTGATAATATGTTTCTTTTCTTGCTTGTCTGAAATTGAACTTTGCATTATTTCTTTTAGAATGAAAATGATTTCATCTTTAGATTCTTTTTTATTTGCAGCAAAACCAAATGTCTTTATATCAAACATTTCCTCTATTTTTTCTGGATCAAACGCAGAATCTTTTAGATCTTGGAAATTTGCGATGATATAAAAATCTGCTTTATTAACTTTGGGTTTTAATAATGAAAGCAGCTTTTCAGTTCTTCCCAAGTTACTTGCCGCCGAATTGGTAACTATTAAAATAACATCAGCCGAGTTTAACAGTTTTTTATATAAGTTTGAATTATTTACTAATTCATCTAAATCTATTTCTCTTATAAGACACTGTTTTATATCCTTTAAGTCAAGGAAGTTAATTGGTTTTTGTATAATTTCAATTAAATCGTCGTCTAATTCTATAATAGTCTCTCCAGGAAAAAGGTCCATTATTGTAGTTTTTCCAACACCATTTTCTCCAGTTAATAAGACTTTTGGAGAGATAAATATATTTTTTTCTATGAACTCGTCAAAATTTTCAAAAACACTAACATTTCCTGTCCAATTTTCTAAATATGGTTTATATCTTTTTATAAATTCATTTTTCATTAATTCGACTTTAGATCTTGCTTCTTCTTCTAAATCATTTATATCAATAACAATAACAAAAATACAATTGAACTCAATGGAATATGAGTAGATAAAATTAAAATTTTTAAAGATGAGTGCTTTTATCTCGCCTCCTTTAATTTCTTTGGCAAAATTGCTAATTCCAGTGAGAAATCCACTAATAATACTGTCATCAATATCAATTTGCTCAAAAAATTTCTTAGAATAACACGGTACTCCTCCTGGACCGATTATAAATATTTTTAATATCAATTGTGATCTCCAGTTTTTACCTACTTGTAATTAATTTAATAAAAGATAATAAAATTAATTAAAATGTTTATGAAAAATATATTATTAAAAACAATTAGATCCTGAAAATAAGATAAATTGTGTTTGTAATTTGAATGAGAAAGAGAGAAGTTCTTTATCTAATAACTCACACCCTAAAATAATTGATTCTGAGGATAAGATAATTTTGGAGAAACAGCCACCAAATGATAAAATCCTTTATTTCAATCTAATAAAGAATAATGAGGATAATAATTCAATAAACCAAGGAGATTCAATTTAGAATTCGCTCTATTTTTTAGAACTTTGTAATTCTGAAAATATTGCTTTATATTTATTATATAATTCTCTAATTAGTGCTTGAAATGCTTGGGTAACTCCATCTCCGGTTTTTGCAGAAGTAAGATAATATCCTAAAAGGTTTCTTTTTTTAACTATTTTTGAAATCTTAGTATAATTCAAAAGTTCTTTATCAACTAAATCAACTTTATTCGCAAAAACTACAATAGGAATATCACCACAAAATTGTTTAAGATCATCATGCCAGTTGGGTAGATGTTTAAAACTTTCTTTTCCAAGATTGTTTTCTTCAAGTGTATAGACGATTATGGCCGCTTTACTATCCTTATAGAAAGCAGGACGCAAGAAGTGAAATTCATCTTGGCCAGCAATGTCCCAAAAAAATAGTTTACATAGATCACCATCAATTTTTTCTTCAAATATAGAAAACTGAGCTCCTATAGTTTTTATGTAATCTTTCTGAAAGGTACCTTGAGTAAATTTTCTAATTAAGGATGTTTTTCCAACAAATCCATCCCCAACAATCGTAATTTTGAAAACGTATTTTTCTTTAGTATCTTTCATGGTTTTTAATTAGTGAATTCTTACTTTATCAATTATAAATATCTATAATGTCTAATATAAAACTTTTCTTCTGTTTTGGAAATGTGAATGTAGGTATTTGATATTCTCGATTTTAATGACAAAAGTTTTAAATTTTCTTAATAATGATTATATTACGAATTTGTTAATCATTTAATGAATTTTTAAATATTAATTAATAAAGAGGGAATATAATGACTTCAAGAAAAGAAGATAGAATGGAAGTTTTGTTCGGTTTTTTTGGTACACAAGTATCTGCAATTTTACTAATTACAGCTGCTTTTCTTTCTCCAGGATATACTCCATTGAAAGATGCTGTAAGTTCATTAGGGTGGGGTAATATGAAATCATTATTTAGTATTAGTTTTGTTGTAAGTGGGTCATTATGCATCCCTTTTTATATTTATCTTGAAAGAGAATTAATAAATATAAAGGATAACATTAGAAGGTTAGCAACAGGAGTGTCCATTTTTACTTGTGTATGTATTGCCTTGGTTGGAATAATTCCAGATGAGACTTACTTGGATATATTTGTATTATTTCATATTTTTGTGGCAGCAGTTAGTTTTATAGGATCAGCACTCTATATTGTTCTTTACAGTTATTTAATGTATATAGTTCCTAAAGCTAAAATGTATGAAGGACCAAAATTTAAAAAATACATAGCTTATCTTGGCTTCTCGATTGGTATTATATTAATTCTTTTTTTAATAACACTTTTTTTTTTTAATAACGCCATAATTGAATGGATTTTAACAATTTGTATTTATTTATGGATTACTTTGACAGCAATTCACTTAATATCATACAAATTTTTTAATATCCCTGGTATTTATTATAAACGATCAGAATACCCTGAGGCATTGAAAAAGTTTGAAGACGCAATCCAAATTCTAGATAGACTTGATCTAAGTGAAGAACCTATATCAGAAACTCTAAAGGAAAATATAGAATTCTTAAAAAAAGAGCTGGAAGAAAAAACATAATTTCTAAATAAAGAACAAGTTTAGGCTTCTATATTCATATAAATTTAAAAAAAATAAATTAGTTTAAATAAATCCGAAAAACTATTGAATTTCTATTTTTTTCTTTTGCTTTTTTTCTTCTTCTTTCTTAGGTAATTTTAGAGTCAATAATCCTTTATCCAACTTCGCATCAATGTTGCCTTCATCAATATTCTCAGGAATTATAAAGCGCCTATGATAGCTCGAGCTATGATATTCTTTTCTTACATAACCATCTTTCTTTTCTTCGTGTTCTTTCTTCTGTTCACCTTTAATTTCTAAAAAACCATCATGGATTGTAATCTCGATATCTCCTTTATCTAATCCTGGTAATTCGGCAGTTATACTATATTTATCTCCTTCATCAATAATGTTTGTAAGTGGAGTTCGAAAAAATTTATCCTCTTCAAATAGATTTAAATTGGAAGGTTCAAAATTCCAAAAGTGTGAAGGTCTCCAGAAATTACTGAAATATCTATCTACTTCATGTAAAAATCTATCCATACGGTTAAAAATGCTTAATGGCCGATATTTCCGTAATTGAATTTCTCCTTTTTTCTTATCTCCTTTTAATTCATTTGATTCTACTGAATTTTCTTCTTTAATTTCAATTTCTTTCTTTTCTTTTGCTTCTGTCATATTATCAACCTCTTTTTTTTATTTTAACTTGTTGTTGTCAACGATCGATTGACAATCATTAATATATAAATATTGCATTGCATATTTAAATATTGTGGTTGTGAAAGGTAAAATTAGAGTAATTAAAATTTTCAAAAATAATACAAAAAAAAAGTAAATTTCGGTTTTTATGATATTCTTTTATAATGGAACAACAATATGAGTTTCGGTTCTATCTACGCCTTCTATACTATGGATTCTTGCTAGGATTGTTTTTGCTATTGTTTCGACGTCTTTTCCCTCCACTTTAATAATAATATCAATACCACCAGTTACGGGATGCGTTTCTTTAACTTCAGGAATTTCATTCAACTTCTTTACAACTTTTTCTACAAATCCTGCCTTGGTTTGCATTAAAACGAAACATAATGTCATTATTACTAATCTTCTCTATTTTTTTTTTCATTAATTACTTATAGATAATATCGAGGAAATTTAAAAATATTTCATTTTAATTTATTTACCCATTTTATTCAAAATCTTCTTATTTAATCAACAAAAACTTTAGATGAATGAATAAATTATAGGGATTGAATATTATGAGAGAGATAAAAAATGTTTTAATAATTGGTGCAGGTTTTACAGGAAAACAAATAGCTGCAATCACAGCTTTATATGATTATAATGTAAATATCTTTGATATAAACTCAGAAATATTGGCTGAAGCAAAAAAATACATCAATGGAGTGCTAAAACGAAATAAAAAGCCTGAATTAATCAATAATGTATTATACTACAATGAGATTGAAAAAGCGGTTGATGAGGTAGATTTGGTTATAGAAGCTGTACCAGAGAATATTAACATGAAAAAAAAAGTGTTTTCCCAAATCGATCGAATTGCACCTATGAAAACAATAATTGCAACAAATAGCTCCTCAATTCCAGTTTCTAAAATTGAAGATGTTGTAGATAGGAAAGATAAAGTTTTAAATATCCATTTTTATCCACCCATTCCTCGACGACCAATGGCAGACATTATGCGTGGAACTGAGACTAGTGATGAAACATTTGAAATTGGTATAAAATGGATTGAAAGTATAGGATGTCATCCGATTGTACTGAAAAAGGAATCTCATGGTTTTGTATTTAATAGGATGTGGCATGCAGCAAGAAAAGAAGCTCTTAAAATCTGGGCAGGAGGTTATGCCGATATTGAAACTGTAGATTTAGCATGGAAAACTTTTACAGGTATGAAAATGGGACCCTTTGTATTAATGGATGGGATTGGTTTGGATACCGTATATGCTGTTCAAATGAGTTATTTTCATGAAAGTGGGGATCCCAGAGATAAACCTCCTGACGCTCTTAAGGAGATGGTTGAAAAAGGAGATCTCGGGATGAAGACTGGCAAGGGTTTCTACACATGGAAAAAACCAAAAAAAGAAAAATTTTAAGATTATCCCAATTATTTCAAGTGAAATAAAGGATTCTAAAAACATAAATAAAACACTTTTTAAGTTAAAATTAATTAAAAAACTAATTATATAAAAAAGGTATGAATTTCATGAAACCAAATTTACTTACAGATGAAAAAGTAATTATTACAGCAGCAATTACAGGAGGTGCTCATGGAAAATGGTCAAATCCTAATTTACCTATTACTCCCGAAGAACAAGC
>CP070805.1:2171337-2212367 GCA_020343655.1 Promethearchaeota archaeon | reverse complement strand
TATTCTCATTTATTATTTTTTTAAGAATATCAAATGTTTTGTAGTTGATCTTTTCTTTCCTTAACCTTCCAATTGTCAGGTGAGGTTTAAATTGAGCTCGTTTATCTCTATCAATTTTTAATTTTTCAAATAAGAAATTTTCGACAGATTCTTTAATATTCTGTAAGAATTGAATATCACCTACAAGTTTTACCCATAAAACCGAAAATCTATTAAACTGACCTACTCCTCTTAAATAATATTTAAAGGTTTTGCCTTGAAAATATGTTTCATTTACTTCTTTTTTCAAAATATTATAGATTTTTGGTGCTATATTTTCTGAAATATTTCCTATAAATTTTACAGTTAAATGTAAATTTTCAGGTTCAACAAGTTTGAGTTGTGGTTGATTCTGCTTTAAGCGGGAAGCGAAAGAAGTAATATTATCAATAGTCTCTTTATCCTTTAATTCAAGTGCTATAAATGATCTAATCATTTTTTTTCCCAATAATTAAAAATTCTCCATTTTTTTTCAGTTAATTGCTTTTTATGTTCAGGAATAATATGGATATCTATCAAATCTTCTATAGATGAGGATTTTATTATATTAATTATATCTTGTAAAAACATATTGGTCATTTTACCTCGAGTATTTGCATCCGCGGAGGCATTATGTGGAATTAGAATCATTCTCAAATTGGGTTGATTTTTTTTTATCCTTTTCAAGCGATTTAAAGTCTTAGAATCGATTGGTTCTATAGGAAAAACATCAAAAGCAATATTTATCTGAATTTCTTCATTTTCTAACATTTCTATGAGATTTTCTAAGTCTAAAATACCTCCCCGCGCAGAATTGATAAGTAAAGCTTCTTTTTTCATTAGTTTTAATAAATCTCGATTTATAAGATTTTTTGTATTTTCGTTTAAAGGAATGTGTAAACTAACAATATCTGACTCTTGAAAAATATTCTCAATTCTTTCTTTAAATGTGATTAGAGGATAATCTTTTTCGAATTCTATCATTTGCTTAATATCATAATATAGGATTTTAATACCCCAAGGATAGAGTTTTTTCACTAATTCCTTCCCAATTTCACCCAATCCTACAATTCCGAGTACTTTATCAGTAATTACCGAAGAAAGAGATTGGTCTAAATCCCATTTATCATCAGAAGTCCATTGATTATTCCAAACGTAATTATGAAGATCGACCAAATTCCTTAAATTCGCCATTATTAATGCTAATGTGTAATCCGCTACTGTTTTATGGAGGACTCCTGGAGTATGGGTAATGATAATATCATCTTCTTCAGTTCTTTCAATATGATTATATCCTGCTGTTGATGTAGAAATAGCAAAAATATTTGAGTTTTTTAAAATTTCTGAAGATATAGTATGACTCAAATGGCATCCAAGAACATCTGGATTGAAGTTTTCTACTTCATTTTTAATTTGATTCTCTGATGGAAATCTTCCATTGAAAATTTTTAATTCTGAAATTTGTTCCAATTGTCGCCATAATTCCTTAATTTTAATTCGGAAATTTTTAGAAATTTTTTTATTAGAGCCAATTTCCTCACTTGAGAAAACATTAGAAGTGAAAAAAACTTTTGGTCTATAAGTCATATTTTCAATATATTACAATAATTCTTAATACTTACCTTTTAATTTTTCCTGGAAGATAGAAATTATATTTCTTCCTAAAAAGCTTAGTTTTAATATATCTATCAATTCTTCTGGTATTTTGAAAAGCTACCCAAATAGTTTTATCACTTTTATAGTATTTCTGAACTTCCTGTATAGTAATTGGTTCTATATTAAAATCAATCGCTTCTTCTTTAAAGAATCTGTTTATTCTTCGAATTAATAGTGGAATAATTTCAGGTTTTTGTTCTTTAAAAAAATTAGCAAGCAAATCTATTGTAACTAATCTCCAGTCATAGTAGCGATCTAAGACTTCCTGCAAAAATAATGCTTTTAATAAGAATCTTAAAAACGAAGGAGCGCTTTTTAAAAATAATATTGCTTCCATTGCTTCGGCACCATTCTTACGAAACATGGGAGTACTAGTATCAAGATATAATAATTTCTTAGTCTCATCGATTTTAGGATTATTAGGATTATAATCAAGAACTACAAAATTCGAAATTTGTCCATCAATTCCTAAATCCAAATTTTCATTAGTTTTATTGAGCATCCATATTTTCTTCATTTCTCTCATTGCAAGAAGAATTAAGGTTTCTACTTCTTGATCTGACACATTATGAATCACATGGTTTCCTACTGCTTCTGTATCAACTTTTTGTTGAATAATATAAAATTGAATTTTCCCTTCCTCATCTTTAAACCATATTGCCTCTTGTTCTGGTAGGATAATTCCAAGATCTTCTCGTAAAATCCTATTATACGTGTCGAAAGCCCATACATGTCTTTTAACCTGCCTTACAGAATCAAAAATAGGAATTCTTTTATAAGCTAGATGTAATGGATCATCCACAATTTCGAAAACCAAACTAATTTCTCCATAACCAAGAATTTTAATAGGGATTTTACCTTTCTCGGGATTTATTGTGTCAATTGTACGTTCTAAATCCTTTAATAATTCTATATTTATTTTCATAAAAAATCAATTTCGATATTAGGGAATTCTCTTAATCTTAATTTAGCAATAATATTATTTAAAAGTATAAACTTTATTCATTTTACACTATTTATTTAATTAATAATAAAGAAAAATTGTAAAATTAGGGGATTTTAATAATAAAAAGTCAAGACTGGGAAAATTCTGAGATGATCGGGCAAAATAAAGAGCCTCCTCACAATACTCTTATTCCTTTTCAAGATATTAACTCCGCCTTAACAGGAAATTTCGAATTTTCACAGTATTATAAGTCACTTAATGGCAATTGGAAATTTAATTGGGTTGAAAAACCTTCTGAACGTCCCATAGACTTTTATAAGGTTAATTTTGAAGTAAATAAATGGAATGAAATTCCAGTCCCTAGTAACTGGCAGTTACATGGCTATGGAATTCCTATTTATACTGATAGTAAATATCCTTATAGTATTAAGAGGAAGAAGATTCCTAGTATTGATCATGAGTATAATCCTGTTGGCTCTTATAGAACAGAATTTAGAATACCTGAAAATTGGAATGATCGAGAGATTTTTATCCATTTTGCAGGAGTTAAATCAGCATTTTATTTATGGGTGAATGGAAAAAAAGTTGGGTATAGCCAAGGCTCAATGACGCCTGCAGAATTTAATATTACTTCTTATATAAATAAAGGAAAAAATATTCTTGCTTTAGAGGTTTATCGATGGTCTGATGGCACTTATCTTGAAAATCAAGATATGTGGCGGCTTAGCGGAATTTTTCGTGATGTATTTCTATTTTCTACTTCCCAAATTCATATCCGTGATTTTTTTGTTTATTGTGATCTTGATGACAACTACAAAGATGCTATTTTAAAGGTTAAAATTAAGATTCAGAATTATGGTATAAATCAATTTAATAATCATACTATAGAGCTAAAAATTTTAGATAAAAAATATAATATAGTTAGTGTCGATCCTCGCGTAAAAAAATCCTTTAATCTTAAAAGCAATGAAGAAAAACTAATTGAATTAGAGAAAAGTATAGATAATCCTTCGAAATGGTCTGCTGAAACACCTAATCTTTATAATATTTTACTTATCTTAAAAGATACAAATGATGAGATTTTAGAAGTAGAACAATGTAAATATGGATTCCGCAAAGTAGGAATTAAAAACAGCCAAATTTACATTAATGGTGTTCCCATTATATTCAAAGGAGTCAATAGACATGAACATGATCCAGATCATGGACGTGCAATTCCCTTTTCAAGAATGGTTCAGGATATTGAAATTTTAAAACAAAATAATATAAATGCTGTTAGAACAAGTCATTATCCAAACCATACAAAATGGTATGAATTATGTGATGAATATGGGATTTATATTATTGATGAAGCTAATGTAGAATCTCACGGTTTAAGAAGAAAATTACCAAAAAGTGATCCAAAGTGGACTAAAGCAGTGATTGATAGAATGGTTAGGATGGTTGAAAGAGATAAGAATCATCCATGTATTTTAATGTGGTCCTTAGGTAATGAATCAGGATTTGGAAAAAATTTCATGAAAATGAAAGATGCTACTCTAAAGATAGATAATACAAGACCAATTCACTATGAAGGAGATTTTAAAGTAAAAGTTGCTGATGTTTTTAGTACAATGTACACAACTTCAAAAGTATTGGACCGGTTTGGTCAAAATAAGAAAGGTTTGATATTTAGTAGTAATAGGATTCTTCATCCTATTAGATCAAAGCACTATAGGGAAAAACCACACATACTCTGTGAATATGCTCATGCAATGGGAAACAGTTTAGGAAATTTTCAAGAATATATGGATATATTTGAACAATACAATCATTGTAATGGAGGATTTATATGGGATTTTGTTGATCAAGGATTAACAAAATTTTCTAAAGATGGAGAAATGTTTTGGGCTTATGGTGGTGATTATGGTGACGAACCAAATTCAGGTAACTTTTGTTGTAATGGTATTGTTCTACCTGACCGAAAACCTAATCCCTCGCTTTATGAAGTGAAAAAAGTATATCAAAATATTAAGGTCTCTCCTGTAGATTTGGTAAACGGAGTTTTAAGAATTCATAATAAATATAATTTTCTGTTAACTGATTTTTTAAACATTATATGGGAAATAACTGAAAATGGTGCTAAAATTCAAGAGGGATCTTTAACATCATTAATAGTAAATCCTGGTCAGGCAAAAGAAATCGAAATTCCATATGCAATGCCAGAATTAAAACCAGATACAGAATATCATTTGATTATAAAGTTTTTATTATCAAAAGATACATTATGGGCTCTAAAAGATCACCTTATTGCTTGGGAGCAATTTAGTCTTCCATTAGATTTACCAGAATCTTTAATTCTTAAGAAGGAATCAATACCAAAATTAGAATTTAATAGCTCAACACAATTTTTCACAATCGAGAGTGAAAATTTTAAAGTATATTTTAATAAGAAAAATGGGCTCCTTGAATCTTATGAATCAAATGGTAAAGAACTGATTTCTACCCCATTAGTTCCAAATTTCTGGAGGGCTCCAATTGACAATGATATAAATATTTTAAGACATATTCCTATACTTAAAAAGAAAATATACAGGTGGAAAGAAGCTTCTAAAAAGAGAAAATTAATGAATATAACTACTAAGCAATTATCTCCACATAAAGTATCAATAGAAGTATTATTTAAAATCCCAAGTGGTAAATCATACCTAAAATTGTCATACATTATTTATAGTACAGGTGAAATAGTTATTAATAATACTTTTGAGCCAAAAAAGGATTTGATAAGGTTTGGTATGCAAATGTCAATACCAAAGGAATTTAATAAAATATCATGGTTTGGAAGAGGACCTCATGAAACTATGTTTGATAGAAAAACTGGAGCACCAATTGGGATATATTCTACTATTATTGAAAATTTTATTCACAATTATGTTAGACCACAAGAAAATGCGAATAGGACTGATGTAAGATGGGTGACTTTTACTAATGCTAATGAATCGGGAGTTTATATTGCAGATATAGGGTCTACTTATCTTAACATTAGCGCTTGGCCATATACTATGGAAGATTTAGAAGAGGCTGACCATATTAATGAATTACCAAGACGAGAAAACATAACTATAAACATTGATTACAAACAGCAAGGAGTAGGGGGAGATCGAATAGGAATATTAGATGTCCGAGAAGAATATAAGTTAAAAAAGAATAAAAAATTAAATTATTGCTTCTTGTTTAAACCATTCACTAAAAAGGAGGGAGATTGTAAATCATTTGATTTATCTCAATTTCGTACTGATTTCTTGAGATATCAGTTATAAAACTATATATTCAATAAAAACTAAATAAAAGACAGTTTTAATTATTAAAAATTAGAGTTGATTATACTAAATGGCTCGTCCGTTATGGTTTGTAAATCTAATTAAAAAAACATTTCCAAATGTTAAATTTATTGCTAAATTAACGAATTTACCAATCTTAGGCAGAATTTTCGAATATTTGCTTTTTGAAGGGGATGATATAATATATCTTCCTCAAGATAGATCAATTAAGGTAAATAAATCTTTAGGTGAATACCATGAGATTGTATTACCGTCCCAAGTATTAAAATATTTTATTGAGAAAGCTAATTATCATTGGTTAATGAATTTCTGTATCTGTAGGTCAAGCATGAAATGTCAAAATTTTCCAATTGATTTAGGTTGTCTTTTTCTTGGAGAAGCTGTTCTTGGGATTAATCCACAATTGGGTAGGTTGGTAACTAAGGAAGAAGCTTTAGAGCATATAAAAAAATGTGAAGAAGCAGGGTTAGTTCATATGATAGGGAAAAATAAACTAGATGCACAATGGCTTGGAGTTAAACCAGGAGAAAAACTCCTCAGTATATGTAATTGTGACACCTGTTGTTGTTTATGGCGTATTGCTCCGATAGTTGTGCCCAAAATTAGTTCTAAAATTAAAAAGATGCCTGGTGTAAAAATTAACGTTACTGATAAATGCATCGGATGTGGAACATGTACAAAGGGAGTTTGTTTTGTTAATGCTATAGAGATAAAAAATAATCGTGCCATTATCAGTAATGAATGTAGAGGCTGCGGTCGATGTGTTGATATATGCCCGCAAAAATCTATAGAAATAATATTTGAAGATGCCAATTATGTGGAAAAAACTATTGGTGAAATTGATAAAGTAGTAGATGTGACTTAAATTCGAAAAGTTAAGGTCTTTCCTTCCAAAAGAAGTTTTTTATTTTTAAATTATCTACTCTAGTTCTCTCTTTTAATGCTGATACAGCTTGAATTGTCTCTTTAATTGAATGAAAGACAGGGATATTAGCAAGTTCTAATGATTCTATTATCAATGAATATTTTGGAACGTATGGAACAAAACACACAACTGGTTTGTTTTTGGATAATACAATATTAGCAATTCTTCTCCCAATTTGAAATGAGATATTAGGTGGATATGGGAGTAAAAGCATTATTATGCATTCAATTTTATCCAAATCAGACAAATAACGTATTACATTTTCAATGTCCGTATCTAATACTGAACCTGTTAAATCAATAGGGTTATTAAAGGATGCGATGTTTTGGGCGGATGGATTCATAAAACTTTTTAAGTCTTTTTTTTCTCGTGTGGAAAATCTCACAGCGTTCAATCCATATTTCTTTAACATATCAGATGCCAACACAGCATGACCTCCAGAAACTGATACTATTGCTACATCACCGAAGGTTATAACATTTTTACCAAATGGATTTCTCTTATGGGATAACACATCATATACCTTTAAACACGTTAATAATTCTCTTTCAGAATGTGGTTGAATTATATAATTTTGCCTTAAGGCATCATAAATTATTTTAAAATCCCCTGCTAAACTTGCTGTATGCGATTGTGTTGCGACTTTTCCTTCTCTCGTTTTTCCACCGAAAAAGACTATTACTGTATCTTCAGACTCTTTTGCTAGTTGTAAAAACTTTTTAGCTTTACCTTCTTTAAAACCTTCCAAATAAAAAGCTATATTTGTTGTTTTTGGGTCCACTTGACTGAAGTATTTTAATAACATTGTTTCATCAACAACTGCTCGATTACCGATAGAAACTGCAGTAGAAACGCCAATATTTCTCTCATTAAACTTTACAAAGAATTGATCGACTAATACACCCCCTGATTGGCTAATTAGCGCTACAGAACCCTTTGGTGGGCGTGTGATACGTTCAGTAGGTAGAAAGATTGTATCAACGATTGGTGGAGCATAGACACCCAAACAATTTGGACCTAATACTGCAATTTCGTTTTTAAACGCAATTTTTTCAAGTTTTTCTTGTCTCTTCTTACCCTTTCCACCGACTTCAGCAAATCCACCTCCAATTATTACAGCTGCAGGGATATTTAGGTCAGCACAATCTTGAATATAATCTAGCGTATCGTCAGGACCAACTGCAATTACAAGGAGATCTGGAATTTCTGGTAATTTATCTAAACGTTCGTATAATTGAATTCCCTCAATTTCTCCAGCAGTTGGATATATTCCGTAGACTTTTACTTCCATCTCAAATTCATTTTTCAGTAAAACTATTCTTCCAGGGCTTAAAGGATTTTTTTTACTGATGCCTACAACAGCCATTGAGTTGGGCTTAAATAGCTTTTCTAAATCCATTTTAACCAGAACATAATAAAGGTTTTTATTGAAGTATATTCTTCAAAGATTTAAATTATATTTATTTTTCTCTAAGTTTTTTCACAATTAAATATTTATTAAGGAAGAGAGAGAAATATTATCAATTTAATTACTTTTTAACAGTAAAAATGACAGAGAAAAAAAAAGTTAAAAATGAAGGATATTCATTTATGAGAGCCGCTAACTATGCTACTGGACAAATTGCAGATCAAGCAGCATATCAATCCTTTACATTTCTTGTGTTTACATTTTATTTTGCCATAGTTCAACTCCATA
This sequence comes from Promethearchaeota archaeon, assembly GCA_020343655.1. Lineage (GTDB taxonomy): Archaea > Asgardarchaeota > Lokiarchaeia > Sigyniarchaeales > SOKP01 > Loki-b32. The sequence continues at coordinate 2,203,806 of CP070805.1, read as the reverse complement.
TTGCTTTAATAACAGTTGGTTTTATAATTTGGGCATTCTGGAACAGCTTTAATGACCCTATGCTTGGTTATTTATCAGATAGAACTCATACTAGGTTTGGTCGTCGTATACCCTATATTATGATTGCTTTAATTCCTCTTGGACTCATTTCATTTCTATTATTTACACCACCATTACCAATTGGAGTAGCAAATCAAGTTGGAAATTTTATATATTTTTTAATTATAATAATTCTCTTTGAATTCTTCTACACTATGTATGCTCTTAATACTACTTCTTTATTTCCAGAAACTTTCATTACAAAAGATGAACGAACAAAAGCTAATAATGTTAGACAAGTTTTTCTTATTTTTGGCTTAATAGTAGCATTTATATTGCCAGGATTATTTGTAGAAGATTATTCGGCTCCATCAGCTAAAACTTTAGGAGAATATCAAATTTTTGGAAGCGTTCTAGCAATAATTATTATTATGGTAGGATGTTTTTTTATTATATTCACTCCTCGAGAAAAAGCTGAATTCAAAGAAGATTACAAAAAAGCACCAGGTTTTTTAAATACAATTAAAATGTGTTTGAAAAATAAATCTTTTGCATGGTTTATTCCTGTAATAATAGCTAATTGGTTTGTATATGGAATCCTACCCACATTAGTCCCAATTTATGCAAAGGCAGTCTTATTTATGCAGGATGCTTTTATGATTTCTATTTTGTTAGGTTTTACATTTATATCATCTGCTATTTTTATCACTGTCTTATGGAAACCCGTAGTACAAAAAATTGGCAATAGAAAAGCATGGATAATTTCAATGCTAACTTGGATTTTAACACTTTTACCATTGATGTTTCTTGGGCCAAATATGGAAATACTCGCAATGATAGTGTTCTTCTTTATAGGTCTCGGGTTATCAGGGTCATTATATATAACCGATTTGGTTATTGCTGATATTATCGACGAGGATGAGGTAAGTACTGGTACTCGTAGAGAAGCGGGATATTATGGAGTAAATGCTTTTTTTCTACGATTGGCCATCATAGTGGTATTTCTCAGCATTGGTCCCGTTTTTATCATTGCAGATTGGCCTGTTTTTACTTATCCTGTCTCTACTGAAGTTCAATTAGGACTTCGAATACTTATGTTTGTTTATCCAGCTGTAGCATTATCAATCGCGATCTTAGCAATTTATAAATTTCCTTTACATGGTGAAAGGTTGATCAAAATAAAACAAGATGTTCAAAAGCTTCACGAAGAAAAGAAATCTAGAATTTAATTTATTTACCCTTTCTTTATTTTTTTTAGGTTACTTATTCCTTGTTGAATTCTTAAAATTATTTCTTCAATTTCTTCTTTTTTAACAATTAAAGGAGGCATTATGATGAGAGTATCTTTTTTATTTCCACAGTAATTAAGCATTACTCCCTCTTTTATTATTGAAAACATACTTAGCAAACTATCCTCTTCATTGTAGAATTCTAAACCCCACATTAAGCCTCTACCTCTTGCTTCTTTAATTATATCTGAATGTTCTTCTACAATCTCGTTTAATTCTTTACCGAAAAGTTTTCCCATCTCTGTGACATGATTCAAAAATATAGGATCTGATTGTATTTCTAACATCTCAAGAGCAACTGCACATGCAAGATCAGAACCTCCAGTAGTAGAAACGTGAATATAAGGGTCTTTTCCAAAAACTGCTCGTTCTATAAAAGGTTTATAACTACAAGTAGACAACGGATAAATTCCCGCAGTCATTCCCTTTCCGCAAACAATAAAATCTGGGATTACTTTCTCATTAGGATATATTCCTCCATAAATCGCCCAAAAATGACCAGTTCGTCCAAGACCAGACTGAATTTCATCATTAATCATCATTACACCTTTATCATCACAAATCTCCCGAACTTCAGGAAAATATCCCTCTGGAGCTATCAAAACGCCACCAGTGGCAGGGATAGTTTCTAAAACTACACACGCTACATCTTCTGTAATTGCTTTTCGTATAGCATCAATATTTCCAAATGGAACCTGTCTAAATTCTGGGAAATTCCATAAAAAAGGATCTTTAAAGCTTGGATCTCCAGTTAACAAGGCAAATCCTGTATGACCATGATAACCTCCTATTGCTGAAATACAGCCCTTTCTTTTCGTATAAACTCTTGAAAACTTAATGGCAGTATCAATTGCTTCACCTCCACCCACTCCATATGTAGTTTTACTAATATCTCCTGGCATTAAATCAGCTATTTTTTTACCGAGAAGAGCTCTTTGTTCTGATAGTAATTGATGATCACCTAAATCTAATCCTCCATCTAATGCATCTTTGAGAAGTTGAACTATTCTTGGATTTCTACGACCTAAATTAAATACACCACCTGCAGAACGGCAATCAAATAATTCTATCGGAGGTTCACCGGGCTTTAATCCCTCTAAAGATTTAAATTTTATTCCATCTCTTTCGCCGGGGATTACTCCCCATCCTAAGCTTTTAAAAAATCGAGTTTTTGGACCACTCACATGCTTGGAATATAATCTTAATAAGTCCTTTTGAGATAAGCTTCCAATGAATTTTTTCTTTGGATTAATTTTCATAATTTTAATAAGAAACGTATTAATATTTTAAAATTTTCATAATTAAAATCTTAATAAAAGTTATTCTATAGAATAAGAATTTAATCTTGAATAAAACAATAATAGAAAAGAAAAAAGATAGATTAAAAAAATCGCTTAGAACTCATAACCACATTTTTTACAAACATGCTTCTTAGCATACATAGGAATATGACCAACGTAGCTTAAAACTTTGTTCTTATCTTCGACTGTTTTTATGTCTGAGCCAACGGCGCCACACATAGGGCAGGTAATTCTTTCATCGCTGGCAAATCCTCCCGTACCAATATCAGGTGGTTTCAATTCTTCTAATTCGGTCTCAACTTCATGAAGATGCGCTGTTGTCGATTCTAGGGTTTGATCTTTTTCAGCGACTTGTTCTGATAATTCTTGAATTTGAGCATCTCTCTGTAAGAGAGTGTTATTTAGTTCACTTATTTGTGAGTTAAGTTGAGTATTTTCATTTTGAGCAGCAGTGAGTTTAGAGGTTAAATCTTCGACTTGAGAAGTTAAATTTGTTACTTCTTCTTGGCTGGTTGTAAGTTTACTGGTAGTATCAGTTAATTGACTTTCAAATTCTTTAGCAGTCTCAAATTCTGAGGTTAAATTTGATAATTTATTTTCTAGATCCTCCGATTTGGATTTATACTCAGCTAATTCTGTTTTAAGGCCATTAATTTCAGTATTCAATTCTTTGATTATTTCCTGATTATCTGTTTTAGTTTTTGCTAACTTGTTTCCCGTTGATTCAAGCTTACTTTGAGTTTCATCTAATTCGTTCAAAGTATCTGCTAGTTTATTTTTTGTATCAGTTAATTCTTTTTTATTATCCAATACTTGTTTTTCCAAATCGTTTACCTTAGCCCTAAGGTCTAACAGAGCTTTACCGGGAACTGATAATTTTTTATCGGGTTTTTCTTCTGCTTTTACCCAGTCAATACTAATTATCCTTCACCTTATTCAGATATTTTTAAATTTTGAATTGATTTTATGAATTAAATTTGTTAATAATATATAAATCATAGTGTATTTAGTTTTTAATTATTTTTACTTTTAGAATTCAATTTCTAAAATCAAATATTATGATTTAATTATTTTTAAAATTATATTATAATATAAGGTATTCATAATTGAAATTTGATCAACTCGATGGAAAATAAAGAGGATTCACAATTCAGAATCGAGTATATTTCCACTTCAGGTGTATATAAAACACCATTTACACTAATTATCCTCTTACAATTATTTATTGGTTGCATTATTGTGGGTTTAATTAATTTATGGTTTTATAACGATCTTTATTTTCTTTTAACAGGCAACAGATTTTTACCTTTTGTATTAATTGGTCAATGGTGGGAATGGCTTTTACTTCCAATGAATATTTATGGCAATCTTTTATTATTTGCTTTTTCAATTATTTTATTTTCAACTGTAATTTTTAAAATTTTAAATAAACTATACCCTCCAAAAGAAGGGGTTTTTAAAAAGGGAAGTAAAGAATGGAAATATACTCATCGAAGATTTTGGACTGCATATTTTCCAATTTGGTTAGCAAGATCTTTACCCTTGCCTTGGTCAGATATATTCGTTTATCGATTTTTTGGAGTTCATATAGGGAGAAATGTAGTCGCTTATGAAGGATATATAGACCCAGAGTTTGTTGATATTAGAGATTACACTATGACCTCCCTGAATATTTGCATTTTTTCACATTTGATCTATCAAAATAAAATTATTATTAAGAAGGTAAAAGTAGGTAAAAATTGTATTGTTGGACCTCAAACAATAATCACTCCCGGCACATTACTCAAAGATGGTGCTATTTTAGGAGCAAATAGTTATACTTGGCCAGGACAAGTATTAGAAAGTGATTTAATTCATGTAGGAACACCTGTTAGCATGACATTTACTTTACAATCAGTAGAGGAATCTCAAAAAAAAGCAGAAATGATTAAAAGCAAAAAGATGAAGGGTACTAATCTTAATGAAAATAGCAATAATGGAGGGTAGAGGTATTATATGTTTCAACCAGCAAGTTTAAAAGGAGATTCTCCAACGCCGATTGATGAGAGAATTCGAAATAAATATCTTATTCTTTATGTGATCATTATCATCCTAAGTTTTTTTCCATGTGTAATATTTGAATACTTTTATCTTGTATATTTATGGAAAGAAGGATTTTATTTACTATTCTTCTTTCTGTTCCCTCTCAACATCGTATTATTAATTTATTTACTGCAATTAAGTGCGGTGTTAATTTCTGTTTTATTTTTAACAACAATAAAACTAATTTTTCCCCCAAAGGAGGGAATCTTTAATAGAGATATAAAAGATAAGAATTATCTTTACTGGAATTTAAGAAATATGGTTAAAAAATGGCCACTTTTTATTACTGCTTCGAATCCATTTCCTTGGTTTAAGAATCGATTTGTTTTACGGTTTTTTGGAGTTATAATTGGAAAGAAGGGTATACATGATAATAGCTGGATCTCTCCTGAGTTTGTTTCAATTGGTAAGAATGTAATTATAGGAATGGGAAGTACTCTATTAAGTTTTGGAATTGAACAAGATAGGTTTATTTTAAAGAAAATTATTATAGAAGATGACGTTCTAATTGGAGCTAAATGTGTATTATTACCAGGAACTCATATTAAACATAATTCAAAGTTATCTGCCCATTCATATACAAACTTTAATCAAGTGCTAGAAGAAAATTCAATATATATAGGCCATCCGGCAAAATTAAAAGAGATTTAGATCACAATGACATCTGAAAAAAGTGTAAAATTAAAATACGAGCAAAAGAATCCTTCAAAAAAGAGATTTGTAATCATATCAGATACTCATATTAGTCGCTCTCGAGGTCCTTTTAATCTTCATGTTTATAATATGGGTATAGAACAGATAAATAAGATAAAAAATGTTGATCTTTATTTACACCTTGGAGATATTACTCAAAATGGCACTCTTTTAGAATATGAGTATGCGATGGAGCAATTCAAGAAATTTAAGCCAATATCTAAATGTCCATTAATGATTATAATTGGAAATCATGATGCGATGAATGTTGGGTACTTACTATTTGAAGAAATGGTTGGCAGAAGACATTATGAATACGAAGATGATGAGATATATGTAATTGGAATAGACAGTACTAAACCAGATTTACCTGGCGGAATAATACATCATAACATAATTGAAGCTGTAAGAAAAAAATTGGAAAAACCTGAAAGAGAAAATAAATTCAAAGTAGTTTGCTTTCATCATCAACTCATCCCTATTCCAAATACTGGGAAAGAAAGATCTGCTATTGACGATTCAGGAGATATGCTTAACATGCTTTTAGAATCAAAGGCAGATTTAGTTTTGAATGGTCATCGGCACACTTCAAATTTATATACGGTAAGCAGTAGTGAAAAAGATTTATATATTTTTAATGCAGGGACTTTTTGTTGTAATAAAACACGATATCGGGATTTATTTACTTATTCGATTATAGATATAGAAGAAAATAATATCACTTTTAAAATAATTCCTATATTGGATTTAAATTCAAAACGTGAAATTCATCGTCAAGTTAATTATTATCTTCCATTAGAAATCACAAAAGATCAAAAACCAATATGTAAGTTTATACAATTGTCTCATTCTTTAATTAATGAACGATCTGAAAAGGGTAAAACTAATTTTGACAGGGCTATTGAAAGAATAAATTCGCTAAATGATGTAGATTTAGTTGTACATGTTGGAAATGTAACTCAAAATAGCTATAAAGAAGAATTTCGAATAGCACAAGAAAAAATAAGTCGATTGAAATTTCCTTATTTAGTTGTGCCTGGATATACAGACTCGGTACCACCTGCTTGGGAATATTGGAAACAATATTTCGGTGAATTCGATCCTTTATTTGAGAATGAAAAAATATACTTTCAAGGATTAAACTCAACAACTCGGGATTCTACAGAGGGTTTTATAGGTCGAAAAAGATTGAATAACTTTATAGAAAAAGTATTATCACTTAGTCATCAAAAAATATTTGGAGTTTGTTGTTTTCATAGTCTAATTCCTACTCCATTAAGTGTTTGGAGAACAGAATTAATAGATTCTGGAGACATACTTTCTCAATTTTCTCGTTCACAAATTGATTTATGTTTAAATAGCTCACCAAGTATTGCATTCAATTTAAAGATTGATTATACTGTATTTTCGAATGGTGGAAATCTTAACCCTAAACGCTTTGATGAGTCTTTCATCGAAATTAATATTTATAAAAAAGGTAATGTCGTATTAAAGGAACATAATTTGAGAACAGGTCAAATAAAAGTAGTAGGTAATTATAATATTACTATTTTTATATGATTAAGCCGTAATAGAAGTTCAAATAGTTTGTTTTGTTTCAATTTACAGTCTATTCTTGATAAAAAATAAACTTAAAAATAATATTTTTTTTTATAAATATAGGAAATATGCTTTAATTAAATAGTTTAGAAGAGAATTCTATCATTTTAAGGATATTTTTATGGCCAAAGTGAAATTAAACTTATTAAACATTTTCCAGCTTAGAATTAATAAAAAATCTATAGACTATGAAGGTAAAACAGTTGGAGATATAATTTCTTCATTTTTAAAAGAAAACAGAGATAAACTTGATGACGCATTATTTGATAAAAATAAGAAAAAGTTTAATGCTCAAATTCTTATATTATTAAATGGTCGAAATATTAAGTACCTTAAAAATTATAAAACAAACCTTGAAGATGGAGATGAGATTTATCTGTCTTATGCATTAGCAGGAGGTTAAAAAGATTGTTTTTTAAAGGTTAAGCTTAAATATTAAAATAATCTTTATTTTTTTACGAAAAGCGATTATTTATTAATAGTTTTTAATATTGATTTTTTAGATAATGCTTTTTTATCAGGTGATAAAAGGTTACTAAAAAAATAGCATTCATGGGCCTTGATTTTGCAGGGAAAACCAGTATTATTACAGCAATTACAAAACGATTTGGTTTTGAGGAAGAAATCTCTAAATTAACACCGACACGAAGAATTGCTCGTGATACTTTCAAATTTTTAGGCTTGGAATTTTCTAGACTTGATTTTGGTGGACAGAGAATATATAGGGAAGATTATTTAAAGCATCCTGAAAAATTTTTGAGTGGGATAGATTTAATTTATTATGTTATAGATGCTCAGGATTTTGATAGATATATCGAGTCAATAGATTATTTGGAAGAAGTTTTGTTATTTTTTAAAGAATATCAAGAAGATGTTGTGGTTGCAATTCTTTTTCATAAATTTGACCCCCAGCTTGTTGATGATGTAGAAATAAACAAAAGGATCCTTACATTAAAGCAAGCATTAACAAGATATTCAAATGATTATGATATATTTTTCTTTGAGACTACGATTTTTGATATTAAATCAGTCATGGATGCTTTTTCAAGCGGATTATCCATGCTTTTTGATAAAATGGAAATGGTCTCTAATTTATTTTCAGAAATTAGCAAGAGTTATAATTCAATTCTAATTGCATTATTCGATGCTAAAGGGATAACTCTTGGAGAGTATTATCGCCCACATCTTCAATTGACAGAAAAATTAAAAATTTATGATATTTACTTAAAATTACAAAAACGGATCATTGCCCAAAGTAGAATATTATATGAATTTTCTGATAAATTTGATAGTGGTGAGCGATTTTCTGGTGTTATTGAGGTTCTTAAATTCGGGAATTTAGATTTCTATCTATTATTTATAATAGAAGAAGATGAAAAAGATTTGGAGAAAACAATAACAATTTTGGATAAAATTGAAGCTGCTAAGCCTCAAATGGAGAATCTGATTTTACAAATTATTCAGTAAGATTCCTAATTATCCAAAAATAAATTATGAAAAATTGTTTATTAGTTTATTTCAACTTTGAGATTTATAAAAACGCAGATGGAGGGATTCGAACCCCCGAGCGCTTGCGCGCACCGGCTTTCTAGATCGTCATAATTAGTACTCGAGGCCGGCGTCTTACCATCTAGGCTACATCTGCTTTATAGAATATATCAATATATAATGAACAAATTTTCCTATAAACCTTTAAACCTTTAAAATATAAATCAATTTCCTTTTTTAAAATTAAGGAAACTTATTTCGATGAAGGAACGTAAATTTTTAATTTTAATGTAGGATCCAGTAATTTTATTAAGCCTTCTTCAGCGTATTGCTTTAAAAGTAATTTTGCAGTAGATACTCTAATATCATATCTTAATGCAACATCAGTTGCTAAAATTGTTTTTCTTTTTAATATTGATTCTTTTATTTCCTTTTCAAGATGTTTAGGAATGAATGCATCTCTCTCTACAATATTTATTTGTTTAGTTCTACCGTATTTTCTTCTAAGATTTAGGGTAGCCTTTCTCACTATTTGTTTTTCTTCCTTTTCTGACACTATAAATCACAATTTATATGATAAAATATAGAGAGCATTAACTGAATGAAATTATAAATATTTAAAATTTAATAAAATTTTTGATTTATTGTTGAAAATTTAATTTTAGCGTTGATTTGCAGATTAAAATATTTCAATTCAATAGAATTTGAACGATAATTACGATTTCAATATTAAAAGGAAACGACCAGAAGAAATATGGAACAATGTTACAGATTACTTTAGAGGAGAAATCCTAAGACAATATGCATCCTCTAAAAGTATTATGAAAATACAAGAAAAAATTACAATCAGAGCGTTAGAACTGTTAGATCTTAGAAAAAAAGATGCCTTGATCTTAGATGCCGGTAGTGGGCCAGGATTTGCAGCAATATATCTAAATGAAATAGGATATAAGACTGTAGCTGTTGATGTTATTTCGGCATTCTTGAATTATTACGATATAAAAGATTTGAACCCAATTGCGGCAGATATGTGTTATCTCCCTTTTAAACCAAAAACTTTTGATGCTATTATATCTATTTCAGCACTACAATGGATATATAGAGATCTAAGGAATGAACAAATGTATCTAATGTTAAAAGATATGTCTAAATCTTTTTTTAAAACCCTAAAACCAAATTCTCAGGCCATTATTCAATTTTATCCTAAAAGCAAAAAAATCATGGAGGATATTGGCAAAGTAATCGTGAAGAATACTGATTTTGATGGAAATTTTATAATTGATAATCCGAATAACCAAAAAAAACGCAAAATTTTTCTTTTATTAGTCAAGAATCGGTAATTGTAAAGTTTAACTTCGAAAATTGTATTAATTCTACCTTCATTCTTAGTAAAAGAATTTTTTTATATGCATAATATTTTATATGGATTTTCCTATAATATTTTTAAAAATTAATTTTAAAATTTTTTAAATCAACAAGATGATTTTATGAATAAAAATAGAAAAATCAATACTCCATTAAAGAAAGCTACAATATTACTTACTATAATTTTGTTAAGCGTTTCTATTTCTTTTTTGACAAATAATTCTAATTTTGAAGGTAGAACAGAGAACATCATGGAAGAATGTGACAAAAACATTGAAGATTTTGACCAACTTGAATCAATAACAAACTTAAAATCAAGTTTGTTAGGTGATGATCTTTGGTGGAACAGTTCTTGGAGATGTAGAATGATCATTAATGTAACAAATCCTTACCCATATGATTTTGAAAATTATGGAGTAAGCGCAACATTTGATTATACAAGTTTAGGTCAGAATATACAATCAGATCTCGATGATATTAGGATTGTTGAAAATGATACCTTATGTAAATATTATGTGAAAAAGGATTATCCTGAAGTAGGTATGGCAACTGTATGGTTTGATACTAATATAAACGATACTATAGTTGGAGATGATATTGAAACTGATACATATATGTATTTTGGAAATGAAGACGCCGTAAATGCTGAAGCAATTGATCCTACTGACAGTTTTGGGTGGATCAAAAATGGTGATTTTGAATTAGATAATAATTATTCGAACTATTTCGATCCTTATGGATGGACATTTTCTCATGATCCTATAGATACCATTCATGGGGTAAGCAACCCTGGAGTCACAGATGAAAACTCATATGGTGTAGAATTTTGCAATCTACTATTAGATACAGATTCTGCTTCTCAGGCTGAACGAGTTTATCAAGGAAATAATGCATATAAATTTGGTGCTAATAGAGATGTTTTAGGTTTTTCAGATGTATACAATAGTTATGCTGGGGCTTTTTTTTCTTATCCTTTTACTATCCCAATAGTTCATGGAGCTGGTATAGATTTACATTTATATCGCAATCCAAGAACCTGGGGATTTGTTACTAATACTCCTATTGATGATGATGGATATTATATTAGACTATGTGATAATTATGGACCTGATCCAGACTCTCACACTGATATCGGTACACCGGGTACTTATGAAAATTATGTTGAAATTTGGGGCGGACGAGCGTTTTTTACTGGTGGTGGCACTAAAACGGGTCAATGGCAACACGCCACAAAAGTAAGAGATTGGGCCAAATCAGTTACAATGGATACATATTCAGAAAGTTCAGTTGATGGGGATTTAACTGCTCCACTCAACTTTACAATAAGTAAATTTGAAGGTGATACGATATTTTTAGAATTTGGAGTTTGGGGTACGGAGGATAACTACAGATCTGGTTTTTTCCAACTTGATGATGTAAGGTTTAATTATACGGATTTTTCAACGAGCTTTAACGAATTGCAATATATTAATTCCTCTGTTACTGTTATTACAAGAGATCTTGATGGTAGAATTGTCCCTAATGCTGAGGTTATGCTAGTAGACAGCGCTCTTAAAGGATTACCTGGTTACCAACTAGCATATGGCGTCTCTGATTCTAACGGAAGAGTTACGTTTAGAGATTTGGAAAATCGTAAATATAATATTACAGCTAATTATACTCAAGGATCACGAGAAGTAGAAGTTTTCAATAGTTTTGATTTAGGTACAGGTCCGTATAACTTTAATGGAATATTCTATATTGAAGAGATCACTTTGGATTTATGGACAATAGATTTCGAAGTTGTAGATTGGGATGGAATCCCTCTGAGTTCAGGATATATTAAAGTTAATAATGAAAGTGGAGGAGATTTATTGCAAACTCTTACACTAAATGAAAACGGAAAGACAACTTTTCGGTGGTTGAATACATCATATTATTATTTCAGTGTATATTACGATAATGACGATTACTATGGGAATCCTCTATTATTGAATGAATCCTATATTTACAGGAGTAATTATGATAGGATAGGGGATAAATATCAAGAACAGTCTATTTGGGTAAATAACACAAATACAGCCCCACCTGGAACAAGTTATTCAGTTAGCCAATACATTTATACTAATGGATCGAAAACTGAGTTGGGAAACAAGAAATTAACTGAAGTAAAAATTTCATTAACAAATATGGTTGATCAATTAGAAGATGTATCTGTGTATTATATAGATAAAGATGATTCTACAGGTACTAGCAGCCATCTGATATATTTTGAAGATGGATATAGTCCTGGTGAAGATAATGATGTTATTGAATTAGATATTCCTTTGATAGAAAACACGAAATTAGAAAGTGAAAACTATAAGGTTTACGGTCTATTAATTGAGGTTAACGGAATTAATTACACTAATCCATGCGATGGTATTATAAAAGTTGAAACTGTTGAAACTTGTAATATATACAATAGAACTCACTTAGCTAGAATGAATATAAAGACAGTAGACACCTTTGGCAATCCTATTTCATCTAAGATAAAAATCACCGATATAGCAAACAATAGTCAATCTCTTGTAAATCTATCTGCATCAAGTACTACAACAGGTGGTTATGCCTATGATAATAGCGATTATCCTTTTTGGTATTTAAAAGACCGAACATATAATTTTACTATTGATGCATATAACATAACTAATGCTGTATTCGATGTATCCTATGTTGATCCTCCTAATGGGATGCCTTCAGGAGTGACTTGGTATAATTTTACACTGACACAGTATTCTACAATTAATTTTACAGTATATTTGCCTGGTGTAAATATTTCATATTATCTTACTTCTTTTTCTAACATTTCTGGTACGGTAGATGCTTATTGGGGCGAAGATATATCTTTTTCAGTAATTTTCGAATATACAGATGATAATGGAATAAACTGGTACCCTGTTATAGATCCAAGAGCAAGATGTAGATTATTTATTAGTGAAGTTGGAGTAGATATAGATTTAATTACAGAAATTATGGAGCATGGTACTGGCGCTGGCAATTTTACGATAACACTTGATTCTTCTAGTTTATCAGCGGGGGGTAGTGGCAAAATCTACAATGTGAGAATAGAAGCTTCTTACCCTGGATACCCTGATCCTGCCCCCTCCCCTCCTTGGCTTCTTACAATTAAGTCTATACCAACAACAATTAGCGTACATGATCATGATACACAAATAGAATTACCAGATAAATTATATACAGCATATTATGATGACCTTATAAGTATAATGGTTCAATATTCTGTTGAATTTGGAGCCCCATTGTCCAATGCACTGCTATCGTATAGTTGGTTGGGTTTACCTTATGTTAAATTTACCGCAGATCCGGTGTATACCGACTATTACACTTTTACTATTAATACTTCAAAAGCTCAAACTACTGGCTTAAAGGTTATTAGTATTACAGCTTACCTTGAAAATTTTACTGCTCTAACTATCACAAATCCTTTTTCAATTTATCTTGATATCAAAGAAAGAAAAACATCTCTCAATGATATAACTGAAGACATATATTATCTACGACCTCCAGATATTTGGGTTGAAAACACTGAAATTTTCATGTTCACATACAGAGATTATAACACAGGTAAGATTCTTGGTGATTTATCTACAGCCTCATTTGTTTGGGAAGAATTGTATGAAAATGGAACAAAAAAAGAGGGCGTTTATGGTTCTGGAGAATTAATGGAACTTTCAAATAAAACATATGAACTGGATTTTAACACTGAATTAAGACCTGTAGGTAATTATTTCTTATTTATAACCATGAAGAAAGAAAATTACGAGGAAAAAACTGTTTTTATAAACCTCAGAATTGTATTAAGAAAGTTTACTGAAACAGTGCTAGTTAATTCTCGATTAATAAGCCCCGGCGCTCAAATTAGTGTATATAAGGGAACAAGCATCAATTTCAATATTAGTTTAACAGATGATTCTAGAAATAATATCGATTTACAAGGAGCAACAGTTGAGATATATTTTGGAAATACAGGTATTAATATATCTGCTCCTGAAACTCTTGGAACACCTGGACTTTATACACTCTCATTTAGTACGAGTTATATTGATACTTTTATTACACCTAAAACATTTGTGGTTATAATTTATATTAATGCTGCTAACTTTACATCTGTAGAAATCCCTATGGTTATTACAGTTAATATGGATGAAATATTTCCGGGGATGCCAACATTTTACTTTATCTTAATTATTGTATCAATTGCTGGTGTTGTAGGAAGTATAGTAGCATATAGAGTTATCCAACAAGCAAGAATCCCGAAACATGTTAAGAAAATCAGGAAAATCAAAAGTTTGATAAAATCGAAAAAGAAAATCACTGAAATTCCTTCTATCCCTACAAAAGAACAGATGATCGCAAAATTATTCGGAGATGATTGGAAAGAAATTGGTCTTTCACTTGATGATGTATTAGGAATACAAGATTTAAAATCTAAAAAATTACCAATAAAAGATAAAATTTCTAAGGAAGGAGGTGAAGATTAAAAATGCCAATAGGATTAGTCATAATGAGATGGGATATTAAAGTTAGTACAGAAATTCTTGCTAAATACCCTGAAGAGCTCATTATTGGTGATGAAACTTTAATGCAAATCTATGCAGCACATGAATATACTGGAGAACCAGGAATGATAAGTTTATTAGTTGGACCATTAAATATTGCTTCCTATTATACTGGTCGAGAAAAACCTCTATATATAATTTTACTCTTAAACTTAGATGAAGATGCAGATGCTTATGAAGGAGGATTATCCGATATTTCGCGTGTTATTTTCCAAAATTTCGAAGATAACGCTTACTTGGAGATGATCCCATTTCTATTCCAACGATTATCAACATACCCCAATTTAAATGAAGAACAAAGTCTCGCACTTACTTATTTGGATAATGTTAATCGATTAATCATAAATAGGCTTAGAGAAGAAGGTGTTATTACTAAATCGGAAATAAAAATATGGTTAAAAGATCGATATAGAGAAGGATTTTTTGATGTCGATGCAATTTTGATGGAACTGATTAAAAAAGAAATCATAAAAGAAACCTCAGTAAAAGGAATGCCTTCTGAATTAATATTTCTTATAAATGATCTCTTTATGATCAGAAAACCACCAATTAAATTACTCAAAAATCCTGTTGAACGCGGACTTCCTGAAAAATTTGTTGAGGAATACCACAGCGCTGTAAAGAATTTTTTCCAGAAATATCGTCCATCAGAAGAAGATAACCTGAAAGTTTTAGATGAAGTCGTTGCCAACCCTCAAGTCTATGAAATTATGAAACTTTTAAGAATCTCAATTGTCACTAAAAATGTTTTGGAAAAACTTAGAAAAAAGGGTGTAGATGACATAGATGGAGGCTTAAAGAAGTTATGGGATAATCAAATAATTCACGTATTTCAAGATAGTAAAGGGAATGAATATTATTCCTTATTAACTGACTTTTATAATTCATTGGTTTACCCTAAATACATGTTAAATACAATAATTCATCAACATAATGTAAAATCAAAATCAGAAGGAGTTTTAATTGAATATTTAAATGTTCTGGATGATAATTATCGATCTACTAAATTAATCGCTGAACTTGAAGAAGAAGATTAAATATAAATAATTTGAATATTTTTTTATTTTTTTTATTTTTACCAAAATTTTACAATAAAAAAAGCAAAAACAATGTAGAAGATTATTAACTTGTTAAGTAACTTTTTAGTTTCTTTGCTTTTTCATAGAATTCTTTATAGAGCGCATCATCTCCTAATTCAAGGCATAAATCTGATATTTTTTCAAAAAATTCAGCAGTTTGAGCAATATCACCATTTTCTAAGCTAATTTTTGCTTGATGAATTAATTGATCTCTTTCAAACAAAGGTTTTAATAATGGAGACGCATCAGTTCTTATCCCTAAGATATCTGCGACTATTTGTATCATTTTATCCCTATTATTTGGATCAATAGCTACCATTGAATATGTCTTTAAACCTAAAATCTCCTCAATTTTTTCAATGGTCATTGCATCAGGTAAATCTTGTTTATTTCCAATTATAGCTGTATGAGCATAAGGAGCATGTTCCTTTATCAATTCAATGAAAAATTTACTTTTTTCTACATTTTCTAATGTTGAGTCTGTAATAATGAGAACCGCATCACTTCCAAGAATAAAGTCGTTCCATAAGTAGCTAAATTGTTCTTGTCCAGCAAAATCCCATAAATGGAAATATAATTTTCCGATTTTAACAGTCGAGATTTTTCCGGTAATTGTAGGTATATGTACTGAGGGAATCTCACTAGCACATATTAAATTTGTAGTTGTTGTTTTTCCAACTCCAGAAAATCCTACTAATGAAATCTTTGTTTTAAGATTTCTATGAATGGAATCCATTATCGGATCCAGTAATTCCATAAGAGATGGATCTAAATTTTCTATATTATCTCCAAATGTATCTAAAAATTCTTTTTGTAAAGTTACCAATTCAGATTTTGTTCGTGAAACATCATCATTTATATCGGTTATAAACATAAACATTAATCTTAGATCTTCATTTAAGATAAATACTATTTTGTATTTAATATAATCATAACTTTCAAGATCTATTCCTGTTCCTTTAGTAGATACTTCAATAATCTCCTGATATAATTTATTAAAATCCTCTGTATGAACTGCTTTGCCAAAATTCTTATTATATAAGATTTTTTCTTCTCTTAAGATATAAACCTGTCTTAACATGTTCCTAGCCTAAATCGTATGCAACTTTAATAATAAAGAAGTCAATTTATCTTTTTTCAAAGATAAAATCGTTATTTTGACATTTTTCTCTGATTCTTCAATCTAAATCCGAATATTTAAATTTTTAGAAATTAAAATTTATGAGAAACAATTCCTAGAATTATCATTTATAGTTTTAATTATGGAAAAAAAAAAGTTAAATAATTGAATAATCCTACTATTTATACTCTAAATAATTCTTAAAATGAATAAACAATCTCTTTGCCAGATTATTTTTCAAAAGTGGAGAGATAAGTTTGCATTTAAATTAATTTTTTAATTAATTTTCCTACAAAAAAACTCTGATGAAAAGTTAAATATTAATGTTGACATTAATAAAGATAAGAATTCCTTTTTTATTGAAAACTATCAACATCATAGGAAAAATGGTATAGGAAATATGAAGAGAAAAACAATTCAAAGTCTTAATTTTACAATCATACTCATTTTAATTCTCATATTGTCAATAATTTTAACAATATATTTGATGAATCAAATTTATTTTGGCGTGGGATTATTTTCAGAATTCTTTACTATTTTCTTCTGGGTTATTACGGGTATTGCAATTGTGTTCATTTCTAGCCTTATAATATATCAATTAAACCAACGACAGAAGATTCCTACTTTTATTAGGAGAGTAAAAAAGATGAAAAAAGAGATAAAAAGAAAAAATCCAATTTCTGAATCTGTATTATATCCGATGAGGAAGGAATACATTGTAAAGAAATTAGGATATAAATGGAAGGTACTTGGATTATCTTTAGAGCCAGTATTAGGAATAGAGAGTATACAAGGGAAAAAAACTTCTAAAGAAAAAGAAGAATATAAAAGGGGTGTTCACTAATGCCAATTGGATTAGTAGTGATGAGATGGAATGAAAGAGTTGGAACAGAAATGTTAGCAAAACACCCCCCAGAAATAAATATCCCTGATAAAACTCTCTCGCAAGTTTATAGTACTCATGAGTATAGCGAAGAATCTGGGATGATCAGTTTGATGATTGGTTCTTTAAATATTGCGTCTTACTATACTGGCCCTGATAAGGGTTTCTACATTCTTCTACTCTTAGATCTCGATGATGATCCTGATTCGTATGAAGGAGGTTTAATAGATATTTCTCGAATTATTTTACAAAATCTAATGGATGATGCCTTTGTACCAATGATTCCTACATTATTTAGAAGGCTATCTATTTATCCTATATTAAACAAAGAACAACACCTTGCCATTACTTATCAAGATGAGATTAAACGCATGATAATTACTCGTTTGAGAGATGAGGGTGTAGTTGCAAAGTCAGAATTAATGGTATGGTTAAAAGATCAATACAAACAAGGCTTTGTTGATTTAGAACGTGTTTTAATAGAACTTGTGAAACATGAAATTGTAAAAGAAACATCGGTAAAAAGTATGCCCTCAGGACTTATCTTTTTAATTCAAGATGTTGTGGCTTTAAGAGTACCTCCTGTTAAAATATTTGATGATCCTACTCGCTATGGTTTACCAGCTCAACTTGTAGAGGATTATAAAATAGAAGTTAAGAAATTCTTTCAAAACTATCTTCCAACGGAAGGAGATAATCTTAGGATTATAGATATTCTTATTGATCCTCAAGTTTATGAAACAATAAGGTTATTAAGAACATCAATAGTAACTAAAAATGACCTCGAGAAACTAAGAAGGAAAGGTGTTGATGATCTCGATGATATACTAAAGATGCTTTGGGATACCCAAATGATCCGAGTTTTTCAGGATAAAGCGAATAATGAATATTATGCATTACTCTCAGATTTTTATTTAGATTTATTTTTTCCAAAATATCTATTAAACACCATTAAAAAAGAATATGATCAAAAATCAAAAGCAGGTCAAGTTTTAATTGAATATCTCACTGTTTTAGAAAATTCATATAGTGATCTTAAAGCAGCAGCTAAAACTGAATTAAATGTTAAAGCTTAGTTTTATATTATATTTTTTTTTATTTTTTCTTTTATTTAATATCATAAAATTTTTGAACTGATTACCATTACTTTTTCTGATAATATTTAATTAATTATAGTGAAATTATTATGGAAAAAAGTTGCGAACAATATTTTGATATACCTGAAGCAATAGGTTTAGATGGTATTGATTTAGAAAAATATATTATCGCGAGTTATATCATTAAACGGCCGAAGGGGCAAAATGTCAACTATCTATCTCGATTTGCTGCAATTGAGCAATCCACAGGTACTTGGGTTAGGGTACCCGCTGAAACAGCAGAAGTTAGGAAACATCATGTAGCAAGAGTGCTCGGGGTGTATGAGCTCCCAATGTATGAATATTATATCCCCAAAGATATCAAAGAAAGAACTTATTTCGTACAAATCGGATTTCCTGTTGTAAATATTAAAGGAATGGGTATTCCTATGCTTTTTACAACAGTTATTGGTAATATAAGCATTACGCATGGGTTAAAATTAGTAGATCTTGCATTTCCTAAAATGTGGTTAGAAGATTATAAAGGTCCAAAGTTTGGTATTGATGGTATTCGAAAACTAATGAATATTCCTCAACGACCTCTTTTAAATAACATGGTAAAACCTTGTACTGGGCATACAGCAGATGTTGCGGCAGATTTAGTTTATAAAGCAGCAGTAGGTGGTTGTGATGTTGTAAAAGACGATGAGTTAATTTCAGATCCTTCTTTTAATACCCTAGAAGAGAGAATAGTAAAAGTTATGGAGGCAGTAGACCGAGCAGATTCTGAGAAAGGGGAGAAAACGCTATATACAATTAATATAACAACCAAATTCCCAGAAATGTTCGAGTATGCAGATAAAATGATGGAATTAGGAGCAAATGCCTTAATGATAAATTATTTAGCTACAGGCTTTGAGGCTTTAAGGCAAATAGCTGAAGACCCATCAATTAAAGTTCCAATTTTGGGCCACATGGATTTTGGTGGTACTTATTTTGGTGGTGAATGGACGGGGATGACAAGTATGTTGACTTTTGCGAAATTACCACGCATTTGCGGAGCAGACACTGTTGTAATTCCTGCACCTTATGGAAAAGCTGAAATTCTTGATGAAAGATATGAACAAAATCTTAAAGCATTGAGATATCCATTGCAACACATTAAACCTACTCTACCTATGCCAAGTGGAGGAATTACTCCAGGGATGGTTGAAAAGTGTATAAAAGAAGCTGGTAAAGATATTCTTATCGGTAGTGGAG
Organism: Promethearchaeota archaeon; assembly: GCA_020343655.1. Classification (GTDB taxonomy): domain Archaea; phylum Asgardarchaeota; class Lokiarchaeia; order Sigyniarchaeales; family SOKP01; genus Loki-b32. The sequence continues at coordinate 2,183,931 of CP070805.1, read as the reverse complement.
GCGGCATTCATAGCCATCCTGATGGACCAATAGCAGGTGCTAAAGCATTTAGACAAGCGATAGATGCTGTAATGCAAGGAAAGAATGTAAGAGATGTTGCTAAACAACAGAAGGAACTAGGAGTAGCTCTAGGTGTATGGGGGAGTGGAAAAACTGCCCTTATAGAGGAATAATTTTTTTTTCTTTTATTTTAATATTAGATCGTCTTTTAACAAAACTCTAATTTTTTTATCAAATTCATTTAGATTAACATTTTTAACAATATCATTATATCTTAAATCCAAATACTCTAGATTTGGTATCTTTTTAATATATTCCAAGTTCTTTAATTCACTGATTTTATTATTTGTTAAAATTAGATATGTTAAATTTTCAAAATTAACTAACTCCTTTACATTTTTAATTTTATTATTCGAAAGATCTATTTTATTCAAATGTCTTAAATGTTTTAACCCTTCAATTTCCGAAATTGATTCAATATTATTTTTCCATCCGAATGGGATGCCTTTAACTTCATACTCTAAATAATCTGATAAATCTAATTCTTTTATTAATCCGTTCTGTGGATTTATTTCAAAAAATACATTTGGATATTGTTTTGTAAGATTGGCAATTGTTAAATAATTAATTAAAATTTCAGATAATTTTTTATGAGTTAGAGAATTAAATTTTTCCGATTTTGATAATTTTTTAATGATTTTTTTGTATTTTTTATTTTCAATCCTTTTTTCTTTGTTGAGATATTTTATCTTTGTTATTCTCTTTATTTCATTGACTAAAATCAGCTTAGATTCATTATTATTTATTTCCTCTAATTTTTGAATTATCGTTATTAAACATTCATAATCATTTTCATGTTTAATCGCCCATTTAAATGGTCTAATTGCTTTTTCAAGAAATCTATTCTTAATAAACTCTGCTGCTGCCATTCTAATTTTATTACTTGCATCCGAAATAAGCAGGTTTTCTAACAAGATATATAATTTGTCGTGATATAATCCAATTTTTTCTAAACTTCTAATGGATTCTACTCGAACATTTTCACTCTTACTATTTTCAATTAAAGATGTAAGTAGATCGTATGCTGTAGATTTATTTATTGTATTTTTTTTTAGTTCCATGAAAATTTCTTCTGGAGTTAAAGTCAAAATGATCTTTAAAAAAATTAATTCAAGTAAATATAGATATATTAATTATAAATAATTGAGACTTTATTATTTTCATAACATTTTTTAAGGGATATTATTATATTGAGAAAATCAAAAGTAGTGATTTTTAAGTCATTGGTGTCACCAATATTGTTTATTCTAGTATTTTCTGCTTTGCATACTCAATTTATATAAGCAATTTTGTTAGTAAAACATTTTATATTCTGACTTTTAACTTGTATTAGGCAAAGAACTTAGGTGATTAAATACTCCTCTCTAATAAAATCTCAACAAAAGAAAATTATTTAAAACTTGAGTAACTTTAGCTATTTTAATCATTAAGATGTTTTTTAGTTCTGTGATTTGATAAATAACAAACAATTTTATCTTTTTCTCGAAAAATTCTATTAAATTATATTAAGCAATTTAATTAAAATTAAAGGGAGGAAATTTTTTTCTTTTTGAAAAATTTTCAGCTAAAGTTATTTTTAATTCGTTAAAAGGTTTTAAATTTCCTGAAAAAACCATTGTTGTTATCTGGTCGATTTTAGGATCTAATAATTGTTCAACTTTTTCAATTTTTCCTAAATTCCCCTCTGTGAGCATTGAAAGGAAATAATCGTTCTTGTATTTTTTGAAAGTTAAAAAACGATATTTTTGGAATCCCAATTTCACGGCAATCCATCGAGGTGTAGCACCAGTATTTCCTTGTGTATTTGCTGCAATTGCTTCAATTTTCGCTGTTAGCATTGATTCTTTCATTTCCTTTTCTTCTTCAGGGTTTTCAAATTCACCAAGGGATTCAAAATTTAAGTTTTCCTCTCCTATTAAAAGTGATATGACTCCTATAGACATTGATGATAATCCTAGATAATCAATTCTAATTGTATCTTCAACGTATGGTATCTCTTGATCAGTAAATACTTCTTGCAATTTATTTGCATATTCATTTAAAATAAAATATATCCTCTTTTTGAATTCTATCCCGATTTCATATTTTTCAAATCTGTCCAATTTTTCTACATCTTTACCAGGAATCAATTCTGAGAAGTTATTGGACATCTGTTCAAGAATCCATTTCCCTATCTTATCAGGAAATTTTCCATAAACAAGGTAAATTATGTTATTTTTTTCATAAAATTGACATTTTTCTTCCTTTTCTTTTTCCTCTGTAATCAGCAGCATTTTATCAAGATCTCCCCCTAAAATACTTGTAGCAATGAAATCTAGATTATTTGTTAATTCTAGTAAATAGGAATAGTTATTATTGCTGCAATAAAGTTGGGTTCTTTCAGTTGAGGTGATTCCAATTAATTTTACGTATTCTCCTTTCTTCAATTTAATTTTGTCATGATCTAGTGATATAATCAGTGGTTTTTCCTTTTCCTTTACTCTCACTTTATCTTTTAATTTTGAGGAGAGAGTTGTAGCCTTTGTTTCAAAATTTTTTGGTTGGGGGTTTACTTCTTGCTCTGTAGTTAAATCAAACAAAGTTGGTAAAAATTTTCGACATCTTGGACACATGGAATCTTTTGGATAGGGTTTTGAAATTATATATCCACAATGTAGACATTCAATCTCACCCTTTCCTTTTTTTTGAGGAATTCCTTTTTTTCTTTTTTTTTTGATACGTAGTCGCCTTAAAATTAAATCAATATTAAATTAATGATATTATAAATATTTATTTGCTATGGTTCCAAATGCGTTTAAGAATTTATTATTATCTTCTTCAGTTCCAATAGTTACTCTAATATAATTGTATAACCCTGGTTTGCTAAAATGCCGAACCAGAATTTTCATTTCTTTTAAATCCCATACAAACTTCAATGTTTTGGACTTATCATCAAATTTTACAAATATAAAATTAGCATCAGAAGGTAAAACGGTAATTCCATTATATTTATCTAATTCTTTATTAAGTCTTTCTCTTTCTTTTAGAATTTTTTTATTCTGTTCAAATATCTTCTTATTATGCTTAATGCATGATAGAGCGGCTATTTGCCCTAGATAATTTGTATTATAAGGCAATTTTACTCTATTCATTTCTTTAATAATTTCAGCATCTGCTAAAGCAAAACCCATTCTTAGAGAAGCAATAGAGAAGCCCTTGGAAAAAGATCGGTCTATAATTAAATTTTTTGCTTTTTTTAATAATGATAAACATGTTTGGTTAGAGAAATCTGCATATGATTCATCAACAACAACAATACCTGGAAAGTTGTCGCAAAGTTTAAGTATTGTAGCATTTCCAAGGGATTTTCCGTTTGGATCGTTAGGTGAATTAATAAACATTACTTTTCCTTTAGCTGAAAAAGCCTTATCAGGAATAGAAAAATCTTCATTGAGTTGAATTTCATTAATTTTAGCATTATAAAGTGTTGCTAAGACTTTATACAGACCATAGGTTGGATAAAATATAACTATTTCATCTCCAGGGTCAATAAAAACTTTAAAAATAACATCTAATATTTCATCCGAGCCATTACCAATAAAGATCGAATTTCTGTTAGTAAGTGTATCCTTATCCCTTAATAAAACATTTAAGATTTCTTTACGCAACTCAAATGAAGTAGGATCTGGATATAGTCTAATTTTATTGTTTACTGCCTTCTTTATGTCATTTAATATTTCAGGTAATGGTGGGTAAGGATTTTCATTTGTATTTAATATAACCCAACCTTCTTCTGTTGGCTGTTCACCCGGTTCATATGCAGAATATTTTCTTAAATTTTCTCTAATCAATTTATTTAATTCCATTTCTGTACCCTTTTGTAAATTTAAAAGAAACGTTTACTTGAATGAATTTCTCATAAAAATAATAATTTAAATATTTATTTATTAAAATTAAATCTTTGTTCTTAATAAAATGGGTAAAATTACTATTTAAAAAAATTCGAAAACTCAATTTTTAAATTTATTAAAACTATTTTATTTATAGCAAAAAAATCACGAGCATTAGAATTTACAAATAGGTGATAAAAACGACTTCTTATGGTCTTATGTTTAATGTCTTAGAAGGCGGAGTAATCGAACCAATTAAATGGAATAAAAATAGTTTTATGCCAGAAACTTCGATTATCGTTTTAGATGAAGGAAGTGAATCAGTATTTTTATGGCATGGAATTAAGCAAGGATTAGTTGCACGAAGAACAGCTCTTAGACAAGCAGAGTCTCTCAAAGGACATGGATATACAGTAGGCAAGAGTATAATAGGCCGAGATATTAAAAATATAAAAGAAATAGATGCACGAAAAATAGGAAAAGTTCCTGAAGATACAAAAATGAATGAAGAACTTCAAGAAATTTTAGATAGAAAATTTACAGAGTTAGATAGTTTCATTGTTACTTTTCAAGTTGGTATAGCAAAACCTATAGTTGGTACAAAGGTAGAACCAAAAGTAGAAGTTAAACCAGCACAAGCTCCTACAGTATCTAAATCAGTTGTACAAGCTCCTGCTGTTACAAAAACAACTACCCCCGCAGTATCTACTGATGTAGCTTCTGAATATGAAACATCTGAGCCAATGCCTTCAATTAGATCAACCGGAAAGTCAGCACCCGCTATAAAAGTATCAGCAAAAGATCTAATCACTGACGCGAAAGTAGCCTTCGTATTTTCGGCAATCTTAGAACATTATGCTGACATTTGGATTTCAAAGAAATCAGATGGGAGTTTTGCTGTCGAACAAATGGATGGTCCAATATGCCAATTTTCAATTAAAGAAGGCGCGAAACTAAATTTTACAGCAAATAGTTTTTTAGGTGTAGATCTGAAAATAAAAACAGCTATACAGAAAAAGTTCATAGAATTAAATAAATTAATTGATTAATCGTAAGATTATAACTTTTTATTTTATTCTTTTTTATTATTTATTAGAATTTAATAGAGTATTTCATCTTAAATTTTTAATAATTCTTATGATTAATTATGAAATTCAATAAGCTGTCTCAACTATTTTCAGAGCTTGAAAGTACTACAAAAAGGCTTGAAATGATTGATCTTCTATCAAACTTTTTTTCAGAAATTAAGGAAAAGAAAGATTTTGAAGACCTGGATAAGATTATTTATCTTTTACAAGGTCAATTAGCACCGAACATAAGACAATTTCCCAAAATGGGATTAGCTGAGAAGATGATAATCGAAGCATTATCTGTACACTCTGGAATTGAAAGTAAAAAAATTAAGGAAGTTTTATTAAAACAAGGGGATATTGGGGCAGCTGCGGAATTGATATTATCAAAAAAGAAGAAACAGAAATCCTTATTTGATTATAATAAAATTAATGAAAGGTCTGGAATTTCTATTGAGATTTCTGAATTATATTCGGAACTAAAGAGAATAGCATTAACCGAAGGTGCTGGATCGCATGATTTAAAGCTTGGGATATTAAGAGGACTAATGAGGAGGTGTTCTCCCTTAGAAACGAAATATTTATTACGTATTATAACGTCCACCTTGAGAGTAGGGGTTCAATCACCAACAATAATTGAAGGTCTAGCTCTTGCTTTCACCGGTTTAAGAGATAATAAAGATTTCATTGAAAAAGCTTATACTTTACATCCAGATCTAGGAGAGATCTCAAAAATATTAGCAGAGGAAGGTTTAGAAAAAGTAAAAGAGATTAATATTGAATATGGGACTCCCATTCTCAGTATGCTTGCTTCACGGGAAATTTACACTGAATTTCTTAGTAGATTAGGAGCACCATTTATCGCAGAACATAAATTAGATGGAGAACGACTTCAAATCCATAAAACAGGAAATAAAATTGTATTATTTTCAAGACGTTTATTGGACATTTCAGAGCAATATCCTGATGTTTGTCAAGTCATAGAAGAAAACATTAAAGCTGAGAATGTAATATGTGAGGGAGAAGTTGTAGCAATGGACCCATTTTATGAAAAAATGCTTCCTTTTCAAGTTCTAAGCCAAAGAAGACGAAAATATGATGTTGAAGATATATCTAAAGAAGTGCCAGTATGCTTATTCTTGTTTGATCTTTTAAAGTTTGAAAATGAATCATTTGTTGATAAACCATTACCAATACGTCGGGAAAAATTAGAGGAAATCATAGAAGAAAGAGATGAATTGCGTTTAGTTAAATCGGTTTTGATTAATTCCACTGAAGAATTATTAGATTTTTTTAATAAAGCTAGAGAAGAAGGGACTGAAGGTATCATGGCAAAGTCGATGAAAGAAAATTCTTTATATCAAGCAGGGAATCGTGGTTTCTTATGGCTTAAATTAAAAGGATTGGAAGGTGGAAAATTAAAAGACTCCGTGGATGTTGTTCTAGTAGGTGCCTTCTATGGAAGAGGTCGTAGAAAAGGATGGTATGGTACATATATTGGTGCTGTTTTAGATCCTGAAAATGATAGATTTGTAGCATTTACTCGTGTTTCTTCAGGTTGGACCGATGAAATTATGGAGACTTTGACAAAAGATATGAAGCAATATGAAATTGAGAGAAAAGCACCTAACGTTATATGTGAAGATACGCCTGATACATGGCTTCAACCAGAAGTTGTAATTGAGATAATAGGTGATGAAATTACAGTTAGTGACAAATTTGCTAGCCTTGGATATTCTATGAGATTTCCAGTTTTTCAAAGAATGCGTCCTGAAAAAGGTCCAAAAAATATAACTACTGTAAATGAGATTTTAGAATTATATAAGACTCAATAAGAGTTTAATTATTTATAAATTGAAATTTCTCTAAACCTAATTCTCTTATTTTTGCTTGAGTTGGAATACCAGTTATTTTGTCCCATCCACGTTCATCATAATAATCATCAAGCAGTTGATTAGCAATTTCAGGCGTTATTATGGTTTGACCAAAAAAATCTTGGAATTTAAGGATTTTATCTCCAAATTTTAGTGGATTGAACCATTCTTTTGGAAATTTATCATCTTTTCGAGAGAAACCTTCTTTCATATTTAATAATTTGATTAAATTCCAAGTTCTTTCCGCTGCTATACGTAAATCTTCTGGTTGCATGTTATATCCTGTAATTGCGTTATAAAAATCTGTAGTAGATTCTAAGCCATAAAAACGATTCATTTGAGCTCTTGCACATAAACCCACAGAAGTTAAAACTGTATACCAATCCTCTGAATATCTTGTTAATCTTCCTATATTTACAACCATTTCTTCTAATGGTGGGGTAAAAATTCGACTTATCGCAGATTTAGGAATACCCATTCGTGAAAAATGAATATTAAACTTTTCTATTGAACTTCCAGCACCTATATAGGTTGGAGAGCCTCCAGATGCTACATGAGCGCCTTTAGGATTTACAACTTGTTCAAATTCCATAGTACCAAGACGTAAAATTCGTGGTTCAAATATGATATCTAAACCTTTAACAGTAAGCATTTCATTTTCAATTGAATTATAAGCTTCTGCCAATTTCTTCCATCCATCAGCTAGAAGATTTCCAAATTCTTTCCGATATGTGATTATTTCTATAAGTTTAATTAATGTATTATAATCCGTTTTCCATTCAATTCCTGTATTTTCTTCCGTTAAAATACCTTTCTCATATAGAATTGTACAAAATTTCAACAAAGATGTTATTGTTAATGAATCTAATCCATATCTATTCACAATATCATATCCTTTAATAGCTTCATCAAAATTTATTAAATCTTCAAGTGTAAACATCAAAGCAGGATTAATGATGGAAGATGTATAATTTAATAATCCAGAATTACTTCCTTCTTGGAGTTGTAGAATATCTTTATCACCCATCGGACAAGAAGGACAAGCTATACGTCGTTTCTTTAACTTCCTAAGGTAAAATCGTTCATTACATTGTCTAGCCTTTTTTTTCTGACCTGAATCTAGTAGCAGCATACCAACAGGAAGACTTCTCATCATTCCTAACTGATGCCACGATTCTCTTTGGGGATAATTTTTAATGCGCTCTAAAAGGTTACTAAATAATTCATTAAATTTTTTCGGATTAGCAATCGAGACTCCTAGAGTTCCTTTTACTGCAATCGCTTTAAGGTTTTTAGAACCCATAACTGCTCCAAGTCCTCCTCGTCCAAATGTTGACGTTCTATCGATTAAAGCTAAGGAACTTTTTACCAAATTTTCACCAGCTTGTCCAATTGCAATTACTCCACAATTATTATGCTTTTTTTGTAAGAAATGAGTTGATTCTACTATATCTTGGCCCCAGATTTCTTTTGCATCTATTAAATCAATGTTATTATCCAATATTAATAAATAAACTGGTTTATCTGCTTTACCTGAGATGATTACATGGTCGAATCCTGCATTTTTTAACTGGAATCCAAAACTCATACTACCACATGAATAAGCAATTGCCCCTGTTGCTGGAAATTTACTTGTACCGACAGTTCGGGAAGATCCAGGGGTTATTGTGCCTACTAAAGGGCCTACACCAATTATGAGATAATTTTCAGGAGATAATGGATCTATATTTGGCTTAATTAATTCAGCAGCAATCTTAGTATTTATACCAAGTCCCCCAATAAAGTGTTTAATGTCATCAACATTTTGTTTTCTTACAGTTATTTTGTTATCTGTGAGATTAACATTAAGAATATTACCAGTATAGCCTTTCAATTCCATCAATTATCCTCCTCCTTAAGCCTTAGAGCACCATATAAACAATGTTGAACACATTGACCACATTTAATACATGTGTCTAAAAAAATAATTTTTGGGGCTAATCCATATCTATCCTTTATTTCCAAATTAGCCTTTAAGGGATTAAATATCTTATGATGGATATATGAACACCATAATTTACATAAAATACAACCAGTACACCTTTCTTCATCAATCAATATATTAATTATACTTTCTTTTACCATTATATTTCGTATCTTACTGGTTTTAATTAAAATTTTATTATTAGTCCATTTTTTTTTTCCATTTCTTTCAATAATGGGGGTAGTTCTTCAAATTTATTGAAATTTAAATCTAAAATTTTTAATGATGAAAGGGATGAAATTGAATTAGGCAATTTTTTAAGTTTATTCCCCCATAAATTAAATACTTCTAAAGATGATAGAATTCCAATCCATTCTGGAAGAGTAGTGAAGTTGTTCCAACTAAGATTTAAAAATTTAAGTGATTTTAGGTTTCTCATTGAAAAGGGCAAATCTCTTAATTGATTATTTCTTAAATTTAGTTTTTCTAGGGAATTTAGGTTTCCTAATGAATCAGGGATATTAAATAATTTATTATCATATAATTCTAATTCCTTTAATAAATCAAACAAACCAATCCATTCTGGAAGCTTTTCTAATTTATTTCCCCCCATTCCTAACTTTTCTAAGAATAAAAGTGTTTGAATATTCTTTGGGACTGTCGTAAAATTATTCCAACCTAGTTCAAGTTCTTTTATTGATTTACTCAGATTAATTTCTATTGAAGTTAATTTATTTCCGTGTAAATCTAAAGATTTAAGTGACAAGAGAGAACTTATTGATGAAGGAAGATGTGTTAACATATTATTTCTCAAATTCAAGTTTTCAAGTGTTTTAACTAATCCAATCGATTTAGGAAGGTTTCTTAATCTATTAGATTTTAAGTTTAAAGTCTTGAGTGATTTGAAATAACTGAAATCTGGTAATTTTGTTATCTTGTTATAACTTAAATCCAAATTTTCAATTGAATTGTTTAAAACAGTTGGGATATTTATTAGATGATTAAACCTTAAATCACACTTTTTAATAGTATTTAGAGAGAATATTGATTCAAGGATCTCTTCTAGTTTGCTTGAACCAGAACTATATCTTTCAACATTAGATAAGTCTAATTCAGTAATCAAACCAGATTCGTTGATTTCAAACTTTATATAACCAAATGTAAGTTTTAAAGAAGAAAGAATATAATAACTAATTAGTATATCAGCAAGTTCTCTTTTAGAAAAATCATTAATATTCCGTTTCTTAAATAAACCATTTAAATTATATTTATATTCTTTTCTGCGGAATCTATTTAATTTATTAATTAAAACTGATTTAGACTTATCCTGATTAACTTCCCCTAATGTTGATATTATTGTTATCAAACATTTTAATGATGTCTCATGCTCAAAAGCCCATGAGATTGGAGCTAAAGCTTTATCTAAATATAGATTCTTTAAAACTTTACATGTTAAATTTCTAACATTTTCATTAGTATCAGAAATTAAAAGATGCTCTAAAAATTTGAAAGTTTTTTCATCAGTAGTCCCAATTTTTTCTAAAATTTTAATACTTTCTATTCGAGTTTCAGGGTTTTCAGCATTGTCAATTAGAGTTAGTAGTAATTCAATTGCAGATGGTTTATCTAAATCCTTATTTTTTAAATCCTCAAATATTGCATTTGGAGTTAATGGCATAAATATGGATTATAGTATTAAATATTGAATTTCTTAAACTCTTGTTATTATCATCCCCCCTAGTCTAATAGGGTTGTTCAAGTTATATATTTTTTCTGCTTTTCTTAATTTGGATTCACTATGCGAATAAATTTTAAAGACAAATTCTCCCTCTTTGATTTTCGCACCTTGTTTTTTAATTATTTCTACTCCAGAGGTTTTTGAGCTAGGACATCCCGCAGTCTTTGCTATTTGATTGATTATTGAGTTATTTACTTCAACTATATAACCTTCTTTGGAACTAAAAAATTCTTTAACATAGGGACCTAACTTAATATCTTCGGGTTTTATTTCAGGATCGCCCCCTTGAGCCTTAATAATTTTTTTCATTTTTTCATAAGCTTTACCTGAACGTAATATATCTTTCGCCATACTTTGACCCATCCCTTTTTGAGCTTTTCCACTCATTTCAAGAAGAATGCCTGCTAAATCCGTAGATTTTTCTATTAATGAATTTGGCCCCGCAGAATAGTCACGTAATAATGTAAGAGCTTCCTTAGCCTCTAAAGCAGGACCTACAGCATGACCTATAGGTTGATGAGCTAATGTGAGAGCACACTCAGCCTCAATTCCTACATTTGCAGCGATTTCTTTAAATAAATAAGCAAATTGTTTTCCCTTTTCAGGTGTTGAAAATTTAGTGCCTTCACCTACGGGTATATCAAGTACAAGTTTCTTAACTCCTAATGAGAGTTTTTTTGTTAGAATAGAAGGAATCATGAGACCAATGGGATCCATATGTAAAGGGCGCTCAATTTCTATTAAAAGGTTATCTGCTGGTGCTATTTCAAGGGCTCCACCCCATATCATACATGCGTTTTCTTCAGATACAATCTTTTTTAACTCTTCTGGGGTAAAAGCAACAGGAGCTAAAACTTCCATTGAATCTGCTGTACCTGAAGGTGATGTTATAGCTCTTGTTGAAGACTTTGGAATAGTTAAACCAGCAGCAGCAACAATAGGTACAATAATAAGCGAAACTTTATTTCCCGGTACACCACCTGTACTATGTTTATCATAGACATCCATTCCAAAGTAAAAGATTTCTCCAGTCCTAGTTTCTGATAAAGCTAAAGCAGTCATCTCTTCGTTATCCATTCCATTAATTGACACTGCTGTAATGAACGCAGCTAAATCAATTCGTGATAATGATCCTGATACTGCATCTGAGATAATATTATTTATTTCTTCACTAGATAATTTTTGTCCTTTTATCTTCTTTTGAATATATTTAAATGAATCAGGTGGATCTGCTGGTTTTACTGAAACTACTGTTTCGTTTTTTAAATCTTTTTTATCTCTTAAGAGATTACGAAATAGTCCAATTTCCCCGGCCTTAACAATTGAACCTAAGTGATCTATTTGTATTATTGCTGCCCAATATTTATTTTCTATCGATCTTGATCTTATATTTTTTATAAAGACACGCTCTCCTGCTTTTTGTCCTAATTCTTCAGCGTCTTTGATATTTAACACAATATCCTTAGCATTTCCTGTTTCAAAATTGATTTCTTTAACTTTTAATTTCATCTACTTTTCTCAATTTTTATTTTGGGGTAGAGTTATATAAAACAAATATAATTTATAATTTTATTGAAAGGGGGAAATCTTTAATTTCTCCAATTAGGTTTTGATCTGGATCTTTAAATGTCGTTTTTATCCTAATAGAATAATCTCCGGCTTCGAGTGGTTTAAGGTTGATTTCCCATTTCATATTTTCGTTTGATCTAAGTGAATATATCTGTTTTTTTAACGTTCCTCTCATTACTTTAAGATTTTCTGGAAACTCTATTTCTATATTAAGATCTAAAGCCTCTCCCTCACTTTTGTTTTCAATTAAAATTTCTAAGGGAAAAGTTTGACCAATTAGAGGAGGTCTTAGACTTTTTATAGATATATCTAAAGATGGAGGAGGAGATATTAGATGTGGATATAATATTTCGGAAATTTCGTAGAAAAATTTTAAATTTCCATTTAATTCTGAAGTTAATAAAATGGGTCCAATGTAGGGTTTCTCCATCTGAAAATGGGGTTTTATTAG
>CP070805.1:2155026-2171237 GCA_020343655.1 Promethearchaeota archaeon | reverse complement strand
GATTCTTTTTCTTTCACTTTTTTTTCTTTCTCTAATAATCTTTTTCTTGCCAACAATTTAGCAATAGCAATTCCGGCTCGTATAGATGCAGGAATTTCAATATCAATTTTATTTTGTCTAGTTTCTTTAATAATTGAATATATTAATTCTAATTCGGATTCTTCAATAATAAAATGTTCGGGTAGATTAATTCTTATAATATCTAATTCAGTAGATTTATCGGGATAAGTTAATTTAATCCAAACTTTTATTCTATCCTTTAAAGCTTCAGATAAGCGATGTGTACCTGATAATTCTTCAGGATTCATTGCACATATAAAGAAAAAATCTTTATCAGCTTTTATTCGACCCAGATGAGGAATTCCAATAGAAGCTTCTTCTAATGGTTCTAATAACGTATTTTGGGAATATTCTGTAGCCCTATTAATTTCATTAGCTAGGAAAGTGCCCCCTTCTAGCATAGCGTTTAATAACGGTCCAGGATTAAAAGCCTCCAACACAAAACCTTTCTTTAAAGTAATTGCAGGATCAAAAGATCCAACAAAATGAGAAGGCTTGATACTCTCATCCATAGTTAACCAATGAAAACTTTTATTTCGATTTTCCTTCGATCTCAAACTAGCAAAATATCGACATAAAATAGTTTTTCCAACACCGGGGGGTCCAACTAGAGCAGGAAATAACCCCGTTGATTCCGCATCTCTTAACAATTCTAAAGCTTTACCATATTGACCCGAAAGAACAATATCAATCTGTTCCTCAGAAATATCTTTAATAACATGCTGGTTAAATAACTCTTCAAATCTTTGTTTATTTATCATGCTCAAATCTCTAATGCATTTTGAATAAATTAACGATTTTCTTACATGAATATTAAGTGTTTGTTAATATTAAACTTTAAAGTTAATAATTAAAAGATATTATATTTTCTTAACCAATTTGATTGAATTTTTCATAATTTCTAATATAAATTTGCCTTAATATGATAAATCCTTATTTTGAAGAGAATAATTTCATTTTGTACCATGGAGATGCTTTAGATATACTTAATCAATTTAAAAGTAATAAATTTGATTTAATCTATGCTGATCCTCCCTATTTCTTATCAAATGATGGAATTACGTGTTCATCGGGCAAGATGGTTCCAGTTAATAAAGGGGAATGGGATAAATCAAAAGGTTTCAATGAAGATGTTAATTTTACTGATTTATGGTTAAAAGCGTGTAAAAGGGTTTTAAAGAAAAATGGTAGTTTATGGGTTTCTGGAACATTACATATAATTTACAAGGTGGGTTATTTATTAGAGAAAAATGGTTATGATATTATTAACGATGTGGTTATGTATAAACCGAATGCTCCACCTAACTTATCATGTAAATATTTTACACATAGTCACGAAATAGTATTATGGGCTCGCAAATCTAAAAACTCACAACATACATTTAATTATGAGAAAATGAAGAATTGGAATAATCCTAAAGATAAATTGAAGAATAAGGATAAGCAAATGAGAAGTGTTTGGTCAATCCCGTTATTAGCTAAGAATGAAAAAGAATTTGGTAAACATCCAACACAAAAGCCGATAGAGTTATTAAATAGAATAATTTCATCCTCTTCAAATGAGGGTGAATGGGTATTAGATCCATTTGTAGGAGCTGGTACAACGGGAATTGTATGTAGTGTTTTAAATCGAAATTTCATTGGAATCGACTCGAATAATGAATATCTAGATATTGCCATTAAAAGATTTAAAGACAAAAAAAAAGAAGATTTATTATTTTCTTCTGAATCTAAAAACCATTTGATGAAATTTATTTAAACCTACTGAATTCCAGAAATTCAGAGAAAAAAAAATTGAAAACGTTTATTAAACTAAGTAATTATATTTTTAATTAATCTGAATAAATGATAATTTTTTGGGATATAAATGCAATTAGAACAAACACCCCTTTCAAATTATAAAGAACGCACGTTAAGAATGAAAGAAAAACTTTTAAAGGCACCACATGAAATATGTGTGGAAAGAGCTAAATTATTTACAGATTACTATAAAAGGACAAAAGCAGAAAACCCAATTATTAGATTTGCGAAAGCTATGGATTATTATTTAACAAATATGACAATAAAAATATGGGATGATGAGTTTATAATCGGAAACAGGTGTAATAAGTTTGTAGGAACTCCATTGTATCCTGAAGCACGTGTAGATACGATAGTACAAGATATCAATAACTATGATACTCGTCCTGTCCAAAAACTTTTCATAACAAATGAAGAAAGACAATTTATAAAAGAAGAAATAATTCCTTATTGGAAAGATGAGGAAATTACTGTAAGAAAGCGGTTTCAATCGTACTTAGACTCAGATTTAAGAGATATTATGGAAAAACTTGTTTTTGCTGTAGATGTTGAATACTCTAGTGGAATCGGTCATTTTTTTCCTGGTCATGAAATTGTTCTAAAATACGGAATCAATGGCTTAATTCATAAAGCAAGGAAAAGTTTAGAAAATTATTCAAAAGATAATGATAAAAAGACTTTTTTAGAATCTGTAATCATTTTATTGAATGCTGCTAAGAGATTTATACAGAGATTTTCAAGTTTAGCGGAAAAAATGGCTGAAAATGAAGCAAATCCTGAACGTCAAAAGGAGCTCTTAGAAATATCTGAAATTTGCGGCAATATTTCTGAAAATGCACCAAAAAATTTTAAAGAGACACTACAATTAATTTATTTTACTCATCTGATATGTGGCCTAGAAGATGGTGGTTTTGCTATTTCAGTGGGTCGGTTGGATCAATATTTATATCCTTATTATTTAATTGATATGAAAGAGCGTAGAATTACTAAAGAGATTGTGCAATTTCTTATTGAATGTTTTTTTATAAAACTTTCAACTCTTTGGAATTATGTCATTTCCAAAGGAGTAGTTATGGTTGAAGGCCCTCCTATTGCTGAAAATGTAGTTATAGGGGGATTAACTCGAGAAGGGAAAGATGCTACAAATGAATTATCTTTGATTATTTTAGATGCATATAATCATATAAAAACTGTACAACCAACATTTTCAGTTAGAATTCATAAGGATACATCGGAAGATTTTCTAGTGAAAGTTGGAGAATCTATAAAAGCGGGGACCAGCATTTCCTTATTAAACGATCAAGTAATGATCCCGGGTCTTATAAATCGAGGTTTTACTCTTGAAGATGCGCGAGAATATGCACCAGTAGGGTGCTTTGAACCTCAACACCCTTATAAATCATTTGGATCGACAAATGCAAATCAACTCAATGTAGTGAAATGTTTAGAATTGACTTTGAATAATGGAGTTGATATGTTATCAAGGAACCCATATGGATTAAAAAATGATAAAGAAATTAGTTCTTATGAAGATCTTTGGGATGCTTTTAAGAATCAAGTGAAATTTTTCATTGATTGTATGGTGAAAATAATGCTTTTTCTTGATAAAGCAATTGCTGAACTCACTCCCCAACCATTTTTGTCAGCAACCATAGATGATTGTATAGGGCGTGGACTTGATATAACTAAAGGTGGAGCAATTTACAATTTTACAGGACCGCAGCTAATAGGTTTAGCTACTGTTGCAGATAGTCTTGCCACTATTAAAAGAGTTGTTTTTGAAGATAAACTCCTTCCATTTGAAGATATGGTTCAAATGCTAACTAAGAATTTCAGAGGTATTTATCAAGGAAGAAAAGGAACGGAGTGGCAAGAAATTTTTATAAATAAAATACCAAAATTTGGTAATGATGACGATTATGTTGATCAGATAGCTGTTGATATCGCAAGGTTTTATTGTGAAGAAATTTTAAAGCATTCAAATTATCGAGGAGGGATATTTAATCCTGGAATTTATTCCACAACATTCCATTTAGGATTCGGTATTTTTACAGGAGCTTCAGCTGATGGGAGAAGAAAAACAGAACCTCTCTCAAATGGTCTTGGTCCTACAAGCGGCATGGATAAACATGGTCCCACAGCTATTCTTAACTCTGTTAAAAAACTTGATAGTGGTTTAATGACAAATGGTAGTACATTACTTTTAGCTTTTCACCCAAATACGTTGAAATTAGAAGTTTTAATCCCCCTTATTCGAACTTTTTTTGAACCCGATGGTGGTTATCAAATACAATTTAATGTTGTAGCAAAGGAAACTCTGTGTGATGCTCAAAATAATCCAGATAATTATAGAGGTTTAGTTGTAAGAGTCGCAGGATATTCTGTTTATTTTACAGAATTATCAAAAAATGCTCAAGATGAAGTTATTGCCCGGACCGAGTACTAATCTTATTTTTTAAAATTCTTGTAAAAACAATAAAAAATTTTAGTTATTCTGATTTTAAAAATATAAATATATGATAATTATAATTGGGCCTGTAGATCAGTGGAAGATCGCTTGATTTAATTAAGCAGAACGCTTAAATACATGATTCGCATTCAAGAGGTCACGGGTTCAATTCCCGTCAGGTCCACTTAAAAGAAAATAACCATATTTAGGCTCATATTCATTCAGAGCATCAATCTTAAATGAAAATTTCATGAAATTTGATTTAATATGATAGATTTTAATAATTTATCAAAAGTACATGATCCTCAGAAAATTGAAAAAGGTATATACGAATGGTGGGAATCACAAGAGTATTTTCGCCCCGAAAAACAACGTGAATTAGATTTAGTAGAGGAAGATGGACCTCGTTTTTGTATTACACTTCCTCCTCCAAATGTAACTGGTATTCTTCATCTAGGCCACGCGATAGTCCTAACACTTGAAGATCTAATGACACGCTATGAACGTATGAAACAAAAAGAAACTCTATTTCTTCCAGGAACAGACCATGCAGGTATAGCTACCCAAAATGTAGTTGAAAGAGAATTAGCTAAAAAAGGGATTAACAGGAAAGAAATTGGTAGAAAAAAGTTTATAGATGAAGTATGGGACTGGACAAATAAATGTCAAAATATAATATTAGATCAATCCAGAAGTATGGGAGCCTCTTGTGATTGGACTCGTAATAGATTTACTCTAGATAAAAGATATTATAAAGCAGTAATAACAGCATTTAACATCCTCTATAAGAAGGGATTAATTTATCGAGGAGAATATATGATAAATTGGTGTCCTGGAAGATGTGAATCTGCGATATCAAATCTAGAAGCGGAATCTGAAGAACATGAAAGCCATTTATGGTATTTAAAATATCCGATTATAACAGACAAATGGAAAGGGCCAAAAGCAGACTGGGCATCTGGTAAATGGGCAGAAGGTGCAACAGATTTTATAATATTAGCTACAACTAGACCCGAAACATTATTAGGGGATACTGCGGTTGCTATTGCACCAAACCATCAAGAATTCTCAAAATATAAGGGTGAAACTGCAGTATTACCGGTGCTTGGACGTAAAATTCCTATTTTAGAAGATTCATATGTAGATCCCGAATTTGGAACTGGTGCTTTAAAAATTACTCCTGCTCATGATCCAAATGATTATGAGATTGGAATTAAATATAATTTAGAAGCAATTACAATTATGGATGAATCTGGTAAGATGGTTCCAGAATATTCAGGAAAATATGCAAGTATGGATCGTTTTGAATGTAGAAATGAAATTGTCAAAGATTTGGAAAAAGAAGGTTTATTACAAAAAATTGAACCCTATTCTCATACAATAAGCCATTGTCAAAGATGTAATACTATAATTGAACCACGTATTTCAACCCAATGGTTTGTTAGGACTCGTACCCTCGCAAGGGAGGCAATGGATGCTGTAAGAAGTGGAGTGACAATGATGATACCAGAGAGAGAAGAAACACGCTTCTATCAATGGATGGAAAATATAAGAGATTGGTGTATCAGTCGTCAATTATGGTGGGGACACCGGATTCCAGTATGGTATTGTTCAAATGGACATGAAATCTGTGAAATGGAAGAACCTACGATATGTCCTACTTGTAATAATAAAAATCTGAAACAAGATGAGGATGTTTTAGATACTTGGTTCTCTTCTGGTTTATGGCCATTTGCTACCTTAGGTTGGCCAAATGTAGAGTGTGAAGATTTTATAAGATATTATCCAAATGATGTACGCGAAACGGCATATGATATTCTATTCTTCTGGGTCGCTCGAGAAATGATGTTGGGCTTAGAATTAACTAAACAATCACCTTATCGAATGTGTTATTTTCACGGAATTATTCGCAATGAACAGGGTAATAAAATTAGTAAATCTATGGAAAATATTGAGGAATATGATCCATTAAAAATTATCGAAAAATATGGTGCCGATGCATTAAGGTTCACATTTGTTGCAAACACAGTGCCAGGTAAAGACTTAAATCTTAGTGAAGGGCTTCTTAGATCCTCAAAAAATTTTTGTAATAAGGTCTGGCAATCAGCAAATTATATTTTGGGTAACCTGGATAAAGCAGAAGATATCGAAAGGTTTTCAGCATCATATCCAATTGATAAACTTCATATTGGAGATCGTTGGATTCTTTCTAGATTAAATAAAATGATCAAACAAGTAAATAATTATTATGAAGGATATGATTATTTAAACGCAGCTCGATCAATACGGAGTTTTTTTTGGGATGAGTTTTGTGATTGGTATATCGAATTTTCGAAAATTCGGATTTATAATGAAATTGAAACAGATAAAATAACGCCAATAACTATTTTACTTAATGTTTTAGAAAAATCACTACGCTTACTCCATCCCATCACACCCTTTTTAACAGAAGCTTTATGGCAGGTATTACCTGAAGTAGTAAAAGAGGGACCTGCTTTAATTGTAGCAAAATGGCCTGAACCCAATGAATCATTAATTGATGATGTGCTTGATCAAGATTTTGGTTTGATAACAACTTTAATCCATGAAATTAGACGAGTGAGAAAGGAGTTTAATGTGAAACCTGGTTTGAAAATTCCACTAATTATACAAACTGGAAATAAACGAAAATTAATTGAAAAAACTGCTTCAGAAATTATCGCTCTATCCCATATAGATAAAAATCAATTTAATATTGATAAATCCGATGTACCTAAACATTCTGCTCGAATTGTTCTTCAAGGTATAGTAATATACCTTCCATTAGAAGGAATTATTGATTTAAAAATGGAAATTGAACGTATTTCGAAACAAATTGATTTAGTTGAGGGATTAATACAAAAAAGTGAAAAGAAACTGAGAGGACCTTTTGCCCAACGAGCAAATCCAGAAATAATTCAACGAGAGCGAGAAAACTTGGAACAGCTAAAGGAAAAAAAGAGAATGCTCGGAGAACAGCTTAAAATCCTACGCTAAAAAAAACAAACTAAATTTAAAGAGCTTATTAAGAATTTTAGAATTGAGTTTATTCCTTATCATTTTCTTCTTCACTTTCAACCGATGGTTGACTAGGGAAATTATTTTCAATTTCCTCATGCAAATTATGTTCATTTTCCTCTGGTAGCTCACTACTGGAAAGTTCTTCAATTCCTAATTGTTCAATCATCGCTCGTTTTAATTCAGTTTTATCTTTTGGTAATCCAAACATATCTGCATATTTATCTGTTGTTGTTAATTCATGAGTTCTTCCTTTTTTTACAGCATTTATAAATCCATTATCTATTAGGTACTTCACATGTTCGTAGGCACCAGTACCTCTCAATTTAATAACCATTGACTTTAATATCGGTTGTTTTAATGCAATTACCGTCAATGTTCTTAGATACCTTTCTGCGATTGCACCCCCTTTAGCAAATTTAGATACTTGTTCTGTATATTCTGGTCTAATCTGCATTTGATATCTATCCCCTATTTGGGCAATAATTAACGCTGTTGAGCGTTCCATATAATCAAATGCAACATCATTGAGTAATTCTTCTACCTCTTTTTTGGAGAATTCTAATTTATTAGCTAGTTCTTCGATTGTTAAAGGTCTACCTGCAGCATATAATGATGCCTCAATTAAGTTTCTACGAAAATCTCTTAACTGTTCTTCAAATGGTACTTCTTTTATTATTTCGCGTTCTATAAAATCGCCTTCAACATTCTCTTCAGTTTTTTCTGTTATTACCTCATTTATATCAGGTTCAAAAAACTCCTCGCTAATATCATCAATAGCTCCTTCTTTTATTTCTTGATTATTTTCTTTAATCTCTTCTGATTCCGCTTCTTCATCAGAAATATCTTCAGAAAAATCTTCGAAATCTTCTTCAGAATCTCCCTCTAAATTTTCTATTAATTCCTCATCAAACTTTTTCATAATATTTTTTAAAATATGGAGTTTTTAATTTTTATCTAATATTTACTGAAATATTTTGAAAATCTTCATCTTGGGAAAGAGTTAATTTATTTCCAGTAGATAGAAACATTAAAGCTAAAAACATTCTTACTAAAGAGAACTTGCGACCAATATTACTTTTTTCTTCATTTTTAATAATATTTGTTAAATCAAAAAAACTAGATTCTTGATTATTTAAATTAATTGTAGCTTTTATTCGATTATACCATGATTCATGCAATTCTTCGATTGTTTGATCTCTTCCGCTAATATGTTTTAAAAGTTCTTTAGGCAGTTGTGCTTTAGACTTCATTTGAATCCTTTGTTCTTTAAGTTCTTCTCTTCTCATCCGTCTTCGTCTTAGCTTTTCTTTATTTTGCATAACTTCTATGATTGCAGATCTCATAGCATCAAACAGTTCATCTTTTGTAGCAATGAGCATTTTAGGTTGGATTGGTTGAGGTAATGCTTTTGGTATTGATCTAGAATGTCTTTGTCTTAATCTTTCTAATTCTTCTCTTTTTTGAATTTGTTCTTCTTCTCTAATTATGCTTGAAATTTTATAGTGATGTAAAGTTGCGGATGTTTTAAGCGCGATTCCTGAAATCTTATAATTTATCAGATTTTCATGAAGCATTTTATCGAAAAATTCATCAACTAATTTAGCTAAATCATAAAAAGCTATATCCGATTCTTTTGCTAATTCAGTATCTAATAGACTTGAAAATGGTGGTTTTTGCCAAAATTTTAATTCAACTTTTTCCTTTCTTAATAAAGCAAGATCTTCCTCATCATCAAATCCGGCAACTAATTCTTCTTCCACTTCATTATCTTCTTGAGTTCTATCAATGAATTCGGGATGTAATACAACCTCTTGAATTAATTCAATGATATCCTTTTTTTTAGATTTAGAAGGTATCTTTATATTGTTTTTTAAGGCAAAATCCCTTAATTCTTTAACAGTCCATTGACTAAAGTTATATTTTTCGGTAGAGTTTTGTTTATTCTCAGAAATTTTTGCTCACCATCTCATTCTGTAATAGTTGGTTCAATATCTTCAAGTTCAAGGAGTCGCTTAGCCTCTTCTTCTAGATCAACACTAAAAATATCAGTTATTCCACTCTGTTGCATTGAAACACCATATATTCTATCTGAGTTTACTATGTTTTCCTCACGATGACTAATCACCATAAATTGAGCTTGTGAAGCAAATTCCTTAATAACCATTGAAACACGATGCACATTTGGACCATCTAATGCAGCATCAATTTCATCCATAACATAAAATGGAGCAGGATAAAATTCTTGAACAGCAAAAATAAAAGATAAAGCTACTAATGTTTTTTCTCCTCCACTCAGAATTTCCAATGAACTTATCTTTTTTCCTCTTGGTCTAGCTTCAATGCTAATTCCTCCTTCAAAAGGTTTATCTGGTCTATCCAAGATCATTTTAGCTGAACCACCAGGGGATAATTTCTGAAATATCCGCGAAAATTCTCGATTAATTTCATGATAAGCCTTCATGAAAGTCCTTGTTTTTTCTAATTCAATTTTATCAATTGCATCTAATATCGATTTTCTTTCACGTTGTATTGTTTGGCGTCTCATATCTATTTCATCAAATCTTTCTTTCACTGCATCATATTGTTCAATCGCTTTTAAGTTTACAGGTTCAAGAGCTTTTTTCTTCTTTGTTGATTCTACGATATCCGATTGTAATCCTGTTTCTGAGAGTTCAGCAGTTACAGTAGGTAATGAGCCATATTCTTTGGATCGTTGAAATAAGGTTTCAATTTGGTCTGTGCACATTATCTTTTTTGATTCATAATTGTTTATTTTAGAGTTCTCCATAGAAAGATCTGATTTTAAGTCTGTTATAATTTTCTGATATTGTTTTTGTTTCTTCCAGGAATCATCTTTTTCCTGAGTCAGTTTGTCAATTTCTTTCTGTTTCTCATTTTTTTTCACATCTTCCTTATTCAAATCTTCTTTAAAACTACTTAATTCTGTAGTTATTGATTCTATCTGTTTATTAGTATCTTTTATATCCCCATATAAATCGATAATTTTTTGCTCTCTTTCTTTATTTTTATTTAACTCATTTAATTTTCCTTGGGCTTTTTGTAAATCTTTATTTAGTCTGTTTAATTTTTTTTGAGCTGCTTTTTGTGATTCTAACTCTTCTGTTTTTTCCTTTCTCAGGGAATTAATTATCTCCTGTTTTTGATCCACATTTTTTTGGATTTCTTCGATTTGAGAGTTTAATCCCTCTATTTCATTTGAGCAAGTTTTAATTTTATTATCTGCCTCTGAATTCTCTTTTTTAATATCTTCGATGGAATTGATAATCCGCATTACATTTTCAAGTGCTCTTAGGCGATCCAAAGTATCCTCAAGTGTTTTATTCTCATCGTCTATTTGCTTTCGTAGGTTCCCCGTAACTTCCCAGAATTTCTCTTTTTGTAGAACTAGCTCATCAATATTCTTTTGTAATGAATCTTGTTCAGCTTTAATGTTTTTAATGTTTTCTTCTGTGGTTATGATTAAATTTTTCTTTTCTCCAATAGTATTATTTAACTTTTCTACATTTTCATCTAGTTCAGTAATGTTATCAAATAAATTTTGAATTCCATGTAATTCTTGTAGATTTTCTCTGAGATTATCTAATTCTTTTTGTTTATTATCAATTTCTTCGTTAATTGTAGAAATATTCTCCCAATATGTATCCTTATTTTCTTTTAATTGCTTTATTTGATTATCTAAATTTTCAATTTCCAGTTGTCTGTTACTAATGATTTCCTCTCTTTCATTAATTTCCTCTTCTCCTTTTTTAATTCTTTCACCTAATTCAGCATTTCTTTTATTAATTTCTTCAAGTCTCTTATTATAAGCTGAAAGATTTTCAGAATAATGTTTTTCCTGAATACTACTTTCAGTCAGTTGTTTTTCAATTTTGTTAAAGTCATAAGTTTGAGATTTAATACTTTCTGAAATCTCTTCCAGTTGTTTGTATAATTCTTGACTTTTAGACATAGTTAATTTTCTTAAAGAGAGATATACATTTTCAAGAATCTCCATTAGGTCTTGAACAAAACTATCAAATGTTGATGTTGAAGTCTGTACTTCAACATCAGCGGATTCTTTTACTTTATCGATTAATTGATTAATTGTTTCATCAGCGTTATCAGTAAACATTTTTAAAGTCTGCATAATAGAACTAATCATTTCCGTCATTTCAGCATGTTTTTCTTCATCAACTCCAATACTTTCGACGGTTTTCATAATATCAACGATGTCTAAAACGAACTTCTTGAAATCTTCGGCAGAGGATTCAATTGCTTCTGCATTCGATAGTTGTATATTACTTTTAATAGATTCAACAGAGATGTTAATATTCTGGGTGAGCATATTCAGAATTTGGAGAATTCCTGTAATATCTTTAGTATTCTTCTCATATTCTTCTTCAGATCCCTCAATTTTTTTAGTAAGATTTTCTCTTTCTTTTGAAAGGTCTTCTAAGCGTCGTTGGACATTATCTTTTTTGATTATTAATTTTTCACTAATACCTGTGCTATCTTTAAGATTTTTATTTAATGTATCAACCTGTAATTCTAAATTGCCCTTCTCTCGATCCAATTTAGTTAATTCTTTTTTAAGGATTTTTAATTCAGTATTAATATTTTCAATCTTTGCATTATTATCATTAATCTCAGATTCAAAAGAATATTTTTTCAAATTTAATAATTCTAAATCCTGTTCATTCTTCCGATATACTGAATTTTCCTGCTTTAGTTTTGCTTTCAATTCGGTTAATTGCTTGTTAACGTTTTCATTTTTGTTTAATAATTCTTTTACAGCTTTTTCAGCGTCTTTGCCTTTACTTAAATCCACAATCTTTTTCTCTATTGAAGTTTTCTTTTCATTTAATTCAAGAATACTGTCCTGATTCATTTTGATTTCTGTACTTAAAGATGATAAATTAGCTTGTAAATTTGTCAATTGAGAATGTAATTGATTTTTTTCTATCTGAATACTATTAATATTATCTTCTAATTCTTTTTGATTTTGATTCTCTTTAGATATTTTAGTATTTAAATTATTAATTCGATTTCTAATATCTGATTCTGTCTTTTTAGTTGCTTTTATCGCCTCATCGATACTTTCCTCATCACCTTTCAGTTTTTGGAGCTCATTTTCTAACTTTTCCTTTTTTTCCTCATTTTTTTCAATATTTCCTCTAAGTACCTTAATTTGAGCATTATTAGAAGAAACACTTTGTTGTATTTTCGAGATTTCCGCTTTGAAAAGAGATTTTTCATCATCAGTGTTTTTTATATTAATATCTAATTCCGCTTGGTTTTGTTGTCTTTTTTCAATTTCTTTTTTTGCTTCTTCAATAAGATTCTCATTTTCCGAAATTTCATTTACTACAGCTTCAATTAATATATCAAAAGTTTGGCCTTCCTCAAGTTTCATTTGTTTACTTTCTAAAGATTCAATTTCCCCATTAAGTTTTTCGATTGATTTTTTTGCTAAATTTAAGGTAGTTTGACTTGATGATATTTGTGTCTTTATTTGAGTAATGTTTTCGTTTATCTCCTCTCTTTCTTTTTCTTTCTCAATAATAGATGTCTGAATATTATCCATAACAAGTGATTCTTGTTTTAAAACATCCTCTTGTCGGTTTATTTTTTCTTGTA
Organism: Promethearchaeota archaeon; assembly: GCA_020343655.1. Lineage (GTDB taxonomy): Archaea > Asgardarchaeota > Lokiarchaeia > Sigyniarchaeales > SOKP01 > Loki-b32. The sequence continues at coordinate 2,158,252 of CP070805.1, read as the reverse complement.
ATTCTTCTATAATTTTTAGGGAAGTTTCGATTTTTCTTTCCAACTCATCTTCTTCTTCCCTTAGTTTTGATATTTTTAAGGCAATCAGTTGTGAATTTAAAAAATTAATTTGTTCATCTAATTCTTTCCAAGCTAATGCATCATTTTTCTCTTTTTCAACTTTTTTTAATTGAGTAGATACTTCTTTAAAGATCGCTTCAAATTGTCCTAAATCTCTTTCTGCTTTTTCTAACTCTTTTAATGTGGCATCCTTCATCTCATCGTATTTCTGAAGGCCAATTAATTCTTCAATAAATACTCTACGATCTTCTGTGCTCATATGAGTTAATTCGACAATTTTTCCCTGAAGGACAAATTGATTACTGCCATCCGGATCGATATTCGCAGCAGCTAATGCGTTAAGAATTTGTTGGCGGGTAGCTTTTTTACCATTCATTTTATAGCCACCTCCCCCTCCTCTTTTGATTGTACGTGTAATTTCAAAATCAGTTGTGCCTCCTGGAAAAACATTTTCAGAGTTATCAAAATACAATGTGACTGAAGCTCTTTGAGAGGGGTTTTTTCCTCGTGAACCCGCAAAGATGAGATCTTCAAGACTTTTTGCTCTCATAGTTTTTTTACTTAGCCGTCCTAACGCGAAGCAGAGAGCATCTATTATATTAGATTTGCCTGCACCATTTGGACCCACAATACACGTGAAACCACTTGATAACCTGATGGTTACCGTCCGATCTCCGAATGATTTAAAGCCACTCATGGAAATTTTTTTAATATGAGTCAAAATTTTTCTCCATTTCTACTCTTTATTAATAAAAAAATAGTGTGATTACACCTATAAATATATGATATACCCTATAAAAAAATCTGTTTTACATTTTCCGATTTATGAAATCAATTGTAATTGAATTTTACCGTTGAAACCAGAAATTATTCAGATCAAATCTTTTAAAAATTATCTCATTGATTAAAAATTGTATCAATTATAACCTTTATTTGTTTAGGATTTACTAATATAAAGAATACATCATCATTTGTATTGGTATAACTTTTATAAGCATCCATTTTGCGCAATGTTCTTTTTGAAGGCTTTATAATTCCTATGTTTAAAAGTTTTTCGGTTAACTTACGAAATTCATTAAAATTCTTTTGGTATTCCAAAGTTTCACAAGAAATTTCGTACATTTCGTGTAATTCATTGAAAGAGATGTAATAATTCTTTCTTCTTATAAAATAATTCGATAGATTATCCATGAAGATAATAGTTAATATATCTTCTTCAGATAGATAATTTATTATACTAAATTCATCAGAAATTTGAAAAGTATCAAACTCATTCTGACATATCTCTAATAACTCAAAATTATAATTATTTTTATTACTTCTTAATATTGGATACATATCTCGGAGTATCTGAATTCCTTTTCCTGGAACGGGTATATATTGCTCACAGATTAAATCGGTTATATATCTAATCAAGTCCTTATCGATTTCATTTGAAAAGCTTAATAAAACTCTTTGTTTAAGAATAGAATAGAGTTCATGGTAATTGAAAAAATTTAATTTATTCTTGAAATCGAATTCAGAAAGTAAGTCCATTGTTTCTGGTCTTAAAACTTTATTTAATGTTGAAATCAAAGTTATTTTTGTTTCTTTACTAAATTGTAAGAATTTATTACATATTCCGGGCTCTAAATATTCAATATTATTAAATATAAGGAAAAAATGTGAATCAATTTTATTACAAGCAAATTTAAATGTATTCCATAAGTGGGGTATATCTGAATTTAAGATTGATCGAAAATCAAAGTTTAGATTAGAAATACTATTTAATTCATTTATTAATGAATAGATTAATTCTTCGGGTTTCTTTTCTTTACAATCCACACTAATTTTATTAATTTTTGTATAATGTCTATTTTGAATTAAAAGATCATTAATTACTTTATTTACTATTACCTTTTTCCCAATACCACCTACACCTTGATATAAAATATTGAGACAGAACTTATCAGAAATAGTATCATTTAAAACCGAGAATAAAAATTTTTCTTCTTTTTTTCGATACATTAAATGTGGTGGGATATAATTTGGGTCGAATAAAGCTTTTGGTCCTATATAATTTGTATTTACATTGGAGTTCATAATCATTCTTTTTAGCCTTATTTTAATTAACTTTATATATATAGGTATTTAAACCCCACACCCAGAGGGGTTACTAAAAGTAAAACTAATTTATTTTTTTATAAAAAGTTATAAATAAATTATAATTCATAAAAAAAATCAGATTTTTTGGGCTTAATGAAATTCTCATTACTCCAAATTTAAAAAAACAAAATTAGGTAAGAAAAAAAATTTATATTTTAAAGTTATTTAAAGCTCTCCAATAAATTTTTTAAATTGTTGGCTAATAATGGTAAATATTCATAAGACTTAATTTTTACATTTTTATTTAAACATAGCGTCACCAAATAAAGTCTGGTATCACTTATATCTAATTTTCTTAGAAAAATTATTCCTTCTTTCTGATATTCTAATTGTTTTTCAGGAAATTCTACATTTGTTACAATATCAATTGTATTGATCTCCCATTCTTCGAGTTTTTCTAATGCTTGAGCTAATCTAGGAGCAATAGCTTCACAAATTTTTTGATAAGCAACATTGGTGCTTCTACTAGCAACAATGAAACCATTTTGATCTAATAGAAGCGTAGAACTATTGTAAGTTTGCCCCATATAATCTTTCAATAAGGTTTGAAACATTTTGGATTTATGAGTAGCGTAAAAAACACCATCAGAGAAGGCTTTCAATAAACTTGGCTCATCATATATTGAAGTTTTAAAGATAGAAAATTTGAGATTTTTAATGATGGATGAGATTTCATTTCCTAAGTATTTTACATGATTTATTATATTTTTATTGCTTTTAATATCAGGATCGTGTTTATGGAGTAAGATTAAGAACTGAAAATTTTCAGGGTGCGATTCCGAGGTGATATTTACAATATCCTTAAGAAAAGTTAATGCTTCTTCAAATTTTTCGCGAGCTTGGATATCTATAACATAAAAAATTGATTGCATTTCTGTAAAATATTTACTTTTATAACCTAAATATATTTTTCTATAACTTTTTTGACCTCCCAAATCCCAACGGACAATTGAAACTCCCAATAATGAGTTTGTATAATAAGTTCTTTTTGCTTTTATAGTTGGTTTAACTGTAGATAATA
>CP070805.1:2060297-2154926 GCA_020343655.1 Promethearchaeota archaeon | reverse complement strand
TATTTCCAGTGGAAAAACAAAATTGATCAAATTAAGCAAACTTTGAATAAATATGATTCAAAAATTCAAGAATTAACTGAACAGAAAAAACAATGTTTTAATCAAATTAATAGAATCACCCGAATAATGTCTGGAGATCCTCAAGAATTAAAAGTAGATGCAAAACATAAGACTTCAGAAACCAATAGTGATTTAACGAATGCTGAAAAAATAAAAAATCTTCAGATGAAAGCTAAAAATATTCAATTCGAAATTAACAACAATAAATCAAAGAAAAGTCAAACCCAATTAAAACTAGAAGAACTAAAACCCATTTACGAAACCTATAGAAATGATTATCAATTAGTCTTACAGTTAATCAATACAGAGGAAGAAAAAATAATCGATTTGCAAACTGAAATAGAAAACAAAATTAAACATGATGAAACGATATCTGCTCAGGAGCTTGAATTAGTTGATTTAAAATCATTAAAATCTCTAAGAGAAATTGAAGATGAAATCAAGAATACAGATTCTGAACTAAATAAAATTGAAATTTCAGAAAATTTATACGATCTTCAGAATCCTAATGATTTATCTCCAATTATAAAAAAATTATCAGAACTTAATGAAGACCTAATAAAAAATGAATCAGAAATTATTATTAATATTAATAAAAAAGAAATCTCTGAGTGTTTCGAACAATTTAGAGAATTAGAGTTAAGCCTCACTGAGATTGAATCTTTTAATAATAGATTTTTATCAGAGATTAGTATTAAATCTAAATTTAGAATTATAATCAGTAGCGATAATATGAAATTCTTTATTGATTTAAAATTCTTTCGAAATGATAAAGAACAATTAAATTTTAATGAATTGACAACCCCTGAAAAAATCTTTTTCATTATTGTATTTTATATCTCGGTTAAGCTCCATATTAAAAATAAAAATATTATATTTTCAAATGCTTCAATTCTAAGTAAATATAATAAAGCAGGCTCAATCTATCGGGCAATTAGAAAGATTTTACCAATCTTCGAAAGGGAGGATGCTCTATCAAAAATAAATTTAATATTTATCATTTCAAATTTAGAATTAAAAAAAGAAATAAAAAATTTAAATGTAAAAACGGTACATGGGAGTTGAATTTATTGTCAAGTGAAAATAGGAATCTTGATGAAATAATAAAAAATATTACAAAACTGATTTTGCTAAATCCTCAAAAGATTATTAGAGAAGAAGATCTTAAAAATTTAAGCAAAAACTTCAATTTTGAAGAGATTATGAGCGATGTTTATTTGAATTTGAGAAATGTTGGATTTGAGCTTATTAAAACTAACTTTATGGAAAATATATATTATATTTTAACTTCAGAAGGTAAAGATGATAATATTACACCATCTCAATATGGGATTCTCGCCTTAATAATAGCTCTCAGTAAAGAGGTTGACGAAAATATAAAAATTGAGGATTTAAAAGATATTTTTGACGAAGTATGGTCAACTGATGTTCAATTTCTAATTGATAACGATTATTTAAGAAAGTTTGATGAGTTAGGAATAATTAAAGTGACACCACTTGGAAAAGCTACAATGAAGAATATTATCAAGGATTTACAGTTGAAAAATTTACTAAATGTGTTTGAAAATAGATGAAATCTTAAAATTAAAAAAAATAGAGTAAATTACTCATCTTTAGGACCTTCTAAATCCATCCTAAATTGTTCAAAAATCTTTTTTACCCGTTCTGCTGAAGGACCAGTACCTCTAACTTCATTTTCATCAACGATGATTTTACCATTTAATATTGAAATTATGTTTTGATCTTCAATATAATTAACATGCCCTTTTGAAAATATTGTTGCAATTCTATCTGCTAATGCCCTCATTGGAAAAGGTTCCTCCTCTAAACTTACAAAGTTGTAATATGTATTTCTAATAAACAATTTAGGGAATGGTTTGTTTTTTTCATTTTTAGCATTTACAAGAATTAGATTTGAATCTTCAGAAACTCCTTTTAATTGTCCAACAAAAAATTTGTCTTTATTAAGATAAACCTTGACGATCTTATCAATTAATAATCCTAATTCAGTGTTATATTGCCTTAAAGACATGATACATCAATGCTTTCATGTTTAATTATATAATTATCTTCTTTTGCTTTTATTCTTAAGTTAACTAATTTAAAATATAATTTATAAGTTTGGAGATATTTTCCCCAGTCATAGCGCTTGTAATAAAAATTTTAAGGTTTGGATTAATCTCTTTCGCATCTTTTTTCATTACTTCAATATTGACATCCATTATATCTTTTAAATCGATTTTATTAATAATTGCCATATCAGAATATTTAAATAACATTGGATGCTTTCGAATAACCCATGGTCCTTCTGTTATGGAGACTATTACAATTCTTTTCTCTGCTCCTAAAATAAAATCAGAAGGACAAATCAAGTTGCCAACATTTTCTATGAATAGAATATCAACTTCATTTAAATTATAATTTTTTAAAACTTGCGAGATGTGATATGAATTCAAGGCACATTCCCGACCAGTATTGATCTGAATTGTTCTCACTCCGTACTTTTCAATTCTATTGGCATCTATTCTAGTGGCTACATCACCATTAATTACAAGAATTCTATAATCATTTGATATTCTTTCAACAATTTTTTCTATAATCGCTGTTTTTCCTGCCCCTATTGCCCCAACAAAATCGAAAGCTCTAATATTTTTATCTTTTAGAATTTTAGAATTTTGCTCCGCCAATCTATCATTATTTTCGATTAAATCTTCATTTAGCTCAATAACTCTTGAAATATTCTTCTCAGACATTATAAACATTTGAAAATTGTATTAAAGTCAAATGAAACATGAAAATAAAGTTAATCTATTTGATAATATTTATGGATTATAATTGTTAATAAAAAACGATATTAACGTCTTCCAAATTGGACCCTATATACAATATAAGCTCCTAAAACTCCACCCAATTCAGGTAAATAAAATATTATGGCTATTGGGTCATAAAATGCAAATATCAATCCTGGAATTAGCCTAAAAAGTATGATTATTATCAAAAAAGACCTTCCCTTCATTCTAATTGGAAGAAAATACATCAATGCAGTAATTTCTCGATTCATTATTGGAAAAAGCGAATATGATAGTAAACCTAATATTCCTCCCCACGCTAATCCTACCAAATCATAAGGATACTCTAAAGGTATGTAAGAAATTAAAGATAATCTTAATAGAATATAGAATAGCGCTGAAAATAAGCTACTAATTATATAGAGTTTTATTAAGAACTTAGTCCCATGACTTACTTCAATATTTCTTGACATAAAATATAGGAGAAATAACATAATAATTAAGAAAAACAATCCAAAAAAGTCACCTGAGCTAACAAATAGAGCCGTAACAAATGTATGGAAAGTGTATTTATATACTAGACCGTTTAAACTTAAATATATATACTCAGGAATACCATAAGAGTAAAAAACTAATGCAACTATTGAAAAAAGGAAAATTAGAAAAAATAAGACCTTGGTACCCAAATACTGAGTTTTTCTTGGATATGGTCTTTGATAAGTTTTCAGAAGTCTATCTCGTTGCCTGTCCTGCCTTTTCAAATATTTCTTTAGAGTTTTGGGACCTTTATCTAAATACACTCGTGGTTTTTTCATATAAACTTCTTGGGATCGCTGTTGAGAATCTCTTTGAGGGGTTGAGACAACTGGAACGTGTTTTAGCTCAAATGTACATTCATGATTTTCAGGTAATCGATGTTTTTTACAATAAGTTCCCCCACAGTATTTACAAGTAAATGGTAAATAACTAATTTGATTACCACAAAATTCGCAATATGTCAGTCTAATTCACCAAGGAAATAATAAATAATGTCAATTCCTTCATCAAAGAATTTAAAAGTATAATATTGTAAAATTATTATCCTTCATAATTTTTACTTTTTATTTTTTCCTTTTCTCAATTATTTTATAGAAGTGTTAATATAGTGGAGTATAAATAAATACATATGTTATTATCAAAAGCACAAGTAGTGAACCACATAGAGCCAGATATACTTTTTTATTCCATTTCCAAATATTTTGTCCATCTAGGATACCAACAGGAATCATATTGAAAGTACCTAGCATGAAATTTAAATTAGCAGCTAACCCGATTAACATGTTAAGTGGATAAGTTGGAATAATGAAAGAAATTATGAATAAGATTGAACCATATGCAAGATTAACTGTAGGTCCAGCTGCTTTACATAAACCTGTAGTTCTATCAATTTTACTTAACCCTAAAACTACAACAGCACCCGGTAGAGCTAATGATGGGAAACTTGGTCCGCCTGATATCAATGAATATAGACCAAAAACTACTCCAGTAACCGTTAAAATCATTCCAAAAGTTAACAATCTAAATTTCGTTTGAAGTCCAAAATGAATTGCTACTTGCCTATGTCCAAATTCGTGAAAGAGAAAAGCTGTAGCATAAAAACCTGCTAACATAAAAATTGCCCATTCATATCCAGTATTAACTAAATTAGGAGTGAAAATTAAAAGGCCAATAATAAAAATAAGGGATAGGCCAATTAAAAAATGTGTAAATTCTGATTTATGAGGTAATAAGATACCTTTGAATTCAATACCTGAATCAGGATCAAATGCATTTACTGGAACCTGGGATTCTTGACGATACCAAGTATATGTGCCATCAGTAGTTCCTCGTACAACACTAGGAGGAATTTGCTGTTGATATGTATGTTCTTGTGGCGCAGGTGAAATTTGAGAGGGTTCACCATAAGTGGGTGTTGTTGATAATTGTTGAACCCTTAAACTCTCTTTTACAATATTGCATTCATGATTTATTGGTTCTTTATGGAATATACAATAATTTTGTCTACAATCACTACAATAGAATAAATCTCCAATAATCTCCTCACCACAATGAGCACATATTGTCATACTTTTTACCTAACGTGTATTTTTCTACTTATTTAAAAGAAAACTGTTTTAATTAATTATAAAATTAAAGATATAAAATTTTATTGAGAAAATCTTAAAAAATTTTTTTAGTGATAGAATGCTCTAATTTAATGCTTACTAATACTGGATTTAGAAAAGTATATTAAGCTGAAGTATACTAATTAATTAAAGTTAAAGATTTCATTCGTGTATGTTATGAGTGAAGATGAAAATGAAAATGAAATGTCATTGGATGAGGAGCGTAAGAAATTAAAAGAGTTAGGCGTCAATAGTACCTGGGATATGTTGACAACCGGCGAAAAGAAAAAGAAAGAACCCGAAGAGAAAAAACCTTTTAGAGGATTTATATAATTTCCTTAAAAATATGCTTTTATTTCCTAAAAATTTCGTATATACGATGAATTCTAGCTAATTTATGTTTCAAAAAGTCTAATTGGTAAAGAATATATTATGGTAGACTTACCAAAAGATGGAAAAAGTTTAATGATAATTTTATATTAAACAAAAAATAATTATACTTCATTGTATTAGATTTATTCATCATCAAAATATTTTTGGAAGTCGAAAAATGGGTCATAAAATATATTGCCCAACTTGTGAACAGGAGGTCTTGCTTCGCCGGAAGAATTTTGCTCATCAATATCATGAGCTTCTTTGCTTTATGGTAATCCTAACTTTAGGTTTAGGCTTTATCATTTACTTTATTCTGAAATATTCAAAAAAGCCAAATACCTGCCCGAATTGCGAATCTGTTTTTGATTTAAATAACCTTCCCTCACAAAAAATAAATATTACCCAAGTATTTGGTCCTAAAAATAAATTTACAATTCCTTAATTTTCATTTTTGTCTTACATCTCGGACAGGTTTTATCTTCATCAGTGATTTGCTTTTTAATAATTGTCTTTTGATATTTACATTTTGCATTTGGACAAACCAACACATATTTTGTTAACTTAATTGATTGTGTTTCAAGTTCTTTAGGTTGTATTTGTTCACCTTTACTTCTTTTAGCTTTAATTGATGATTCCTTTTTTTTTGTTGATTCTTTTGCTATATCATCTGACTTGAGCCACTTGTCTAAACCCATTAGATAATCACCTTAGAAATCTAATAATTTAAGGAAGATTTAAAACATATATCTATATAGTTATTTCATAAACTTAAAACCTAATAAATAAAAAAAGGGAAAAAAATAAAAATTTGTTTATCGATAATTAAACACTAAAATACTTGAACCTCACCTGCAATAAGTCTCTTTCTTAAATCAAAAAAGTATTCTTTACTGAGCTTTTCAGCGGATACCTCCTCTGCTATTCTCTTTGCTGAATCAAAGTTTACATTATCTGCAGGAATTAATTCAATTGAATTTACCCATGGATCGGTTATTGGTCTTCCAATCTGAGATAAAAGTTTGACGTGTGCCTCTATAATATCTCCTTGTCCTCTCTTTACAATTTCTCTTGCCATTTCTGTTCCAAGTACATTATATAATTTACCTACGTGATTAATAGGGTTCTTTCCGCAAACAGCTTCTAGGCTCATTGTTCTACAAGGAGTTATGAGTCCATTTGCTCTATTTCCGCGTCCTACTTCTCCATCATCACCAGCTTCCGCAGATGTTCCAGTAATAGTTAAATATATAATTCCTTTTTCTATATTATCCGCTACATTTACTTGGCATGATATGTCACGTTCTGGGATAATATCTGCTGCTAAATCTAAAACTGCTTCTTTTATTTGATTGGTATAACTAACATATTCACTAGCATCGTTGATATATTTGCTAATCATGGCAGCAGCTACTGTTATTCCAATTTCATTCCCCATTCGTTCTGTCATAACCTTCACATCTTCTCCGGAAGCGGGGCACTTATCTTTAAATTTATTCGAATTAATTAATTTTTCAGCTTCTAAAGTAATTCTTTCTACATCCGAATATGGAGCATAACCGACACCAAAACTTGTATCATTAGCAAGTGGAATTTCTTCAGAATGATGAGACTCATCAAAAACTCCTGTCAAATCTATTGAACCCGGTCGAACTGCATAATCAAACTGGATATCTTTATTTAAATCAAGGTTTCTAAAAATTTTGGAAAGAACTTCACGTTGTGTTTCTATACAAATAGTAGGAATAGGAATATACTCAAGTTTATTTGTACCATCACTACACTCTCTAAGAATTTGATTTATTGCTCTTCCAACAATGAGAAAATATTGTGGTTGGATAATCTGACCTCCGCCATATTCTGGTTTTGCAGTACCTCCAACGAGAGCAGCCTTATCAACATTATGGTGGTATACTCTATCGAATTTCTCAAGATAATAAAGACACAAAGCTCTAGAACAAGCATCAGCAACGGCATCACAAACAGTATCAGGGTGTCCAATACCTTTCCTTTCACAGAGTTCTGGGAATTCACTTTTTTCAATTGGTAAAAAGTTAGCACGAGTAATTTTTAACATTTCAATTAACCAACTTCTTATCTATATAAATAGTCCTTTTAAATATGTTTTTAAATTATTTATCAGTTAAATTCCTTATTAAATGAAAAATACAGTATTTGCTTTTTATAAATGTAAATATTTATTAAATATTTTGTATAATAATTATGCATATACAGCATAAAAATATGTTATTATAATATGGAAATATTACCCTCTTTGAGTGATGTTAAGCGATTACGTAAAAAATTAAACATCAGTCAAAAAGACCTGGGAGAAATATTAAATATTCCGCAGTCTACAATTTCTAGAATTGAAAACGGAACCATAGATCCTCCATATTCTAAGTTAAAAAAAATTTTTGAATATCTCGAAAATGAACGTAAAATACGAGAAAAATCAAAGAAACATGCGGAAGATATAATGGTACATGATATAATATCTATCGAATCCAGCTCAACTATAAGAAAAGCAGTAGATTTAATGAATAAACATGAAATCTCACAATTACCAATAATAGAAAATAATCAGAATTTGGGAAGTATAACATCTAAAAAAATTCAGAAATACATAACAGATAATCCACAAATTATTAATATGGATGTATCGCTTATAAAAGAATTACCATTTCCAGAAATTGATAAAAATTGGAATGTAAAGGACATATCTGATTTACTTTTGAAGTATCCTGCTGTTTTGGTAAAAGAAAATAATGATTATATTGGAATAGTTACTGATTCTGATCTTCTTAGATTACCTAATAAAAAGTAAGTAAAAATTCGAAAATTTATCAATGTTAGAATGTAAAAGCAATATATTTGTAAATTGATATTATATAATAGAAAAAAGAATAATTTTTTTATACAATATTATTTTTTAAAGATTAAATTTGATGATTGAAAAGATTCTTGAGAGAATTGACGTTTTATTAAAGAATGCTAATTATGAAACATTAGTATTGGAAAATTTTGCTACTAAGAAAAACAAATTCTGCTTTGATCTGTTAGTTAAAAAAGAAAATCAGATATTTAGTGTAAAAATATTTCCTAATATTGATAATTTAAACCCTGATATAATTCGAGATATTAAATCTTTATCTACAATTCTCAAATCAAAGCCATTATTAATCGGACTAAGGAATCGATACCAAAAATTAGACGACAATACAATCTATATAAGAGAAGGTTTACCCTTTATTACTCTTAATACATTTGAGAATATCCTTAACGATAGATATCCTTATATCTTAGCAAGAAGGGGTGGTGGAGTTGTGTTTTTAAATGGTAGTTTAATGAAAATACTAAGAGAAAATCATTCAATAACAAGAAAGGAACTATCAGAAACTTTAGGTGTAACGAAGAGAACCTTGTGTGCATATGAAAACGAATCTATGCGTCCATCTGAAAAAATTGCTGAAAAGCTACTAGAGATATTGGAAAATAATGATCTTTTTAAAAAAATAAACGTTTTTGGATGGCCTATTGAAAATATTGTCGATGATAAAAAAATCTTTGAAGAGAAAGAATTAAATGAATTTGAATCTCACATACAAAATATAATAAGGGATATCGGCCTTACTTCATACTGGTATAAGAAAGGGTCAATTCCCTTTAAATTATCCTTATACTCTACGTCCGAAAAAAAAGATTTAGAAGGATTTTATCCTCTTTTTTCTAGTATTTCAGAAGAACAAGGTAAAGTCAATGAAATGAGTTTGAAATGTCTAAAAATTTTCGCAGATTTATTCCACAAGACTTCACTCTTAATAATTGATAACGATATTAAAATTCCTGAGATGTTTAAAAAGGAAAAAATTCCCATTGTTAGAATTAAAAATTTAGAAAAACTGGATAATGAAGAAGAATTCATTGAACTCATCCAAGAATCATGAGGATAAAATAGAATTAATTTGTGGGATAGACGAGGCTGGTAGAATTTAATTCACTTCGAATTATATGTCAAAAGGCTCTGTCTTAGGCCCAATGGTTTTATGTGGAGTATGTTTTTTCAAATCAAAAATAGACTTTTTATCTGAAATTGGGGTTAAAGATTCAAAGAGATTATCTCCTAAAAAGAGGAGTAAATTAGCTAATATATTAAAGAATAACTGTTATTCCCATAAAATCATTGTAATTGGACCTCAGGAAATTGATGAGAGAGAACTTAAAAAAATCACAATGAATCGACTTGAAGAACTAAAAATGGCAGAGATAATTAATAATTTGAAACCAGATATCATCTATATAGACGCTGTTGATGTGAATGAACAGAGATTCGGAGAATCTATAAAAGCATTATTAAATTATACCCCTAAAAAAATAGTCTCTAAACACAAGGCTGATGATATATATCCAATTGTATCAGCAGGTTCTATAATAGCTAAAGATAAAAGAGATGCCTTAATTGGAGAACTCCAGGATGAATACGGAAATTTTGGCTCAGGATATCCTTCTGATGTTAGAACAATAGAATTCATGAGAGAATATGTAAAAAAAAATAAAAAACCACCTATTTTTGCTAGGAAGTCATGGGATACAACTAAAAAAATAATAAGTGAAGAATTGTCTAACAGAAAAATAACAGAGTTTCTTAACTAATTGCTTTTTTAGCTATCAAAATAATGTGATTAGCAGCATATTTATGGATATTTATACTTTCTAAGATTTGATATCCTGCTTTTTCTAGGATCTTTTTCTCTTGAGCATAAATATATTCAGATTTTTGAATACTATCAATTGATTGAGATTTAATAGCTATAATTAAAATACCATCATTCTTCAGATAGTAATTACAATTTTCTACCGCAATATTGGCTTGTCGTGGTTGGGCAACATCCTGATAGATTAAATCTATATCTGTAAAAAAGTATTTAGCATAACTTTCTGGAAAGCGGGCATCTGCCAAAATTGGAACGATATTTACCCTTTTTGAAGTATTTTGAATTAATTGTCTAATACTTCTTTCTGAGAATTCTACACCATATATGATTCCAGATTGTATGATATCGGAAAGATGAGAAATAGTGGTACCTGAAGAAGCTCCTAAATATAAACACTTTAAATTATCTGTTAAGAAATTTGTAATGGGATTTTCTAAAATTAATGCTGCCAATTTACTTCTAAAAGGATCCCATTCTCTATATTGTATATCCTTATGTATAATCAACTTCTCTCCGTAGATTCTTTTACCCACATCTAAATTTTTTGTATAGAGTTTTAAATATTCTTGAGAGCCAGATATATAGACATTTTTAAATTTTGGATGATTCCTAATTTCAATATTAGTCATTTTTATAATAAAACAATCATTTTCTTTTCTTTTTTCTTCAACTTCTTTAGATAAAATATTACCAATAAATTCACCTAAGAGAAAATCAACTTTAGCTGATAGTCCAATTTTCCAGCTATCAGACGAGCAACTTTTTCACGAATTTAATAAAATCGTTTATTTTCTTTTTTTTTAGTTTTGTATTAAATCATTATATGATAATAAAAGTGAGTTCAGATAAAAAAATAAGGATTAGGTTATTAATAAATTAATTAAATTATTGCAGAAATAATGTTGAAATAAAATTTTATGAAAAAAAGATAATTCAAGAATCGGAGAGGATGAAGTTCAATCTTAATTGAACTAACTCTCCCAATATTTTATTTCTTATTCAAATCTTTATTTAGTCAATCTCAGTTTTAATTTATATTCATTTCCTAGTTATCCTTTTTTTTTGATAGATTAATACAAATTAATAAATTTATTATCAGATAATAAAAATGTAGAATCAATAAGATATCATTTGTGAAAAATTCAAACCAAGATTTATTCTCTTTAATAATTTTTACAAAAAATGACAATAAGTTCAAATCATTCATAATAACTGTGATTATAGATAAAAAGTGAAATAAGATTTATACTAAAGAGAAATAGTAACAATTGAATTATAATGGAAGATACAATTATTAGAGATAAAAAATATAAAAGATTTGAAATAATAAAAGATAACCAGGATGTATTAGCTTTAAAATTAAATTATAAAGAGAATTTAATTTTATTTATAGTAATTATTGTTATTTTTCTAATAGGTTATTTTCTATTACTTTTCATTATAGAAACATATGTATTCATTCTAGAAAACAGAAATTTAAAGATATTTGCTTATTTTTTGATATCTGCCATATTTTTTTCATTTATAATTATTTGTTTGTTTTTTTTGATTAGAGGATTGTTTTTTAAAAGGATTTTGAAAATTGATAAAATCTCAAGCACAGTTCAAATTGAAACCCACTTTGGAATCTTTACTAAAAAGAAATTGATACCATTTTTAATGATATCTAATGTATATATTAAAAAGAATACAACTGTATCTTCATATGGATTAAAACTTTCCAATTATTCTTTGGTTTTTCATCTTTCAAATGGAATTTTATTTAAAATCATCACATCATTAAATAGATCTGAGTTAACTGCAATTGAAAGATTGATAATAAATAACGTGGTATTTTAATTCTTTTCATTAAAAATGAATAGTAAAAATAACATTGGAGAGAATGAAATAACATAAATAGAGTTCTACATTTTTTATGCCGTAAGAGAAGAAAACCAAAATGTAAATTAACTATTTCTAAAATTATTGGAAAAGGGATGAGAGCAGCATATAATAAATTGATAGAACTAGAGAATAAAAATTTTGTCAAGGGAAACCGCAAAAGAATAGGTGCATCAACATATTGGTCATAAACATCATAGAAGATTTTTTGATGGAAGATCTTGATTAATTTTGAATATGTAAAGGTTCTATCTTTTGCCTTTCTTTTTTTGTTTAAAAGTCATTTTTCTTTCAACTTTTTTTTTTTGAGGAAATTTCTTTTTTAATTCTTCTATTTTTCCTTGAATTTCTTTAGTTAATATATCACCGATGAATTTACCATCAAAATAATCGACCTTAGCGGCAATCCCGATTTTTCCTGCAACTATCCTTGCAATATTGCCTCTATAAATAGGTTTTGAGGATCTAATTTGATTCCACTGAAATATTAAGCCATGTTTAGGTCTTTTTTCACCGCTTTTAAGAAAACGGTATAATGCTTTTTCAGCTCCTAATAATTGAATTCTGGAAGCAGGCATATAAGCTAATTTTTGCAAACCGCCTGCTTTAGCTATTAATTTTGCCCCTATCAAAGAACCAATAATAGCATTGATATTTGGAGCAGCTTTTTCCATCATTGCTTCTAAATAATTCTCCAATTGCTGTCGATAAGTATCTAAAGAAAGTATTTGGTCAGCATAATTCTGTAGGATATTAAGATCAATTTTTGCTCCCATTGATTCTAATGCATATTGCTCCAAGGCTTTAATCTTACTTTCTTTAATATCAAAATTATTTTCAATATTTTTGAATGTAAAATTCTCCCTTGACCCTAAAACTGAAACTAATTTTGCTAAAATAATATTTTCCTCAATAATTTCGTCAGTTAATTCAGGGAAATGTAAGCCATACCATTCTCGAAGATGATTTGAAAATAGACTGATTGATTTTTTTATTACATCCAAAACTGTAATAATTTGAGTTATTATATTATCAGTATGACCACTGACTTGACTGACCTTTCTCTTTGTTAATTCTACACTTACTTTTTTGTATTGCGCTAGAATTTCTTCTCTTGTTTTAATTATACCCACTTTTTTTAAGTGTTCATCTAAATTTAAACGTATAGATTTAAGCTCCAATGAATTTCTTTGAAAAATTGTTTCATAACCTAATTTTTCTGAAGTTAATAATTCTAATTTCTTATTATCAAATAGAAATTCACTAAATCCGGAATTTTTCAAATCTAATAAAAAATCTTCAAATACCTTTTGAATAACGTCATTATCCAAAGCGTCATAAAATTCAATTATTTTTGCAATATCATCATTGAAATCAATAAAATTTAATATGTTTCCAGTTTCATCAAATGCAAAAATTCCAATTAAAGTGTCTGCTATGTAAGATTTCATTTTGATTAGTTAATTTAAACTTGTTTTTCCATCATTAATAATTATTATAAAATTATAATCATTATTTTCTTAAAAAAATGCTTGAAATAAATCTCTCTGGTTTAGAATTAAAATCTCCCATTATTTTGGCCTCTGGAATTTTAGGTGTATCATATTCTTCAATGAAGAGAATATTCAACGCAGGGATAGGTGCTGTAACCTCTAAATCGATTGGGCCTAATCCAAGAAAAGGCTATAAAAATCCTTCGATTATAGAATTATTTCCTGGTACCTTTCTGAATGCTGTCGGTCTTGGCAATCCCGGAATTGACAATTTTCTTTCTGAAATTAAAGAAATAAAGGAATTTAACATTCCTATGATAGTTAGCGTGTTTGGTGACTCTGCTAACTCTTATTTAAATGTTGCCACTAAAGCAGAACAGGCAGGTGCGGATGCTATTGAGATAAATATTTCATGTCCTCACGCGGAGGTATCATCAATAGGGATCAACAAGGATTTAACTTATAAAGTTGTTAAAACACTAAAAGATAATCTAAAAGTGCCAGTATTTGTTAAATTAAACCCCAACGTTACGGATATTGGGAAAATTGCCTTAGCAGCTGAAAAGGGCGGTGCTGATGGAGTTGTTGCTATAAATACCCTAGGAGCTATGGTAATTGATATAAATACTAAGAGACCAATATTAGCTCATGGAAGTGGTGGTCTATCTGGAAAAGCTATTCATCCAATTGCAGTAAAAAAAGTGTATGATCTTTATCAATTATTAAAAATTCCAATTATTGGATGCGGAGGTATCTTTACTTGGAAAGAAGTAGTGGAATTTATGTTAGCAGGTGCTAATGCTGTTCAAATCGGAACTGCTCTTTATAAAGGTGTTGAAATCATTACTGAAATCAATAATTCTTTAATTTATTATATTAAGAATAATGGATATTCATCCATATCAGAAATAATTGGATTAGCCCATGAATATAAAACTCAAGAGGTACCCGATTTTGAGTGAAAATATCATAAGAACTGTTGCTATTGAAGAAGCTATAATGGAATGTGAAGACGTTAAAACCATTAAGTTCAATATGAAAAATGAAAATACAAACTATATCATACCCAGACCAGGGCAATTTGTTATGTTATGGGTTCCTGGAGTTGACGAGGTCCCAATGTCAGTTTCAGGGTGTGATATAAATGGAAATTGGAGTATTACTGTAAAAAATATTGGCGAGTGCACTGATGCAATTTTTAACCTAAAACGGGGTGATTTTATTGGCGTTAGAGGACCTTTAGGTAATTGGTTTGAAATTCCAGAACAAAAATCTAAAAATATATTCGTAATTGGGGGAGGAATCGGTATGGCTCCTCTTCGTTTTCTTACTGAAGAACTATCTAAACATAAAATTCCCTTTATCCTAATTCAAGGCGCAAAAGTTAAAAGTGAATTAATGTTTGCTAATCAATTTCAAATATTAGATAAAAAATCAGTTGATATTTTTTATTGTACCGAGGATGGGAGTTATGGTTCTAAAGGTATTCCAACTGAGGCTTTTGAAACAATTTTAGAAACCTACTCAAAAAGACTATTTTCAAATGCAATAGTTTATACTTGCGGTCCTGAGAAAATGATCTATTCAATCTATGAAATATGTGAGAAATGGGATATTGAACTTCACGCAAGTCTTGAGCGAATAATGAGATGTGGGTGTGGATTGTGTGGATTATGTGTAATTGATCCTTTAGGATTACTAGTTTGTAAGGATGGGCCTGTTTTTAAAACTGAAACCCTAAAGAACATGGAAGATTTTGGAAAATTTAAAAGAGATTTTACTGGGAGGAAAGTAGAGTTATAAAAAATCAAATATACATTAAATTTGGCACGAAATGGTACAAGAAAAAACTGAATTTCCTGAAAAAATTAAACTTATTTCAAGAGAGATCATAAATTATTTAATAAGGAATCCAGAAACTCCAAGAGAAAAAATTACTAATATAAAAGGTAGAATAGGAAAAAAATATAGATACAATAAAGTCATTAAAAATGCAACAATCCTGGATTTTGCAACGGAACAAGAAAAACTAATAATTACCCAGATTCTTAAGAGAAGAAAAACCAGAACTTTATCTGGTGTATCTGTTATAGCTATTATGACAAAACCTCTTCCTTGTCCTGGAACTTGTGTATATTGTCCAGGGCAAGATTCTCAGCCTGGAGAAAAAGTAGCCCAATCTTATACAGGTCAAGAACCAGCAGCTATGAGATCTATTCATAACAATTATGATTCTTACTTACAAGTCCAAAGTAGAATTAAGGATTTAGAATCTATTGGTCATGCTGTAGATAAAATCGAATTAATCATAATGGGTGGGACATTCTTATCAACTGATCAGAACTATCAAACAGAATTCGTTAAAGGGGCATTAGAAGGAATAATAGAACAGAAAACAGGCAGTTTAGAAGAAGCCAAGATAGTGGCAGAAAAATCCAAAAGAAGGGTTATAGGTATAACTGTTGAGACAAGACCAGATTATTGCAAGGAAACACATATTGATGATATGTTAAACTTTGGAACTACTCGAGTTGAAATCGGTATCCAAACTATTTATAATGAAATCTATGATTTAATAAAGAGAGGGCATACAACCGCTGATAGCATTGAATCGATAAGGATTGCTAAAGATGCAGGATTAAAAATTAACGCACACATAATGCCAAATTTACCAGGTTCAAGTATCGATAAAGATTTAGAATTATTTGATATTTTATTTTCTATTCCAGAATATCGACCTGATATGTTAAAGATTTATCCTACCCTAGTAATAAGTGGTACTGAATTATACAATTGGTGGAAAAAGGGCAAATATACTCCATATTCTGATAAAGAATTAATAGATTTAATAGCAAAGGTTAAGACTGATCTTCCTCCATATGTTAGAATTCAAAGAATTATGAGAGACATCCCTGCTACGTTAATTGAAGCAGGATGTAAAAATAGCAATTTAAGGCAGTTGGTACAAGAAAGATTAAAAGAAATAAATGAAACTTGTAAATGCATTAGATGCAAAGAGTACGGTATCAGTAAAAGAAAAGAAATTATCGATGAAAAATCTTTGGACGAAGTTAAACTGTATCGATTAGATTATGATGCTTCTCAAGGGAAAGAAATATTCTTGTCTTATGAGAATAAAAACGAAGATTATTTAATTGGATATTTACGCTTAAGAAAACCCTCAGAATTCGCTCATAGACCAGAATTAAATGATGGAAAAACTATGATTGTAAGAGAAATCAAAGTAGTGGGTGAACTTGTTCCAAAAGATTTAAAACCAAATCGATACACTCAAATTCAACATAGAGGTTTTGGAAAACTATTAATGGAAAACGCTGAAAAGATATCTTTTGAAGAGTTTGATGCAAAAAAGTTAGCTGTAATAAGTGGAATCGGAGCAAGAGATTGGTTCTATGAAATGGGATATAATTTAGATGGAGTCTATGTTTCTAAAGTACTTTAAACAAGAATTTTAAAATAGTATATCTTAATATTATTCCGTATATACTTTATACTACGGTATAAATGTTAAATATATATGAGTAATGATTTAGAATGTCTACAGAAAGACCCTTATCAAAAAAGAAAATCACCCAGCAAACGATTTCTATTTCACCGGCACTTAAAAATAAAATCGAAGGATATGTTAATGAAAAATATAAACAACATCCGGAAGATAAAAGGTTCAAAAGTATTTCTGCCTTTTATAACTATGTTTTGGATAAAACAATGAATATCCTTGAAAAGGGTAAAACACTTGATGACTTCGAAGCATTTGTTGATACTGAAATAAAAGATATTTTCCAAAACATATCTTTTAGTGCCTTAATACCCTATTACGAAAATGCAATAAGAACAAATCGTTATACAAGTCCCACTCTTGAGAGAAATCCCTTTTTCTACTTCACACTTAGAAGGATATACACATCCCGGATGGATCCATATGATATTACTAGCATAAAAACCATATTTAATCGAGTGAGAAACTATGTATTTTCAAACAATCTTTCTAAGGAATTTAGATTAGATCTTTTTACTGGAAAAGGCATTAAAGATTTATCAGGAATCTTTGAACATGCGGGATTATATGAAAATTTGTGTTATGAAAATTATAAATTCTCAGCTGCATTTTTCGGATTATTAGGAACTAAAATTACAAATTTTCTATATTCACGTAAAGAAGATTATTGTAGATTCGATTTAAAAGCAACAGATTTATTTTTTATAAAGGATTTAGCAAAAAAAGAAAGAATCAACCTTATGGAACATAATCTTTCATTTTTCATCAATTACAATAGAATTATAAATGATAAAGATTACTACTTATGGATGAAATTAGCTAATGATAAAAATATAATCATTACTTTTAATAATGAAGAAACCAAACAAGAATGGGTAAAATTAATAGAAAGTGAAATTGAGAAATTTGGAGAAGAAGAGGAATTTCATCTCAATTTTTTAAAATTCTTTGAGAAATTACATTGGATTGAAATTGAAAGTGAGAAAGACTTAATCTTTCAAATCAGATTATTAAAATCCAAATATCAATCTGAAAGAGAATCCTTATTAAAGATTCTTTCAAAAAAATCAAAAGTTTCACATATAAATGGGAAATACCACCTAGAGCCTCTAGCTTCTTAGGGATATCTAATTTAATATTAAGAAAAAAAAAGGTAGGATCTCCCCCTCCTTGCCCCTATAGATTTTCTCCCCTTTTTACCTTCCTGGCAAGGCTCTCCTGTCATCCCCTTGGTTCTTATCTTTAAAAATTGCCCAAATATAATTTTTCAAGAGGATATTTAAAACTTAATATTAACTTTTCTAACTTATAATTTTAATAATAGGTAATCCTAAAAAGAATATACAAGTAGAATAGAAATGGAAATATATCATTAGAAAAAATCGTATCTTATAAATATCTTTTTAATTATATAATTTCTTCTTTATCAGAAATACTCTTAAATTTTTAAATTTCTCAACTATTATAAATTTAAAAATTAGGTAAAATATTTGGAATTATGACCTCTAAAAAATATCTTTCAGATAAGAAAACTAGCCAACAAACGATTTCAATATCACCTGCTCTCAAAGATTGGATAAAAAGATATGTAAATGTCAATCACAAAAAGAATCCTAATGATGAAAGATTTCAAAGCGTATCAGCTTTTTATAACTATATCATGGAGAATATATTGGAATTATTTAAGAAGGGTAAGACTCTTGATGATTTTGCCAGAGTAGAGGATAAAGAGGTTAAAGATTTCTTTGAACCATTCACTTTCCGCGCCACAATACCACTTTATGAAATGGTTTCAGAGTCTAATAGATATACACCCTTTTCTTTTGAATTTACTACTCGTTTTCTATTAACCTATTTAAATTTCTTGAAGAGACAGTTTAGATCACAGAATTATGATGATCTTAGAATATTATATGAAAGATTAAGAACAAGAGTTAACCTTTCAAATATTTCTAAAGAATGGAACTTGGAAATTATTCCAGATGAAAATAACAGACCTGCGCAAGGAGTTTTAGAATTTATTGGGACACAAAGAAATCTTCATTATGAAAATTGCAAATTCTTTGCAGCCGTACTTGGAATGTTAGGAATAAAAGTAACTGATTTTATATATTCACCTACAGACTATTATTGTAGATTGGATTTATTAGAGACAGATCTCCTGTTTAAAAAAGAATTAGCCAAGAAAGAAAGGATAAAATTGCTAAATGAAAATATAGAATACATCGTAAATTATAATAGAATGCTTGATGATAAAGATAAGTATTTATGGATGAATTTAGCAGAAGACAACGATTTATTTATAAGTTTTAAGAGTGAAAATGCTTTTACCAAATGGATTAGAAGTATCGAGAAAGATTTGCAGAAATTTGGAACAAAGGAAGATTTTCTCAGTAAATTATTATTGTTTTTTAATAAAATACATTGGATTAGAATTGAAAATTTAAAAGATCTCTCTTTTCAAGTTGAACAATCTATCGAAAAAAATCTGGAACAAAA
Organism: Promethearchaeota archaeon; assembly: GCA_020343655.1. Classification (GTDB taxonomy): domain Archaea; phylum Asgardarchaeota; class Lokiarchaeia; order Sigyniarchaeales; family SOKP01; genus Loki-b32. The sequence goes on along the minus strand of CP070805.1, from coordinate 2,135,453 downwards.
ACAATTGCTACTAAATTATCTTTCAAATTATACTGAGATTTCTCAGAAAGAGGGACTTTATTACTTAAAATTATTAACTATAAATACTTCGTTATAATGATTTCTTATTTTTCTTAAAATAAATATCCCAAAATTTTTTTGAAAATAATTATAACATTTCTTACTTGAATATTTATTGTATGTTCAAATCTTTAAAAAAATGTAAATTCGATTGAATATGGAACAATATGATTATGAAAAAATGGGGCTTAAATGCGGGCTTGAGATCCATCAACAGCTTGACACGGAAAAAAAATTATTTTGTAGATGCCCTGCGAAACTACAGGGAACTAGAGCCCCAGATTTTACAATAAGGCGAAAAATGCGACCTGTTTTAGGTGAAATGGGTACTTTTGATAAAGCAATGCTTACAGAATACGAAAAGGGAATGGGAATTACATATGAAGGATATAATGATGTAGTATGTACTTATGAACTCGATGATACTCCTCCCTTTTCCTGCAATTTAGAAGCTAGAATGATTGCTTTACAAATTGCCATGCTTCTAAATGCTAATATAATTGAAGAAATGCATGTTTGTAGAAAAAACTACCTTGATGGAAGTGTTCCATGCGGGTTTCAACGTACAATGATACTTGGAACTGATGGCTACATAACTTTAGAAAGTGGTAAAAAAATTCGATTAGATATCTTAAGTTTAGAGGAAGAGGCTGCGAGAAAAATTAAAACAGAAAATAAAGTGAATTTTTTTCGTTTAGATCGCTTAGGAATTCCATTAATAGAGGTCACAACAAAGCCGGATATAAATACACCAGAGGAATGTCGAGAATGCGCTGAACGAATAGGATTACTATTATGGTCAACAAACGTAAAAAAAGTTCTCGGATCAATTAGACAAGATGTTAATGTTAGTATTGAAGCAGGGACTAGGATTGAAATAAAAGGAGTTCAAAAATTAGGATGGATCCCCGTCTTAATCAATCATGAAATCTCACGACAATTAAAACTACTTGAAATTAAAGAAGAACTTGAAAAAAGAAAATTAGATGAAAGCGCTATTCCAGATAATCCTGTAGATTTAACTGATTCTTTAGCTAAAACCAAATCCAATTTTATAACTAAAGGTATTAAATCAGGAAAATTATTATTTGGGATTAATTTCAGTGGATTTAAGGGCTTATTTGGAAAAGAATTAATGGAAGACTATAGATTTGGTACTGAAGTTAGTAGCAAAGTAAAATTGATTTCTGGCCTAAGAGGCATTATTCATTCAGATGAAGATTTAAGTACATATAATTTCTCAAATGATGATATTAAAAAAATCAAAGAGAAATTAGAATCGAAAGAAAATGATTGTTTTGTATTAGTTTTAGGATCAAAGAAAGAAGTGAATAAAGCAATGAATGTCATAATTAATCGAGTTAAGTTTGCTTTTAAGGGGGTCCCTCCCGAGACTAGAAGAGCTCTAGAGAATGGTAATACAGAATTTTTAAGAGAACTTCATGGAGGAGCAAGGTTATATCCTGATACTGATACTGAAGCTATTTTTAATACCGAAGAAGAAATCAATGAAATTAGAAAAAATCTTCCAGAATATCCTTGGGTAACAATTAAACAGTATTCTAAAAAATACAAAATTGAGGAAAGATTCATAAAAGACTTAATTTTTACGGGAAAACTCAAGTTATTTGATAATTTAATAAAATTGTATCCAGAGAATCCTTCATTAGTTTTCACAACTCTACTTGAAACAACAACTGCTCTTAGAAGGGACGGGAAAAACATCGAAAATATTACTGACAACGATTTTGCGGAAATCTTTAACCTTCTAAAAGAAAAAAAAATTAGTAAAGAAGCAATTGAAGAAATAATGAGCCTAAAAGCCGATACCCCAGAACTCTCTATTGGTCAAATTAGAAAGAAATTAAAAATCGAGAGTATTTCCATAGATGATCTTAAACAATTGATAACCGAATTAGTAAACAATAACTCTAAAATAATAAAAGAAAAAGAAATGCGAGCAAAAGGGCCCTTAATGGGAGAAGTTATGAAAAAAGTACGTGGAAAAGTTGATGGTGCTGTTGTTTCTAAGGAGTTAGAAAATTCAATAAAAGAAAAACTAAAGGAGTTGAAGTAAATGAATGAGAAATTAAAAGGTTATAAAGCAGAGGGAAAAAAACTCTTAGAAAAATATAAAATTGAAATTTGGGATATTATTCAAATTAAAACAGAAAAAACCAGTTATGAAGGGATTATTTTACCCAGAAGCGAATATTCAGCCCCAAATTTCATTAATATCAAATTAGAGAATAATTATAACATTGGAATAAAAGTTTCAGATATTCAAGAAATCATAAAAATTGGTAAAAGAGAAGCTTCTTATAAAATTCCTGAAAAGGAGTTTCCAATAAACAAAAATCTCCCTAAAGTTAAATTATTAGGAACTGGTGGAACAGTCGCTTCAAGATTAGATTATACTACAGGAGCCGTAATCCCCTCTTTCACACCAGGAGAATTATTTAGCGCTGTCCCAGAATTAGCAGAAGTATGTAATCTTGAATGCGAGATGATATTTGAGATTTTGTCAGAAAATATGAAATATGAAAATTGGCAAAAATTGGCGAAAAAAGTCGCAGAAGCAGCGAATTCTGGAGTTAGTGGTGTTATGATTGGACATGGTACAGATACAATGTCTTTTACCAGTGCTGCTTTATCATTTATGTTAAAAGATTTATCAATCCCTGTAGTATTAGTTGGGAGTCAAAGAAGTTCTGATAGACCTTCTTCTGATGCTGCTTTAAATTTAATTAATGCTGCTGTAGTAAGTTCCTCAGATATCGCTGAAGTGGTTGTTTCGATGCTAGGATCTACTTCTCATGATTATGGTTTAATCCATCGAGGTACTTTAGTAAGAAAAATGCATTCATCTGTGAGAAACACTTTTCGAACGATCAATAGTATTCCTCTTGGAATGGTAAAAAATAGAGAAATAAAAATGTTTACTCAAGATTATCGAAAAAGATCAAAATTAAATACTGTGGCAATAACTAATTTCGAAAAGAAAATCGCTTTAATTTATTCTTATCCTGAAATAGACAATGAGTTAATTGATTTTTATACTGATAAAGGATATAAAGGAATCGTTTTTGCCGGGACTGGATTAGGACATTTACCAACTACTCTTTATGATTCAATAGAAAGAGCCGTTCAGGAAGGTCTCACCCTTCTTATGACAACACAAACTCTCCATGGATTTGTAGGTATGAATGTTTATTCGACAGGAAGAGAATTGCAAAATATGGGCATCATTCCTGGAAGAAATCTTTTACCAGAAGTTGCATACGTTAAACTTGGTTGGGTTCTAGGTCAAACTAGCAATCCAGAAGAAATTAAAGGTCTATTATTACAAAATATTGCCGGTGAGTTTTTAGAGCGAGAAATTCCTATTGCCTTCAATTATAATATTGATGAATTACTAAAACAAAATAAGCTCTAAACAACTCAAATCATGTCACATTATATATAAAATCCTTATTTTTCAATCTTCTATTAAATTTCAACGAAAATGATAAAAATTTTAAAGTTTGCATAATTTAAGTTTATATTCAGTTATTATTGTGAAGTAAATGGGAAAACGAATTTTAGCCCAAAGGAAAGGCAGAGGCGTTCTTGGTTTTAGATCTCCAAGCCATAGACATGTAGGAGAAGTAAAATATAAAAAATTTAAGAAGAGCGAGAATCTATTTACATTTAAAGTGATTGACCTTATCCATTCTCCTGGAAGAGGTGCTCCCGTAGCGAGGGTGCAATACAATGATGGTGAAAAAGGTTTATGGCTACCTCCAGAAGGAATTTTTGTAGGACAAGAATTTTTGCAATCTAAAACTGGGTATGGGCAAAAAGTGGAGGTCGGAAATGTCTTACCACTAAAAAAAATGCCGTTAGGGACATTAGTATTCAATATTGAAGCCATACCTCAAGATGGTGGCAAATTCGCACGCGCTTCAGGCGTTGCTGCCATTGTAAGAAACCGATCAGGAAACAAAGTCGAACTTCTCTTTCGCTCAAAAAAAACAAAATGGATTCATGGAAGCTGTTTAGCAACAGTAGGGGTTGTCGCGGGAGGCGGTCGTACAGATAAACCTTTTCTTAAGGCTGGGAATAAGTTCCACTACGTAAAATCTAAGGCTAAAAAGTGGCCTGTGGTGCGAGGAGTTGCTCAAAATGCAGTTAGCCATCCATATGGAGGTGGGGCAAAACAGTCACCACATAAACCAACAACGACATCCCGCAACGCTCCTCCAGGTAGGAAAGTCGGACAAATAGCTGCAAGAAGAACGGGTCACCAAAACTAGTCTTACTTATTAATGATGGTTAGTGAATACACTTCCATTATCTTGATAATTTCGATGATATCTAATATTTTATTAAATATTGTGATAAAAAAAGTTAATCTAGAAAATTTACAAAATCACTGCTAACGCAAGTTTTAAATAGGAAATTCATTATATATAGCAGAGAGCAAAAGACTTATTCTCACACTCACATGACGACTTACAAGGTATTTCATGTTAACAAACATCTTTCTCTACGCTGATTTTGTGTAATAGGGTGTTAAATAAAGAAGTTAATAATTCTTATTTTCATCCACTCCTCATTTTTCACCCTCATACTCTAAGCTTGAACCATCTTTGTTATAAGTTAAAAAAAAACTCTTCAATAATCGGAATAAAAAAACCCACACCAAATGCTATTGGAATTAAAAACCAAAGTCCCAGGTTGAAATATGGAAAAACAAGAACAGTTGCTATGATTCCGCATATTAAAGAGCACACAATACATGGACCAACTATCATGGGGTGAAGTTTTAACATACCTATGATACCATAATCTGAAGTTAAACGGATCTTTATATTACTCGAACCACAATGAGGACAATCTTCAAAATTCCTATGACTTACAATCTGCTCATGTTTACAATCTTTACACAATAATTTCATCCGATCGCCTACATAAGCGTTAATATTCTTTGACCCACATTGAGGACATTCCCCAGGGCAAGGGCTACTGTCAGGAATTATCTCCTCATAGCTACAATCACTACACTTTAATTCCATTTTCAACACTCCCATTTTAATTTTAAATGCTACTTCATAATTTAGGAGGTCTAGTTTTTAAACTTTAGTGTCAAATTTACCGCTATTTTCATAAATTTACCACTATTTATGATAAATTTACCACTAAATTGGGCAGAAACATTTTTAATATACAGTGATATATTAACGTTTATTATTTTGGTGAATAATCTTACTTTTTCTTTATTATAAGAAACGATTAAAAATAACAAGTCAGCATTTACTATGGTATTAGAAGAATTGATAGATTTATTAAAATTTAGGTCTTTTTACTTAAACTTCTGAGAATATCAATTTCTGATAGTTGTTAAAAAAGAAACTATAAGATCGCGCCCTCTCAACCCTTAACAGATTATTATGGAAAAGAAAAAAGTAGACTATTGAACGTTAACATTAAAATTAAACGATACATTTTGTAGAAATTCCTTATACCTTGAACGAAGAGTCACCTCTGTGACTCCTATTACTTTGGAAATATCTTTTTGACTTACCTTGTGATTCTTCAGCTTTGATACTAAATATATCGATCCCGCACATAACCCTTTTGGATCTTTCCCGCATATTGATATATTTTCAATGAATTTCTTTAATACTTTTATTGCCTCCTTCTCTACATTAATGTCTAAACCTAAATCTGCGCAATAACGTGGTATAAGTGATACAGGATCAATGTGAGGTGATTTTAAGTTCAATTCTCTTACTAAGATCTTATAACATTTTTTCACGATATTATCGTTTATTGAGGCTTCATCTAAGATTTCTTGAAGAGTAATAGGAACTTTTTCTTGCTTGCATACATAATATGCACACGCAGCAATCATGCCATTTATAGATCTGCCCCTTAAGAGATTCTTTTTAAATACTTCTTTGTATAGGCGAACAGCTGCTTTCTTTACTCTCTCTGGAAAATTCAAATTACCACCAATCCTCTTTAATTCCGTTATAGCAATAAGCATGTTTCGCTTCTCCCAAGATAAATGGGTATTCCACTTTGTTGCCCTCCTTAAATCAGGATTCTTTATTTTTGTCCTATCAATAATTGTACTAAGACCAATATCGGGCATCAAAATTGAAATCGGACATCCTGTTCTTTCTTTTTTATCTTTCTCTTGTTTCGAATAGGCCCTTATACCACTGTGAGTAATGTCTACTGCCTTCTCAGAAACTACCAGACCACAATACTGACAAACAATTTCCCCTCTTTGATGAATATCAATCGTAGAACCTCCACACTCAGGGCAAAAACCTGTTTGAGTTGATATTTCAATAATCATAAACCATAACCCTTAAAAAAATATAAAATTTTAGCTTTTTGAACACACACTATATACAAAAAATTCTTTTTGTTGTAAAAGCCTTTATTTGTTGTAATTATAATTCGCAAGCACATATTTAAATCTTTTCGTCATAAATATTTTTTCAAATATGCATTACTTATGCTTAAATATACGTTTAAGTTTCCTGTGTGAAAAAATTTGATAATAAAAATTATTAGAGAGTTTTTATAAAATCTATATAATATCTAGATATGTTATTGTTGTAAAAACCATCATAGGTAAGAGTGAGAATTATCAAATTTGTCGGATAATAGAACAATAAAGAATTAAATTTTTATTTTTTTAACACACATATTTGCATCTACAAACCAATAAAAAAATCAAAAAAAATTAAATAATTATTCTTTTATATTGGTTTCAAGCAAAACTTATAATTTGTATTAATGATGCCAAGAATATCATATTGATATTTAAAATATTTGAGCATAATCTCGATAATACAATAAATTTATAATAAAAAAGATTTATCAATGGATAAAAAATTACACAATATTGTATACTGTTGTTATATGAAATCTAAGTTTTACAAGGAATTTTGTATAACTATTCATGAATGTTAACAAAATAATTAATATCTGATAAAAAAAAGAGGGATGAAAAAATATCAAACAAAACCAATCAGTCTAAAAGGAATGAGCAAGATAAAGAATTAAATAATAAAAGAAAAGGTTTGACTGATGAGGAAATCGCTAAACTAGATTTGGAAAGTAAAGAAGTTAAGAATTTGATGAAAGAATATCGAAATGAAACTGAAAAATATGCAATTTGGCGAGGAACTATTACAGAAGGATTTAAAAAATGGTTAAAAGGTGAAAAAATTTATGATAGAGATAAAGAAAGAATTTCATTATATATATCTGAAGAAAAAAAACAACGTTGGCAAGATTTTAAGGCCTCACATCAATATTCAACGATTTCTGCTTTGATTAGAGAGAGTGTTGATTATTATATCGAAAAAAAATCAGATCTCTTTGGTAATGGTTTAAACAGAATGGATGAAAAGACAATTTCTAATGTTTCTCATGCATTAAAGGAACCACTTACTACAATAAAGGGATTTAGCCAACTTCTTCTAGAAAATTATAAAGATGATTTAAACGAAGAAGTGTTGTTGACGATTAAGAACATCTTCGACCAGAGTTTACTTCTTGAAAATAAGATTATTAATATTTTAGATAATATTGCTGTGGAAGAACCTCATCTTCAATACGATATACTTCTAATTGAAGATGATTTATCCACAATCCGCTTACTTACCAGCTACTTCGAAAGTAAGGGATACAAGTGTAAGGGTGTTGTAAGCGGTTCAAAAGGTTTAGAAGAATTGAGAGGTGGTGTTCCTAAACTTATATTATTAGATATCATCTTACCAGATATTTCGGGCTATGAAATTTGCAAGATGATCAAAGATCATGAAAAGTATAATGAAATACCAATTTATTTATTGACTGCCATACCGGGATCTGAAGTAGAGAAGAAAATGGGGGAGACTAAAGCTGACGGTTATATCTTGAAGCCCTTTGATTTTTCAGATTTTGAAGTGGTTTTTCAATATTTATAATTTCTTTTAAATTGGGTAGAGGATTCCTCTTTTTTTTTTAAAAAATAGCGGGCTATGAGGGATTCGAACCCCCGACCTGCCGGTTAAGAGCCGGTTGCGCTACCTGCCTGCGCCAATAGCCCAAAATTTCAATTTTCTCATAATATTATTAATATACGCAGACGGAGGGACTCGAACCCCCGAGCGCTCACGCGCACCGGCTAGCTTGTTCATATCATAATAATCTCAAGGCCGGCGTCTTACCAGCTAGGCTACGTCTGCACAATTAGGATATTTATAATTTGAATACTTATTTTTCTCTAATACTATAATTAGATTATAATCAAGAAAATAAATTTTTTATTATTTTACTCTTTTGCCTTTTAAGCTCTGTATCAACAATAAGTAAAATATAAATTTTATGCTACATTGACTCTAAAAAGAGATGGTGAAGAATGAGCGGGGCAAAGGATTTTCGCTATTTAATACCAGAAAGTTTATTTAAAGAAATAACTCAGAAAGCCGCGGAGGAATATCCTCAAATAGTTCATGGATGGCTTTTTGCCGACCGTAAAGAGAATTTTGGAATCTGTACTAAATTTATAATGAATCCTGATTTACATAAAAGTAAAGTTCATGTAAAACCAAGAAGCTGGATGCGTTATAAAAAATCAAAAATTTATAACATGCGTAAATTTAAAACTGAGCTAGGTGTGGATATCGTATGGATGTGGCACAGTCACCCGAGTGGCTCGGAGAAGCTGCACACGATTGACAAGAGGATCTTGAAATATTTATCAAACGGGGTGATGATAATTGTTGTCCCTGAGGTTCCGCAGAAGGAACAAAAGGCGCATCTAGTAGGATGGTATTATGATAAAAGGTACACCAAAAAGCCGATCATTGAGAAGATGGTCTTTGAGATAATCTCAGAATAATTTAAATTCAATAACTGTAAATTTCCTTTTTCTTTCATTTTTACAAAGTCTATAATAAAATATTAAAATTTAAAATCGTTATATTGAAATTGTATTGTATCAAAACTTAATCAAACGTGCAATCGTCGCTTAGCCTGGTAGAGCGCCGGTCTGCTAAACCGGTGTCCAAAGGATTCGTGGGTTCAAATCCCACCGATTGCGCTTAATTAAGGGCCAGTGGTCTAGTGGTTATGACGTCGCGCTTACACCGCGAAGGTCGGGAGTTCGATCCTCTCCTGGCCCACCATTTTTTAATTCTCTGAAAGTAGTCTTTTCATTTTTTCAGGGCGTAAGGCGCTTAACTTACAATTTCTAAGTTCACTCCCAATATGAGTAATAATTCCGGGAGCATCAGATCCTTCTTTTAATAAAACAAGGTTTTCTAAAAACCCAAATCTTTTTACAGTAATAATGTCTTGAAAATGCCCTTTTTTAGTTATTACTTTCTTGAATTGACCTTTCGTTTCTCCGCTTAAAAAAACAGCTTCGAGATTTTCTGCCAATATTTTTTTAAAGAAATTTAAAGTATTTATTGCTAATTCACCACGTATTTTATTATTAACTGTATCTAACTCAGTGATTTTAATATTTACAGGAAAGTGATCAATTAGTTCATAAGCTTCAATAATTTCCTTCAACGATTTCTCTTTCCCTTTGCATAATTGCTTTCGTAAAGTGTGTAGGTTTATAAGAACGTCTGCATGTGGATTTAAAATAGCACAATCAACAAATAATCCGAATCCAACTTTCCCTACATCTACAAGCGATCCTCTATACTCTTTACCAACCTGAATATCTTTAAATTCATTAATCGTTCCGATTTCTTTTCTTAAAAGATTAAAAACAAATTGCTCTTCAGGGCCACTGATGATAATTTCAAACCGTTTATCAAATTTTCTTAACTTTTTAACCTTGATAGAAGTGTCAGGAAACCCTTTAACATGCTCTTTCAAATATTTAAGATATCTAAGGTAAATATCTTCTTTTTTTCCACGATCTGAAATATTATAGATTTTATCGAATAAAACTAGTTTTTGTACCATAAAAAAACACTTAAGTGTTAGTATCATTTAAAATTTAAGTATCTTAGCATGTTAAAAGTAAAACCTTTTTTATTCTATTTTATTTCCATGAGTTCTATTGGAAACGAGAGTTGATAAAAAAACCGAAATAAACAGGATAAAGCTTCCAATTAAAACCCACAAATTATAATTTCGATTGAATAAGAATATATCTATCACAAATGGGATAATAATTTGAAGTAATAAAAGTAAAGATACTTGATTAGCACTTAATGTTTTCATAGACATAAAATACATGTAAAAAGCTATAATCGTTGAAAAGATTACAAGACTTATTAACCAAATCCATGTCTCTTGAGAAGGGATAACATATTCGCCTACTATTATCATAATTGCTATACTAAATAAAGTGACTATAACAAGTACCACATAAAATAAACTAATTAAATCTAAATTATCGTTCTTTAATTTTTGTATATAGGAAGTGTATGTTATGTATAATCCAAAGAAAACTGCTGATGAGATTAATATTATTATTCCTATTAAAGAAAATGATCCATTACTAAGAAAAGTCAAATTTCCTCCAGAAATTATAAGAAAAATTCCTAACAAACTAGTAATTACAGCAATTAAATGAAATAATTGCAATTTTTGTTTTAATAAAACCCAAGAGAAAAAAGGAACCATGATTGCATATGTTAGTGTCAATAAAGTCGCTAAACCTGCTGGAACTTGAAGCTCTTGACCAAAATATTGAAGTATTAATCCCAACCCTTCAAATATCCCTATAAACCACACAAATTTATTTTTGAATAAAATAGCAACATGACGCCGTTTCTTAATTAAAATTAGAGGAGTTAATATTATCATTGAAATAGCGAAACGATAAAAAAGAAATGGCACAGAGTGCATTGAATTCAATCCTAATTCCACAAAAGTACTCGATAAACCCCAACAGACTATAGCGATTGAGATAAATATATAAGCTTGATGTTCTAATTTTATCCTATTTTTCATTGAATTTATTTATAAATTTCTCATTAGTTTTAATGAGGTTAAAATTTTATTCTTTAATATGATTTTTATAATATCATAGAACTAAAATTACTTTCTCAATTTTTCAATTGTAGATTCTATCGTTCTAAAAAGATTTAAATTTCAAAATTTTTATCATTCAATAAAATTAAAAACAGATTATTGCGAAAGATGGAGAATTATGGAAGAACAAAGATTTAATAATCTAGTCAATGCACTAAATGAATATGAAGGGGTGGAAGAAGTTTTTCTTTTAAATAGCGAAGGAGCTATCGTCTTTAAATCTAGCGATTTCCCTCTAACAAGTGAAGAGGCTAAAGCAATATTAAGTGCTTGGAAAACAAAAGAATCTGCTCTTACTTTTCAGAATTATCGATTTGCAATTTTAAAAAATGATGAAATACAATTAGCTGCTAAAAATATTGGTGCTGGGAAAGGTAATATCATTGGCTCAATTACAAAAGAAGGTGATTATCTTGTTGCCCATACAAGAGATGAAGGCCTGATTTTATTAGAGTGGTCTATTTTTATAAATAAAGTTGCGTGGTCATAAAAGGTCATACCCCCTAGAAGATTTAGATAAACCTTCTCTATTTTATTTTTTATACTCTTTTTTTAAAATATATAAAAAAAATATTTATTATATCATTTATTACTACTTTTTAACTAAAGTAAAATAAAAATAAAAAATAATAATATAAATAGATAAATATTAAAAACTTTTAAGGTGAATCTGAGTGTTCCAGCAAGCAGGAAGAGGTTATGATATGGCCATAACCCAATTTTCGCCAGAAGGTCGACTTTTCCAGGTTGAATATGCTATTGAAGCCGTCCGACGAGGTACAACCGCAATTGTATGTAGAAATAAGAATTCAGTTGTATTTGCGGTTGAAAAGAAAAGCTCTGAACTTCAAGAACAAAATATTGGTTCAGAAAAAATATTTAAAATTGATGATCACATTGGGGTAGCCATTGCGGGACTTACAGCTGATGCGAGAGTACTTATTGACCGAGCTAGGGTTCAAGCTCAGGTTAATATATTAAATTATGATGAAAGAATTTCTGTTAAGGATAGTACCTTAAATATATGTGAATATAAACAAGCTTTTACACAAAATGCAGGAGTACGTCCCTTTGGAGTTTCTTTTCTAATTGCTGGAATAGATTCAAATAATAAGCCTTCTTTATATTTAACAGACCCAAGTGGAGCAATGTGGGGTTATAAAGCTTTTGCTATTGGTTCTGGAGCAGCGGAAGCAAGAGCTTACCTTGAGGAACATTATAAGGAGGATATGAGTGATGAAGAATTGAAATTATTGCCTTTAAGAACATTAAAAGAATTGATGGGTGATAATTTAAATAAAAATACATGTGATGTAGCTTTAATATTAAAGGAAGATAGAACCTTTAGACTCCTAAGTTTGGAAGAAGAGGAAGAACTATTAAAAAAACTCGAAACTTCCTAATTTATAGAAAATAAAATCAAGGCAATACCCCTTTATATTTATCGTTTAACGGAAAGACAAAAGAATTGGATAGGATAAAAATCGAGTTAATTCAATCAGTTAATTTGTGAATTTATAGTATGATTGATAGGGCAAGGATTGATTTGGGCGGATTTATCATAGGGCGAATTGAGAATTCAGGTAGAGTTTTTGAAATGTTAATGGATCCGGAGAAGGCATGGGAAGCGAAAAAATTTATTCGAGAAGAAATTAATAAAAGGTTAAAATCGGGGAAAGAAAAGTCGCGACTTGGTGTAGAAGAGGTATTAAATGATCAAAAAATTGATTTAGAACTTATTTTTGAGAGTTTCATTGTATTTGAAGATTTAAGGAGAGGTAAAAAAGCAACAGATGGAGATATGGAAGCTGTATTTAATACTACAGATGGAATGACAATTGCAGCACATATTCTATTAGATGGAGAGATACATTGGACACAAGCTCAAAGAGAAGAGGAAAGGCAGAAGAAATTAAAACAAATAATAACAATAATTAGTAAAAATGCGATAAATCCACAGAATAATAAACCTCATCCTTATCAACGCATTGAAAAGGCAATCGAAGAGGCAAAAGTTAAAATTGATTTAATGAGAAATGCAGAAGAACAAGTTGATGATATTGTTAAGAGTATTCGTGCCATTATTCCTATTAGAATCGAACAGGTAGAGATGGCTATAAAAATTCCAACAACTTTCACTGCAAAAGGTTATAATATCGTTGCTCAATATGCACAAATTAAGAAAGAAGAATGGCAATCAGATGGTTCATGGGTAGCTGTTGTAAGTTTACCAGCAGGATTACAAATGGAATTAATTGACAAATTAAATAAATTAACTCATGGAAGAGTTCAGACAAGAATCTTAAAATCCTAACCTCAAAGTTTTCAATTTATTTTTATTTATATTATGTTTTTAATATAGGTTAGGCCAAGAGGTAAATTTTAAAAAAGATGTGAGTAGTATTATGGAAGATGACGAAGAATCTGTAGAGGATGAATTTGAGGATTTTGAAGATGAAGAAGTTTCGAGAGAAGTTGTTGTACCTGGAGAGATTTTAACTGAAGATGTTAAGAACTTCTTACCTGGAAGGGGAACAATCTTAAATAAAGAGAAAACTAAAATAATCTCTTTGAATATTGGACTAAAACAAATAAAAAAGAATTATATCAATGTTATTCCACTTAGAGGGTTTTATACTCCTCATCCTGGAGATAAGGTCATAGCTTTGATAGTTGATAAAAATCCAGTTAAATACAAATGTGATATAAATGCTAAAGATTTTGGGCAACTTAAACCCAAGAATACAGTTAAAAGGGGAAAGACAAGAGGATTCAGAGGAGGTTCTGCAGTTCAGGATGAAATAAGCACTGAAAAATTTGATATTGGAGATATTTTAGTTGTAAAAGTTCTATCTGCAGATCGTTTAAATAAACCTGAATTAACTACTGTAGGAAAGTACTTAGGAAAAAAGACCGGTGGTATTGTAATATCAGTAGATCCGCCTAAAATTCCAAGAGTAATTGGTAGAAACGGATCAATGATAAAAATGTTAAAAAATTTGACTAAATGTAATATATTTGTGACTCAGAATGGTCGAATTTGGTTGAAAGGTGAAGATATTGCTCATGAAAGGTTGCTTATAGAATCAATTTATAAAATTGCTTCTGAAGCCCATACTGTTGGATTAACAGATAGAATGCAAGAATTTATAATAAATGAAAAAAAGAAGAGAGGTATTGAATAAATGCCATTAATTATTAAAGATGAATATCCTGAGACTTTATTTCGTGAAGATGGAAAAAGACTCGATGGTCGAGATAATAATGAATTAAGACCTATAAAAATGGAAGTTGGTATTATAAAAAATGCAGATGGATCTGCATATCTTGAATGGGGTAATAATAAAATCTTTGCTGCTGTATATGGTCCACGTGAAGTACATCCACATCATTTAGCAAAACCAGATAAGGGAATTTTAAGAGTATTTTATAGAATGGCTACTTTTTCAGTTTTTGATAGGAAAAGACCCGCACCTGGGCGTCGTGAAAAGGAAATTTCAATGATTGTCGCTGATTGTTTAGAACCAGTACTTTTTCTTGAACTTTATCCTGGTACTAGTTTTGAAGTCTTTATTGAAGTCATGGATGCCGATGGTGGAACGAGATGTGCAAGTATTACAGTAGCAGCATTAGCTTTAGCTGATGCAGGGATTCCTATGAAGAGTTTGGTATCGGCAATCGCAGTAGGAAAAATTGATGGAAAGAAAGTTATTGATCTTTCTGGAATTGAAGATAAAGCAGGAGAAGCAGATTTACCAATCGCAATCACCTGGTATAACGAGGAAATTTCATTATTACAGTTTGATGGAGACATGGATTTGAATGAGATGAATGAATTCTTAGATCTAGCTAAAGAATTCTTAAAGAGCATTCATAATATCCAATTAGATACTTTAAAAAGTAAATATATAAAATTACAAGAAAAAACATCTAAAAACAAAAAGGATGAAGACAAAAAAGGTGATAAGTAAAAATGATGGATGTTAAACGAATTATATCAAAAATTGAAAAAGATTATATAATTTCAAATTTGAGAAAAGAAGAGAGAATAGACAATAGAGGGCTCTGGGAATATCGCGAATTTCGTATAAAGAGTGATATCATTTCTTCAGCAGAAGGTTCAGCAGATGTTTCTTTAGGAGACACAAGGATTATAACAGGTCTAAAATACGAAGTTGGTGAACCTTTTCCAGATCTACCCAATGAAGGGGTTTGCACTGTCATGGCTGAGTTACTTCCAATAGCATCTCCCTTATTTGAAAGAGGACCTCCAGATGAACAATCTATTGAATTAGCACGCGTAGTTGATCGTGGTATTCGGCATGCAGACTGTGTTCAAACTAAAAAACTATGTATTAAAGAAAATGAAGCAGTTTATATACTTTTTGTTGATATGTACGTGATTAATTATGATGGTAATTTAATAGATGCAGGTGGTGTAAGTGCATTAACTACATTAATTTCTGCTCATATTCCTGAGGGAATAATGGGAGATAATGGTCTTGAATGGACTGGAAAGTATCTAACGGGAGAAATTATTGTGAATGAATTACCTTTAGTGTTAACATATGGAAAAATTGATGATATTATTTTCTTAGATCCTAGTTTACCAGAAGAATTGGTCTGCGATGGTAAAATTTCAATTTCAGCTACAGAAGATAAAATTACTTCAATTCAAAAGAGTGGAGCTGCTACATTTTCAATTGACGAGATTAAAATGCTAGGAAATAAAACTTTAGAAATTGGCAGTAAACTAAGAAAAAAATTGAACCTTTTACAATATTTAAGTAAAATCGAGTAATAGCTTAAATAATTTTTTCCTTCTATATTTAATTTGGTTTTTTTGTTTTTATTAAAGTCTTATTGTTTATAAAATTCTAATTTAGAAAAATTTATAGTATATCCTATTTTTAATATAATATCAACTAATCAATTCCAATTTTGATTAAAATGGGTAAAACTAAGAAAGTAGGTATTACTGGGCGTTACGCGGCTCGTTATGGAAGTACATTACGGAAAAGGACTCGCTTAATTTTGGAAAAGATGAAAGGAGATATAAAATGTCCTAGGTGTATTACTAAAGGTTCTGTTAATCGGATTTCGACTGGTATCTGGTATTGTAAAAAATGTGGTGCTAAGTTTACAGGAGGCGCCTATCACATAGAAACACCGAGAGGTACTGAATCTTTCCGCATAGCAAAGCGTAAACAAAGAGAATTAGAAGTCATTGAAGAATAATGAGTAAAAATAATTTTTTCTTAATAAAATCTACAATAGAATTTCAATTTGATTCTTCTCAATTAAGAGATATTTCTTTCAATTCTTTTTTACCAGAGTTCAAAAGATTACAGACAAAAAGATCCAAGATTTCAATCCAAAAAACTGATTATAATACCATAATTTTTGAGATTAAAAGTAATGATATTACTGCTTTTCGTGCTTCCGTTAATGAAATTATTAGTTTTGGGAAAGTAATTACTAATTCTTTGAAAATAGTTGATAATTCATAAAAAAAAATATATTGTTTACAGTATAAAATAAATTATAAAATGAATACACATATAATTATAGAATTATTATGACGATAGATCTCAACAGTTTAAGCGAAGAACAAAAGAAAAAAATATTAAATCTTAATAATTTACAACAATCTTTTGAATTTATTACTTCTCAAAAATTACAAATTGAGAGTACGTTAAGAGAATCAGAATTAGCAATCGAGGAATTAGAAAAAATTAATCCAGATGATGTTGTCTATAAGTCAATAGGTGGGATTTTAGTTAAAAGTGAAAAAAATAAGTTATTAGATGAGAAAAAAAGTTTAAAAGTCACTTTAGAGATGCGGTTAAAAACTTTAAAACAAAAAGAAGAACGGATAAAAAGCCAAATCGAAACTATGAGAAAATCTCTCCAGGCTGATTTACAAAAACAAAATTCTTAGAAATTTTTATGTTGAAATCTAAATTTAAATATTTTTTGACTTTATTAGAAAATAAAAGTATTACAATACTAACTCATGATTTAGTAGATATTGATGGTTTAGCCTCTTGTTTTACTTTAAAATATTTCTTAAATCAATACTTTAAAAATCAAGAGATCTCAATTTTTTTTTCAGAACTTAGTAAATTAGCAAAAAATTTCATAAGAAATTTTTCTAAGAAATTTCCTGAATTTAACTTTTCCTACAATAAAAATATAAACCTTTCTAAAACTGATCTATTCTTAATAGTAGATACTAATAATTTAAACCAAATTAAAATCGATGATAATTTGGATATCTTACATTTAGGAATTCCCTATACCTTCATAGATCATCATTATATAGGAGAAAAATCAGGAATTAATGAAATTAAAAAATCATCTTTAACATTTGAAAACTATTCTTCTACAGTAGAAATTATTTTAGATTTATTTGAAATCTATAACGTAGCATTAACGGTTCCTATAAAAATTCTTATTTTAGCTGGTATAATAACTGATTCAGGCTTCTTTAAACATGGCAATAATAAAACTATTCAAAATGTAAGTAAATTATTGGGTGAGCACATAAACATACAAGATATACTTTTTCTTCTTAAAAGGGATATAGAAATTTCAGAAAAAATTGCTAAAATAAAAGGAATACAGAGAGTTGAGCTGATTCGGGAAGGAGAAATTTTGATTGGAATTACAAATACGAGTAGTTTCGGGGCCAGCGTTGCCACAATGTTAATAAAGTTGGGATTTGACATCGCCATTGTTCTCTCAAAAGAATTAAATCAATATCGAATTAATACTCGTGCCAAAAAAGTAGTTTGTTTAAAAAGAGGATTGCATCTTGGGAAAATTTTAGAAGAAATCTCCGAACAATACGAAGGAAGTGGTGGTGGACATGATGGAGCAGCATCCTTAATTACAAATAAAGAAACTGATTTTATTATCACTAAAATTATTGAAAAAATTAAAAAATGTTTATAATCTAAGTTTTATCAAAAAATATTAAAGAACAAGATTTTTAAGAGTTTAAATCTTAGCATGGATTTAGTAAAATTTGAAAGCTTTTATTACCGGTATAAAGGAAACGAAGAATATGCGCTAAAAAATATCAATTTAAAGATTGAAGATAATAAATTTATATTATTATGTGGTGAAACTGGAAGCGGAAAAACATCTTTAATTAGATGTATGAATGGTTTAATTCCACAATTTTATTCTGGTTTTTATAAAGGTAAAGTAGAGGTTTGTGGAAAAAACACAACTGAAGCACCAATAGCGAATTTATCTACAGAAGTAGGAATCGTATTTCAGAATCCAGAAAATCAATTAATAGCAATGAATGTCGAGCATGAAATCGCCTTTGGATTAGAGAACTTAGGTGTTCCTTCAAAAGAGATTTCAAAAAGAATAAAGGAGAGTGCATCATTAACTGAAATTGAACATATATTAGATAAAGCCCCATTTGAACTGAGTGGTGGAGAACAACAACGAGTTGCTATTGCATCCATTTTAGTTTTAGAACCAAAAATCTTGATACTGGATGAACCTACTGCTCTATTGGATCCTTATATGGCAAAAAAAATAATTAATTTACTACAAGAGATAAGAATTGAAAAAAAAATTACAATTTTGATTAGTGAACATCGACTTGATTTAATTCTACCATTTACAGAACAATTAATTTTAATAAAGCGGGGTAGTATAATTGAGCATGGATCTCGTGAAAGAGTCATTAATGGCGACAATTTTCAAAATTTAAGATTAAATATACCTGTTATTTACTCCATCTTTAATAAACTTAAAAAAGAAAACTTATATAGAAAAAATATTCCTAGTTCCATCCCAGAAGCAATAAAATCTTTAAAATTGTAATAAAAAATTTATTGGAGACATAAATGTTTGAAGAAATACCAATCGTTATGATTAGAGAACTCGGATATATATATCCAAATGGAACAGAGGCTTTAAAAAAAATAAATTTGAATATTTTTAAAGGGGAATTAGTTGGAATAATGGGGAAAAATGGAGCAGGTAAAACCAGCCTTATTCGAACTTTAAACGGATTGATTAGACCAACACAAGGTAATGTCTATATTGATAATGAAAACATTAGTTCTAAAAGTATCGCAACTTTATCCAAAAAGGTGGGAATAATTTTTCAAAATCCATTCCACCAATTATTTGCTAATTCAGTAGAGGAAGAAATTAAATTTTCATTAAAAAGTTTTAATCTATCTAAAGAAGAAATTCAGTTAAGAACAGATCAGATATTACATAAATTTGATCTTGAGAAATACAAGAAACGATCTCCACTAAATTTATCTGGTGGAGAATCAAAAAAGCTTGCTGTCGCATCAATTATTTGCAGGGATCCTGAAATTTTGGTTTTCGATGAACCTACTCTAGGTCAAGATGCAAAAGAAATTGAATTTTTTATTAACTTAATTAAAAATGAAAGAGAAAATGGTAAAACAATAATTATTATTACTCACAATATTGAATTTGCCTATGAATACTTATCTCGGACGATATTAATGGCAGATGGGCAAATAATCTCTGATGGGCCTACAAAAGAAGTATTGAAAAATGAGTTTTTAATAAGACAGACATCATTAATTTTGCCTCAAATTCGTCAATTTTATTTAGCATTACAAGAAAGAGGTTTTCAAGAAGTAGATGCCATAATGTCCAAAAATGATATGGTGAATTATTTAAAGAAAATAATAAAAAATACATCTTCATAAATTTAGGAGGAATGCGTGTATATGTCTTTAGAATTTTTAAATGCTTTTAAATTCATGAAAAAGAAATCTTTTTTACATAATTTAGATCCACGAGCAAAATTAGTATTTGCAATTATATATACTATTAGTGCCCTATTATTTACCGAAATTATCCCTTTGTTTTTTATATTTTTAACTTTAATTCCATTGGTTCTAATTGGTAAATTATTTAAACAATGGATTAAGAGCATACGGGGTTTATCTTTTTTAATCCTTTTTATAGTTATTTTAAATACATTATTTATATCCTTATCATTTGCTATCGCTATGATCTTAAGAATTTATATAATGGTATCTGCATTTTCAATCTTCTTCTTAACTGTTGATCCAAATGATTTAGCGCTTTCTCTGATTTCCATGAAATTTCCATATGAGTTTGCATTTTCTTTTTCATTGGCATTTAGGTTTGTCCCCACTATTGCATTTGAAGCCCAAAATATCTTAGATGCCCAACAAAGTAGAGGTTATGAAATGCAAAAAAAAGGGCTCATTAACCAGATTAAAAATCTTTTTCCACTATTAATTCCTTTGATTATTTGTTCTATTAAAAGAGCTTTTAATGTTGCTGAAGCTCTTGAATCAAGAGCATTTGGTAGTAGAAAAGAGCGTACCTATTATTATAGTATTAAATATTCACTAAAAGATTGGGGTTTTACGATTTATTTATTGTTATTCTTAGCGTTTTCAATTTTTCTTAGAATTCAATTCAATTCAATGCCAGAATTTTTAATGTGGAGTTTACCTGTTTGATTGTAAAAGAATTCAACATAGATGAATTAAATTTGACATATTTCGTAGGGATAAATCAAATTAAAATGACTTCAAATAGATTTTTAGATTTCTACGGAAAAGATAAAAAAGAAAATATTTTAGATCAATTTTTTAAAATTATTGAAGAACTCCAAAATAAAAATGAAAATTCAGTGATACAATTTATTAAAGATAAGTATATACTTAACCAAGATCACATATTTACTGCATGTTATTATCTACAGAAAGCCTTTCAACAAAAATCCAACATTTCAAACAAGAAAAATATTGAATTACTATTGTATTTGGCTACTAATCGGCAAATTAGTAAGAGTATTGAAGCGTTTGGAATTGATTATCCTGATTTAAATAAGAAATGCTTAACACTTTGTATAATTTCTCCAATAAACAATTTAAATAATATTAATAATGAGCTACTAAGGATATTAGATGCAGAAGATATAGAATTAAAAATAAATAATCAATCTCATGCTAAGTTTAATTCAATTAAAGAATTTTTTGAAATATCTGAGAATCAGCTCCTCCCTATCTTAAGATCATATAATATTAATACAAAAAGATCAGAATTAAGCCTAAATTTTATGTTTTTAGCATTATACGATCTAATTTGTGAGAAAATGGCTCTCTTAAGCCTAGAAAAAAATAAATAAAATGAAAATATGAAACTTATCTTTTCAATTTTATAATTTCATTTTTTTCTAAAATCGACACTCCACTAATATTTCCTAAGATTTCAATACGAATAACTTTATCTGGATTTTCAAGATTAACTTTATTATCAATATTCTTAGCAGTTTCTTCAATAAAATTAGTTCTTTCTATTTTTTCATGATGTCGACGTTTTAAAGATATTTTAAAGGTATCCTCTTCATTAATGAATTTTTTATAATTATCTTGTACAATTTTGCTTATCGTTTTAGTATTAGTTTCACAGATAAAATTAATAGGAACAATTTTTAAAATAAATTGGAGGAAGTGAGGATCAGTCTCCAGAATTTCTTTAATCTTAAAAACTACTTCTTTTGGATTTAAATTAGTTAAAGCAGTAATTAATCCCGGAAACTGAATTTGTGAAATAATTGGGTAAGTATCACCGCACATTAATAAAATAAACCATAATTCTGCTTTTGCATTAGATTCGTTATACCGAGATGTTGAAACTAAAAGATTAAAATTCTTCGTTTATATCACTCTTTTCATTTTGATAAAAACTCTAAAATTTCTTCCTCAGAAATCTTCCCAATTCTTAAAAACTCTATCTTTTGAGAGGAACAATCAACAATTGTGGTTGGAAGTTTTGATTTTGATTTACCACTATCAAGAATTAAATCTATAGGACTTAATATTTTTTTTGTTACTTCTTCTCCACTTATAGAGGGGGGCTCTCCTGTATAATTAGCCGAAGTACCAATAATTCCACCAAAATGTCCTTCTGATTTTAAAAGATTCAAAATCTTTAATATTATTTCATTTTCAGGAACTCGTAAGCCTATTGTATTTTGAAAAGCCGAGACTTCAGGTGGGATTATACATGGATCTTTTCTTTTCAATATAAGCGTTAATTGACCAGGCCAATATCGATTTGCCAATTTTCTTGCGGTATCATTGAATTCAGCAATCATAGTAGCTTCATCATAATCTGAAATTAATAATAATAAACCTTTTGATCTATCTCGAAATTTAATTTCATAAATTCTATTAATTACATCTAAATTTTGAGGATCACCACCAATTCCGTAAACAGAATCAGTAGGAAAGGCAATAACTTTCCCTTCAATTATATTTTCAACTGCAATTTTTAGATAAAATTCAATCTCTTTTAATTCTTTCCCAGCCAGTTTTATTAAAAATCCCATTTGAGTTCGTTAATAATTTAAGACTAATAATAAAAAATTGAATAAATAAAAAAATATACATTATTTTGGATATTGATCTTGACAAAGTAAATCAGCTTCTAAACGTTTCCAAGTATGATCTAAGTATTCTTGGAGTTCAATTAAATCCTTTTCTGAAATATTAGCAAATCTTTTTTGCCTAGAAAGATAATCTATTAGTGGAGCCCTCTTTGAAGTATCTAACAATGACCTACTTGCTTTTGATAAATTCATAATACCATTTTCTACTTCATATAGAATCCACGAACCTGTTTTTACAGCTAATCTCGCAATTTCTATTGATTCCGAACTCTCAAGACCCCAACCAGGTGGGCATGGGGCAAGAATATGAATATATTTACAACCATTAATAGACTTTGCCTTCTTGAATTTATTATATAAATCAAGTGGTTCACTGATAGAACAAGTCGCAACATAAGGTATATCATGGGCAGTCATAATTGCAGGAAGATTCTTCTTGAAACGGTCTTTCCCCTTTGTAGTTGTGCTTGTCCAGGCACCATGCGGTGTACTTGAAGATCTCTGAATTCCTGTGTTCATATATGCTTCATTATCATAACAGACATAAATTTGATCAGAATTCCTTTCTGCTGCTCCACTCAAACCTTGAATTCCTATGTCTGCTGTGCCCCCATCACCAGCAAAAGTAATTGCTGTAATCTCATCCCATCCTTTCCCCGGGAATCTATATGCTTTAGCTTTAAAAGCTGCAGACATACCTGTTGCGGCAGCAGCTCCCGCAGCAAAAGCCATATTTGTAAAAGGAAAATTCGGTGCTGTTTTAGGCCATAAACCTACAACTACATTAAGACAGGATGCAGGAGTTACAAGAGCTGTGTTAGGGCCTAAAGCTTTTATTGCCCATCTAAGAGCTAACTCCAAACCACATCCTGCACAGCACGAATTTCCTGGAAGGAAATATTCTTCCTGACAAGATTCTAATGCTTCTTTCAATTTAACCATTCTCTTATTCAACCTCCAGTAATCCATCCCAAAGAGTTCCATGAATTGTATCTTTTGGAATTTCTCCCGTTTCATTAAATTTAATTAATGCTTTTAATTGATTTTTTTGTTGCTCAAGAGTAACCTCTCTACCCCCTAATCCATTAATTATTGGTAATACTTTAGCTGTTTCTTGAGTTTCGTGTAGAGCAGTTTTTACTTCACAGCTTACAGGACCTCCAGTTTGAGAACCAAAAGCAGTAGCTCTATCTATAACTCCAAGTAATTTCACCTTTTTAGCAACTTCAATTATATCTTCTGTTGGAAATGGTCTAAAATGTCTTAATTTTACCATACCAACTTTATATCCTTGATCTCTCAATTCGTCAACAGCTTGTTCCATTTGTAAAGCTAAATCACCATAAATAATCACACCTACATCAACATTATTCATTTTATATTCCTGAACTAAACCATTACCATAATTTCTACCAAAAATTTTCTCAAATTCTTTAGTGACTTTTTTAATTTTTTCTTTAACTCTAATAAAAGCATTTTGAATTTTTAATCTAAATTCTAAATAAAAGCTAGAAGGCATGATAAGATTTCCAAACATCATTGGTCTCTTTGGATCCATCCAAATGTGAGGCCAACCTTCTTCACTTGGTAATGAAGGCAAAAAACTATCTACAAGATCTTGATCCTCAATTATGACAGGTTTTGAGGTATGTGAAAGAATGAAACCCCCATAAGCTACAAACTTAGGTAAGAGAATATCATGATCTTCACAAACTTTATATGACATTAGTATTTCATCATATATTTCTTGATGTGTCGCACAAAAGGCACTCATCCATCCTGTATCCCGCTGACTTAACACATCTGTAAAATCTGCCCAAATATTCCATGGTGGTGCCGGTCCTCGTGAGGCAATAGCAACAACAATAGGAAGTCTAGCTCCTGCGGCCCAATGAATCATTTCATGTGCATAAAATATTCCTTGGCCAGATGTAGCAGTAAAAGTTCGAGTTCCTGCTTTACTAGCCCCTATTACAGATGCAAAAACACTGTGTTCTGATTCTACTTTTATGTATTGAGTACCTGGCATCTCTCCATTATCTACAAACTCGGATAACTTTTCAACAACTGTTGTTTGAGGTGTTATTGGGTATGCACTTATTACTTGAACTCGTGCTGATTTAGCAGCATACGCAGCTGCTTCATTTCCTTTAATTATTATAGTTTCTCTTTTTTGCACAAAATCTTCTTGAGCTTCAACCATCTTTTATATCACTCTCTCTTACCATTTCTATATTATTTGTGGGACATTCTTTAGCACATATGCCACAACCTTTGCAATACCTCAAATCTATCTCAAATGTACCGTCTTCTTTCCTTTTGATTACGCCTTCTGGACAATACATCCAGCATATTCCACATTTATTACATCCCTCTTTAATGATGGGTCTAAAAGTCCTCCAATCACCAGTTGTACCTATATTTCCATCAATTGGTAATGAAATTGGAATTGGTGATAATTCTTTCCAATTTTTATATTCTTGAACTTTGGGACGTTCTTTTACTGATTTATTAATTTTCTTCCATTTTTTAGATTCTGACATAATTATATCTCTCTTACTGATTCATAAGCGTCTTTTGCAACGCTCATATTTTTTTCTAGTCTACTTTCTCCAAATTCCTTTTTAATCACTTTTTCCATTGTTTCAAGATTAAAATACCCTGAAATCTTTCCAAAAGCCCCTAACATAGGAATATTCAGAATTGGTCCACTTGCATGCATGAAATTATGTTTAATACAAATACCTGTAGCATCTACGATAAAGATCTTTATATTATTAGGGAGGCTACTTATATCTATAGGATTTGGGCTATTTATTATTAGATTTACACCTTCCTTTATAGTAGCTTTTATTGTAGGTATATCTAATAATGAGGTATCAAACATAAGCATATAATCTGGATTTATTACACTATCATAAGTTTTAATTGCCTTACTCTTAGAAATCTTTGTAAATGCCTGTACTGGAGCACCCCTTCGCTCTGCTCCTATTATTGGAATTGCAATTGTGTCCCTAAAATCTTCCTCATATGCCATTTCTGCCAGTAATTGGCTTGCAGTGATACATGTTTGACCACCTCTACAATGCATTGATATTTCTACAATTTTTTCATTGTCTGACAATTTATTCAACTTACTTTTATTAATTTCAATTGAATGCAATATGTCCAATAAAGGCACAATGAATAAAAGTTCTATTGATTTTACTTATATAGCTACAATATGAAACAATAATATAGAATTTATAATAATAATTGTTATAATAATTAATTCCTTTTCAGAAAAATACAATCTTAAATTGATTTTCAGTAACTTTAAAATTTTTTCACCCAAAATTAATATATTTTAAAGTAGGAAATAAACTTATGCTTAATGAGAAGAAAAACGACGATGTAGTTTATTCCTTTAAGTGTCCTTCATGTCAAAAAGGAACAATTGATATCATTAAAAACATTTATGACCTGCCAGACGGAGATAAAATGCTTATATTAAAATTTGAATGCAATATATGTAATTTTCATAAAAATGACATAATTCCTTTAACTACAAACATGGAACCAGGAACGATGACATTGCAAGTAACAAACGAAAAGGATCTCAAATCTAAAATCTATCGGGCTCCTACTGGCAAATTAGCAATACCTGAATTGGATTTAATTGTAGAACCCGGCCCAAGAGCAGATTTCTATTACACAAATGTAGAAGGTATATTATTTAGATTTGAAGGTGCAGTCTTAATTTATAAAAAAAATCTTGAAAAAAATGATCCAGAAATAACTGAAATAGAAGAACTTTTAGAAAACTTAAAAAAAGCAATGGAAGGTAGCTTTAAATTCACTTTAAAAATAACAGATCCTCAAGGAGGGAGTTATATTATTCCTCAAGATAATTCAAAATATAATTTCAGAAAAATTGAGGAGAACAAATTAGAATAAATATAAAATATGAAATAATCATAATTCTTTATTATAAATTATTTTTTTAAAACCTCAATAAATCAATTGTGTGAAATTTTATGGGAAATCAAATAAAAAAAATAGGTATTTTAACCGGAGGAGGAGATTGTCCTGGTTTAAACTCTGTCCTCTATGGAATCATGCTCAAGGCTTATGATGCAGGTGTAGAATGTATTGGAATTTTAAAAGGGTGGAAAGGGTTTGTAGAAAATCAAACAATCCCCCTTGATATTGCAGAACATGATGACTTACATACCGTTGGTGGAACCATACTATATACAAGCAGAACTAATCCATTTAAAGGTGTAGATTCAAAAGAAAAAAGAGCAAAAGAATTAACTGAAAAATTTGATGAATTAGGAATTGATGCGTTAATTGCTATAGGGGGAGATGATACATTAGGTGTAGCTGATACTATGTATAAATTCGGTAATGCAAAAGTAGTTGGTTGCCCAAAGACGATAGATAATGACCTCGCGGGAACCCATTATACATTTGGTTTCTGGAGTGCCACTCAATTAGCCTCTAACGCAATGGATAATCTTACTACTACTGCCCGTTCACATCAGAGAGTATTTGTAGTTGAAATAATGGGAAGAGATGCTGGTTTTTTGACTATGTACAGTGGAATTTCTGCTGGAGCGGATATAATCTTAATTCCAGAAACTCCATTTGATTTAGAGAAGGATGTAATTGATGTTCTAAAAAATAGAGTTAATGCGGGTTATAAATATCATATAATTGCAATGTCAGAAGGTGCTTACCCAAATTTAGAATCATTAGAAAGGGATTTTAAGACAATATCAAAAGAAACAATAGATAAACTACCTAAAGATACTTTTGGTAATCCATTATTAGTAAAATTGAAAATGTCTCAAATAATTGTTGATGAATTAAACTTAAGAGATGATTTAAAACAAGATTTTCAGAAAAATGGAGTAGAATTTGAATGTCGAAGTGTTGTACTTGGTCATACTATGCGCGCGGGGACACCTAATTCATTTGATAGAATTCTAGGATTACGTTTTGGTTTAGCCGCTATGAAACTTATTTTACAAAGTAAATTTGGAAATATGGTATCACTCCAAGGGAATAAAATTGAAACAGTCCCTCTTTCTGAAGGAGTTAAAAAGAAGTATATCACTCCTGATAACGATAAAATGGAATTACGGGATTTATTAGTGAAAATAAGATATCTCTCTAAACAAAAGTAATTTTTTTTAAGGATCTATATTATGGTATAATTTTTAATAATTGATTTTTATCTAATTTGATAAGTTTACTTTTTTTCTCAAGTTCAAAGTTTCATTGTAGTTCAACAATTTAATCTATAAATATTCAAATTTCCTTATCTTACACACTGAATAGCAAATTTATGTAAATTATTTTTAAAAAATCATAAATCTCAACTTTATAATCTTAAAATCTTAAATAGATAACTTGCTTATGTTCGCAAAAATTAAAAATATGTACAACGAATATCCCAATGCATTTAAAGTGCTAACTCTCGCCACTTTTATTGACCAGCTTGGAAGCTTCTTATTATATCCCTTTTATGCTCTGTATATGACAGAACGTTTTGGAGTAGGGATGATCGAAGTAGGGTACCTATTTTCGATCTTGGCTATGGGAAATATATTCGGTGTTGTGATCGGAGGAGCTTTAGCTGATAAATATGGTCGTCGTGCGATGGTTTTAATTGGTTTAGTTGTAAGCGGGATAGGGAGTATATTGATGGGTTTAGCTAATAATATGAATACTTTTTATCTACTCTCAGCCTTCTTAGGCTTGATAGGCAATTTTGGAGGTCCTGCACGACGGGCAATGGTGGCGGATTTACTTCCAAAGGAGAAACGAACTGAAGGATTTGGGATTCTAAGAGTGGCATATAATCTTTCAGCAGTGATTGGTCCTCTTTTGGGTGGATTTATAGCAACCCAATCCTATTTATTTCTATTTATTTCGGATGCTGTGAGCAGTATTATTACCGCAGTTATTGTATATATTGTCATTCCAGAGACCAAACCTCAAATGCAGGATAACACATCAGAAGAATCAGTAATGAAAACCCTTATAGGATATAAAGAGGTGGTAAAGGATTGGAAATATATGTTATTTCTAGCTGTGTCTGCTATAACATTATTAGTTTATATGCAAATGAATAGTACACTGTCAGTATTCTTACGAGATGTTCATGGGTTCCCCACTCAAGGTTTTAGCTTGTTATTAAGCATGAATGCGTTAATGGTAGTGCTTTTTCAATTCTGGATAACTAGGAAGATTTCAAAATATGCTCCCATGAAAATGATGGCTTTTGGAACGATATTTCTTATGATTGGTTTTGGAATGTATGGTTTTATTTCTGAACCATACTTGTTTTTTATCGCTATGATTATTATCACAGTAGGAGAAATGATTGTATTCCCTCTTGCTCAAAGTATAGCTGCATCATTTGCTCCAGAAGATAAACGAGGTCGATATATGGGTATGTTTGCTTTTCAATGGTCGATCCCGAATCTTTTTGGAGTTTTAGTCGCAGGTTTAATTATAGAGCATATTGGACCAAACTGGGTATGGTATTTAGCTGGGCTTCTTTCTCTGATTTCATTAATAGGATTTTTATTAGTTCATAAGATCACTAAAGAGCGTTTTTCAAAAGAAAAAAAACCTAGGAAAGAAGAACTACTTGAACTTACTGTTACTTCAATTGAATGAGAGATTTCTATATTTGTTTATTATTAATAATCAACGATTTAATAATGATTTAAGATATAAAATTTGGTATTAATGATCGTGAAACGCATCTTTCACGATGAATTTCTTTAATCAGCTCTCAATTTCAAATATAATCTTGAGATATTCATACTTAGAATTTAGCAATTTCAGAACACGATATGCAAAATCTCTTAGATTCTTTGCTTGAATTAATTTTTCATCTTTCTGTTCAAGTAAAAATTGATGTATCATATTCCTAGTTTCATCAGGACCGCTTTCTTTTAGGTAGTTCATCCAATGAATTGACATTCTACAAATTTTTTCTAAGCTATCATTAGGAGATTCAATTAAATCAAGGATTTTATCATGATACTTATTAATAACATAACTTACTCTTTCTAAATAATCAGCAGTACCTAATGAATATCTACATAAACTAATTAGGTTTGAAGTGATTCTAGAATTTCTAGTATTAGTAGCAGCTTCAAAAGTTTCCCAAATATTATTCCATTCCTCCTCACTTCTATCTACTAGTTCCTTATTATTTAAGACTACATTCATAATATCACTAAGATCAACGTCATGACCTCTTTTTAGCTTTTTATTGAAAATTTCTTTCAATCCTGTTCCCTCAAGATAACTTCCTGCTCCAAAATCCAGTAATTGATTTAAATTATTCGCAGCACAGAGTGCCTCATATCTTACTTCACCTGTATCAGGATTAGTCCATTGAACTTGTTTTTCGAACTCACCGGTTTCTTTATTCTTAATCCATCCACATTCTTTTAAAGCATGGTCTAAAACACCTACCTCAAAGCACCAAAAATCTATATCATCAGTAAAACGTTTTCTTCTCCAATCCCTTGATGTATATTTACCTAGATATAACTTTAAAGTACCCCGTACCATAGCCTTTTTTCCATTTTTTAGTGCTTTTTTAGCGTTATTACAGTAAGGATTAGTTGAATCCTCCGTACATGAAACAATATGATTTAAAACTTTCCTAGCTTCACCCGCTACGATATCGCAAGGAATTTTCCCATCCGAAGGATACATTCTTGATCCTCCATCTAAATATTTTTTAAATAACTCTAATTCATCATCAGGTATTTTATACCATGGATTATTAAACATAATCTTACTGAATACATAGTGTGTGAAACCGTTTTCATCCACTTTAGTTTTATCGTGCAAAGGAGAGACATCTCTTAATTTATCTCCTTTTTGAACAGCATCAGCCTTAGTATCCCAAATTGAGGTCATACGAGATATAATGTTGAATGTGATTTTTAAAAATTGTTAATTTAAAATATAAAATTAATTTTTAAACATTGAATCTATTGATATTATATGATTAGTTTCTTTAGAATCTTTACTTTAACTCCCTGGGATACACTTAATTCAGATATATTAACTGAAGTTAAATTGTTTTCATTGAAAAATATATTTAAGAAATATCCTGTAATTGAACCAGAATTTTTTGATGATATTCTCTCAAATTTGTATAAATTCAAACATTATTCATGGGTTGAAAGCATTAAAAGGATTATTGGGCCTAATGCTGAAGATTATGATATTGAGCCCTGGAATTTTGTGTGGGGAATGGATAATGAGAGAAGAATCTACCAGTTTCTAATACAAAAATCGAAAGAAAAAGCAATCTTGGTGGCTTTAGCTCCTCCAGAATTAGGGAAATTGTTTAAACAATATAAAAAAGAAGCCATTATACGTACGTTATCTTTATTAAATAATCCGGAAAAAATGAAATTTTTAATGGTTTTAGCACCTAAAGGAAAATCTATTGCCGAAGAACGACAATTACTACAAATAAATAGGAAAGAATTAGAAAAATTGAAATTTAATAATATGCTTAAACAGATGCCGAATATTAAAGGACAGTGGTTTCCTACATTTGAAGCAAAATGTCCTATTTGCAATGGAATGCTGACAGAAATCAAAGATTATGGTGTGGGATTCGGTAAACTAGTTTGCCCAAAGTGCGGATACAATAAAATCAAGTAAAATTGGATTTTTTATTAATTTCCTTTCAATATCTTTAAAACTAATAAGAATAGTATATCAACATAAAAATTATGAATATTGTCTGAATTTTCTTCATAATAATCAATTTTATATATTTTAATTGTTATTCTTTCTATAATTAAAATTACCTACAGAGCAGAAAAACAAAAAAGTGAATAAAATGGAAAATCAATCTTCAAGATTGTCTAGAGAATATAGAAAAAGTCAGAAAGTGATAGCCTTAATATTTTTTATTATAATAGTTATAGCAAGTATAATTACTATTGGTGGTGTTGTTTGGACCTTTGCGGATATCTTTATTGGTACAACTGGAAAATGGTTAACATTTTTAGGACTTAATACAGGATATCAGATCGCTATTATTGGTGGACTATTAGCGGGTTTGTTTTTTTTATTAGTTTTCTTTTTTGGATTGTTTAAAAAAACTTCACGTTCCTTGATAAATTTCATTTATAGGAAGAGAGAGCTTGAGGAAAAATATAAGAATCGCATTGATGTTAAAATCGCAGCCGGGGGTTTATTGGTTAGTTTAATTGGTATTATTATTGGTGTTATTATTGCAATTATATGGGATATTTTTGCTAGTTCCGCTGGAGACCCCTCAGCTATTTTGACATTTTTAGGAAGTACAGGTCCACGGGTGCTATTTATTGGAATCGGACTCTTTTTACTTGTTGGTGTCATTCTTTTTTTGATATACTTTTGGAAGAATGGGTATTATTTGATTTTAAGACTATTAGGTTCTTTAGAAAAAGAAAAGAAGGATTAGACTTTCTTGAAAAATAAAATATCTTACAAATTTTTGATTTTTTTTTTTGATTAAATTAGAAATTTTTTGCTCTTTTATTCTTTTTATTTAAATTTATTCTCTAATAAATTCAAACCATAATTATAATCAATCTGATTACGCCTATTTGATAATATGGCAATTAAAGTTGGAACTGTTTTTAATTATTTACAATTCCCCAATGTATCAAAATTCCCTTTTGTTATAAATAAAAGACAAGATGAGGTGTTTATACAAAAGGGATTATTCGTTTATACTAAATCAAATGAGGGATTTTTAATTGGTGTTATTGAAGAAATTGTATTATTAAATGAATATTTTACTGATGCGCTAACAATTAAAGCCTATAATAATAACAATAATCCTAATATTTTAAAAGGGCTTTTTCCGAGTGATGATTTTGAATTTGCGATTGCTATTGTAAAATGTTTAGGATTAATAAAATTTAAAGATGATAATTTGAAAGAAATCGAAAGAGTTCAACGAATGACTTACCCTGCTAGTCCTGGAAAGGGAGTTTATATCGTAGAGGAAGAAATTCTCAATAAATTTCTTGGATTTGATACCAAATTTGGTTTAAATATAGGTCGGGTGAAAGTAACAAATTCTAATGCAAATATTAATATGAACAGACTTTTAAACAAACATTTTGCGATTCTATCAATCTCAGGAGGGGGAAAGAGTTATCTTACATCAATTCTTATTGAAGAGCTCCTGTCGAGAAAAGAGGATTATGGTACACCAGCTATCATTTTATTTGACGTTCATGGAGAATATATTTATTTAAAAGATATTCCTGAATTAAAAAATAAAATTAAAATTGAAAATATTTCTTATTTTCAACTTGGAATACCTAAATTATCAGTTTATTCTTTTAAAAAATATCAAGAACAAATTTCAAACGTTCAAGTTAGAGAACTCTCAAAATACATAAAAAAATTAAAAAGGGATAAGAATAAAAATAGTAAATACACATTAAAAGATATAATTGAACAGATCGAAAACGAATCTGATGGAAATAAAAGCACAAAACAAGCTTTAATAGGTTGGTTAGCAGAATTAGAGCGATTAACTCTATTTGGTTATCAAGAAAATCCAATATTAGAAAAAGTAGTAAAAAACCAAGAAATAACAATTTTTAACTTTCAAAACGAAATAAGTATTAGAAAAAAACAAATTATTGTTGATTATATTTGTAATAGATTATTTGAGCTACGAAGAACGAATAAAATTCCTCCATTTCTATTAATTGTAGAAGAAGCACATCAGTTTTGTCCTGAAGCTGCCCATTCTAAAGCAATTTCAAAACCTATCATTGAGATGCTCGCGAGAGAAGGTAGAAAATTCATGGCATGCCTATGTTTAATTAGTCAGCGCCCCAAAAAATTAAGTACTACCGCTTTATCTCAATGTAATTCAAAATTAGTATTAAATGTAAAAAACCCATATGATTTAAAACATTTAATGGACAGTTCAGAGGCAATAACCAAAGAATACACTAGTATGATTTCTAGTTTGGGTGTAGGTGAAATGCTATTAATGGGGAATGCTGTAAATTATCCTGTGTTCATTGATGTGAGAGAAAGAAAGTATAAACCGAAAGTTGATGCAATAACTTTATCCCAATCTTGCTTAATTTGGCAAAAAAAAGAATTAAAATAAATCTGTAATTATTCCTTCCCTAATTGATTGACTATTTTTATTAAGTACTATCATTTTTTTATTCTTTGAGACTCTAAATACATTTACAATGTTCATGCTTTCTAATTTCATGAATATTTCTTCTAATATTAAAGAATTAACAAAAGGAAACTCTTTTTTTAGTAATTCTTCAAGTCTTTTATCTAAAATTTCTCCCTTGTTTTTAATTAAAATATCAATTATTGAATTGATTACAGGTTTTTGATTCCATCTATGAGACTCCATCTATAACACCTAAAATAAAGTTA
This sequence comes from Promethearchaeota archaeon, assembly GCA_020343655.1. Classification (GTDB taxonomy): domain Archaea; phylum Asgardarchaeota; class Lokiarchaeia; order Sigyniarchaeales; family SOKP01; genus Loki-b32. The sequence continues at coordinate 2,101,447 of CP070805.1, read as the reverse complement.
AGATAAAAAATCTGTGTTATCTAAATAATTTTTTGAATTTTATACAAACAATCGATCTTCTTTTGATTCTTCTATTCTTCTGGTTTTTAACTTTTCACCAAACTTTTCATACCAACTAATTACTTCATTCGTTAATGTAGGATTAACAAGTTCTCTTGCTTCTTTAAAATTTTCCATTGATACTTTTCTCGCTCTAATATTTTCTCTTAAGGCAATCATAGCAGCTTCGCGACACCATGTTTCAATGTCTGCACCAGAAAATCCATCAATCATTTTATTTAAATCTTCTAATTTTATATTGCTGGTTAAAGGCATCTCTTTTGTAAATATTTTTAAAATTTCAAGTCTTCCCTTTTCTTCTGGAACGGGCACTAGTAATATTCTATCAATCCTCCCCGGTCTTATTAAGGCTGGATCTAAGATATCAGGACGATTTGTAGCTGCGATCACCACGATATCTTTCATGACTTCTAAACCATCTAACTCTGTTAAAAATTGAGATAAAACTTTTTCTGATACACCTGAATCTGAAGTATGTCTACCTCTACTTGGTGCTATCGAATCAAATTCGTCAAAAAAAATGATACACGGAGATGCCATTTTTGCTTTACGAAAGACTTCTCGTATTGCCTTCTCCGATTCTCCTACCCATTTTGATAAGAGTTCTGGACCTTTTATAGATATAAAATTTGCTTTACTTTCTGTTGCCACTGCTCTTGCTAATAAGGTTTTACCACAACCTGGAGGACCATAAAGTAGGATCCCCTTTGGAGGTGTTATCCCCATACGACTAAATATTGAAGGATGTGATAATGGCCATTCAACAGCCTCAATTAATTTTTGTTTTAACTCATCTAAACCCCCTACTTGATCCCATGGAACATTTGGAACCTCTACAAATACTTCTCTTATTCCAGAAGGTAATACTTCTTTTAAAGCTTCTTCAAAATCCTGTTTGGTGACTTCAATTTGTTCTAATAATTCAGGATCAATCATTTCTGATTCTAAATCAATTTTTGGCAAATACCGTCGCAATGCAGACATAGCTGCTTCTCGAGAGACTGCTGAAATATCAGCTCCTACAAAACCATGTGTAATTTGTGAAAATTCCTTTAATGATATTTTTTTGTCAAGAGGCATATTTCGAGTATGTATCTGAAAAATTTCTCTCCTACCCTTTTCATTAGGAACTTTAATTTCAATTTCACGATCAAATCTTCCTGGACGCCTTAGCGCCGGATCTAAGCTATTAGGCCTATTAGTAGCACCGATAACGATCACTTTCCCTCTACCATGCAATCCATCCATTAAAGCTAATAATTGGGCTACTACTCTACGTTCTACTTCTCCTGTAACAGTTTCTCTTTTTGGAGCAATAGCATCAATTTCATCGATAAAAATAATTGCTGGGCTCTTTTCTTCTGCTTCAATAAAGATTTTTCGCAATTTTTTTTCAGATTCTCCATAAAATTTGCTCATAACCTCTGGACCATTTATTGAAATGAAATATGCTTCACTTTCATTTGCTACAGCTCTTGCTAACAAGGTTTTTCCACAACCAGGGGGGCCTCTTAGTAAAACTCCTTTAGGTGGATCTATTCCTAAACGCTTGAATAAAGAAGGATGCCTTAAAGGCAATTCTACCATTTCTCTAACGCGTTGGATCTCTCGATCCAATCCACCAACATCTTCATAAGTTATATAATTAAGCCCTCTTTCTGCTTCCTCAGTGATTCGATCACTTATATTAAGTACAGTATCTTGCTTTATAACACAAACTCCATTAGGCCTCATACTAATTACTTTAAATGTGATTTCTCGACTAATGCCAATAGATATAAAGATAAAATCATCAAGTGTTATTGGATAATTATTTAACTTCCTTTTTACAAAACTTTCAAACCTTGGATTATTTTTAACTGGAAAATTTGATGGTGCTAATACAACGTTTTGAGCAACTTCAGCTTTAACTTTTTGAATTTCAATAGTATCGTCAATTCTTGTCCCCGTATTCTTCTGAATTCTAGAATCAACTCGCACAATTCCTAATCCATTATCTTGTGGATAACTTGGCCATGCAATTCCAGCACTCTGTTTCTTACCATTAACAGATATGACGTCTCCAGTTTGAATTTTTAACTTTTCCATAGTCTTTGGATCAATTCTAATGATATTGCGCCCTATATCCCGTTTTTTAGCCTTTTGGACACGTAAAGTTACACGTGGCAAATCATTATCTTTTTTATCATCTTTTTCCTTACTATCATTGCCTTTCGATGACATGATATTTCAATTTTAATTAAATAATATTATTCTAATATTAAGAAATATTAATTTCGTAAAAATTTTTGTTTTTTTTTTTAATAAGAAATTTATTTTGTTTTAAGAAAATCATCTAAAGAGACTTGAATTTTTGATGAATCTAATTTCATTAGTCTTTCTAAAGCATTTTGTACTCTTTGTTTTGAAAAATTATGTTGCTCTATAAGTAAATCTTCTAGTTTTTCAAAATTGATCTTTTTTGGTTTTGCTATCTTATAATCTTTTTTTACATCAGGATTTAGAAATATTTCTCTAATCTGGGTCACTAATTCTAGATCTATAAAAATCTCCTTACCCCCCACCATAACATTATTTTCTAGTATTTTTTCTATATTATTGTATTTTTTAATCAAGTCATATGCGGTTTTTTGACCAATACCTTTAATACCTGGAAAAAAATCTGTGCCAATTAATATTCCCATATCAATCAATTGCTCCCGAGTTATGCCAAGATTGCTCAAAAATTTAGCTAATGAAATATACTCAATCTCTAAAGTAACTGTTGTATCTCTAACCTTTTTACTTCGGCTTATAGCAAAATTTCTAATCAATCGTTCTCCTCCAAACAATAAAGTATCATAATCTTGAGAAGCGCATGCCCAAGCATCATTTACCTCTACTAAATATGCAGATTGTGCTTCCCCTTCAGAACTAGCTTGAATTATAGGTATTCCCATGTACTCAATCAATTTTTTACTCTCTTCTATCATATCAGAGTCAAGTTTTGAAGTTAATTGAGCGAATTTTTTAGCTTCTCTAAAATCTTCATCATCTTGGGCTTTAATCATTTTCTTCCTGGCTTCCTCTTTAATCTTTTTTCTTTCTCTAATAGTCCCTAATTTCAATTCGGAAGGAATACCATCAAATACATAAATTGGCTTAACACTGTGTTCTAAAAAATTTATCGTTCTATAGAAAAGGCCAGAAAGATGAGAAGTTATATTTCCTTGATAATCTTTCAAAGGAGTTCCATCTCTCTGACGAATTATTGCTAAAAACTGATAAATCGTATTGAATGCGTCGATTGCTATACTTTTTTTAAAGAGATTTTCAAAAGTGATTGTTCTTTTAACTTGTTTTACCAATTCATTTATTTTTACGCCCATATTTAATTTATTCCCTATTTTCTACCTCTACAATAAATATTTATAATACAACTTATATAATTTCCACTAATATTTTATATTATTTTTTTGGTCGTCTTTTAAATTTTGTTCCACAGATTTCACATATTTTATTCAAATCTTCAGGGTTGCGAATATTTTTGCAATAGGGACAATAAATTTCCCATATTATCTTCGATTCAATCCCATCTTTATATAATGAAGAAAAAGGGATATTCAATTCAGAACATACATTTTCAATAGAATAATCATTAGAATAAATTTTTACCAATTCATCTCGCTTTTCTATCAATTCTAATGTTAAAGCTATCAATTCCTTATCTGCATCTGATAAAGCTTTGAAATCTCCTGTTTTTTTAGATGCTTCTTTTATCTTATCAATAAACTTACTTTGAGGAGATTTTATCTTTAGTTTTCTGGTCTCGATTGCTGCATTAATTTTATTTAAAATATTTCTAGTTCTATCAAGGTATTTGCTAACTTTTACTTCCTCAATTATAGAAGGTGTTGTATAAATGATCCCCTCGAATATATTAAAATCAATTCCAGTGAGGAAAATATTTGTATCTAAAATATAAATTGAAGCTTTTTGTTTCATATCACTGTTCTTTGGTGAATTAATTTGTAAAATAATCTCTATTCATAACCTTCCTATATTTTATTCTTCAGGGGAATCATCAATAGGTACTCTTCTTAATGTGCCAATAATTTTCTTTCTTAAACGTGAATAATAACTTTTACTAAACCGAATAAATTTATTTTGAGAGTTTGCTTTTCGAATTCTAATTTTAGTATTAGGTGCAATTCTCTTAATTATTTGTTGCCCATCTATTACAATTTTAGCATCTAAACGTGGTCTTAGAAGCTGAATTTCTACTTCAGAATCAATAGGTATTATTATTGGCTTTAAGCCTGATCCAGCAAAACTATTTAATGGAGTTATTTGCATAATTTCCATACCAGGATTTACTATAGCTCCCCCAGCACTTAAATTGTAAGCTGTAGAGCCTGTAGAAGTTGAGACAATTACTCCATCCAAATAACTACGATTTAGGAAAGTGCCATTGATTTTAATAGATACTTGTAAGACTTTCGAACTCTTAGAAGATACAATTAAAACTTCATTTAATGCATTACTCAATCTGATTTCATCAGAGTTTTTCACTATATATGCGGTTATTTTTGAACAATGTTCTAATTCATATTCGCCATTTAAAATTCTTGTTATATCCTTAAAAACCATTCTTTCATTGGATTCATCGAGGAAACCTATAGAACCAACATTAACACCCAAGATAGGTGGAGGATTTTTCTGAGATAAACCATTAGCAACTCTTAATATTGATCCATCTCCACCAATAATTATAATGAATTTTATGTTTTCAGCAGTCATTTCACTTAAATCCATTCCATTATGAGGAAAAATTTTGGGTGCTATTCTTGTTTCCAAATAAACAACTTCGCCTTTTTGGACTAAGAACTCAAAAATTCTTCTCGTTAATTTAATAGCTCTTTCTGAATCCATTCTACAAGCTAATGCTATTGGTTTTTTCTCCATAACCCTCAAATTTATCTTAAAGATTTATTATTCTATTTTAATATTATCCAAAAAAATAATACATAATTGAAAAATAAAATTATTGTTATTAGAATCTTAATTGCTAAATACCCGATTTATTAGAGTTTTTCCGGCTAATTGCCAATATTCTACTTGAGTATTTGATATTTTTTCTGGGTAAGATTGAAGATCTTTTAATTTATTTTTTAAATCTTCATCTTGCGGCCAATCCACATCCAATGATTCATAAGATTCTAAGTCCATTATATTAATTGAAGTATCCTCTATAAAATTGATTTGTGCATTACCTTTGTTAATTTCTGGGACATCAACCATAGAGCCGCTTGGAAATGTTAATGAACGTTTATTATTATCAAATACACCAACACATACAACTCTTACTTTAGCATGACCATGCTTCCCACTTTTTGATCTTTCGGTGCTTTTAATAACACATGGTTCTTCATCAACCATGATATATTGCCCAGTTTTTAATTTTTGTATCTCTGTTCTTCTAATAGACAATTACTTTTCCACCTTAGTTTATTTATTTTTTATCCACAATATTTTTAATTTTGACATTTCTTTTAATTTATGATATATTATATTTTTTCAAAAAAAAATATTAGTTTTTGAGAATTATTCCAAATACATTGAAAAAATTAAAAGCTGGGATTTAATGGTTTTAGAAAAGCTTGGTAGATCTTTAGATAATGCAATTCGGAAAATTAGACGGTTACCAACAGTGGATAAAGATGCAATAAATGCTCTTATTCAGGATCTTCAACGTGCATTGCTTTCTAGCGATGTGCGTGTGGAGCTTGTATTCGAAATGACAGAAAATATTAGAAAAGAAGCAATGAATACTAAACTTCAGAAGGCAAGAAGAAAAGATTTTGTCGTAAAATTAGTACATGATGAACTGATTAAGCTTTTAGGAGGGAAACCGGCGCCAATCCGAATCAAACCTGGAAAAAAGAATGTGATTTTATTAGTTGGGATCCAAGGCTCTGGAAAAACTACAACAATAGCAAAAATTGCCAAATATTATAAAAGTAAAGGTTATAAAGTTGCAACATTGACAACTGACACTTGGAGGCCTGGAGCTTATGAACAATTAGTCCAATTATCAGAACAGATAGGTGTGAATTGTTACGGGAATCCTAATGAAAAAAATGCCATCAAGATTGCCATTCAAGAAACTAAAAGAGCAATAAATGATGGAATTGATATTATTATCGCAGATACCGCCGGTAGACATAAAGAAGAAAAAGAATTAATGAAAGAAATGGCAATTCTTGAAGATAAATTAAAACCAAACGAAATAATTCTGATTATTGATGGCACTCTCGGCCAACAAGCATTTAACCAAGCTGAAGCATTTGCACAGACAACCAATTTAGGTTCAATAATAGTTACTAAATTAGATGGGACTGCTAAAGGAGGTGGTGCTCTATCCGCCTGTGTTGCTGCAAATGTGGGTATTAGATTCATTGGGATTGGGGAAAAAATAGATGATTTCGAGGAATTCGAGCCAACCAAATTCATAGGATCGCTATTAGGTATACCCGATATCAAATCATTAGTTCAAAAAGTACAAGATGCAGAAATAGATATCGATCCAGAAACATTAAGAAGAATGGTTCATGGTAAATTTACTCTCGAAGATTTATATTTACAATTGAAAAGCATTAAAAAAGTTGGTAAATTTAAACAGATTTTAGCAATGATGGGTGGTGGAAATATTCCAGACGCTTTAAAAGAAGATGCTGAAGCAAATCTCGCAAAATGGGAAGTTGTTCTTGGTTCTATGACAAAATTGGAAAAAGAGAGTCCAAAAATTATTAAAAAAACTAGAAAAAGAAGAATTTCTATTGGTTCTGGCGTAGAATATTCAGTAATTAATAAAATGCTAGATCAATATAACCAAATGAAGAAATTTATGAAACGATTCATTCAAATGCAGAAAAAAGGGAAGGGGATACCTGGAATGCCTGGAATCCCGGGTGGTAAAGCCGCAGGTGATTTTATGAAGAAGTTGGGAAAATTTTAAAAATTTAGTAATTTACATTTTATTTGATTATTTTGGTCAATTTCATTTTATTAATAGAAAATATATCAAAATATTCTAAAAGAGATATTGACTTAGGAAAAACTCCTTTTGATGTATATAGACTATGCAATTGTATAAGAGAGACTTTCTGTTTATCTTATTCCATTAGAAAAGAAAATAACTTATATTTATATTTTCAAAAAGAGCATGTATTGATTAAATTTGAGGGTACTAAATTACGTTATTTAGGCCCTGATGAAAGATCTCAAACATTACTTCTGGAGAAAGCTTTGAGCAATACGAAAAAAGAATCATTTCTTGAAAATGAACAATGGAAGAAATCAACTCCAGGAATTTTTTTCAGAAAATTTTTTGATGATTCCTCTTTTATAACTTTCTATAAATCACTTAGGAAGGGAAAAACCTTTCTGATGATAGATCATCCTCAAAATGTTGAGGAAAAAGTAGAAGATTTCAATTTCGAATTCATTGAAAACATGGAAGTTGATTTTTTTATCATTCCTTTTTATTCTAAATCAAGAGATAAACATAAAATAATAGAATTATTTAAAGAAGTGAAAAATATAAAACCTATATCTCTTTCAAAAATTAAAGAGGTAGAAAATAAAATTTTATATATTAATTTTAGAAAAGATCAACAATAAATTCGCTCTAAAAATTAATAATATGATCTTAAAAAACGCGAAAATTTATTCTGAAGGTTTATTACATAAAGGAGCCATTCTCATCGCTAATGATATCATTAAAACAGTTATATTTAATCCTCAAGAAAAAAATTTAAAAAAATTAGCTAAAAAAAATCAAGATCATAAAGAAATCGATTGTCAAAACAAACTAATTTTACCGGGTATTATTGATATTCATTCTCATTTGCGAGATATGGATCAAAGTGAAAAAGAAACATTTTTAACCGGGACTAAGGCAGCTGCTTTTTCTGGAATAACGACCGTGTTTAATATGCCAAATACAAAACCTCCAGCAATTACAACAGAACAAATTAAATTATGGATGAAAAAAGCAGAAAACAATATTTATGTGGATGTTGGATTCATAGCAGGAGTTCCTAAAGGATTTGATGAAGAAGAGATTAAGAATATTGTTAATTTAGGGATCTTAGGATTTAAAATTTACCCACTTAATTCTTTAAATGAAATAAATTGGAAAGATTCAAGTAACCTGCAAAAATTATTTAATATTTCATCTAAATTCCATACACCAATATTTATTCATGCCTCTTATCCTTTATCTGAACTAGAAAAAGAACAAATTGACCAAGAGTTTAATCTAGAAAACTTTAGCATCTTGGAATATCATAACAGGTTAGATCCAGTTAAAGCAGAGGAAAAATATGTTAAATATGTCATAGAAAATTATATAAAATATGTTAATGGAAAACCTTTAGATCCTAAAGATTATCCAATTATTCATTTTTGTCATGTAAGCTGCATAGATAGCTATCTTACAATCAAAAAAGCACAGACTTCAAATAAAGATCTAAAGATTTCTTTTGAAGTAACCCCACATCATCTACTTCTATCAAATACTATTTTATTAAGCAATGATAATTTTGGCAAAGTATTACCTCCATTAAGAAAAGATAATCATTCTAGATTTCTCTTTAATGAATTGAAAGAAGGGAGTATAAACCTAATAGGAACTGATCACGCACCACATACATTAGATGAAAAATCTCAAAAATATTCTGAAGCACCCTCTGGATTCCCAGGTTTTGAAACATATCCTTTACTAATTCTTTATAAAGTGTTTAAATTTCAACTTCCCTTAGAAAATTTTGTTAGGGCTGCATCTGAAAATCCTGCTGAAATTTTTAGTTTAAAAAATAAAGGTTTTATTAGAGAAGGGTATGATGCTGACCTATTAATTGTTGATAAAATCCCAGAATACATTATTAATCCTCATAATTTTAAAACTAAAGCAAAATATACTCCTTTTGAGAAATTCAGTACTACAGTTTACATTTGGAAAGTGTTCTTAAGAGGAATTGAAATCAATGTTGATAATTCCATTCCTAATGGAAAAATTATTAGAAGAATGCTATAAAGTATAAATGTTTAAACAGTATAATTATACATAAATTAAACGATTTTAGGAATAAGATAATGTCTGATGAAGATGAATTTAGCTTAGAAGAGGGTAGAATGTTAATAAGATTTGCTCGGGAAAATATTGAATTTTTTTTAAGAAATAATAGACGAATACCCATTCCAGAAGTAATAAAAGAGAGATTTTCAGACAATTATGGTGCTTTTGTTACATTAAATAAATATAATGTTATTGGCAACCCATTGAGAGGGTGTATTGGCTATATTGAACCTACTTATTCATTATATGATGTAATTCATAAGGTATCAATAAGTTCTGCAATTGAAGATCCACGATTTTCTTCTGTTTCTATAGAAGAAATGGATAATATAGTAATTGAATTATCAATTTTAACTCCCCCTAAATTATTAGAGGTAGATGATCCAAAACAATATGTGGATAAAATTGTTATTGGAAGAGATGGGCTAATTGCTGAAAAAGGAATGAGGAGAGGTTTACTTCTTCCTCAAGTTCCAGTGGAACATGGTAGAAATTGGGACGTTGAAACTTTTATCTCTCAGACATGTTCAAAAGCTTGGCTAGATAGCAATGCTTGGAAAGATAAAAATACAAAAATTTATTCTTTTCAAGCCATTCTTTTTGAGGAAAAAGAACCGCGTGGTGAAATTATAAGAAAGTATCTTACATAAAAATTTACTTTTATTTAATCATTATTTACATTTTTTTATGAATAAATAAAATTTTAAAATGATATAATGGAATAAAAATATATGGGAAATTCAGATAAAATACTTTCTATCGATATATCTTCTAAAAAAGTTAAGGTTGGTATTATCTCTGATAGGTTGGAGTTAGAAACGGTCTCAGTTCACGGATATGATATCATTGATGAGGATGTTGATGGTTTTGCTAAGAGATTTGATATGGATGATATGTGGAACAAAATTAAATTAGGTATAAAAAATGTGATAAAACAAAATAAACCTGAAACCATAATCGGCATATCTTCATGTGGTCAAAGAATGGCTACAGTTTTTTTAGATAAACAAGGAATGGAGATTTATGGAGGTCCTAACACAGATATTAGAGGTATTGATTCAGCTTATCTAATTGAAGATAAATTTTCAGAAGAGGAATTATTCAAAATAACTGCCCATACTCCATCGTTAATGTTTACTTTAGCTCGCTTGTTATGGTTTCAAGAAGAGGAAGAAGACCAGTATGAAAATATAGGTAAAGTGTTAATGTTAGATGATTGGATTGTCTATAAATTTACTGGAGAATTTTTTACAGATTATACTTCTATAGGAGAATCTCAACTTTTTGATATTAGCAAAAAAAGATGGAGTTCGGAGATTATTGAAGCATTTAACATAAACTATGATATACTTCCTGAAATTGTCGATTCAGGTACTATAGTAGGAGAATTAAAGTCAGATCTAAAAAAGAAATTTGGTATAAACCAAAAAAGTGTTCCTGTATTAAAAGGATGCGGTGATACACAAGCTAATTTATTGGGCATGGGAGTAATTGAGGAGGGGAATATAGGAATTAGTTTAGGAACAACTACACCGGTACATTTAGTTATAGAAAAACCTATAATAGACTCTGATCTGAATTTTTGGACGGATTGTCACGTGATTAAGGATAAATGGTTAATTGAAGCTAATACAGGAGGTACAGGAAGGGTTTATGATTGGTTTAAAGATGCGTTTATTTCAAGTTCTGAGGGGGATGCAGATGAAATTATGAATAATTTATTAAGTAGAGGCAAACCTGGATCAGGCTCGATTTTTGCATATTTGGGGCCAGAACTTATGGCATTAAAAGATCAAACATCAATAAAAAGAGGAGTTTTTGTTTTTCCTCCGCCCAGCATGATTGGAGAAGAATTACCTAAATTAGAAAATTTTGCTCGAAGTGCTATTGAGAATATTTGTTTTGGGATTTATGAAAATTTTCAAGCCCTCCATCAATTCGTTCAATCAGAAATAACAACATTTTGTTCAGGAGGTATGTCAAAATCAAGAGAATTTTGTGAAATTTTAACTAATATTTTAGATAAAGAAATAATGGTTCCACTGATTAGAGACTCCGCCTTTATCGGAAATGCTATTATTACTTTATTAGGCTTAAAGCAATATCCCAATTATAAAGCAATTATTAACGAATTCATGAAATATGATACATTCAACATCGAAAGATCAATCTCTGAAGAATATAAGAGTATCTACAAACAATGGAAGAATCTAAAAAAAAAAATTGATGATCTTTAACTCTTATTATTCTATTTTTTTAAAAAGGGCCTGAGTTTTTTTCCCTTTTTCCAATACCATTTAAAAAGTTCACGAGTCCAGTTAACAAATGCCTCGCTATTATCTACTAGACATTGACTATAATCAATTTTTCCACCCTTACTCAAAAATACAATTGCTCCCTTATCAGAAGCAATAAGTGAAATTCCAATTTGAGATAAGACTCTTACATTTTGAAAAACATCAACTTTATCATAAAATGCATGACGATCTTTGAATTGTTTTCCAACTTTTACAGAATCCATTAGAATTGCTTTTTCTATGAGTGCTTTAATTTCAATTGATTGATTGTTGATTTTTCTTTCAACAATAGGTAGAATGGAGTTTTGGAATTGATCAGAAATTGCAAGTATATATTTTTCTGAATTTTTAACTAAATCGGACCATTTCTGTATATTTTTCATTGTTTGATTATTGACATTAACCTTCTTCAGCTTACCAAATTGTAGGAATAGATCGATTGGAATTGAGCTGATATCATGATTATTTAAGAATTCTTCAAATTTTAATGTAGATTCAAAGATATTTAAAATTTCGTAAAGAATTTTTCCTATACTTGTAATTTCATACTCATTATCGATTGTTTTTGAAATTAATTTTTTTTTAACTAACCTTTTAAGATTTCGAGAGATCTCAGGACCAGGTATATTTAACTCTTTCTCCAACTCACTATGTCTTTTTTTCTCTTTGTATAAGCTTTTAAAGACTTCGTATCTCCCTTTATTAGTAAATTCTATAAGAAGTTCATTTAAATCCAATTGAACACAGTTCCTTAGGTTTTATTCAAATTCCTATTTAATATTAAAATATACTTATTTAAAATCATTAGTAATTAGTATTAAACAATTATAAGAAGTTAAAAATGGTTATTATAAAATCAAAATATATCAAGGAATTCTTTAAATCTTTTCAAACTTATTTATCAATTAGGAATAAATATTACTAATAAAATGGAGGTATTAAACTTATGTCAAGATTTGAAGATATTCCAAGTTGTTTGAAAGATATCGAAGATAGATACAATAATACTGAAAAAATTAGAAAAAAACTAGCAAACTATAATGAACCAATTCAAGTCACTTTATTAGATACTGGACGTAAGATAATGATTTTAGTAAACGGAGATCAAGGAATTGAAGTAAAAGACAATACAGCAGATGATACGGCACCAGTAAAAATTGATTTTACAAACGAAAAAACTCTTATGGATTTATTTAATAAGGAAATTGGAGCTGTAAAAGCATATAGCTCTGGTCAAATAAAAGTTGTTGAAGGAAAAATTCGCAATTTGCTTAAACTGAAAAGTTTATTGTTTTAAACATTATTATATTTAATATAAGAAGATACAAATTAAGTGAAGTTTATGAAAGCTTTTGTCACAGCAAATTTAACTCCAGAAGCACTAAATGAATTAAAGATTTTAATGGAAGTTGTCTATGAACCATGGGTTAAAACCGGAGAGATTTATTTTGATGCAAAAGAGTTAGCACAGAAACTAGAAGGAGTGGATATTTTTATTACTGAGACTGATGATGTAAAAAAAAAGGAATTTTTTGAACTCACTAATATAAAACTGCTCATTTCATGCAGGGGAGATCCGTTCAACGTTAATCTTAAAGCTGCAACAGAAAAAGGTTTACTTGTCCTCAATACTCCATTAAGAAATGTTGATGCAGTTGCTGATTTAACAGTATGTTATATTTTAATGCTTGCTCGAAAAGTACAAGAAATAGATAGAATCCTTCATTCTGAAGATTTTGAAGTTGTGGATTTTGAAGATTGGATAGGTTATTTTGAAAAATTCAGAGGCACTGAACTGGGAGGAAAAGCAGTTGGTATTATAGGTTTAGGGCAAATTGGGAGAAGAGTAGTGGATCGATTAAGACCTTTTGGTGTTAATTGTCTTGTTTATGATCCATATATCCCTGATGAAATTGCTAAAGAATATGGTGAAATTGTTGATATCGATTTTCTTGTAAGGAATTCTGATTTTATCACCATTCACGCAGCTGCAACGGATGAAAATGATAATCTTATTAATGGAGATCGCATTAACTCAATGAAAAAAACTGCATTCTTAATAAATACAGCTAAAGGGAGTTTAGTGGATTATGAAATCTTAGAACAAGCCTTAAAAGAAAAAAAGATTGCTGGAGCTGCACTAGACGTTTTCCCATTAGAACCTATTGATGAAGATAATGAATTTTTAGAATTATCCAACACAATTGTTTCTCCCCATATAGGAGGGGATACATATGAGATAATTGAGCGTCAATCAAAAATGCTTCTAGATGATATTAAATTATGGTTAAACAATAAAACACCAAATCATATAATGAACCCTGAAGTACTTTCAGGAAAAAGAATAATCAAAAGTGCTAGAATAACTAAATTGAAAAAGAAAATTGTCGAACTTTGCAAAATCTTATTAGAGGAGAAACATGTGATAGGTTCTGCAGGAAACGTTAGTGCAAGAATAAAGGATAATGAAAATGAATATGTTTTAATTACTCCTAGCAATGTTAATTACGCAGAGATGAAACCAGAAGATATCCTTATCATCGATATGGAAGGTAAAGTCATTGAAGGCGAAAGGAATCCTTCTGTCGAAAAATATATGCATCTTAATGTATATAAAGAAAGAGAAGACGTGAACGCAATTATTCATGCTCACAGTATATATTCTACTGTATTGAGTGCATTGAATCTCTCTTTACCACCAGTAATGGAAGAATTAGTACCATATATTGGTGGAGAAGTTCAATGTGCAGATTATGGAGAAGCAGGCTCAGAAGAGTTAGCAAAATCCGTTATTAATGCTTTAAAAGAAAGAAATGCGGTTCTACTTGCTAACCATGGAAATTTATGTTGTGGGAGTCATCTTGAAGGGGCAAAGACAGTATTAAATTACCTTGAACGAGGAGCAAAAATATATTACTTAGCAAAACTTATAAAAGACCCTCAATTACTTCCTGAAGATACTGTGGAATATGAAATGGATATTTTTGATATTTTTAAAGAATCTAAAAAAATCTAATATATATTTTTTCCCCTATAATCCTCTCTTTTTTTCCGAAAAACAACATTTACGATTTTTTATTAATCAAAGACTTCAAGGCAAATTCAGTTGATTCTTCTGCTTGTTGTTTTGAAACCATTCCTATCGTCACAGCACATATATTATGATTAGCAATATATTGAAATGCAATATCTGGCCTAATATCTCCCGCCGCTAATGTCTTCATTCCAATAAAATAAAAATTTTTGGTTTTATCAACAATTTCTTCTAATTTTTTCATATTTCCCATGAAAGAACCGTATGCATTGAATGGTATGAGGAAGGTCCTTACATTTAAAGAATTTTCAATGCTAAATTTTAATGTGGGAATTGGATCATGTGTTGCTATACCAGGAATAATTCCCATACCAGATATATTATCTAAAAGTTTTAACAATTCTCTTCCTTTAATATCAGAAACTACACCATGAACGAATATCAATTTTGCTCCAGTTTTAACTAATTCCTCAACACATGGATCTTCACTAGGATAAGTGCTTCCAGTTATCACATAATCACTATGTGTTTCACTCATCATTTGAGCAGCTATTAAAATCTTACCACTTGGGATTACTTGGATACCACGAGCTCCTTTCGCATAACTAGCTTCTAAAATTTCCAACATAGCCTTAGGATTATTTAAAAATTTTCTACGCCATTCAAATGCTCTGAAACCAAATTGTCCAGCACCTATAAATGGAGACGTTCCCGTAGAAACTAGCGGTATATTTACATTTTCAATATTACAAAAAATTTTAATTCCTTCTTTTAATTATTATTAGAAAATTTATTTAAACTTGATAATTGATTATTAAAAAGCGAATCATAAAATTTTAAGTCTATTAACATTGAATTCAATCTTCAAAAATCATATTTATTCAGAAAAATTATAATATATAAAAAGTAATAGGAATTCAATTTTTTTTTAAAAGAATTGAAGAGGAGAGTCGATTGCCACCACTCAATGGCATTATTTGTGATACCTTAACATTTTATAATAAAGATTTTAGGATAATAAAAAACCTAAATTCACTTCTTATTCGTCATGTTCTTACTAATGATGCAAATTCTCTTCTTTTTTTTGGGAGATTAGGTGATGGTGATTTATTTTCAACAGGAGAAAAAATTAGACTTATTGAACTTGCCTTAGAAATCACAGAGAAAAGGGTTCCTATTCTTGTTGGGATTTTTGGCAACGAAATAGACGGAGTACTTAACCAAATTGAGAATTTGGGAAAAAAATTTGAAGATATAAATTTTATGATTTCTCCCCCTTTTTCAGAAAAATTATCTATAGATGCTATGAAATCTTATTTTGAAAATATTTTAGGATCCAATAGTTTTAAAAATCAAATTTATTTGATAAATAACCCTCCCCAATTTGCTGGAAATGAGATTGAACCAAATTTACTAAAAAATTTAATAGAGTTTACAAATTTGAAAGGATTAAATGATTCCTTTTATAATATTAAAAAATGTAAATCATATATTCAACTAATAAACAAAAATTTTTCTGTTTTTTGTGGATTAGAAGAAAACGCACAAAATTTTTTCCAACTTGTACCACTAGAACAGAGAAAGTATAGTGGGATTGTCTCTAATATTAGTAATTTAGTTAATATATGCTCAAAATTATATAAATATGCTTTGGAAGATAATATTTTAGAACTTCTGCAATTGCAGGAACAAATTAACGATATTCGAAATAAAATTTATGAAATCAAAACCAATGAAATTAAAGAAAAAGTTGGTTTAAAATATGCTTTTTTCTACTTATACAAGGATTTAATATCGAGTAGTGTTAATGAAACCAATTACATTAATGAAAAATTATATGATCAAATCGATCCAATAAGTAAAGAAAGAATCGAGGCTACTTTGAATTACTTACTGAATAACAAACAAATTTATCAATTGTATTTTCTCGGTAAAAAAGATCTTTACCAATTTGATGAAATAATTAAAACATTTTCAAATATTGAAGTTTTAGTACAACAGGGTAAGGTAAAAAAAATCAAAGGGCCGTATATTATTGATGTCAATACACTTTACAGAGTAAAATTTGAAAATAGTCAATTAGTCTTCAGATTTCGTACAGATCCCTATTCATTATTAGAGAACTTAGTCAAGGAGAAACTTTTATATCCCTTTTTAGATAAAAGTTTAAATCCAAATGAACTTGAATTAACACAGAAAGTAAAAGAGATAATTAACACCAAAAAAGGGGCGTATATCTTCAGTAAAGAAAGACCTCCAATAATTCCAGTATGTAATTTAATTTACTTTGATGAAACTAAGGAAACTGTCCCTTACATTTTTTCAGTGCAAGAGTATATCAGAGGAAAACCTTTATTTCAACTTATAAACCAATATATCAATGAGGGAAAGAACCTATACACCAAAAAGTTTCAAAATTTATTTAGTAATTTAGGTGAACATTTAGGAAATTTACACCAGATAAAATTTGATTCTTATTATAAAAGTATTAAGAATATTGGTAAAAAATTAAAACTCTCTTATTCGGAATTCTTTGAACATGAATTAGAAGAAAAATTATACGAAGTAAAGAAAAATAAAATAGATTTCTGCGACGAAATTAGAGATTTCTATCGAGACAATAGGACATTAATAGATGATGAGACTGAATATGTTCTTCTACATAATGATTTTAAAAGCCAAAATATTATTGTTAAAGAAGAACTAGGTGCTATAAAAATTAATGGTATTGTTGATTTTGACAATTGGTGTGTTGGAAGCCGAGCTCAAGATTTTATTAAAATCGATTATTGGATTTTGAAACCTTTGAATAATCCATTATTTTATAGATCATTTTATGATACATATTCTAAATTTTCTAATGTAGATAATGATTTCAAGAAAAAAATCGAAATATATAAATTATTATGGCTTTTAGATGAATATAATTTTGAATCAGAATTAATAAAAAAATCAACTCAGATAGATATTATAAGTTCATCATCAGCTTCGTTAGAAAATTATTTATTTGAAATCAAAGCAATAATTAGGTAAATTTTAAAGAATTTCATATTGAGATTTAAAAAAGAATTAAAAACTGCTATTGAATTAGTCCAAAAGGCTTCAGAGATCACGGAGTGGTTTAGAAAAAAAGGATTTGAATCCTTTGTAAAATCAGATCAATCACCAGTAACATTAGCTGATTTTGCATCTCAAATATATATTCTATCAGAATTAGAGGATTTTTTCCCAAATGATCAAATAATAGCAGAAGAAGAAAATATTAATTATATTGATTTAAAAGCAGAGAATCTAATAAAGGAATGTTTTGTTGAATTAAAATTAGAAAAATTAAAAAAAGTAAGAGAAAATATCAGATATCGAGGTAGACCTTCTGAGCGTCAATGGACAGTAGACCCTATAGATGGTACAATAGGATACCAGAAGGGATTATCTTACGCTGTAGGCATTGGATTTATGTTAAATTCAATTCCAAAAATTTGTGCCATTGCAGTGCCAAATTATAATAAAGAATCATTAGTTCTGTTTTCGGCTGAAGAAAATCAAGGAGCTAAAGTTTCATATGATAAAGAGGGTTTTTCAACAATTAGAGTAAGTGAGAATAAAGATTTATCAAAATTTCGTTTATGTCATTCATTGCATTATGATAAACCGTGGGTTCTCAATTTTGCACGAAAGGTTGGTATAAGAAACTTTGTTCAAATTGATAGTATGGCAAAATTTTGTATGATTGCGGAAGGGAGTGCTGATCTTTATATAAAACCATTAGATGTGGCAAATTCTTTTACATGGGATTTTATGCCTGGAGAACTACTTGTAAAAGAAGCGGGAGGACAAATAACAGACTTAAAAGGAAAAGAATTAAAGTATAAAGTTGAAAAATGTTTATTGACTGCCCCTGGAATTATCGCTTCAAATGGTATGCTCCATAAACAAATTATAAGGTCATTTAATGTAAACCCGCCAATTTAAAGGAATTAAATAAGAGCATATTTCAATAAATTTGTTTGTCGAGATTTAAGATTTTTTTCTAAATTTGATAATTTAATTCCAACAAGCCTTACTTTTTTTTGATATCCTGAAAACTCTTTAAATAAATCTAAGATAATATTTAATACAAATTTTTCATCTTGAATGTGGAAAGGTACTGTTCTCGAGCGAGTAAAAGTTTGAAAACCTTCAAATCTTATCTTCAAAGTAATTGTCTTATAAGTTATATGATGTTTAATTATGGACCTATGTATACTTTTATTAATTTCTTCAAATGTTAATAAAATATCTTTAAAAACATTGGTGTCAGTATGAAAAGTTCTCTCTGCACTAATGGATTTCCGTTCTTCATGAAATTCTTTTACTTTACGATTATCTAACCCATGTACAATTTTCCATATCCATTTCCCATGTTTTCCAAACAAGTCTATCAATTGATTTAAAGGTGTATTAATGATATCTCCGATTTTCCTTATACCCTTGTTTAAATAGTGTGCTTTAGATTTTTTACCAATACCTGGAATTCGAGTAATATCCATATCTTTTAAGAAATCTTTAATATCATCAGGTTTTACAAAAGTGATACCATTAGGTTTGTTTTCGTCAGATGCAATTTTGGCTAAAGATTTTGTAGGTGCAATCCCTATTGAAATTGTTATACCAACCTTGCTAAGTACTTCATTTTGAATTTCTTTTGCAATTCTTCCTGCTTCCTCAAAACTATTTGCATTTTCTGTTAATTCTAAATATGCTTCATCTGCCCCTACTCTCTGGAAATCATTACTATAAGTTTCGAGGATATCCATTACTTGATTTGATACTTTTAGGTATTTTTTACCATTAGGTTTTAAATAAATTCCATGAGGACATCTTTTATAAGCTTGAGATATCGGCATGGCAGAGTGTAAACCATATTTCCTAGCTTCATAATTGCATGTTGATATAACCCCTCTACCTTTTCCTTCTTTTGGATCTGCTCCTATTATCACTGGTTTACCCTTATATTGTGGATTATCCCGCATTTCTACAGCTGCGAAAAAGCAATCAAGATCACAATGTAAGATAAGACGAGTCATTGTTATTTAAGGAAAGTTAATAGAGTTGAATTTTAAAAGTAAGCTTACATGTGTGATATTTATAAATTATATTTAAAAAACAAGACTTTAAAGAATTAATATAAAAGGAAATTTTTGGAATATTATTATTATATAATTAATGACATTATTTTTCAAAATATATTTTTAACAGAATTTTGATTATTTAATTTATGGCATCAAATAAAGAAGATCAACTTCGGATGGAAGTTGTTAAAGGAGCAAAAACAATTTACACAAAAGGATTAGTAGAAGCTGGAGAAGGTAATGTTAGTCTACGAAATGGAAAAAAAGAAGAGTTATTTATCACACCTTCATTTAATCAATATGATACACTTAAAAAAGAAGAAATTGTACATTTAAATTTTGATGGGACTCCTTTAAGTGCTGGAAAATTGCCATCAACAGAAGCAAAGATGCATATTGCAATTTATAAATCAAGATCAAAAGCTCAAGCGGTAATTCATACCCACTCAACTTTCGCAACCATGCTCTCAATCGTACAAAAAAGTATTCCAATTATTATGGAAGAGATGTATATATTTTTAGGTGGACCTATAGATATCTCTGAATTTGGAAAGGCTCATACAGAAGAAATAGGAGAAGTAGCACTTAATGCTTTGGGTAAGAAGAACGCAGCTTTATTAGCTAACCATGGTGTTATTGTCTGTGGAAAATCATTGGACCATGCTGTAAAATTTGCTGAATTAGTGGAAAAACTTGCTAAGATATATTGGGGAGCTTTACAAATAGGAGAACCAAAAATAGTGCCTGAAGAACATCTTGAAAGATTTCAAAAACTTTTTGAGACGCTTTTTGCTAATTATCCTAGAAGTATGCGGAGAAAAAATATAAAAAACCCATAATTCGAAGGATCAATTTTTTAAACAAATTTTTATAATTAATTCTTAATTTTTAAAAAAAAATTGAATTTGAATGATTTAGAATGCCAATAATATCTTTACAATTGAGTAATGATTTATTAGAGAGGTTTGAGAAAGTTCGAAATCTCAGTGGTTTCAATTCGAAAAGCGAAGCATTAAGGGACTCAATAATAAATTTTATTGAAAAACATGAAAAATTTGAAAATTTAGAAGGATATAAATTAATGACTGTAAGTTTAGTATATCCTTTCAAAGAAATAATTATCGATCAAATAACTGAACTATATTCTCGATATCATCAGATTATAAAAACAGTCACAGATTGGCGCATTGCAGAAAAGAAAATTGAATTACTCTTGTTAGTTGGCGAATTTGGAATTATTAAAGATCTTTATAAAGAATTAGCTAAAATTAAAGACGTAATTTATTCCATCCGTGAAATTGTTATCGACTAATAACTAGAACTAATCAAATCGAAGTGAAAAATCAACTTGCTCTGAAGGAAATTGAGTTATTAATCCAGAACTTATAAAATCAGGTTCTGATATTAAATAGTCTATAATATTTTCTGGAGTTATCCCTCCTGAAATCTCAATTATTACTTTATCTCTAAGGTTATGTTTTTTTAACAAATTCATTGCTTCTTCTACATCATCAGGAGTTAAATTATCCAACATAATAATATCCGCTCCATTTTGAGCAGCAATTAAGGCATCTTCAACATTTTCAACTTCAATTTCTATTTTTTTAGTGAAACTAACAATCTCTTTTGTATCCTTTAGAAGTTTTTTCACATCTCCATTGTAATATCTTAAATGAGTGTCTTTTAATAAAACCATATCATCTAACGAAAAACGATGAGTGTCGCCTCCCCCTAGTTCCACCGCTTTTTTTTCAAATATACGCATTCCAGGTGTAGTCTTCCGAGTACAAGCTATTTTAACTTTTTTCCCTGAATGATTTATAATCTTGACAAACTTTTTTACTGTTGAAGTAATTGCGCTCATATGAGTTATAAGATTAAGACCTACTCTTTCTCCTAGCAAAATATCTCTAGCATTTCCTTTTAATTGTGAAATGATATCTCCTTCTTCAACTGTATCACCATCTTTCTTTTTAAAATCAATCTCAATATTCAAGAAGTCGAATAAAATTTTTAATTCCTCCATTCCTGAAAAATAACCAGCGTTCTTCGCAAAAATTTTTGCCGAAGCATTTGCATTCTTTGGTATAACCTTAGAGCTAACATCATTATAGATACAATCTTCACGCAAAAACTCTCTTACTTTTTGCTCTAATATTATCTTGTTAAAACTCATATTTCGCACAATTTTTTATAGTATTATTATTATAATTTAAAAATTAATTAAAATTATGGTAGAAATAGAAATATTATTTATTAGTAATAAGGAGATAAAACTAGAAGCGGAGTTTTTTAAGTCTAGCGTTGGGCAAGATAATCCAGTAGTTTTAATTTGTCACCCTCATCCACAATATGGTGGGAATATGTATAATAATGTGGTATCTAATGTTTTTAATAAGCTAATTAAAAATAAAATTTCTTGTTTAAGGTTCAATTTTAGAGGTGTCGGAAAATCAACTGGAACCCATTCTGGAGGAGAAGGTGAAATAAGTGATGTTCAATCTTGTATTGATTTTTTAATAAATGAGAAAAAATTTGAAAAAATAATTATATGTGGTTATTCATATGGAGCAGCAATTGGGTGTTCAGCAATAAATTACTCAGATGAGATTATTGGTTATGTTTCTATTTCTTTCCCCTGGGATTTTATAGGTACTAAATTTAGAGAATTATCCCAATCTAATAAACCAAAATTATTCATTCAAGGTAATCAAGATACGATTGCTGTTTATTCAAATTTTGAACAATATTATAATCAGTACCACGATCCAAAGAGAAAAAAAATTATTGATGGAGCAGATCATTTTTATTGGGGTTATGAGAGACAAGTAGTTGATGAAATTTTAGAATTTTACAACTCTATGCTCTAAAAATTTCAAGAAATTACAAGTAAAACTTTTCCAAATTATTCACATTCAAGCATCCGTTTCATTACAGTTCCAAATCAGTCAATATAATATGGATATTCGTATTTTAAGACCCTATTTAGTGATTAGTTACTTATGAAGTAAAATCGAAGGAAAGGGAAAAAATAAAAAATGGGAGAAGATGGATTATAAACTTGAAAGCTTTTCTAAATCAGCTTGCGAGTTTTCAACTGCCCAATCAAGGAGTTGATCAAAGTATCGCTCAACGTCGTCACTTTCAGGAGATTTTGATAAAATAGCTAAAAGAAATTGATTTTTATTATCAGGCATAATTATATTTCTCATCATAATGAAATCTTCCTTATACTTAATTTTCATACTTTGAATATCAGAAAGTTTTAATTCCTCCGCAGCTTTATATGCTGAATCACTTAATAAAGATCCCATAGCAGCTACAACGCGTTCGTCGATATTCTCTTCTTTTTGGGAGGCAAGAACTAATCCTGTTGATGTTGCAAAAAGTGATGCTCGAAAATTACCATTTTCATTTAGTTCTTTAAGTACCAGTTCAAGTCTACTTACCAAATCTATACCCTTCTTATCTATATTATTTTGTTATTATTCTAAATAAAATTATTAATAATTTTCAGTTTATATATTTTTGTTCAAATACTCTTACTTAAAATTTCCTAGCATTAATTATATGAGTTAATTAATATTTAAAATTATTCAATGTGGGTTTTATATTAAAGACCCATATTTTAAATTTTAGTTAAAACGTTTTACACTTCATCCAATACATTGAGAATTAATATAGAGTATGAGAAATCTTTTCAACAGCTCCAAGGGTATTTCATATTTTAAGGTTTATAATAAATGTCGATAAAATATCATCCTCATCAATACTTAAAGTAATAATACTTGGTCTTGCCACAGGTTTCCTAAATCCTGGTTTTTCGAGAGGGGCTTTAGGTTTTGTTGGAGAACCCGGATTTAAAAGTAGAACATTAAATTCTGTTCCTTTTATAAGAGGTTGATGTGTATGACCAAATATTAATATATCTAAATTATACTTCTTAACAAATTCTTCAAGATTATCAGGTAATATATGAATAACTCCAATATTATAGCGTCCCACAGTAAAATGAGTAAAAATTTCTAAATCTTTGATTTTATCCAAATTTCCTCTGACACATCGCACAGGAGCTATTTCTTTTATATCATTTAGAAAAAAATCTTCGCAGATATCTCCCGCATGAATAATTTCATCCACATCATTGAATACTTTTTTTAATTGATTGATTAACAGAAAAAGTTTTTCATCATTACTATTAGTTATATGTGTGTCAGAAATAATCCCAAACTTCATTAAATAAACGCTCCTTTATATAGCAATAATAAATCCCATTAAAAAGATTAAGAATCCCATTAGTATATCAAAAAAAACACGAAAAATGGTATCTCCTGTTGTAACCTCAATTTTTTCTTCTCTTTTGAAATAATTTTTAAGCATACCAAATCCAATAGTAAGACTTTCCTTTACTTGAGAGTAGAACCATACAAATAATATACATCCAATAATAAGGAGAGGGTAGTATAGATAAAGACTTATAATTGAAAAACTAATCCCTTGTGAAAAGCTCCAGATTGCATGTATAGCAATAATATTATTTAAAGTATGGGCAATAATTACTGGGAACAGCCATTTTCTTCTTAACACTAATAAGGCGAGAATAATTCCAATAATAAATGCTTCTAAAAACCAAATAAGTGGATACCAAATAGATTTCCCCCAACTTAATGGATCGAAGAAATAAGCAAAATGACCAAATCCAAAATAAAGTGCTGATATTATCACAGCAGACATTCCAGAATAATGTTCACTCCCTCTTTTAGCTAATAAACCCCTAGAAACAGTCTCTTCTGTTATAGCCACTGAAAATTGAACTATTATTGCAGAAATTAAAAATATTATGTAATTATTAGATTTTAAATATCCACCTGTTGAACTAAATATTATGGATTCTGATTGGTATACAAGCATCCCTGGTACTAGTAGATAAGTAAAAAAACCAATAGGTAAAAAAACAAGAAAGAAAATCAAAACACCGTAAAGGATTTGATATTTATAATTCTTCTTAGATATTTTATATAGTTTTAAATGTCCTTTCGCAGGCGTAACATCCTCTTCGATTATTACATTTCGTTTTTGAGGTTCAAATATTAAATTAGAAAGAGGGAATATAAGTGGTATTCCAATAAGCACCAGTATTGCTCTTGACAAATAAAAAGATATTCCATAAAGAGGAGAATCTATATCTACTAATAAAGGAATTAAGAAACCAGGTAATAATAATAACAAAAATATAATAATAAATCCCCAAACTACTTCTTGATAAAAAAATCGAATTCTTTTGCTAGCTATTTCTTTCTTTCCGCTTCTACCCAGTCTTATCATTTATACTCACATATGAATAGAATAAAAAATTATTGATTTAAAAAATTATAAATCTTTTTATTTGGCATTTAAAAAAATTCTAGAATTAACTTATCAATATTAGGAATACCATTTCTGGCTCCTAATTTTTGAATACATTTCCCCACAACAAAATTTCCTATCTTTAAATTGTGTTTAAGATTTTCAAATTCATAACTGGTATTTCTGATAAAACCATAAAAAAAACCAGCAGAAAAAGCATCTCCCGCTACTGTAGTATCAACAACTTCAGCCATTTCGATTGGCTTTATTAATTCAGAAAAATCTGTATTTAAAATAATAACTCCTTCTTTTCTCATTGTTATTATTATTATATTAATTCCTAATTTGAAAAGATTTCCTGCTTTATCTTTAAATATTTGTTCAGTTAAATTATTAACTCCTAAATTAAAGAGACTTTGAAATTCCCTCTTTGAAATGATTAGGATATCAGTATAACTCAGTAATTATTTTGTCTTATCAAATCCTTGTTCAATTATTAGCATTCCTGGATTTAATATTATAGGTATTTCGTTTTTTGCGACTCTAGCAGCTTTTTTAAAAGGTTCTTAATTTTTTAAATTACTCAAGTAAATTACTTTTAACTTAATAATCTCTTCAGAATTAATATCTTGTATAGAGAGAATATTTGTTGGTCCACTATGAGCATAAATTCTTCGATCTCCATCTTTACTTAATGCTATATACGATAGTTCTGTCCCAGGTTTATTTGATTATTTAATTAATGATGTGTCTAATAATAACTCTTTAAAATCGTTAATTATCATTTTTCCAAATTCATCTTCATACCCTAATTTACCAATAAATGCCACTTTCAACCCAAACTTAGCACATATTTAAGTAGTATTGGCAGCAGCTCCTCTGGATAAGAATTGTAAATCGAATACAAATAGTTCGTTGTCTTCAATTGGGTGTCTTTCAACTTTAGCAATCATATCAAGGAGAGCCATACGATAAAAATTAAATCGAATTCTTTTCCCATAGGGACTACAACCTAATTGTAATTAAAGGAACCGAACTCTGAATTTATTTCTAGTATATTTTTACCTTTTATTGGGGATTTTTCACAATATCCTATTATCTTAGAATCAATGTCATATTTTTTCGAGATCTTCATAATTTCTGGAGCTATAGACTCATTACATAAGAGTTCCATCCTATGACCCATATTAAAAACACTAAACATCTCATTCCATTGAGTTTCAGAAGATTGTTGAATTAGCTCAAATATTTTCGGAACTCTAAATAGATTATTTTTAACAAATTTTATATTGTTGCTAAATTTTAGGATTTTAGTTTGACCCCCACCGGTATTATGTATGATTGCATGAATTTTTTTTCTGTATTTCTTTAGAATATCTATGATCACTGGAGTATATGTTCTTGTAGGTGATAACAATGCTTTTCCTACGTTTAAATTAAGCTCTTCAATCACATCTGTTAATTTATATCTACCAAAGAAAATATATTTCTCATCAAGAGTTTGATCATAGCATTCTGGATATTTTTCATAATATTCATGTGAAAGAAGGCCATGTCTTGCCAATGTTAACCCATTACTTCCAATACCACTATTATATTCGTGTTCATAAGTAGCTTTCCCAGAACTAGCCAAACCTATAATCACATCAGTAGGTTTAATATTGCTTGCATCAATAACATCTTCTTTTCTCATAGACGTGAAAGCAGAGGCATCAACTACAAGAGTTTTAACTAAATCCCCAATATCAGCAGTCTCACCTCCACACATCTTTACCTTTAAGCCTAAAGAACTTAATCTATCACTATAATCATAATATTCTTTAATAATTGTTCCAACGACATCTGCTTTGATAAATTGACTATTTCTTCCAAGATTATTCGAAAAGTAAATATTACCTGTTGCCCCTACACATAAAAAATCGTCAAGATTCATAATCATTGCATCCCTAACTATACCTCTAAAAACTGATATATCACCTGTTTCTCTATAATACATGTAAGCTAAACTAGCTTTTGTACCCGCTCCATCAGCATGAAAAATAGAGCAATAATCCTCTCTAACATCAATGTTTTCTATTATTTTACAAAATGCTCCAGGAAATAGACCCTTGTCAATGTATTTTAGTGCGTTATGAACATCTTCCTTTTTAGATGATACACCTAATTTTCTATATAAATCGTTATTTTCATCCATTTTCTTAAAAATTTAAATTTTATACTTGTTCTTTAGAATTTTCACTAAATTATCAACTTGTTCAACAGCTTGGCCAATGTACTTGTGAGGATCAAAAATTTCCTCTAATTCTTCTTTTGAGAATTTTTCTTTAATCTGGGTGTTTTCAATTAGAATGTCTTTCATGAATAAATTTTGTTCCCGAGCTTTTATTGATGCTTGTCTTAATATTTCATGGCCTTCTTGTCTTCCTATCCCTCTCTTTACTAATTGAACCATAACTTTTTCAGTAAGACATGCACCTCTAGTAAGATTAAGATTTTCTACAATTTTAATTTCATTAAATTCAATCCCTTTTAGATTTTGGATTAATTGCTTTATCATGTAATCTAAAAGTATAAAATTCTCTGCAAAAATTACTCTTTCAGATGCGGAATTTGTAATATCTCTTTCATCTTCTAATACTATGTTATCCAATGCTGTTATTACATTAGATTTTAAAATTCTAGCTAAACTGCAAATCCTTTCTGATTTATGAGGATTTCTTTTATGTGGCATTGTCGAACTACCTACTTGTTCTTTTTTAAAAGGTTCAAACATCTCAGCAATTTCATTTCTTTGAAGTATCCTGTTTTCTGTTGCGATTTTAGCTAAACTTTGTCCAACTAAAGCTGTTAAAAAGATTACTTCAGCATGTCTATCTCTTTGTATAACTTGATTTGCAATAAGCACAGGATCTAAATCAAGTTTGTCCATTACTCTTTTTTGTATTTCTATTCCATTTTCATTAAAACTAGCCATTGTTCCAACTGCCCCTGACATTTTGCCGAAAGATATTCGATTTTTAATTTCAGAAATCCTATCTAAATGTCTATTTATTTCATAAGCCCATACACCAAATCTCATACCATAGGTAGTAGGAATTGCGTGCTGACCATGTGTTCTCCCAATACAAATTAGATTTTTTTTTTCTTTTGAAATATTTAATAAAACCTTTAATAACTCTAATAGAGTATCATGTAGGTAATTTAATGCTTCTTTTAATTGTAAAGCAGTTGCAGTATCTTCAATGTCATAGCTAGTTGCCCCAAGATGAACATAATTACCTGCGTCTCCTTCACATTGCTCTGCTAAGCCTTTAACCATCGCCATTAAATCATGATGGATTTGATTATCAATCTCTTTTACTCTTTCTAGTTTTACATAACCTAAATTTGCTTTTTTATTTATTTCGTTAGCAGCTTTTTTAGGAATATTTCCTAATTCTGCATGAACATGTGCTAATGCAGCTTCTACCCTCATCCAGTAATCTAATTTTTTTTCTTCGGTAAAATATTTCGCCATTTCAGTCCGATATCTTGTTTCTACTGGATGAATAAATTTATGATCCATATTTCTTCTCTTTTTTTATTTAGTCTTAATTAAAATAATGATTCGTCCCAAAATATATCTTGTTTTATTAGAAATATTAATCTTAAAATATTTCAATATAAAAATTAGAAAATTTTTTGGCTAATACAAGTTAAATGTTGTTTTCTAATTATTTTAAGTAATATGGTAAATAAACAGAAATATTTTTTTTATCGATGCTATAATTGTGGACAGTGGTATTATACAAATAGGATTATAAAATCAAAGAAATGCTGGAAGTGTAATCGTTTATTCTTATTCAAAAATTCAACTAAATTTTCCAAGATATGCTCTATAAAAGATACAATTGCTATTATTCAAGATTTAAAAAAACATCTTAAAACTTAATGATGCTGAATTACTTCTTCTTTTTTATAATTTTACCATAAAAAACAAAGATATTTAAGCTATTTTTCTACAATTTTTTTAGGATATACTATTAATCATTAAATTTTTGTTAAATTAATGAATTAGAGATACACAGAGACAAAACGTATGGAAATTGCGGACGAATTAAAAGAAATAGACGAAAAGCTAATTAACGAATTACACCAAATTACTAAGGATCAAGTTGAGTATTGGGACATTAGAGCTAGTGTAAATCTTGGCACAAATTTAGACTTTACTGATCAAAGAAGTAAGGAAGTCTCCTCTTATAAGATAACAGATTGTGGAATCAGAACTTTTATTAATGGGGGATGGGGTTTTTGTGTCTTAAAAGATCTTAATAGAGTAACTATTAAAAATGGATTTCAAAAAGCAATTAAATTAGCCAAACTTTCTGAATCTCTCAGTAAATATAAATTTAAAATTATTGAACAGGACCCTATGATCCAGCATTTTAAAATCAATAGCAAAAAAGACTTAGAGGAGATTGATATTGGAGAAAAAATAAAGCTTGTTATAGATCATGAAAAAATAGCTTCACAATATTCACCAAAAATAAAAAATACTCATACCTTATACCTGGATGCGCATACTCAAAATATATTTCTAAATTCTTTTAATAGCAATATTTTTCAAGATCTATCCTTTTTACGTTTATTTAGTTTAGCATACGCCCAAGAAAATGGTATTCTCCAGAGATCCATCAATTCAGTGGCAGGAGTGGGAGGATATGAGATAACAGAAACTGAAAAAGCTAAAACTCTAAGTTCAAAAACAGCAAAAGAAGCAGTGGAACTATTGAAAGCAAAATCTCCAATTGGAGGCAAATTCACAATAATTATGGACCCTATATTAACTGGTACTTTTGTTCATGAAAGTTTTGGGCATGCGGTAGAGGCTGATCATATTTTAAATAAGGAAAGTATTTTGGAAGGAAGATTAGGCGAAAAAATTGCGATAGAAGAGGTTAATATTATTGATAATCCAACTATGAGTCAAAGTAAAAAGTTTAACTTACCTTACGAGCTATTTGGCTGTTATTTTATAGATGATGAGGGAATCCCTTCTCAAAAAACTATCATTGTAGAAAAAGGAATTCTTAAAAATTATCTACATAGTTTAGAAACTTCTTCACGAATGAATGAACTACCTAACGGTCATGGTAGAGCATCATCAAGTTCTTCAAGACCTCAAGTAAGAATGGGATTTACTTATTTAGAGCCACAGGACTGGAGTCTTGAAGAAATGATCGAGGAAGTAAAGGATGGAATTCTATGTGAGGATTTCCAATATGGCTACACTGACCCTACAACAGGTAACTTCCAGTTTAAATGTAAACTTTCTCATCAGATTGTAAATGGAGAGAAAAAACAATTAATGAGGGATGTTGCTCTATCTGGGATGACTCTTGAAATTCTTAATAAAATAACTGCAATTGGAGATCAAAATACATACAACTATTCAGATGGGTTGTGTGGAAAAGGTGGTCAAAGCGTAAGAGTATGTGATGGAGGACCTTATATTCGAATAGAAAATGTTACTGTAGGAGGTTTGAACTAATTGGATGATCTAAATATTTTTACCTTAGCAAAATATGGATTAGACCTCATTAATAAAAAAAATTCAAATATAAAATGCTCCGAAATTTTCTTCGGACAAAACAAATATGTTAATATAGAAATTGAAGAAAATTCCATAAAAAACAGTGAAATTGGAGAAGATAATGGTGTTTCAATTAGAGTTATTAATAATAAAGGTTCACTTGGATTCGCATTCACCAATAGGCTAGAAAAAAAGTCAATTGAAAAAATGATCAATATTGCTGTTAAAATGATGAATGTTGGAACTGATAATCCCGATTTTAAGGACCTACCTTTTTCCTACAAAACTTACCCTGATGTAGACGATTTATTCGACAAAGATTTGAAAAATTTACAATTGGAGGATTCTTTATTATATGTTGAAGATTTAATTAAAATATGTGAAGAAGATGCAATGGCAATTTCTCAAACTGCGAATTTTATTTCGAATTATTCAAAAACCTATATTTATAATTCAAATGAATTGGAGATCTCGGGTAAAGAGACAAATTGTTCATTATCTTCCCATATAATTGTAAAGGATAAAGTAAGTAAAGAAACTTCATTTGGTTCTGAATGGCAAACTGAAAGAATGTTAAAGAATTTAGATCCTGAAAGAATTGTGTTAAATGCCCTAGATGATGCTAAAAGAAATCTTAATAGGAAAAAAATTAGAAATATGAAAGTACCTATTATTTTAACTCCAAAAGGAACAATAAGTCTAATATTAAGACCGATTGCCGCAGCTGTGAATGGAGAAACTTTTCAATATAAAAGAAGTTTTCTTGTTGATAAAAGAGGTGAAACTTTAGGTTCGGAATATTTAAATATTGAAGATAATGGATTAATTGCAGGTGCAACAGGGTCCTCAGTTTTTGATGGTGAAGGGGTTCCATGTAGAAATAAAAAGATCTTTGAAAAAGGAAAATTTCTTAGAAATGGTTTATTACATAATAGTTTTACTGCAGGTAAAGAAGGCGTTGAAAGTACTGGAAATGCTTCTCGAAATTCATACAGCACAATTCCCTCAATAGGCATTACTAATTTCGTAATGAAAACGGGAGATATTCCACTTGAAGAAATAATTAAAGGTATTAAGGAGGGAATTGTTTTAGATTATACTGGAGATTCTCCCAATATTTCAACTGGTGATTTTTCAGGTTTAATATTACATGGGAATTTAATTAAAAATGGAGAAATAAAGGAACCACTTAATGAAACTATGGTTGGTATTAATCTTATAGATTTATTTCAAAAAATAGACGCAGTTTCAGAAGAATTTAGTGTCTATGGTGTATTTCGAGCTCCATATGTAAGAATCAAATCAGTAAATATAATAGGAGGAGGAAATTAATTAGTTATATTTAGTCGTAGAAATACATTGTTATAAAATTCCTCAACTTCATTTCTGATTTGCCATAATTCTGCAATTATTATCTGATTTTGACCTACTTCTGAGAATGAAACATTCAATTTTTGTGAAATCCAATCAACGTTATGGTTCAAGGTAATATTACCTATTGTAAAATCAAGTGTTCCATTTGAGGGTATCGATGAGCTTAAAATAGTGTTATTATTACCTTTTTTAATTTGTATCTGAAATGTAAAATCTCGATTTAAATAATTCCCCACTGTCAGATAAAATGAAATGGACTCATTGATAGCTGCTTCAGTAGGATATTTTTCTGCTTTTTGATTCTCATTTAAAATCATAAAGGCAACATAACCTGGCTCAGGTGTTAAAACATAGTAAATAATAAAACCTGATACAATTATAATTCCAATAATTAAACAAATTTTAAGTAATGTATCAAATTGTTTTTTACTTGTTTTTAGGATTTTTTTCCTATTTTTATTAGTGATTTTGTTCATTATCTTTAAACCAAGCAATAGTTTTTTTTAGGCCTTCCTCTAACGGAGTTGTTGGCTCCCAATTTAGAATCTTTTTTGCCTTTGTAATAACTGGACACCTATATATGGGATCATCAGTAGGTAATGGTTTAAAAATTATTTTTGAATTTGAATTAGTTAAACTTTTTATAATGTGGGCTAGTTCTAAAATAGTATATTCTTTATTATTGCCTAGATTAATAACTTCTCCTGTGGCTTCATCTTTATGTACCACTTTAAGGATTCCCTCAATCTCATCCACCACATAAATAAAAGATCGGGTTTGGGATCCATCTCCAAATACAGTTATATCTTCATCATATAGGGCTTGGTGTATAAAGTTAGGAACAACTCTTCCAAATGTAAGACCAGATCGTATCCTAGGTCCTGAAGTATTGAAAATCCTTACAATCTTTGTTCTCATTTTATGTTGAAGTTCATAAGCCTTAATAAATGCTTCTCCAGCTCTTTTAGATTCGTCATAACAACTTCTCGGTCCAACAGGATTTACATGTCCAAAATAACTTTCTGCTGTTGGAACAGCTTCTCTTGGGGGATTTCCATAGACTTCAGAAGTACTTGTGTAAAAGAAAATTGCATTATGAAATTTCGCAATCCCTAAAGAATTCAATGTACCTAGAGTATTACTTCTAAGAATCGATATTGGTTCCTCTTTAAATTCAAAAGGAGAAGCTCTGCTTGCCATATGCATAACAATATCAATTTTCTTAATGTCCCCCACACAAATACCTAATGGGTGATAACTCATCCCAAAATATATTGGGTAAGATATATCATGATTAATAAAGCGAAAATTGTCTTTTTCCATTAGGTGAATTATATTTTCAGGTTTCCCCGAGGATAAATTATCTAAACAGATACAGTATGAACCCTGTTCAACTAGAACATCACACACCCAAGAGCCTAGAAAACCAGCACCCCCTGTTACTAAAATTGTTTTGTCTTTAAAAGAAATACTCTCATTTTTTAATCTTTTTATTACCTCTTGAATGTCTTGATTAATATCGTAGTTCAATTTTTATAACCTTAGTAGGTGTTAATATATTTTTTCTTATTTATTGTTGTAAATAAATTTTTCTTTATGATAAATGCTAGTTTATGATTATTAATATTAACAAAAAACTTTAACTCTACAATTTTGAAAAGAAAGATAAGTAACAAAATTATCAAACTAATGAAAAAGAGAAAATATTAGCTTGTTCTAGAACCACAAAACATGCAAAATTTTAATTCTAAAGGATAAAATTTGCCACAATTAGGACATTTCTTTAAAGAATTTTTAAGAATTTCTCTTCCTAGCATTTCAAACGCTTTTTCAACATTTTCTCCCGTTTTTGCAGAAGTACTTAACATTTCACCTTGGAATTTATACTTTTCAAATAATTCAAGACCATCTTCCCTTTTGACTTTTCGATTTAAATCAACTTTTGCTTCAATAAGTATTTTTGTTTTTGGAGAATTTGGTACAGAGGAAATTACATTTATCCAATCATAAAGATCGTTTAAAGACTCCTTGTTAGTAATATCGTATAACATTAAAGCTCCTGAAGCACCAGATACGTAAGATGGAAAAAGTAAACGAAATTTTTTCTCTCCTGCGAAATCCCATATATTAAGTAGGATTTCAGTTTCATCAACGATAACTTTTTTTGTCTCAAAATCGACGCCTATTGTCGATAATGTCGATTTCTCAAATTTTCCAGTAGCATAACGCCTAATCAGAGATGTCTTTCCAACATTTTTAGCTCCTGCTACTACTACTTTAAATTTTATCATATGTTAGTTCACTTAGCTTTTTTTGAACTTGTATCCTTATTCAATAAAAGTCAATAATAGTATAAATTATTATTGAAGATATTAAAAATCTTTTTTACTGTTGTAAAATATTAGAGATTTTATTATGTCCCGAATTTAGTGGTTATTTTTATATTCGTATCTGCTAATTTTATAAATTTCTTGAGCGATTTTTTTTCCAATATTCTCAATTTTTGTTAAATCTGGAATATCTGCTAAGAAGATATTTTGTAAAGTTTTTAGTTCTTTCAATAGGTTTTTTGCTCGAAGTGCGTTTACACCGGGTATTCCTGCAACTACATATTCTAATAAATGAGAAGTTTCGATAGGTGCTTTATCAAATCTTAACTTTAGTGATGATTTTGTGGTTGATTGTTCTTTTTTTGCTAATTGGTATAAAAATTGTGCTGTTTCACTGGGATTTTTTGTTTTATATATTGAGATGCCTAAATTTAGAATTATCGAAGTTATTGCTCCATAGAGAGCATTTTCGCTAACATTTGAGGCTTGAAATGGATCTCCTTCCAGAATTAAAACTGGTCTGGAAAATTTTGCCCCGAGTCCACTCAATTCGGTAAATAACCTTCCATCAATGATAGAATCATTAAAATCTTTAGCAGATTTTCTCTCTATACCAACTCTTTCTGAAATAACATAATCCGCAACTTGTAATTGTTCTAATTTTAAGTTAATACCCATTAATGATAAAGTTCTTACGACAGGAGATGCTGTTTCGCGATTATCACAAATGATTTCTAACTTATCAGCATCTTCAATTTTTTTAATCGAACTCAGATCACTACTGATTTCATCTATTGATTCATTATCCTCATTTTTCTCACTAGTTATGAAATTTAAAAGATTCGATTGGCCTAAATTGGTTTGAACTTCAGAACTCTTTATTTTTTCTAAACTAGATTTCATATTTTTTTCTTTAGCTTTTTCAGCCCAATAATAACCTTCATCTCTAGTACCTTCAGCCATTAAAACAAAAACTTTTCCTTCTCTTTTTCTTCCAGTGCGACCACGACGCTGAATAGAGCGAATAGCACTGGGAACAACATCATAAAATACTACTAAATCACATTCTTCAATATCTAATCCCTCTTCTGCAACACTAGTACCCACTAGAGTATTATAAATCCCATCCTTGAATTCACTAAGCAGTTTAATTTGCTCTTTTTGAGTTAAGCCCTTTTCCGATCCCCTTGCAGCCTGCCCTACAAATTTATGGATTTTAATTATATTATTTTCGTCAAAATATTTAACAATATTATTAACTGAATCTCGAAAATGACAGAAAACAAGAATTCTAGAATGAGGATTTTCATTAATTTGGTTAGTTAAAATTTCTTTTAATCTTTCTATTTTAGGGTGTACTAATCCTTTGGAATATAGTTCATATGTTAATTTTCGAGCTCGTTTAAAATCATAATCTGCAAATAATTCTTTTAAAGACTTATTTGCTTTGTTAATCTTAATTTTCTCTTCATTTTTTTCAAAATAATCCTTGAGAGCACTTAGTCCTTGAGTTTCTATTAATTCCGTCATATGAGATAATCTAATCGCATTAGCAGTCAACTTTTTCGCATTAAACATCCGAAATTTTTCATCGTTATCTCTTGCTGTTGATATCCTTCGATTTATCAGATTGTTTAATTTTAAGAGATCCTTTCTGGTGATTTTCAATATATCATAAGACCCAAGCAAATCGTTTTCTTTCAGTGATCTATAGCAATTTCTCAATTTTTCCTCTAAAATTTTTTTAATTTCTAAAAATTCACTCGGAAGCTTAATTTTAATCCATTCATTATCCACGTTATGAATATATGGTTTCACATCTGAGTCTTTTTCTGTTCTGATTTCAATGTGTTCAATAAACAAATTTTGTTTTATCTCATTAATTTTTCCTACAGTTGAACCAGGACTTGCTGTTAAACCTAATATTTGGGGAGAGTTTGACATATCTATATATTTCTTAGCAATAAAACAATAAGCATAATCTCCTACTGCTCTATGGCATTCATCAAATATTATTAAAGATACATTATCGAGAGAGTAGAAACTTGAGATCAAATCGTTTTGGAGTACTTGAGGTGTCATAAAAGCTATTTTTATACTTGCCCATAATTCCTTTCTTTTCTCAGGAGCAACCGCACCAGTGAGAGATATTAACGATTCTGGAGGAAGTGTTGTTAAATCTAAAAATGATTTATAATGTTGTTCTACTAAAGGTTTTGTTGGAGCTAAAAATAATACTTTTAAATTTGGAACTTCTGTTAATCTATGCACAGCAAGCATTAAAGCGATAATAGTTTTCCCTAAACCAGTAGGAATAACTACAAGACAGTTATTATTTAAGCAATTGATAAATATATTCTCTTGATATTCTCGTCTGGCTATACTATTCTCTTTAATTAAAGGATGAGAAATAAAATTTTTATTTATCGAAACGAAAATCACCAGAGAATATTATTCGAATTCTGCTTTAACTAGATAAATCTATAAATCTTATTTAAACTGACAGAGTTTATAGGATCAATAAAAAATTCCTAAATTCTTAAATTGTTTTACTAATTATTTAATAAAACATTTTCTGATACTCTAATTAGTAAAATTTAATTCCTATTACGTATTAGTCTTAAATATAAATCAGCGCGAGTGGTTTAGTGGTTATAACGACACGCTCACACTAAAAATAAGTTAGGAGTAAACCGTGTAGGTCGGGGGTTCGATTCCCTCCTCGCGCATTAACTTATCAGACATAAAAAATCGAAAAAGTTATATGATATCAAATATTTATAAAATCTAACTACTTATTTCTTGGTTTAAACAACCATGTCTAGTTTCTTAGAGTCTCGAGAATTACGTAAGCAATATAAAAAAGTAAGAGAGCATGTTAAGATCGGACCAATTTTTTTAACTAGGTATGAAAAAGCAAGGATCGTGGGGGCGAGAGCGCTACAAATATCTTTTGGAGCACCAATTTTAGTAGAAAAACCTATTAATATGATAGATCCAATAAAGATTGCACAATTAGAGCTGAGATCAAAAATTCTCCCATTAACTATTAGACGAGAATATCCAAATGGAGAATTCCAAGATATACCTATAAGTAAGTTAATTTTAAAAAAGGATTAATCAATTTATTCAAATTTATTGAACTCGATATTTTCCTCGTTCAGTTAGGAAGTAAACGTTTTTATCTCCGACAATTTCGGATTCTATATAGCCTTTAGAAATCAATCCTTCTATTATTTCTTTTAATTCTGCTTTTTTAAAACCTGGAATTCCTAATGGCATTCTTGATTGGTTAGCGATTATAGCAATTCGTTCTAAAAAAAGTCTTTTGCCCATGAATGTTTCAAGGATCGTAATTTCATCGTTTGAAAGCCTTTCAAACTGATCATACTCTAAATAGCGCTCCTTTAGAGTTTGTGCAAGGTCTCTTGCTTCTGGACTAATTTCTTGCTTTTTAGTTTCAACATGCTTCAATGTAACTAAATCTTTCGCAACTGGGGCTTTTTTATGTTCAGAAGCTTTATCTAAATAAGCTTTTACTTTCTCTTTTTCTTTGTCTTCTTTTTCAGTAGACTCATTATTTTCATTTTCCATAATATTACCATAAGGAATTTAATTATAAAAATTTATATTTAAATAATGAAAAAAATCTTAGAGTTAAAAACTGGAGAGACCATAATTATAAGACATCTAATTAAATCAGATATTAATGGTGTCTGGTATAATTTCAATAAAGTTATTGAAGAAGGTCTTTACTTACCTGTATTTCTACCCGTAAGGACTCAAATTGAAAAAGACTCATGGTACCTCAACATGAAAAAAGAAAATGAAATCTGTATCGTGGCAGAAAATCCTGATCTTAAAGAACCCTATAATATTATTGCACAATGTGAGATTCTAAATTCTGAGTGGGATGCAGCAAAGCATGTTGGGATTTTAGGTATTATCGTAAAAGAGAACTATCGAGATTTATCAATTGGTACAAATTTAATCGATTTTGCTATACGAGAATCGAAGAAATTAAATAACAAAGAAAAAATTATTTTGAGTAGTTTTTCGACTAATGAAAGAGCACTCCATCTTTTTAAAAAATTAGGTTTTAAAGTCATAGGGATAAGAAAAAAACAATTTTTAATGGATTCAAAATATATTGATGAAATTCTTATGGAACTCTGGATTGATGATTACCTCAATGAACATTAGTCCTCTTGAGTTTCATAGAATTAAAATATATTTTAAAACTTAAGGATACTTAAACCTTTTTTTGAATTGTTCCCAACTCTTTTGATCCAAGGGATTTTCATTTAAAAATAAAAAATTCAGATTTTTCAAACAGTCAATATTTTTATTTCTAAATTGGATTATTTCATTTCTACCAAGATGAAGCATAATTAAATTGGTTAAATTCTCCAGACCTTCAAATTCCTTTATCTTATTATTATCTAAATATAATTCCTGTAAATTGTTTAGAGCCTTCAAACCATCTATTCTTGTAATTTTATTATTAGACAGCTCCAGTTTTTTTAAATCTACTAAGTTATCAAGCGCCTCAATTTTTTCTATTAGATTATTAGAAAGGTATAACCCTTTTAGCTTATGAAGAGTAGATATTTCACTAATTTGGGTAATTTTATTATCATTGAGATACAGCCATTGTAGATTTTTTAGACTTTTAATCCCAGTAAGCTTCTCGATCTGATTAAAAGAGAGATTTAACCTTAATAATTGATTTAAATTATCCAAATGTTTAATTTCAGAAATTGCATTGTGACTCAGGTTTAATTCTTCCAAATTAGTTAAATGACTGAGATTGTCTATATCTTCAATTAAATTATTGTTTAACGATAACTTTTTTAGTTTTTTTAAAGAATCCAAACCATTTATTCTTTGAATCTCATTATTTGCTAAATTTAATTCTTCTAAATTTATTGAACTCTCTAAATTTTCAATTTTTATTAATTTATTATGAGATAAATCTAATGTTCGTAATTTTTCTAGAATCTGAATACCATCTATACTATGAAGGTTATTTCGCGTCAACTGAAGATGTTCCAAATCTTTTAGGCTATTAAGTTCCGTAATTTCAGAAAGTCTGCCTAAATTAGAACTCTCACAATTTAGAGATATAATTTTTCCTTTTCTCACTGTAACATGATATCTACATTTATTTGTATAATGTGTATATAAAATTAAATTATTACAAATATCAAGAATTAATCCAGGGATGGCTTCATTATAATTGAATATGTAAATTTCTCTTGGCAATTCTTTGACATTATCCTTAAACTCCTTTTTAATTAATTCCTTTAGATATTCCAATATCAATTTACGTGCTTTTACAGTATCTAATGAGGTTAAAGTATTCACTGCAAAAAGCCGTTGGTTTACATTGTCCACCTTTCTTAATGTGTACTCTAACAGAGATATAAGTTTCTTATTGTTGGAATAATTATGCTTTAAAATTTGCCCAGCAATTAGTCTTAATTTAAGATCTTCATCAGAAAGAAATAGATGTTCGAAAAATTTAAAATTTTTACCAGTATCAATAGAACCGTAATATTCTAATGCTTTTTGGCGTGTAATTGACTCACTTGAACTCTCAATCCATTCTCTTAAAAGATTTAATCCCTCCTTCCTTCCAATTTGATCCAAATTTTCTATAATATAATCCGGATGTAATTCCATTATTCCTAAAAAAGAATCTTACATTCTCACTTTTCTAATTTGTCACATATGATAGAATAAGTATAAATCTAATCAGTAAAAATACAATAAAAAAGAAAAAAAGAAAAAATACTAAATTTTACACTTTCCCTAAGATCGAGGGACTTGAATTAAAAATATAACTATGGATAAAGATAAGCTTGGTCTGTATCCTTATAAAAATCTTGATTGAGTTTATAACAATCCACGCAAAACCACTCTTTTACAATGGGATTATAGGTCATATCCCTATCTGGAGCACCGCATACGGTACATTTACAAATTGAAGCATTTTTGATTTTCCTTATCTCTGTTATCTGAGCAGATAAGTTATCTATTTTTTCAATGTCACCACTAGCTAATTCATGATCTAATTTTATTTTGCCTTCAACATTCCGTTCAATCATGTCGCGAGCATCAAAAAGCTCATTTAATTGCTTAGTTCCCCATTCTAACAAAAGCATTCTTAAATTGTTTCTTATTTTCCGCAGTTTCGGACTCTTGAGGGAGATGGTTTTTTTCTTCTTCATATGAAATTAAACACCAAACCAATATTTAAATATGTGGGGTTTATAGCTAAAATAATTTACTAATTTTGGATATTGGGACATGTAATAATCTGCCGCAATGAAATCGCAATAATTACGTACATTAGATTAGTTAGTAGATATATAATTCAACACGACCTAAAATATATTATTTTAAACATAATTGAAGTATATGCTATTTAATTTTAAATACTCAATAAAAAAAAAGAAAAATAAAAAAACTAAAAATATTAATTCCTGTTCGATTTTTGGTAAAATTTTGACGCTTTAGAAGCATCGGTGGATTACTTGAGGTCCCATTTCCTTATATTCTCTGCGGGTTACCCACATGCGATGAAACGTTTTCAGGGAGCTCAAAATTGAACCACCAATCCATACAGAATACATACGCTCTGGAGGTGCGATAATCTTAACATCAACACTTTCAGGAATTTGCTCCTTTATTTCTTTGGTTAGGCGTTCCTTGATACCAGGGAACATTGTGGAGCCACCTGAAAGAACAATGTTGCTATATAGGTCTCTTCGAAGATCAACATCGCACTCTGAAATTGCGCTTACAATCACATCGTCTAATGGCTCTAATTCTTTACCGATTACACTTGGATTGAAGAAGCATTCGGGAGCAAGGAATCTTTCGACACCAACATTTATTGT
>CP070805.1:1939739-2060197 GCA_020343655.1 Promethearchaeota archaeon | reverse complement strand
ATCTGAATGAAATCTAACTGTAACATTGTAGCTAGATTACGTGTAGGTAATGTACAATAAACTGGACCACGATATCCATATTTATATAGAAAAGGAACAAGTCCACAATGATCTAAATGCGCATGAGAAATAATAACAGCATCAAGATCTCTTATTGAAAATTCAGGAATATCAAAATAGGGAAATTTGTCATTTGGATTGCCAACATTTAATCCCACATCCAATAATACATTACTATCCCTAGTCTGTGTTAATATACACGATCTTCCTACTTCTCGAAAACCACCTAAAGCAGTTAACCGAATGTTTAAGTCTTTAAAAAGAGCTGGTCTGTGGATTCTTTTACCTATTCTTAGTAAAATATCTTTCTGAGTTTGACGTTCCTTTTTAAGCATTCCTCTAATTAATTGAATTGTTCTTGAGGCTAATGGAGGAGTTCGTATAGTTCTAGGTTGCCAAAATGTATTTGTTCGTATCTCTTTTAGGTTAATTCCTTTTTTACCAATAACGAGCCCTGGTTTCCCAGATTCAATTATTACTTCACCTCTAGTATGATCAAATTCAATATTTGATAGCTCAGCATCCTCATTTACTAAGTTTCTAATGTAAGCTTCTGTTTCAGCAGGATCTTTACGTTTTTCCACATTCCACCGAAAAACAACACGTTTTCGCATAGTTTTTGCTAAATCTTTTAATATGGTTGAGCTTTCAATAGCATCCACATCTGAATTTTCAGAATAAACCGCAATTTCAGGACCTTCAAATTCAATTTTCTTTACAAAAATTTCTGACGGAAGATTTTGGGTAATTTCTTCCTTAATTCGTATTAGTTCAGTTTCATAACTCATAATTCTTCATTATGCGAGTTAAATAATTTTTCTATATGAAATTTTTTCTTAATATTTTAATTGTAAAATTTAGCTTCTCATTTCTTGATTACGTAATTTTCTATTAACATCAACAATGATGTGCATTGATGCTTTTTATAATAACACTTGAAATTTCACTTATATGCTGATATGGTATGGTAATTTGTAAATGCTTATTTTCAATAAATAGAAATATGTTCTCTTACATTATAGATAATTTTCAGAAGAGAATAGTTTTTAGAATGAAATATTACTAAATTTCTAATAAGTATATGAATTAATCAAATAAAAACGTTATTATTATGAAATAAATTTAAAATTTTTTAATATTATTATTTCCAGCTATTAACCATTTAGTAATTCTTCTTTAATAAGTTATATTTTTTTTTGAAAAAAACTTTAAAGGAATTATGGGAAAATTAAAAATAGGAGCTATTGCCTCTGGGTCTGGTAGTAATTTTGAAGCTATAGCTAAAGCCTGCGAAACAGGAATATTAAAGAATAAGGCATCAGTAGAAGTATTAATTTGCAATAAAGCAGGAGCTTTTTGTATGGAACGGGCTAAAAATCATAATATACCTTATGTATTAATTGAATCAGATAAACATGAAGGCACAAGAGAGGAATTTGACCAAAAAATGATCGATGTTCTAGATAAATACGAATGTGAACTTATTGTGCTTGTTGGTTACATGCGTTTTGTCAGTGAAATGTTCATAAACCATTTTAAAGGGAACATTATGAACATTCACCCTGCCCTCCTTCCCAGTTTTAAAGGTATGCATGCCCATGAAGATGCCCTTTCCTATGGGGTTAAAGTTTCTGGAGTTACAGTTCATTTTATTGATATTCACGAAGATCATGGCCCAATTATTATTCAACACGCTGTGCCCGTATATGATACTGATACAAAAAAAACACTTGCACCTAGAATCTTGGAATGGGAACATAGAGCCTTTCCTAAGGCAATTGAACTATTTTGCGATGGAAGGTTACATATTGATGGGAGAATAGTACGAATTGATGGTGAAGTTAAATTATAATTAACTTTTATTTATAATCTGGTTTCAATCTCATGCGTTTGTGTATTACGCTAAATATTCAGCAGCGGGAAATGAATTTAATGGGCTATCTGACCCAACGGATTATTTCAACTTAAAGGTTGCATATAAGATGATGAAGATCTTGAGTAGCTAAAATTCATTTCCCTCCTACTTTTATCTATTAGAAAACCTAAAATTTTAATCCAAGTATTTATAATCATAAATAAGATCGTAGAATACAATTCCATTGGATGATGCCTCGAAGAAAAGAAATCTCAGAAATACTGAATTTAATGGAAAAAACTCAAAATATCAGAAATTTTGGATTAGTTGGCCACATAGACCACGGAAAAACAACACTTTCCGACTCTTTACTTAGTGAAGCAGGTTTTTTATCACCAGAATTAGCAGGTGAAGCACGTGCTTTGGACTTCCTTGAAGAAGAACAAAGACGAGGCATTACCATGAAATCAGCAAACATATCTTTATATTATGAGAAATCTCTTGAAGGTCATGAACCGTTTCTAATTAATCTAGTTGATACTCCAGGTCATTTAGATTTTAGTGGAAAAGTTACTCGTGCATTGAGATTAGTTGATGGTGTTGTAGTAGTAGTGGATGCTGTTGAGGAAGTGATTACGCAATCTGAAACTGTAATTAAACAAGCCCTCCAAGAGGGAGTCAAACCAGTATTATTCATTAATAAATTAGACCGATTAATCAGGGAATTGAAGCTTTCTGATGAGGAAATTAAGAAAAAATACATTAGAATTATTAAATCATTCAACACTCTAGTAGAAAGATATGCTGGACATCCTTTCAATAAAAGATGGAAAGTGTCCCCTCTAGCGGGTAATGTAGCGTTTGGATCAGCACTTCATAAATGGGGTTTTACACTCAATATATTAGAAAATAGCAGTTTGAAATTCAAAGATATTAGGGAAAGATATAAGAAAGAGACATATTCGAAAGAATCATATGCAGATTTACCTTATTTTTTTCCAATTCATAGAGCTATACTAGAAATGGTTGTTGATCATTTACCAAATCCTAAAGAGGCGCAGATTTATAGAATTGAGAAGATTTGGGATGGAGATATTAATTCAGATTTGGGAAAAGCTATGGTGAATTGTGAACCTAACGGTCCCTTAATAGTATGTTTAAGTAAAGTGCAAGTTGATAAACATGGTCTAATCTCAACCGGAAGGATATTTTCTGGGAATTGTACAAATAAAAGGGAGATCTTTCTTTTAAATGAAAATAATTATGATAAAATTCAACGAATTGCTATTTTTATGGGACAAAGAAGAGAACAAGTGGAAAAAATACCAGTAGGAAATATTGTAGCAATCGAGGGGCTTAAGAAAATAAAAAGTGGCGAAACAATAATAGATAGCAATAGTATTAATGGTATGGTACCGTTTGAAAGTGTAAAGTATGTTACCACACCAGTAGTAACTGTATCCATCGAACCAGACATGTTGCGCGACCTTGATAAGATGAAAGAATTAATTGAGAATTTATTAATTGAAGATCCAAATTTAAAATTTGAAGTTAACGAAGAAAATGGTGAGTTCTTATTATCTGGAATGGGTCCATTACATCTTGAGGTATCAGCTAATGAAATTGGGAAAAGGGGAGTAAATGTTTCCACCTCAGAACCAAGAGCTGTTTTTAAAGAATCTTGTAGGTATGATTCTTCCTTAATTTCTGTTACATCACCTAATGGTCAGTGTTCTTTAGATATAAAACTA
Organism: Promethearchaeota archaeon; assembly: GCA_020343655.1. Classification (GTDB taxonomy): domain Archaea; phylum Asgardarchaeota; class Lokiarchaeia; order Sigyniarchaeales; family SOKP01; genus Loki-b32. The sequence continues at coordinate 2,056,531 of CP070805.1, read as the reverse complement.
GAAAGATTAGATAGTAAAACAGTTAGATTTTTTCAAAATATAGATTATAAAACGATAAAACCGTTTAACACACTAAAAGATGTCTTAAAGGAAAAGACAAATTTAGCTGATAATGAAATTGAAAATTTCTGGAGATGCGATGCTGATCAAAACATCTTAATTTATCGAGGAAATCTAAAATTAGAGGAATTTTACAAGACTACTATTTTGGAAATTGTTGAAAAAATTCATTTAAGCGGTCCATTATGTGGAGAGAAGTTGACAGAAATAAAAATAATTATTTCAGATCTAAAAATAGAAAATGTAAACGAAGAAAATGCCTTTTCCGAATTATCCGCTATGTTTTATGATGCTATTAAAAAGGCTTTAAATGAAGCAGAATTGATATTAATGGAACCTATCTATCACACCATTATTCAACTTCCTCCTGAATATATTAAAATAGCAACAACTTTACCTTCAAAATATTCAGCTAAAATTAAAAGTATAGATCAAGAAAAGGAATATCAGGCAATCATAGAATTATTATTGCCTGTAAGAAATTCAATAAAATTTGCTGAAGATATTAGATCAGCAACATCTGGAAAAGCTTTTTGGCAAAATGAATTTTATGCTTTTATGGAAGTACCCATACATGAATCTAAGCAAATAATAAATAATTTAAGATTCATTAAAGGAATATCTTGGTAAAAAAAGATAAATAATCTTAATTTTGTTTTATTTAGATAAAATGCTTAAAATGGATGAGGCAAAGAATTTAAAATTAATGGGACTTTTGATTAAGCCGCTTTTCTATTCGGTGAAAATTCGGATTTGCGTAAGGAAATAGAAAATATTTCTTCACCTTCAGATCAATTTTCAGAAAATCTGAGAAACTAAATTATTGGATAAATTAATTTTTACTTTTTTATACTTGAGTTGAATTTAGAGAAATTTTCAATTATTATTACTCTAAAAATGATTAAAAGTTATAAAAAATGCGCCCGCCGGGAATTGAAATCCCGAGCACCCCCGAAGCGGACGGACTTCCCGGGTCGCGGGGTTGGGAACCCAGCATACTGACCCCTATACTACGAGCGCTAATTTATTAAAAATTTATTCAGTTTCGGGTAACGCCGACAGAATATATATTATAGTAATTAGAATTCTTAATTAAAATTTTTTGAATTAATAATAAAACATTTTTTCGTATTAGATATAAGAACAAATAAAGTCTTTCAATACAAATATAACTGTAAATTATTATGTTTTTCTTGTACAGTATCATAAAAGTCTTATTTCCTAGGGGTAAATATTCCCACATTTTTAAAAAATAAATGAAGGTTCAACTTTTACTATAAGATTACCGAAATGAAAATTCTTTAGTTTCTCTCTTTTGTATGGATTTTTAAACATTATTTCCTTTTATTATTATAATTGTGTTTCTGAACAAAGAAGAGACTTTTTTTTTTAATCCATTAATTCAGTTAAATTTCAGTAATTATATTAAAAACGCTTAAAAATGCAAAAATTAAACAGTATGCTTGATAAATTTACAAAAAAAATATCAGGTGGTGTTTATGGACTCCTATCTATTACTTTTGGGATTATAGGAGATTTGCTTGCGTATTTGATGTATCCAGGATATGATTTCTTAAGAATGCCAGTAAGTTCACTATGTGATGGGCGCGGAGGCCTCTTTTTCCAAATCGGTACAGTTTTTTCAGGAATATGGGCATTATTTTTTCTTATATATATCAGTCAAACTTTTGATGGAAAAAAAAATAGTGAGAATCTTACAAAAGTAGCCGTTTATTTTGCACTTATTTCTTGTATTAGTTTTATAGGTTTGGGCGCTTTTTGTGGGTCTAATCCTACAATTGCTCTAATACATGGAATATGCACAATTATAAGTTGGTTATCAGGGATTTGTTACCTCACTCTTTTTAGTATTTTAATGTTGAGAGACTCAAAATATTCTAAATTTCTCGTTTATGTAGGCTTCAGCGCAGCTATTAGCCTTTCGACCATGGTGATAATGTTCTTCTTGTACTATTTCCCAGGCTTACAAAATTTAATTATAATTTTACCCTTATGGGAATGGATTGATACTTTTGTTTTGATTATTTGGTATTTTGTTGTGTCATTATATTTACTAATTAAAAAAATTAAATTGTACTAAATAAAACATATTTTCTCAATGCGATATGTTTTAATTATTGATAAAATCTTTATTAGGTATAACATTTAGAGAAATTATTATGGAAAAGGTAAATCAATTCATTGACAAACTTTTTAATTTTGTGCCGGGATACGTTTTTGGATTCTTAACCTTTTTTATTCTATTCTTGGGAGATATTATCGCATTAATCTTGTCACCTGAATATTATATGTGGGAATCATCAATAAGTGTATTAGGCCTTCATAGTGGTGGAGTTTATTTAAGACTTGGATTAATAGTTTCTGGATTAACTTCAATTCCTTTTATGATTTACCTTGGGAGAATCTTGAAAAGTGAAAATGCAAAAGAATATCTTGTAAAGATCACAGTAATAACTGGAATTTTTTATTCAATCTGTGCTACGTGTACAGGAATTTTTACTGGTGTAAATGTGGTAATCGATTTTGTCCATGGAATATTTGCCCTTTTTAGTTGGATTGGCAAAGCAGTTTTTTGCACACTTCTTAGTATTTTGATGTTAAAAGATTCAAGATTTTCAAAACTCCAAATTTATTTAAGTTTTATTGTTGCTGGGATTTTTTTTTGTTATTTAATACCGTTTTTTATAACAGTTTTTTGCGCTATTTACGCAAGTATATGTTATGAATTAGGAGAGACCATTTATTTAATAATGCCGGTGTTTGAATGGATTCTTATGTTTTCTGTAATATTTTGGTACTTAATTAACTCAAGTTATATCGCCTATAAAAAAATCTAATTGTCAGTATAATGTATAGAATTCAATGAATTATAGTATTGAGAGTAAATTATGCTAGAATTAGAATACCTAAAAAGTATAACAATAAATCAAGATGATGCCTTATTAGTTGTTGATATTCAAAATGATTTCATACCCGGAGGGGCTTTAGCTGTTGAAGATGGAGATTTAATTATCGAAGGAATAAATAATGTAGCAAATATCTTTAAAAAATTTAGCAGAAATGTTGTTTTAACTCAAGATTGGCATCCAAAAGATCATAAATCTTTTGCGAGTCAATACCCTGGAAAAGATCCAGGTGATGAATTTCAAACTGATGATGGATCTATTGGTCCCGTTTTATGGCCAGATCATTGTGTACAGGGAACTAAAGGTGCTGAGTTTCATGTTAACTTAGAATCTAATCTTGCAAGCATAATAGTTAGAAAAGGGAGAAATCCTAATGTTGACAGCTATTCTGCGTTTCTTGAAAATGATAAAAAGACAGAGACTGGTTTAGCGGGATATCTTAAATCTATTAATGTGAAAAGAGTTTTTATTTGCGGATTAGCACTTGATTATTGTTGCTATTTTTCTGCTATGGATGGTATTGATTTTGGCTTCGAAGTATATCTTATTGTGGATTTATCAAAAGGAATTGATTTGCCACCTGGAAATATCTCAAAATCAATAGAAAATATGAAAGACAAAGGTGTAAAATTCGCAAATCAGGATAGTTTTAAGTAGTAACAGTTTTTTTACATCCTACTTTTAATTCATGCAATGGATAATAAATTTCCCTTTTCATCAATATTAATTGTTTGTAGTGTAAATACAGCGAGAAGTCGTATGGCTGAGGGTTTTCTAAGGGACTTTTTCTTAAAGCATAGTTTAGATGTTAAAGTAAAATCAGGGGGCATTTCATCTAATGCCAGAGATGGGATGATTATATCTATGGATGCTAGACTGGCAATGGAAGAATTAGGAATTAATTTATCCGAAAATGCTTTATCGTCTGATTTGAAAAAGCATCCCGAATTAATAGAGGAAGCAGATCTGATTCTTACATTAACAAATAAACATAAGGAAGAAATCAATGAATTTTTTAATATAGATAGCAAGGAGATTCTAACTATAAAAGAATTTGCGGGAGAACGGGGAGATATTGAGGATCCTTCAATGAAAGAACTTGTTGGATTTAGAATAGCACGTGATGAAATAATTGATTGCTTAACAAAGGGATTAAAAAAATATTCATTTTAAAAAATGATAGAGTATATAATTCTCGCAATACTTCAAGGATTTTTTGAATGGCTACCAATTTCTAGTTCTGGTCAAGTTATGATTGTATCGATGAATTTATTTGGTATTTCTATCGAAGAAGCATTTAGTCTTACAATATGGATGCATTTAGGTACAACATTGGCTGTAGTATTTAAATTCAGAACTGATTTTGTTAAGATATTTAAAAGTTTAATGCCTACTACCTATAAAGTGGAGGAAATCGATGTAAGAAAAAGAAATTGGTTAGCTTATGCAACACTCGGAACGGGAATTACCGCCTTACCCCTCTATTTCATATTTAGAGTAATAATTTCAGGAGCATTTGTGCCTATTCAAGGAGATTTAATAACTTTAATTATTTCAGGATTATTGATTATTACCGGTATTATTTTACTTAAAACAAGAAAAATCTATGGAAAAAATACTATTGATAGTATTCCACAAGACTCAATCCCTAAAGATAGCTTTTTGTCAGGCTTTATCCAAGGAGTTTCAATTTTACCCGGAATTTCTCGCTCTGGGGTTACGGTCTCTGCAATCTTATTGGAAAAATATGATCAAGATAATGCATTAAGACTAAGTTTTTTGATGTCTGTACCTGTTGCTATCGCTTCTATAATAGTTGATATAATATTTGCAGAAGGCTCAATCTTAGGAACGCTCAATCTATTCGAAATTCTATTGGCACTCGTAATTACCTTTGTAGTGGGTTATTTAACAATAGAATTTTTATTACGACTCGCTCAAAAAATTAGTTTTGGGTATTTTTGTATTCTCTATGGAGTACTTGCATTTCTCATCATAATACCTTTTATGGTAATCCCTTAATGTGTTAAAACATAATTCTTGATAAAATCTGTTAACTCATTTTCAATATTTGGAATTCCTTTAAAACTCGGGAAATCATTAAGATCTATAAGGTAGTATTTATCTTGGTTAATTGGTTTAACTAAATCGAACCCAAAAATCTTAAGATTTAACTCTTTAGATAAGATTTTCGATAACCTTATGATGTCTTCTGTAATTTCAAATTCTTCCCGTTCAATCAAACTTACATCGATATTATCGGGTTTTTCCCTTAAATATAAATATATTGGGTTTTCTCTTTTGATGCCGAAGATTTTATCTCCAATTACGTAAACTTTTCGCTCTATACCATCACATTCAATAAATTTTTGAATATAAACATCATAATATAAGAATTGTTTATATCTTTCACAGAATTTATCTACTTCTTCTATATTTTGGACTAAAAAATTAAATCTATTATATTTGTCATGCTGATAATGACTTTTAATAACAATAGGCAATTTTGAAGATGCCCATTCCTTAAATCGATTTACTTTTGATAGAGATTGGGTCCAAGAATTAGGTATTAAAAATTTTTCTAGATCTTCTGAGTGTTCATTTACTGCTTTCCTTAATGCATAATCAAGAGCAATTTTATTCTTACACATCAAAACTGTATCTACGTCATGCAAAGTAGGTATATTATAAAGTTTAGTATAATGTAATAAATCAATAGAACACTCATTTCTTACTTTTACAATTATTATATCTGCATCTTTAAAAGACTGAGGCATGTCAGAAAGGCAGAAAAAATCTTTCGTAGGATCATGGAGTATTAAATCAAATTCTTTTATCTTTTTTAGTCGATCAATAACTCCTTTAATGACAGGGTGTTCTTGTTTTGCTGAAAAAATTACCTTAATCTTAGCCATTTTCTCCTTAACTTTGCTTTAATATGATTTAATAAATGAAGTATTATCTTTTAATTAAAATAATTAACTTAGTTAATTTTATAAAATGAATTTCAAAAAAAAATTTGATTAATCTCTGTTCTGATTAATTTCATAATAACAATTTCACTTTGATTTTTAAGTTAAAATTTTTTACTTATAACATAAATAAATACGAAATTTTGATATTCTATTTTAAATTTTGATATTCTATTTTAAAATGATTTAAATATGACCATTTTATTATACAAAATATCATGGCGAATAAAATTATCAATGTTGCCATTATTGGAGTAGGTGATGTAGCATCAGCTCTTGTGCAAGGTTGTGCAAATTACAAGAAAAACCCCGAAAAAATCATAGGTATACTTCCAGAAATTACTCAATATAATATTAGTGATATAAATTTTGTATTAGGAATTGATGTAAATTCAAATAAAGTTGGAAAAGATTTGAGTGAAGCAATTTTTGCAGAACCAAATTGTAATGTGAAACTTTTTGAACCAGATTATTTAAATGCTCCTGTATTAAAAGGACCAATAATGGATGGATTAGATAGTAATATTAAAGCCATAGTACCAGTAGATAATAATCAGAATCCCGTTGATGTTGTTAAAGAAATAAAAAGTAGAAATACAGATGTTACTGTAATCCTACTTCCAACAGGATCACATGAAGCTGTAAAATTTTATGCTTTGAGTGCTCTTGAAGCAGGTTCATGTGTCATAAATGGAATGCCTTCGCATGTAGTTAAAGATCCCGAAATTGTTAAAAAAGCCGAAGAGAATGACCTCTCACTAATGGGAGATGATGTAAAATCCCAAATAGGGGCTACTATCATTCATAGAGCTTTAACTAATCTCTTCCCAATGCGTGGAGCCATATTAGATAAAACAATTCAACTTGATTGGGGTGGTTCTAGTGATTTCTGTAATTTATTAACACCAATGCCGAATGGATCATTAAGATATGAAGAAGGAAAAAGACAATCAAAAACCGAAGCGGTTATAGCCAATCTCCAAAATAAAGATTCAGTTAATTGCCGAATTTCTGCTGTTGACTATATTCCCTTTTTAAAGAACCAAAAAGAAGCTTATATGAGACTGGAGGGACGAGTTTTTGGAGGTGCTCCAGTAAGAGTTGATATCACTATGTTTGTAGAGGATGGAAATAATTCAGCCGGAATAATAGCAGATTGTATCAGAATTAGTAAAATTGCAAAAGATAGAAAAATTGGAGGGATTTTGCACTCAGCATGCTCTTTTTTTGCCAAACATCCTCCAGAACAATTAGAAGATTTTATTGCTAAAAAAAGACTTATTGAATTCTTAGAAAATAAGAGAGAACGATGAGTTAGTAGTTTAATTTTTAACCTCTAACTCTAGCAGTAGTTTTAAAGAGTTGTCGCTGCAGAGCAACCATGTTATATATATAGTCAGATAATAAACTCACTGCTTCAGGTATACTTCTAAAACTTGGAAAATCATTAATATCTATAATGTAAGGTATCCCTTCCTTTGTTAATATATAATCAACACCAAAAATTGGCATACCCATTTTTCTACCAAGTCTTAAAATTCTTCGCTTCAATTGTTTATCAATAGGTATACGAATATGGATCAATTCTAATGGAGTTAAATTTTCATTTTCCCGTAGCCTATTATGAGATGTAATTGATACCGCCCAACGATCGATTACATATATTTTATAAATGATATCAAAACTTCCTAAGTATGCTTGGAAAAATAAATCTTCATCTCTATAATTTTCAACTAATTTGTCGAATTGGGAAACATTTTCAGCTATTCCGATAATCCTATCGTTTTTTGGTAAATCTGGTATGTTATGAGTATCTAGTTTAATAATTACTTTATTACCATTAGAACAAGCATTATAGGCTTCTTTTATTGAATAGTACGTCTTAGGTATATTTAATTTCTTTGCACTTTGTTGAATGAACTTAAAAGTATTTGTTCTACTTTCACATATTTCAACTGCTCTTGCATTATTTAATAATGGAATACTTGGAGCAATCTCACGAATAGTTTTGTAAATTTCTTGATTTGATTCCTCGGAATATAATTTAACAATTATAAAGGATATTGGGTATTTTTTAATTTGCTTTTTGAAATACTTCGCATTAAATGTATTTGAATCCTTCTTTAACAGGTTTATTATTGAGATATTATAATTTTTGCTACAGAACTTTTTGATCTTGTCAAAAATTTCGAGATCACGATTACAAATAGCGCCTATGTAGATTCTACTAAGCTTATTTGACACCCAAAAAACCCTATTTATTTTGATAGATACAGAATAAATTAAGATATATAAATATATTGATTATTTACTATGTTTCAGATATTTTATTTCAAGCTCATAGCATTTAATATGAGGCTTTATTATCACTCGCATTTAAATTATCAATCTTTCATATAAAATATTAAAGGGAAAAACCGTTTTTTTTAAAAAAGACTTTAAAGGTAAATTATGTGAAAAAAGTAGGAATAATAATTGATAAATATCATTTGAAGTATAAAGTTACTGAGTTCCTAAAATACTTAAGATCTAAAGCTGACGTGAGTTTATATATAGAAGAAGAATTTCTTCTCAACGACAAAAAGTTAGATTTTGATGAGAATATATTCTTTCTTAAAGCTAAAGGCGATTTAGTATTAGCATTAGCAAAATTGATTGAAGAAGAGACTTCTATTCCTGTTATAAACTCTTATAAAGGTTCTTGGTTAGCAATTAATAGATTTTTAAATAGTGTGTATTTACAAAAGGCAGGTATACCCATTCCTGATTTCTCATTAAATCCTATAGGAATTCCCTCTACATATCATGATTATATTATCAAAAATATCATAGATCAGAAAAACTACAAATTTATTCCTATAGTCCATAAAGAAAATGGGCAATTAAAAGTTGCAGATCAGAGAGCTCTAGACGAAGTTGATAAAACAGATCCCCGATATAATTATCTATATTATCAGAAATTTATTAAAAGTAAATTTGAATATAAAATCTATGGAATTGGTGAAGAAGTCTATTTTTCTAAACAATTACCTATATTAGTCAATCCAAACAAAATGGAAACGCGAAAAGAAATTGAAGAAATCCCTGAATTAAAAGAATATTGCTATAAAGCAATGGAAGTTATGAATTTAGAATTAGCATCATTAGATTTTTTAAAATCAAAAGATCAGTTTTATTTAACTGATATCAATTGCACTCCGAACTTTAATTACCTTAAGAATGGTCATCAAATTGTAGCAAATTTTTTATTAAAACGAGCGAAAACGTGAAATAAATGGAAAATTTGAATATTGGGATATTGTCAAAAAGAAAGACAATGATGGCAGGTAAATTAAAATCCTGTTTAAAGAATAAGGGATTTAATATCTCAATTTATACTTTAGAGAACTTAGTCATAAATGAAACTCTTTTGAATCATGACTTTTATATATTAAAATCTAAGAGTCTTTTTTTTCTATATGCTGGATTCTTCTTAGAAGCAAAAAATAAAGTAGTTATTCCAAAACCCCAAATTTCTTTCATACAAAAGAACCGGATACAATCCCATTTTTTAATGAGAAGAATAGGATTATTAACTCCAGAAATTTATTTAGGCACACAAGAAACGCTAAAAAATCAATTAGATCCGAATGAATATCCATTTATTTTAAAACCAATTATGGGTTCAGGAAGTAAAGGTGTTAAAGTCATAAATTCACATGAGGAAATAAATTCAGAGAATAATGCAATAACATATTTAGAAAAATATATTCAAGGAATTCATTACAACGTATATTTCATAGATGAAAAGATATGCACATTAATTAAACCGCCACTAGCTAACGAGCATGTAGATATGAAAAAAATTGAAACTCCAAATGATGTGAAAGAGCTAATTTTTAAATGGAAAGGATACTTTAAGGGTAATCTTTTATTTGGACATTTAGATATCGTTAGGGAAGAATCCAGTGGGAATTTATATGTAGTTGATCCTGGTTCATTTCCAGAGTTCACAAACTGGAAATGTGATAGTTCTCCTGTAGAAAGTATATGTAATTTAATTATAGATAATTACAGAAAAACAAAAGACAATTAATATGACTTCACAAGATCAACTGGAAAAATTCAAGATTTATGGAGAAAAACAAAAAGTCCGATTATACAAAATAAAACACTTTATCTTTGATTTTGGTGGGGTAATGATTGAAAAAACCTTTGTAATAAAGAATGTACTCGATATAATCGAATCGGATTTGAATATATCAATTCCTCGTGATGAGAACTCATATATCAGAAAAATTAGAAGAGGATTAAGTTCTGGGAGAATCTCAACCCAAGAATTTTTAGAGAAAATTTTTGAAAAATATTATTATCCTTTTCAAAAAAACGACAGTGCATTGCCTCCAAAAAAGGTAAATGCTGCCTATTATGAGGAGTTATGGTTTGACCTTTATTCTCAAGTAACAAATATATCCTCAGAAATGGCTGAAATCATAGAACGATTACATAAAGCAGATTATACTGTAAGTTTGATGTCAAATACTCATGATATCCATGCTAAATCTAATATATTAAGAGGATTTTATGACTCATTTGATAATGTTTTTTTATCTAATGAAATTGGTTTTATCAAACCAGATATGGAAAAATACAAATATGTTCTAAAAAAATTAGATACAAAACCAAAAAAATGTATTTTTATTGATGATAAAATTCAAAATTTAGTTCCCGCTAGAGAATTAGGAATAATTGTTATCAGATTTGAATCATTTGAAAAATTCAAGGAACAACTAAATGAATTAGGAATCGGTGATATTAGTAAAGATTTACGACATGAAATAAAGAAGAGATATAAAAAATATAAAAAAACAAAAAAGGAATATAAAAAAGCTAAAAAAGAATACAAGAAAGCTAAAAAGGATTATTTAAAAAAGAAAGGTAAATCTCTCAAAAGAAGGATGGAATATCAACGAAAAAGATCTCATTATCGCAAAAAAAAAGCTGAATATAAGAAGGAGAAGGTGAAAAAAAAGGAAGAACTTGAGTCAAAACTGAGAATAACATAAAAAGTTATAAATTATTTTTATTCTGTGATTTCTTCTTTATCTTTTTGTTCTTTATTAAATTCCTCAACCTTTTTCATGACGGATTCAGATGGAGTTTCTGGCAAAGGAATCTTTTCATAAACTTCAATGAACTTTACATCATCAATTTCTTCAGCCATATGAGTCTGTAAATCCATCGCTAATCCGAATTTGACGTATGTTAAATTCTGAAACAAAAACATTTTTGGAATAGTGACCTCAAGAGTTTTACTCTTAGGAATATAACTTACTTGAAAATCGGAAACATTCTCTTGTGGAATTCCTTTGTTTATCATGAAATATTCTATCTTTTCATTGAAATCTTCTACTTTATCGATTATTTCTAGATTATAGTCTATGGATTGTCCTGCTAAGGGATGATTATAATCAACGATAACTCTTCCTTGCACAACATTCGTTATAGTCCCTCTTTGTGCTTGCCCCTGTGTTTGTTTAACAAATTCCTGTCCAATCTCAGGATTTTTACCTTCATTTAATCTTCTAAATTTAGCTATTCCTATCCTCTCGATTTTCTGGGGATCTCGTTTTCCAAAGGCTTTAGTTGGAGGAATTCTTACAGATTTTTTCTCAAAAAAGTTCATTTCTTTAATAGTTTCAGTTAGGCCCTCATTTAAAAATCCTGGTTTTCCCACTATAACAAATTCTGGTGTGTAATATCCCTGTTTAGCCTTTTTTTCATCGTATATACCAGCTTTTTTAGCATCCTCTTCAGAAGAAACTCTAAAAATCCGACCCTTTTGAGTTCGAGCTGTTATTTTTATAAGGATAAAGTCCCCCTCTTCTACTTTTTTCCCTTGTAATTTTGTCTTTTTCTCTTCTAGTCTTTTAATCTCCTCTTGAATTTTCTTCTCTTCTTCATCTTCTAGTTTCTCTTTTACTTCGGTCGTTCCTTCTTCAGTTTTTTGAGAAAGTAATTCTTTGGCGTTATCTACCATTTTTTGAGCAGTAGCTTTTCCAATTCCTTTTAATTCGGTTAATTCTTCTAAATTTGCATTAACTAATTTTTCAACCGAGTCTATCCCTGCTTCTTTTAATACATCAATTTTTTTACCAATCCCCTTTACATCCTCTAATTTAAGTGACATTACAAATCATTTATTATAATTTTTAAAAGCAGCGTAATAAAATGTTAAGTTTTACAATATTTGATTACTTATAGATTTTACTAGTAAAAGAATTCTTTATGAAACGGGCTCGTATAATATACCTAACTTATCAGCATAACTCTTTACTTCTCTCATTTCCTGGGAAGTCGGTCTCCTATTAATTTCATCATAATTAAATGCTTTCCACTGTGGTCTATACTGAGTCATAATGTTCATAACAGCCTTAGGAAGTTCCTTAGCAACATAATCTAAGATAGGTTTAGAACAGCACTCAATATGGTTGGGCATGACTAAATGTCTAATACAAATTTCCCCACTTCCCTCGTCATGAACCCTTTTATGATTTCTAGCAACTACATCAAAATAATTATCAATACCAGAATACTTTTTGGCACATTCATTATTACCATATTTAAAATCAGGTAACCAAAAATCAATAAAATCTATAATTAAAGATAAAGCCTTCTCAGTTAAGAAAAAGTTGGAATTCCATAGTTGGCAGATGTTAGACTGTTGAAAAATCAAACTTCCTACGATTGTATGAATATTTGGAATCGGATCACCTCCGACATAATTTATATTTATCGCTCCTCTATCCACTAATTTTTCTGCTATTGCTGCCAACTGTTTTGTATTGACTTTTTGGGCGATATCATCAATATCCCTTTTACCTTTCCATGCTTGAGAAATATCATAATTTTGGCAAAATACACAGCCAAAATTGCATCCTTGAAAAAAAATAGTGCCACTGGGAACTAAATGAGGTTCCTCTCCCATATGAAGGAAAGCAGATGAAACATACGAATCTTTTGATATTAAACAGAAACCTTTTTTTCCATCAATTCTATTAACCTCACATTGACGCTCGCAAAAAATACAATTTTTAAGATAATTATTTGCAAGTGTTTCTGCTAGATTAACATACGAGTTAGGAACTGTTTTACGATATTTAATCTCTTCAACATCTTTCTTTAATAAATCATTATATTCTAAGGATTTTTCTTTTAGGAGTTTCTCTAGGTTTTCAATTGTATCATTGGAATTATATTCACATTTTACAGTTTTAGCAATTAGGTATCTTGCCACTTGTGTCCCATCGATTATTCCCCGATATTTTGAAAATCGGTTTAGAATTTCTTCATTTTTCCAAACAGAAACTGAATCCGGTCGAAGAACTCGAAATACCATAATAAAAAAAATTTCTTTTGATTATTTAAGTTTCAAAAGAGAGCCATTCGATAATATTTGACAGAAATTTTAAATTATCCCCTGCATCAAGCCCAAAATCGCTATCTTCAATCATCCAATCAGAAGATCCTATAGTTACACACCTACCTTCATAAAATTCAGAAACAACACAAATAGGTACTGGCCCAAGAGCACCTAAGTCTTCATCAATATAATACTTGAATTCTGCTTTTTCAGAGGTTACTATTATATCATCAACGTCTTCTTCTGATATAGTAAAGAAGGTGCAATTTGGTAAGACTAACTCTGTAATTCCTTCGGTTATAGGATGATTAAATAATTCAGTAATTAATAAGTTCTTTTTCTTTACTAAAAAGTTTGAAGGAGCTTCTTGAATAATTCCATTCCAAAATCTCCGAACACCAGTCATTTTATATAGGACTCTAATAGAACCATTTTTCATTGGTATATCTCTATCCCCCCCATCTCCACTAGTTAAAAGTAAACTTCCCCCTTCTCCAATAAATTTTTTAACTGCTCGCAATTCCTCTTGTGTGAATTTATCTTCCTTGCCAGCTTTGGTGTGCTGAATATTTCCGATGAATAAGATGTCAAAATCTTCTAGCATATCAAATTCTATCGGACCTTCATTTTTATCTATATAATCAATTTCGAAATCATCCTCACCAAGACTAAACTCTGGAAATTCTTCTACTTTTTCTTTATGTGATAAATCAACTATGATTGAGTAGGGCATTTTAAAAGTATGCTAAGTTATTATTTTTCATTGATTATTAATAGTTTTGAATGCTGATTCTAAGGTTTTTGAAGAGATAATCCTTCTAGCTTAAGAATATATAATATATTTTGATAAAATTATGCTATTACTATTATTAAATATTTTCTTTTAAATTTTTTTAAATGAAAACACTAAAAGATAAAACTTAAATAAGAAGAGAAAAAATGTTATCGATAAAAATACCTATGAAATGGTTTTAGATAGGGATAAATTCACGCTCAGCAGAACCTTCCTCTTTAATAATTGCGATATCAATCCCGTTTCCCGACGCCATATCCCGAATAATACTAGATGTAATCGCTTTTTTCACGATTTCCTTACCCTCTTCAATAGTTAAATCATCTTTATACCTTGCTTCTAAAACACCGTAAGAAAAGTTTTGTCCACTTCCTACTGCGCAATATTTCTCTGGTAAAATGGAACCATAAGCACTAATAACTAAAAGAGTTGGTCCTTCTTCTTTTGTAACTCCTCCTAAGATAAGCCCAACTTCAAATGGGAACATTTTGTTTTGATATAAGATATTTGATAATAATTTCCCTGCAGATTTTACTAACATTGGTTTACCATCATGTTTTAATTGAAAAATAGAAGTCTCGGCTCGTAAAACATCTACAAGATATTGGGCATCTGCTACACCTCCAGCTGTAGTCATCCAAAGGTGTTCTTGAATTTCATATAATTTCTCAGAGATTTTGCTTGCTACAAAATAAGCCATTGTAGCTCTCTTGTCTGTTCCTAAAATAATTGCATCTTTGCATATTAAACCGACGGTGGTAGTACCAGTTTTAAAGTTTGTGGAAATATTATCTTCTCCAGATTTATTTATCTTTTTAGTATTCAATCCAGATTTATTTATAAAAGTAGGTTTGTATGAGTTTATCTTTTCTTCATTTCTCATAGTTTCTTTAAAGAACTTATAATTTAATAATTTTCCTCTAATTTATTATAAAAAATAATTTTTTACTTTACCTTCAAGTTTATTTTTTCATTCTTTATGAAATAGATGACGGTTTTTTAGGTTTCTAAAAATCAAGATCATTTTAAAAATACTTTTAAAATTATACACAATAATAATTCATTAATGGCTGAATTAATAGGTTATATTTTAACAATTGATGCAATATTCACTTGGGCTTTAGCTTCCTTAGTATATAAATGGGGTCTTGAAAGAACCGAACCAAAAGCTAATTTATTTTTTAGACTCTGTTGTACTAGTATTGGAACCTTTGTATTTTCTTTAATCTTAGGAAATTATTTATTTCTTAGTAATCTTAGTTCACAAAATCTAACTTATTACATAATAGCTTGCGTTATATCTGGTTTAAGTGTTACAATAGGAGATCTACTTTATTATATGTCATTAAAGAAAATAGAGGCTTCACGTACCTATCCTCTCGTCCAGCTCTCACTTATTTTTGTAATTTTCTTTTCTGTAATTTTCTTTGGTGATGTGATCACATTTTCCATAATAATAGGTGGTGCCTTAATATTATCAAGTGTTTTTATATTAAGTTCAAAAGATAAATCTGAAAAACTTGATGTAAAAAAAAGTTTGAAAGAAAGATTTTCAGAAGATTTGATTGTAGGCGTATTTTTAGCAATTGGTACTGCATTTTTTTGGGCACTTGCATATGTTTCGTTTAACCAAGCCAGAATTATAAGTGGAGATGTATTTGTCTCAAATTTCTTTAGAGTAGGGTTTGGTATGATCACAATCGCAATTTTAGGTATATTTCAGAAGGAATATTATTCAGGTTTTAAAAAAACAAACAGGAATAATTTAAAATATTTCATATATATTGGAATAGCTGGAATATTATCTTTAGGTTTAGCGGATGCTATATATATTAAAGCCGCAGAAATTAATGGATTAGTTTTAACATCTACATTTACAGCAAATACACCTATGGTCCAACAGATTCTTTCAATTCTAATTTTAAAAGAAAAATTTCGGAAAAGGTTTTTAGTTGCTGTGACATTGATTATAGTTGGCAATTATATTATTATATTCTTGTAATAATAGGGCAAAAAAATTGAAGATTTCTTTTTATTTTTTAAAATTTTAATTTGAAATATCAAATTATTAGTAATGGTTAACAAAAATAAATAAAAATAATTGAATACATTATAATTTTAAATCTAAAAACTAGGATTTTAAAAACGATGAACATAGAATTAGTCAATAAAAAAAAACTACATGCTGAAGATTACGGTAGTGTGTTGCTGGTTATCAGTTTTTTATTATTTGCCTTAGTTTTTAGGTTAGAAGCACTTATTGCTATTGCCGTTTACCCTTTTGTAACTCTAGCATTTTTTGGATTTTTAAAGATTTTCAAAGGCTTCAATAAAAAATTTAATAATGATAATATAAATGTTAATAAGGTTTTACTAGGAACTATTTACATTATTATTTCGGTATTATGGTTGTATTATTTACTAATACAAACTAATTTTACAATACGTATTATTATCTATTTAATTGCTTTTCCTTTATTGAATACAGGTTTTGTGGGATTTATAAAAGGCTTAATTATTAATATCTACTCTATAAAACAGCGAATAATTACTATTATCGTAAGTATTATAACAATGATAATTTGTTTTATTTCAATGTTCTATACATCTAATGATTATTTATTGATCATTGTTGTCCTTTCTCTCTTACTTGTACTCAATATTTTTAGTAGGGCCGCATTATACTTAAGTGAATATGGATTATCTGTTTTACACATAAAGAATTTTGTACTATTCTTTTACATAATCTCTGATTACTTACTATACGTGGGAAGAGATGGAACTGTTTTACTAGCCAAAATAGGATAATTCAGAAGATTTTTTCCTTCGAATTCACAGAATAAGATCATATATAAGTTCTTATTGATATTTTGAAAAAATTAGCTTGAATTTGATTTTTTAATTCGAATTATTTTAAATTATGAATAAAAAATAATAATAGTTATATCAAATCGTACTACTTAATTTCATATCTTAAATTAAAAAATTTTAATTAATCAAAAGGATGTACTAATTATGACTGATGTTCATTTTAATAAAGAGAAAGGTTCTCAGTTGAGATTATTTACACCAGGACCAGTTTATGTTCCAGAGAGAATTCTAAAGGAAATCTCAAAACCAAATGATACTCATAGATCCAAACCTTATTCAGAAATGCATCAAATGGCAACAGAAGGATTGCAAAAACTCTTATATACTAGAAATGAGTGTCTTATTTTTACATCAAGTGCTACAGGTATAATGGAAGCTTGTGTTAGAAATTTAGTAAAAGATGATGAAAAAGCATTATTTCTTTCAATTGGAGCATTTGGGGATCGATGGTATGATATAGGAGTAACAAATGGAAAAAATTCTGTTAAAGAGGGTGTTGAGTGGGGTAAAGCAATAACCCCTGAATTTGCCCGAGAGGTATTAAATAAAGATGAATATTCTGTGGCATTTATTCAAGCAAATGAAACATCTACAGGAGTTTATAATCCTATTAATGAGGTAGTACCAATTATTAAAGATTCAGGAGCTTTAGTGTGTGTGGATGCTACATCATCAATGGCAGGTGTCAAAGTAGAAGTTGATAAATTAGGTATTGATGTATGCTTAGCTTCTGTTCAAAAATGTTTTGCTTTACCACCGGGACTTGCTGTTTGTTCTGTTTCAAATGCGGCTTTTGAGAAAGCATCAGAAGTAAAAAATAGAGGATTGTACTTTGATTTCATTGAAATGAAAAAGAGAAACGCAAAGCATCAGACTCCAACCACACCCCCTATACCACAGATAAGAGGTTTAGCTTCACAATTAGATTATATATTAAATAAAGAAGGTTTAGAGAAAAGGTT
The DNA here is from genome assembly GCA_020343655.1 of Promethearchaeota archaeon. Taxonomy (GTDB): domain Archaea; phylum Asgardarchaeota; class Lokiarchaeia; order Sigyniarchaeales; family SOKP01; genus Loki-b32. Next base: position 2,038,544 of record CP070805.1, on the reverse strand, counting down.
TGAAAGACACGAACAACTTGGAAATCATACGCGTAAGTGGGTAGAAAATATTAATCTTGAGATGTTCCCTGATAAAAAATATGTGTCAAATACGGTTTCTACTATAAAGAATTCTCTAGATCTTGATATTCCAAAAATGGTTTCTATGCTCCTAGACAAGGGATACCGAATTGTCAATGGCTACGGAGATCTTGTAAATAAGACATTTCGAATAGGCCATATGGGAGAAATCCAACTTAAAGACCTTGAAGAGATGTTAAAAATACTTGCAAATATTATAGATGAGCTAAAATAAAAGTAGGATTCCTAATAAATTAATTTTTTAATTAAATTTACTCTATTTTTTTTAAATTATAAAACTCTTTAAAGATTTAAAGACTAAACCAAGTATCCAATTTATTTAAAATAAATCAGTATGATGTATATGAAAATATTAATTAGTGATAAGCTTCAAGAGGAAGGTATTAAAATATTTGAAGACAACGGATTTGAAATTGTAAAAAAATTTACAATAAATAAAGAAGAACTAAAGAAGGAAATAGGAGGATATGATGGTATTGTAGTACGCTCAAGAACAAAGCTAACTGCTGATATATTAGAAAACGCTAAGAACTTGAAAGTAATTGGGAGAGCGGGAGTTGGTTTAGATAATATCGATAGAAAAAAAGCTGATGAATTGAATATAGAGGTTTTAAATACACCAGAAGCACCCGCAGTATCAGTAGCAGAATTTGCATTGGGATTAATATTAACACTAGCAAGAAAAATTTCTTATGCTGATCGTACAACCCATGAAGCGCAATGGAATAAAAATGAATGTTTAGGATATACATTAAATGGAAAAAAACTTGGATTAGTAGGTTTTGGAAATATCGCAAAACATCTAGCAAAAATTACAATTGCTATGGGAATGAATGTTGGAGTTTATTCCAGATTTAGTAAAGGGCAAATAGCGATTGATGAAGCTAAAGAAATAGGATGTTCAATTTATTCTTCTATAGATGATTTATTAAAAGATGCTCAGGTTATTTCATTACATCTCCCTTCTTCCCCTCAAACTGAGAATATTATCAATGAAGAGCGAATAAGCCTAATGAGAAAAGATGCTGTCATTATTAATACTGCAAGAGGTAATCTAATTGATGAAAAGGCTTTATTAAAAGCGTTGAAGAACAAAAGTATTGCTGGTGCAGCCCTTGATGTTTATCGTGAAGAACCACTTAAAGATCAAGAATTAATCAAATTTGAAGAGAATTTAATTCTTACACCTCATATAGCTAGTCAAAGTATGGAAAATCAAATTGCTGCTGCTACAATGATAGCAGAAAAAATGTCGGATTTTTTAAAAAAATAAATAATAAAATTTTTTTTTACTCTTTTTTTAAATCGTGTAATACTAATCCCGAGAGAACTTTTGGGTCGAACCAAGTGGATTTAGGGGGCATTACACCTCCCTTATCCGCAATTGCCTCTAAATCCTTGATATCTACTGGATATAAATTGAAAAATAAATCATTTCCTTTCTCTATAACATATTTTTCCATTTCTTTGGGATCTTGAGTACCTCCAATGAAGAAAACATTCTCATCAGAACGAGGATCAGTTATACCTAAAATAGGCGCTAAAACCATATCTTGGAGGATAGCAACATCTAAACTATCTCGTTTAGATTTAAAATTTATATTTTTGACTATCAATTTATACCATTTACCCTTTAAGCAAAATGTTATTTCATTTTTTTTCTCTGGATTACATGCTCCCTCCATAGGAATAATTTCAAAATTTTCTGTTAGTTTTTCTAAAAAAACATTCTCCGTTAGAGCTAATTTTCTAATAACACGATTATAAGGTAAAATACGAATTTGATCGTCAGAGGCAACATAAGAGAGTAGAAATTGCCAAGGCGCTTTAGAATTTTTATCTACATTAGAGTCTTTCAATTGCATTTTTCGATATTCTGCTGCACTTGCTGCTCTGTGATGCCCATCAGCAATGTAAACTTTTTCATTCCTAAATAATTCCACTAATTTTTCTATTATTATTGGATCAGTTTCTTGCCATAGCAAATGTTTGTATCCATATTTCTCAAAGTCAAATTTTGTCTTTTTTGCTTTGATTTGTTCAATTAATTCATTAATCTTATTATTTGCTTTAAATACAGTCCAAACTAAACCCGCGGTGACGTTTGATGCCACAATATGGTTTGTCCGATCTTTAAGCGGTTTTTCTCTAGTATTCTCATGCTTTACAATATTCCCATCTTCATAATCTTGAAGGGAAATCCCAATTATTAATCCTTGATGACTAAATTGTGGAGATTCCTGTCTATATACAAAAATACTCGGCATTTCTTCATGTTTAATGATTTTTCTCTGTTTAAATCCATTATATGCTTTAACTGCATTTTGGTAAAGTTCTTCGCCCTTTCCATCAGGTAAAATAAAATGTATTAATGAATCGGGATTTTTCTTTAACTCCTGCTCTTCTTCTTTACCAATAATATCATATGGATTAGTACAGAACTCTTTTGGGTCAACAGGAACATATGGTCTTAGTGGTGAAATTTTTACCATAATATTTAAAAAAAATATAAGTATATAAATTAGTTTTTGTGTTGTGTTCCTTTACTATTATAACCCTCAATTCTCAATAAATCTTTTTTTAAGTTAGTCTCCCAACAATCTTCAGAAACTCCATTAAAACCGCCAATCTTTCCATTTTTTCTTATTACACGATGGCATGGTATTATTAAGGGAAGGGGATTCTTTCTTAAAACATTCCCAATTGCTTGATATCCTTTTGAACCAATTATATCCCCAATTTCTGAATAGGTAGTAGTTTCTCCTCGATTTAGTTTTGTAATATATTCAATAACTTTTTGAGAAAAGGGAGTGTAAAACTTTTCATATAATCCCAAATCAACATTAAATTTATTAACTTCCTGAATTAAGTTAATATTTTTGCCCAAAAAATACTCTTTAAATAGATTCATTAAATCATTAATTTTAGTTTGTTTAATAGAATCTTGTTTATCTTCTATCTCAAGTTTTTTCTCTTTCATATATTTATTTGCATCGATCTGGCTTTTGAAAAACTTAATCTCATTTAAAATTAGTTTTTTACCTTGATTTAAATAATCATACGACATTAGAATAAAAACATTTAGTTTATCTGGTTTAAAATATATAGCAAAAAAGATATTTCACCTTATACCAATTAGAAAAGGAATTTTTCTGATAATTTTTATAGCCATTTATTTCGAAAATTATTTAAAACTAATCTCTCTTATTAGTTATAAGTTTTGTAAAAAAAATTTAATAAATTTTTTATCTATATAAATATCATAGAACTCTATTTTGGAGTAATTTAACAATGCCTAAAGATTTAAGAGATAAATTAGATAGTATTGAATCCAACGAAAAAGAGATTGCCACTTTACAGGCAAAGACCGATAAATTAGTGGCATTAGTAGAACGCCAAAAACGTATAATCAGTGAACAAGAGGGAATTATTGAAGAACAAAAAGCAAAGCTCTCAAGAATGACAGATATTCCTGAAGATATACTTGAATTGAAAGAATTGATAGGCACTCAAAGACAGATACTTAATGAAAAAGAGCTTGAATTAGAATATGCAAAGGGCGAAATTGCTCAATCTAAAAAAGAGCTAGAACTAGTAAAAAAGCAAATTGTACCTTCTCAGAAGAAACTAGAAGAAGCTTATGAAACAATGGGGAATTTGAGAACAGAATTAGCTGAAAAAAATTCAGAATTAATTTTAAAAAATGAAGCAATTAAAAGCTTAGAAACCAAGATAAGAGAATTAGAAGCGTTTACCGATAAATTCAAAGAAGAACAAGTTAAAATGATAGAACAAATGGAAGAAAAACATAGAAAAGAGACGCAAGAATTAAAAACAGAAATTGGAAAGCTTGATGCCTTTTTAATGGATAGTAAGCTAATCTCGACTGAAAAATCTTCGGAAGCTAAAGATATATCATCCCGATTTGAAAGCATGAGAAAAAAATATGATGAATTAGTTAATAAGGTAGGAGAATTAGGAGATAAAAACAGGGAAGCGAATAAAGAAATTGAGCGCTTGAATAAAAGCCTTAATGAAATAAAAACCCTCCAAAAAGAAAATATAGATAAAATACATTATTATGATAAATTAAGACCTGTAATGGAAAAAGAACCACTTTTTAAAACTTTCTTAATTATAGAAGAAGTGGGAGGGATTACATTAGAAGATCTTAAAAATGCCCTTGGTTCTCCTATTGTTTTAGTTAAAAAAAATGTTCAACAGCTGGAAGGGATAGGGCTTATTGAAACTGATGATAGAGGTAAAATTGTTGTGAAAAGTCAAGAACTAACTTAGACTTCACATATTCTATATTTACATGTTGTTTTGCTAATTTTAACTGAAAGACCTCTCGAATGTTGAAGAAATAGTTAAGAAAAATAAGATACTTTATATCTGTGCTAATTGTCCGTATAAGTTTGGCAATGCTTCTTTAAACGTATCATCTGGAATTCTTTCAAGTATTTCAGCCGCAATTGTTTTTAAAATCTCCCGATACTTCCCGGGTTTTTCATCTCGCCTAAGTAGAAGTGCAACAACATAATTTTCTACAGAAATAAAATCTTGTCCAACTCCAGAGAAGAAAGATACTACTTTATTATTTTTAAGCGCGATGCTTGCGAATCCAGGTTTAAGAGATTGGTATCTGTGTGAAGAATATACCTGTGTGAGTAAATTATTCGTGATCTTTAAAGTATCTGGATAAAATCCTTCATTAATTGGTCCAATCTCATTATCCCAGCGAATTACAAGAATACCTACAGGCATGATTTTTTACCATTTAATTTTACTATTATACGATTTTTACGTGAATTTATATGTAGACTTTATTCAAATAATAGTTATGATATTATTTTAATATCTTACTTTTATTTATTTCTTTTTATTTTTATGATTATCTTATCTGACTATTAATAGAAATCGAATCCTTAATAGAAATTAAGCTAAGAAAAAATTTAAATTAAAATTATAACTTTGATTTATTGATACCCTTAAAAGCTTAGAACATTCATTATTAATAAAGATACCAATTAGATTTATTTATTGGAGAGGTTACCGAGTTTGGTCAAATTGACTGAGGTAAAAAAGGTCTTTATACGTTTTTAAAGGGTCAAGACTATAGGTGCTGGACTTAAGATCCAGATACCAAAGCAATAGCTTTGGTAGGATAATGGCAAAGGCCTTCGTGAGTTCGAATCTCACCCTCTCCATACTTTCTCTTACTTTTCTCTCAATAAATTATAATATTTGAATTTAAAGACTTTATAAGAATAAAAAAAAGTATTTTATCTTAAATTAATATAGTTAACTTAAATTTAGTCTTCTAGTTCAATCTTCTTCTCTTCTGTGTTATAATGACAACCGCAATGAAGAGAACACCAAATATAATCAACACATTATATTCTGGAATCCGTGGTGCGGAAGGTTGGCTTTTTATAACAATCACACTTTCTGTGCCAATGTGTCCTAATTCATCTAGAATTTTCTACCAATTATACGGAAGGAATCAAGAAAGAGATTTCCTATTCATTTTTAAATTTATATTTCTTAAAATTGAAAATTCTGCATTTTTATCGATTCTAGAAAAAGAATTTAAATTAAGATACAATATTTTTACTAATCAAATTCAATTTAACAATAAAATAAGGAGTAAGAGAATTGAAATTAACAGAGATTATTGGATTGGAAGAAAATCACGCAAAACTTTTAGAAAGAGAGGGAATTTCAAGCACTGAAGATTTAATTTCACTTAAATATAACCAAATTAGAAAACTTGCAAGAAAAATTGGTGTTGCTGTAAAAACTCTAGATACTTGGCAGGAACATGCTGAACTAATGCAAATTCAAGGTGTGGGTCCTGAAATGGCTAATGCGTTGAACCTTATAGGAATAGATTCAGTGAAGGAATTTGCTTATAGAAATCCTAAAAGTACAATAGAAAAATTAAAACAATTAAAAAAGGAGAATCCTAAGGCTCTCTCAAAAATACCTTCTCAAAAGGATGTTGAAAGTTGGATCAATGATGCGAAAAGTCTTTCAGGAACTCCAGCGAAAAAGCCAACGAAAAAAGAAGAACCAACTCCAAAACCGATAACTCCTATTGAGTATGTACCTATCGAGGAGTTTGTAGCTGATTATGGAGATTATGGTCCAGAGTATTGGAATAATAAATGGGAAACATCTCCGATAATCTACACAGGAAGGGCATTGAGGGCAGATGTTTACACAAAACAAATAGATGTAGATGTTAAAGCCTTTATCAAGAAAAATGATGCAATACTCTGGCATGTGGTAACCCAAGTTGGATTAAGAAAAGAAACGCCAAATAAAACTGCTTTTGCTATACAAAATTTCGTTTGTAACTTTCTAAAGTATAAATACGATGATTTAACTGCTGAAGTACCAGAGTTTTGGTTATTTCCGTTCGAAAGTATACAAGCAGAGATCGGAGATTGTGAAGATGGAGCAATTCTGATTGCTGCTTTATTGATCAATGCTGGTATCCCAAGTTGGCGTGTAAAAGTATGTGCTGCAGAAGTTATAGCTGATCCAGTATTCGCCCCATCCGATTCTGAAGTAGGGGGTCATGCTTATTGTATATATCTCGCTGATCGGCCAGATTCGGAAAGGAAATTGGAATGGTTAATACTGGATTGGTGCTACTTACAAGACCCTGAAATACCAATCGAAGAAAAGCCTTTAGCAAGGAACGGTGGAACAGAAGGGGCCTATAAAGATGTTCTCTTTACATTTAATGATGAACATTCATGGGCACAAACAGCCTTAGAAGTAAAAGAAGGAAGAATATCAAAGAATAGATCCACCAGAAAAGATGAAATCATTGCTCCACTAGAGGATATTTTGAAACATTTAGCGAGTGATGAATTGATAAAGGTATTCAAAAAATATGGTATTGAAATTGAATAATAAAAACAATGAGAAGATACATTAAAAAAAATTTTTTTAATTTCTATGTCTTTATAATTTAGCTATCATTCATCGGTATCTTCAATAGATGTTAAAGGAGTTCCACATTCGGAGCAAAATTTCAGAGCGTTTCTATCAAGTTTTACACCGCAGTTTGGGCATAACGCTTTAAATTGAACAGTGGGAGGAATATTTTTAATTACGTTCTCTAAAGCTGTCTTTATTGAATTCTGAACTTCACTGATTTTTCCATCCTTTTTTTCTTCAGAAAAAGAATGAATATATACTGATGCAAGTTCTACCAAAAAGTTTTCAACAAAATTCAATTGGTCTTGAAAATGCTTATTAACTTTTTCTTTTAATATGGCTTCCCCAGCCTCTGTGAGAGAATACACCTTCTTTATAGGACCAATATCACTTTTAACATGTACAATTTTAAGAAATCCATTCTTTTTTAATTTAGATAAAATTGGATAAATAGTTCCCGATTGAGCAGTCCATGTACCAGCAAAATGTTCATTTAATATTCTAATCAGATCGTATCCATAGATTCTCTTGCTATTGAAAATACACTCTATGATTGTAAATTCAAGAGGAGTGAGCCTATGCTTTTTTATATTATCAAATACTTCTTCTTTAATTTTAGATCTTAATTTTTTTAGATCTTCTTCAAGATCTAAAAACTTACTTAACCACATTTTGATTTTATCCTGAGTTTTTTTCTCTTTTTTTCTTCCTCATTTTTTCTAATTCTTTTTCTATTGCTCGTTCTTTTCTCGATTTGTGTTTCCCGCTTTTTTCTGCTTTTTTACTATAGTATTGAATGTAGATTATAATGTGTAAAATAACAGCAGTGCCCCAGAAAATTGCAGGGAAAATAACCCAATAAAATCCTGAAAGTGTTACAAAATTGATGATAAATAGAAAAAGCATTACAAAAGTATAAGATACTAAGTGATAAATAACTCCCCGTTTAGCCATAGGGTAAACTCCTCTCGCATATAAAATATAAGATAATGTGTGCATACTAACTCCAATTAACCATGAAAATAAGGGGAAAAAAAACCAATATAATCCTGGTGTAAAGAATATATTTACTATAAAAAGCAATATATTGACTACTATAAAAATCGCTATATGAATCTTCACAGAAAACCTAAAACTCACTTTCTGGGCGGCAATTTTCCTTAGACTTTCTTCTGAAAATCCTGAACTTTCATTCATAATTTTATCCTATCCTTTTAATAATTTTAAGAAGGATGATTTTACTTTAAAAATTTGGATTTCTAAATTAATACTAAATATATTCTTATTATTAAAATCAATCAAGAATCTTAGGAGTAGGAAAAACTATAAATACCACAAATTATGCTTTTAACATAGCAAACATGTCCTTATTATCAGAATATATTGAAAAGATTGAAGAATGGGACCACAGGGCATTTTTAAGTGTATATAGAAGTGGTTTTAGCAAGAGAACTAAAAAATTTGCGATTGTTTTCAGTTTTTTTGGTTCCTTGTATTTTTGGGGGCTCATTTGGATAATATGGTTTATTTATGGGTATGTTACTAAAGATTATTATCTACTTGTTCTTTTTACTGGTGGTTTTGATCAGAGTATCATCCTACATAGCCTCATACGCTATTTAATAATAAGAAGAAATCGCCCATTTATAACGCTTCAAAAAGAAGGTGTAAAGAAACACGATGACTTTATAAGAATTCCTTATATAATGAGAGAATCAGAAAAGCAATCATTCCCATCAGGACATGTATCTTTCTTGTTATTCTTTGGATTTGTTTTTGCTTACTATTTTAATCAATATTATTGGATAATTTTAACAATATCTATTGTTTTATCCATTATTATGGCTTTTTCACGCCTTACACTAGGAGTACATTTCCCGATTGATGTTATTTTTGGATTTATCTTTGGATTACTGTATGCTTTTTTGTATCTTGGATTCACATATATTTATTGGGTTAATCTTTATTATTGGTTAGGAGCAATTCTTTCGCCTATTATCCACTTTTGGCTATAAAAAAATTCCAATCAGATTAAGACAAACTAATAATAGCATGATTTATTAAACCTAAATTTTTTTTTCTATGCTTCTTTTTCATATCTAACATTATGCCATTAAGTTTAAAGAATAAAAAAAAACAGTTAGTTCCAGAACTCTATAAATTTACTTCAGATTTCAATTCAGTGATATATATTGTTATCTGGAATTCATTAGGCTTTTTTTTTATCGAATTTATTATGGCTTACTTGATTAAACAGGTTTTAAATTATCCTGCCCCTCAACTTGGACTATTTTTCTCTTTTATCACGCTGGGAGGTCTAATTAGCTCTATATTTGTTGGATATTTAACTGATCGTTTTTCTAAGCGAATTTTAGTAATGATTGGTTCATTTGGTCGCGGATTATCATATTTTGGGCTCTATGTAGCAATAATATTCGAATCCCTAATAGGAATGTATATTAGTGCATTCATGCTTGGAATGGGTGCATATCTTTTTTGGGTTCCGCTAGATGCAATAATTTCTGAGAAATCATCAAAATATCATCGATCTTCCGCCTTTGGTAAACGTAGATTCGCGTTGGGAATAGGGATTGTGCTTGGAACTGTATTAGGATTTAGTATCTTTGGATTAGCCAGCTTTTTTACCCCTAATAATGTTTTTATTATCTATGGGGCTATACCTATATTTGGTATCTCAAATTTTTATGCAGGAATTCAATTTTCTAGAAAAGTAGATGAATTTAAGATATTTGTATATCCTGAAGATAGCAATGTTCAAAATTCATTATTAGAACAAGAATTAGATTCTACTATAGAAAAATCTAAAACGCAATCATCTCATCATTACTTTTTAGGTATTATTCTGTTATTCTCTGCTCTTCTTCTAAGTGCTATTAATGTTGGATTTTATCGCCCCTACATCCAGCCCTATGTACTTGAAAATATTAATAGTAATGCTGCTTTAGTAGCATGGTTTTATCTTCCAACATCTATCATAGGGACTCTTATTGCTCCAAAATTAGGAACTATAGCAGACAAAATAAATCCATATCTGGTTATATCCATTGCTAGTTTTCTAGGTGGAATAGTGACTTGGATGATTATAAATTCAGGAAATTTATGGATTTTTGCTTTTTTACTCATAGTTGATAACACAATAATGTTAACAGTTGGTTTTGTTTTCGTTAATTTTCTTAGTCGCGTTTCTATTAAGCATCGTGGAAAAGTATTCAGTTTAATTACCCTTTTTGAGTCGATTGGAATGATTGTAGGCCCATTCTTAGGCGGTCTCGTATGGGAGTCTATTAGCCCACAAGCACCTTTTATCATTTCAATTATTGTTGAGTGGTCATTAATAGCCTTCTTTGTTGTAGGAATATGGATTCTCAATCCATATGTAGTTGAATCTTTAGAAAATAAAAAAGACAAATAAGAAAAATTAGAAAAAATTAATTTAAATTTTTTAGTACCATTCAATAAACTCGTCTAATACACGCCTTTTTCTTTCTTTCTGTTGTACTTTTGCTCGAGCTTCATCAACATACCCTATAGCAATAATTCCCATGAGTTCAAATTTATCCTTTGGAAATTTGAATATCTCATTTACTTCTTCTTTTTTGTTCAAAATTTCACCAATCCAAGCAGCACCAAGATCTTCTTGAGCATTAACCCCTAAAAGGATATTTTGCATAAATGCTCCAATAGCTTGAATATCCTTTACTCTATCGTAACCTCTTTCAAGATCTAAGAACACAACGAAATTTACATATGCATCTTCTATAATCCCACCATATTTAGTGAGCTCTGAAAGCATTCTCTTAACAGTTGGATGAGTTACAATACAAACACGCCATGGTTGGCTATTATTTCCAGAAGGGGCCCATCTCGCGCATTCTAATATACTTAAAATGGTATTCTTATCAATTTTTTGATAAATAAAGCTTCTAATGCTTCTTCTTTTCTTAATAAATTCTAAGAAATCATTTTTAACTAGATCCATATTTAAAACATGGGTAAATATCATAATATAAATTTTTCCTAAAACACAAAGTTTTCTGCGTAATATTTCGGTATTCATCTAGATATTTCTTCTATTTATGTTTAATATGAATCATTAATAGGGTGAGTATAAGAGGTTTTAAATATGGGCAAGTTTTGGGGAAAAAAAGATAATAATGACTTATTGGGATCTCCAATAGAAACTATGGGTTTTTCAAAGGAATACTCTTCACTGCTTCAAAATTTTATAATAAAGAAATATGATTTCTCTAATATAACTCAAGTAGAAGATATAAAGAAACAGTTATTGGGAAGGAAAATTTTAATAATCAATGCGAAAGAAATCCTTGAAAATGTTGATGTTTCAGAGCTTAAAAGAGGTATCGAGGATATAAAATCATTTTTAAGGGAAAATGGGGGAAGCATGGGACGCCTTGGAGATCAATATTTAATAATAACCCCGAATGCTCACGTTAAAATAGCAAATTAAATGGTAAATTTCTTAAATTAATTCATTATAAATAAAGCTAATCTCCTTTCTTTTTGAGAATCCCCTTTCATTCTATTCTCAACCTAAATATTTTGATAGATATTCAATCAAATATTAAAACAAATATATGTTTAATAAAATATGGTTGAAAAATCTTATGAATGGTGGCAAAAAACCGTAGTTTATCAAGTTTACCCTCTATCTTTTAAAGATTCCACTGGAAACGGAATTGGAGATCTTGCCGGTATCATTGAAAAATTAGATTATTTGAAGGAACTAGGAGTAGAAACGATATGGTTTAGTCCCTTTTTTGAATCTCCTCAACAAGATCATGGATATGACGTAACAAATTATCGTAAAATTGACCAAGTTTATGGATCTATGAGTGATTTTGATAAATTAGTAAAAGAAATCCATGATAGAAATATGAAAATTGTTTTAGATCTTGTACTTAATCATACTTCAAATAAACATCCTTGGTTTTTAGAATCTGCTTCCAGTAAAGATAATCCAAAACGGGATTGGTACATATGGCGTGATGGAAAAAAACCTGGAGGGAAGAAACCACCAAATAATTGGAAATCACTTATCGGAGGTTCAGCATGGCGATATTATAAAAATACAGACCAATGGGTATATTTTCACTTTTTACCATTCCAACCAGATTTAAATTATAGAAATTCAGAAGTGAAAGAAGAAATGTTCGATATTATGCGATTCTGGTTAGATAAAGGAGTAGATGGATTTCGATTGGATATCTTATATATGATTTATGAAGATAAAATGCTGAGGAATAATCCATTTACTTGGAATTTAACATTACCTGATAATAAACCAGCATCATTTTTCCAATATCACAAATATGACGTAAATCGCCCCGAAACTTTTGAATTTACTATAGAATTAAGAAAACTGATGGAAGAATATGAACCAGAGAGACTTTTAGTTGGGGAAATTTTTGGTCCTATTGAATATTTGAGGAAATATTATGGACCAAACAACAATGGGTTGCATATGGTGTTTTTATTTGAGTTTACCTCGATTCCTTTTAATGCTAAAAAATATAGAAAAATAATTTCAAGAATCGAGAAAGCTCTAGCAGTTCCGTATACACCGACATATGTATTTGGAAATCATGATAGAGATAGATATATTTCTCGTCTTAAAGATGACCCATATAAAGCTAAGATTCTTACTACGATGCAACTAACCTTGAGAGGTGTTCCTTATATATATTATGGAGAAGAAATTGGAATGTCTGATGTGAAATTTTCTTTAAAAACAAGTGAAGATCCATTAGGACGCAGATTTTCAAAATTTCCATTTCCTCAAGCAGGAAAACTATTGAGATTTTCTTTAACAAGGGATAGATGTAGAACTCCCATGCAATGGAATAAAGAACCTAATGCAGGATTCTCATCCAATCCTAATGCTAAGACCTGGTTAAAAGTCTCAGATAATTATAAAGAAATTAACGTTGCTAAAGAAGAGAGAGATCCTAGTTCATTGCTAAATTGTTATAAAAGACTATTAAAAGTTAGAAGAGAAAACATCGCACTACAAGAGGGAATATTTGAGTTTATTGAACTCGGGAAATTAAATAAAAAATGTTTAGCATACAAAAGAATTCATGATACACAGGAAATTTTTATCTATTTAAATTTTTCAAATAAGGAGATATTACTAAAAACTCCAGTTCAAAAACCAAAACTAGTTTTTTCAACATTATCTAATAGAAAAGCTTTAAATCCAAACGCTTATGATGGAAATATCAAATTATTACCACTTGAGGGAATAATTTTTCGATAATACAAAATATATAAGAACCTCTTAAAAGAAAGATTAAATTATCCTCTCTTACTTTTCCTAAGGATTTCAATAAAGCTCTCGATTTGATTAGTTACTTGAACTTCATTAAATTTTCTTGGATCATTTTGGTCTGAATCAATTATGAGGCAAGGAATATCTGCTTCTTCGCCCAATCGACGTTTTAAATCATAGAAAGTTGTTGTGTTTGGTCTACAAGATACATTGTTATGCAAAATGACACCATCGATCTTCCAATCTTTTACTGTTTCCTTAAACCATTTTATTCTTGTTTCAAGATCAAAAATATACCAGAAACTTAACATTAATGCACTCATGCATTCGATAGGATCTTTTAATAAGCGCTCTTTTGAAAATTCTTCAAATGGGTTAGAGAAAAACTTAGAAAATGCAAATGTATAAGGTTCATAAACGATTATGGCATTGAATCGTTCTAACATTGCGAAATATTTGAGTTGATACCAAAAAGGTATCCCTTCAAACATAAGCCTAAATTCTTCATTTTCAAGAGCTCCTTGTCCAGCATCCACTCTTGTTTTAGCTTCTCTATACATTCTCTTGTATAGGTTGATTGGAGATCTCAAACCAGGCATAGTAAACAGTGGAAAAAGCCCTCCAAAAGTATCTTTTGTTGAAATTGGAGAAGGTATATTCTTTCTTAATTCATAAATATCTCTCCATACCTCACTTAGTTCATAAGAATTAGCTGCTACTTCCCTTGCTTTTTCCATATCAATTTTATTACCTGTGTGTGTTTCAATAAAATCAAGAAGCTCCCACATCTGTTCTTGAACATATTTCTTAAAGTAATCTAATTGTCTCTTACTTGTATTACTTACAACATGAGGTACATCGATAATATAGTGGGGAACACCTCCAAATCTTTCTGCTTGAACTTGGAACCAATGGCTATGAGTATCACAGATAACATCACTCGATAACATAAATGTAGGTTTCCTAATACCGCCTTTATAAACATCTACATCCTCCATTACCGCTCCCAAATTTGTTTTAAAATAACTACACATATCATAAGAAAATCCTTCCTCTTCTGCTAATTCAATGAATTTTTGAGAATACTTCTGAGCTGCTGAAATTGTAGCAGAATTTTCGGGGAGCATTGGTTGAACATCCATAGCATAGAGAAGTTCGACAGGACATCCAGAAGTAGCCCATGCTGTCGGTTTTCCGTCACGATAAGCTTGTTCAATCGCTAAATAATGTCTTCCCATAGCATTTTTTAGACCCTGCGTGGCTTTTAACATTTTACTTTTCTTTTCTGGCATTTACTTCACCTTTAAATCATCTCAGCAAAAGCTTCGAATCTCGTTGAAAGTTGTTTATATTGTTCTCTATTATATGACATTTCTATAAAAATATATGGAATTTTCAATTCCTTAAACTTTTTATTCATATAAGGATGATCATAAAGCATTGGTTCACAGAATTTCATAGCTATATTCATAATACCATCTACTTCATATTTCTCGGCTAAAAATTTCAAGAATTCAAATCGATCATAAGATGGCATTTTAGTAGAATATAACGGTTTACTTAAATGATATTCGGCAATCGCAACTATAGGATCTTTATCCTCCTCAATTGTATTCCAGAAATATCTTGACCCAATGCATAAATCATCTGCTACAACTTGAAATCCTTTATCTTCTAGAAATATTAAAAATTCTGTATCATCAATAATTGAACCAGTAAGTAATATCCGTTTCATTTTCTTCTCAGTAAAACGAGTCTTGTTTTTCAATTCCATCAATTTTTTTTTTAAAATATCCAAAACTTTTTTTTTATCATTTGTTTGTGACAATTTAACTAATTCATGAAATTCTGATCCTTTTAAAATCATTTTGGTTCTATATTCGGAGATTTCTTTTAATAATTTGCGAATTTGATTGTTTAATTTGATGGCTTCTTTAATTTTTTCTGGCTGAATTTTAATTTTAAATCTATCTTCGATTTGGTAAACTAACTCTTTAAGATCATTTAAAAAGAAATTTAAAGCAATCTTATCTCTCTTTAGTGGCACATTTAAATAAAATAAGAAATCAATTTCAACAGATTCAACCCATATATCAAATTCTCGGTTGGTACAATCGCAACCATGGCTTGTGACAACTCCCTTTATCTCAGGATTTAGCCCTCTTATTGCTTGTTCAAGTATATTTTTTGCCCAGACACAATGCGTAGGAGGTACATGCTCATTAACTTTGTCATGTTCAATTGCAGGATTTCCTAAAAGTCTAAAAGGAGTGAATCCAGCAGCCATAAAAATCTCTTCAGGACTAACAACATCCGCATCAAAGTAAGCGATTTTTACCATATTTAACTAACACATTTTAAATTATTATCCTAATGTCCTATAGTTGAAAATCTTGAAATATTTAAAAAAATATTTATTTAATCCTTCTATTAAAAACATATTAGAGTATAATTTTAAGAAGATTTCATTTCGATGTCTCAACCTACAATATCACGAACACTAAGTAAAGCTATTTTGAAGGATTCAGTCCGTATTAAATTAAAGATTTGGAATACTTATCTTACAGGGAAGTTAGTTAGATTTGATAATTATATGAATTTAATTGTGAAAGATGCTAAAGAAATTTATTTCGGACGAGGCGGAAAACGAAGCAAAGATTTAGGAACTGTTCTAATCCGGGGCGCCTCGATAATTTTCATCGGGCAGGATCGCGAAAAGCTAATCTTCGCTCAAACTAATGAAGAAAAACTAATGCATAGGGAAGAGATCGACGAGGGATAGATAAGAAAAAATATAATCAAGGTATGACTAAGAATGGGAAAGGGTACTCCAAGTAAGGGAAAGAAAAATAAAGCTGCAACTCATAAAACATGTCGACGATGTGGCAATCATTCTTATCATCGTCGAAAAAGATTTTGCGCAAGTTGTGGATTTGGAAAAACAGCGAAATTACGTAAATTTGCATGG
Source organism: Promethearchaeota archaeon (assembly GCA_020343655.1). Lineage (GTDB taxonomy): Archaea > Asgardarchaeota > Lokiarchaeia > Sigyniarchaeales > SOKP01 > Loki-b32. Next base: position 2,022,231 of record CP070805.1, on the reverse strand, counting down.
AGAAACAGAACCCGTGCTTTTTATGGAAAAAAATCTTTTTATAGATAATTGATCTAATTCTAAAATTTTAAATATTATTGCCTAATTTTTTAACTTTAAGTCCTATAGTGTAAATTCCATTTATAATAAACAACTATAGAGAATTTAATTAAAATTCAAATATGAAAATTGATGGATAACTTAATATTCGAAAATCTTAAAAAAGAGCTTGAGAGATTGGAAGATTTTTCTGAAATTATTGGTGTGGCAATAGCAAATCGCAATGGATTACTAATTTCTTCAAAATTACCAAGAGATATTGATGAAAGAAAGTTTGCTGCCATGGCTGCTACTATGTTCAGTGGAATTGAAACCGCATTATCAGCCCTAGAAAATGAACAAATTAATAATTTCACAGTAGAATTCAATGATAATCAATTGATAATTCTTGGAATTAATGAAAAAGCAATTATAGTTGTTTTATTAAATTATAATGTTAATTTAGGTCTTATTTTTATAGAAATTGAAGAGAGCATCAAAAATATTCAAAAAATTTTAAATAGGTGATATATAATTTTAACTGAAAATCAAAAAGAAAAATATTCTAGGCAAATCATTTCTCCTTTAATTGGAGAAGAAGGGCAAGAAAAACTTTCTAAAATAAAGGTATTACAAATTGGAGCAGGAGGATTAGGTTCGCCATTTTCATTATATCTAACTGCTGCGGGAATAAGCGAATTAACTATTATTGATAACGATGTGTTAGATATCTCAAATTTACAAAGACAAATACTTTATAATGAAACTCAAATCGGAGAAGACAAGATCAAATCTGCAAAAGAAGTATTATCAAAACTTAATTCAGATGTTCAGATCAACACTTATAAGGATTACGTTGATGAGAATTCCGTGAAGAAATATTTAAGGGAAACTAAATATGATTTTATAGTTGATTGTAGTGATAATTTTAAAACAAAATTTTTGGTAAATAGAATTGCTGTAGACAATAATTTACGATGTGTAATTGCTGGTATAAAGGACTTCTATGGTCAAATCATAACAATCAATCCAAAAGAAACCGCTTGTTATCAATGTGTTTTTTCTAGCCCTCCTGAGAGTCCTCCTGATGAAGGACCCTTACCTGTAATTGGGGTTACTCCCGGGATTTTAGGAACATTAGAAGCTCTAGAAGTGATAAAAACAGTTTTAGGGCTACCTAACTTGGAAAATAAGGTTCTAATGGTTAATTTAATAGATTTAAGGTTTAATATTATAGAGATTGTAAAGAATGAAAATTGTATTTGTTCGATATAGGCAAATTAATGAAAAAGGAAATAATTATAATTTAAAGTGTTCAGGGTTCTCTTGAAAAAATTCTCTAAATATTTTACCATTGTTAGCATATTCACCAGCAGTTTTCGCACCTATAAAATCTCCCTCTTCTGGTAAATTTTTTAGCAATTTAGCTGGGATACCAGCCCATAATTGCCTAGAAGGTACTTCTTTATTAGTAATTATAGCTCCAGCAGCGATCATTGAGCCATCGTTCAATTTAGTGTTATGTAATACATTAGCCCCAATACCAATTAAACATCCGTCTCCTATTTCTACTGGTCCATGGATCATCGCGTGATGTCCAATTATGCATTTTGAGCCAATTATAACAGATGTTCTCTTCTCCATATGAATTGTAACATTTTCCTGAATACTTGTATTCTCTCCAATTTTAATTTGACCCTGATCCCCTCTTAAAACCGCTCCAAACCAAATATTGCTTAATTCTCCAATTTTTACATCTCCAATAATAACAGCAGTGGGAGAAATATATACAGATTCATGAATTTGTGGTTTTTTTCCAGTATGGGGACTTGGTATTATAATTGGCATAACTTTTCACGCACTTTATTTTTTGAATTTGAAGAATTAAGATAGAAATAATAAAGTTTTGTAAAATTTTAGAAAAAAAATAAAAGAGTAATTATTAAATGTTAATAACTTGTAAAATTTTTATGTGTATATTGGTTATTCCTTTCTTTGCTGATCGATCTCTTCTGAAAAGTATTTCTTGATAAATGCGGTTAAAAAGCTTTTGCCAATTAAATCAGCACCACTTTTTATTAATTCTGATCTAGAGATTTCAGCACGATTATATTTATTTAATACCTCTCTTAATTTATCTAATTCAGAACCCAGATTTTTTGTTAAAAATTCTTCGAGGTCAGCAATTTTCTCCATTACAGCTTCTATTTTTTCTGAATATTCGCGGAGAAGTACATTTGTACTTTTCAAGATATTTGATTTTACATTAATATCTTTCAAAATTTCTACAGCAATCCATTCTTTATTACTCATGGCTATGATTTTGATAAGGTTATTCCCTTCACTCACTTTTTGAACAGTTATTATTAATCCAATTTCTTGCTTATCATATTTACCTTCTGCAAATCCTTTGATTCCTTTCAATTCTGAATTTATTGGATCTAACTCTTTTTCTACAATATGAAAATTATTCTTCTGTAAAATAGAACTTAGTTCTCTTTCTACTTGATCTAATAACATATCGTTTTCGAAGTAAAGTTCTTTAGTTTTCATTATTTGTATTTTTTGGTCAAAAATGTCTTTTGATATTGTCTTAGGGACAATGTAATCACAATATTGTCGAGTTGATGGTATCTCTAATTTTTTCAAGATCATTTGATATATATTTTCTATCGAATCATAAGCTTCGCTAGTATCAAACTGTACACCTAATTTTGTTGTTAATAATGGAGGAATATCCTCTGGATTAATAAAGATTGGAATTATTTTTTTGTCTAGCTTTAACGCAGAGCGCCATTCCATCTTAACTGCATCTGAAACTAATGACGTTTGTGAACAGAATAATAGAAATACTTTGCAGAGTTGTAGATTGTCATCCATATACTCATAAATGTCGTCATGCATATCAGATTCCCAATAAAGTACATTTTCAATTTCCGGATAAGCTGTTAAGACTTCATTAATCAATGGAATTTGAAATAAGTCAGAATCTTTTGTCGCATAGCTAATAAATATTAAATTTTTAACCTCAATAAGTTCAGGGGAGATCAAGCCTTTTTTCTTTTTTAATTTAACCCAATCGGTTCTTTTTCTTCGTTTAATTCTTCTATATTGTGTATAAATAATAGTTCCCATTACTCCCACGCTAATTCCAGCAGCAGCAATTATAATAAATATTAAGTTATCAGGTTGGACTGGTAACCCGTCACCATCACTATCTCTATTTACAATATCATTATCTTCAAAAACATTTCCAGTGCTAGTTCCGTTTTCAACAATCCCTTCCACATTAAAAATAAATGTGTTAAATGAAATCGTGTTATAATCGCTTGAAAATAGATATACTCCATAGTGTTCATTACCATTTATGATGTTCCCTGAAATGAAGTTGTAATCACTGAAATATAAAAAGATACCATGTAAGGAATTATTATTTAAGGTGTTTCCCATAATAGTATTGTTATTACTATGCCCTAGTGTCACACCGTAGCTATTAAAATCTAAAAAATTACCAATGATATCATTAAAGTTACTATAATTCAGACCAATTCCAATATTATTATTATACGCAGTGTTTCCAGTAAGATTATTATTATCACTCCAAATTAGCCAACATCCATAACTATTAGGGTTATTTTCCATGATATTGTTTAAAATCGTCATATTGGAGCAATATAACAATATAATCCCTGAACCAAGATTTAATGAACAATTATTATTTATTATATTTCCATTGGTTACATTAATAAATTTGATACCAGCGTCATAATTCCCTGATCCTGAATTAAATATAATACTTTCCTCGATTGTAAAATAAGCTGTAGTGTTTTGGATTAAGATACAGGAGCCGGAATCTTGTCCATTGATATAAACATGAGATATAACGTATGGATCATTAAAAGTTCCAGAACCGCTACACCAAAACTCTGAACTTGCAATAGAACTCCATTGACTATTACCATCTATGAAAACAGGAATGCTGGTGAGATTTACGTAATACTCATTATTTTCTATAATATTTCCTACACATGTATCCTCTAAAATGCATTCCAAATAACAAATCAGATAATTTCCGGTAATATTATTATAATTACTGGTTAGTAAATATATTCCGTTTTCACCATTATCTGTAATAATATTCCCAGTAAGACTAGTATTATTACTATTCTCTACATAAATTCCCTTTTCATCATTATACTTGATAATATTACCAGTAATGGTATGATTAATACTATTTCTTAAATAAATTCCATTTTTTTCATTATTAGTTATGGTATTTCCTGAAATAGTATTATTTTCACAACTTAGAAGATATAATCCGTGATCTGCGTTATTTATAATTATATTGTCAGAATAATTGCTAAAATAACAACTATGAATATACATGTATAAATCATTTTCATATATATTATTATTACAAAAGGTTGTATAGTTGTTATATTGCATCCATGCTATATATCCGCTATTGTTGTAAATATCATTGTTATTTATTATAGTATGATCACAGGTATAGAGGAAAATCCCGTTAGAATTGTTCCATATTTGATTATTACCAGAAATTTCGTTTCTTTCACAATGGTCATCTAAATAAAGCCCAAAATTCGAGTTATTATAAATATTATTTCCAATTATAGTATTATTATAACAGTTATTATCTAGAGAAATCCCATTATTATCATTGCTTTTTATAGTATTACCCATAATTGTATTATTATTGCACTCATCCTCTAATAGAATTCCATTAAGACTGTTATTATCAATAGTATTTCCAGAAATGACATTTTTTGTACACTCATCAGAAAGGTATATACCATCCTCATCGCTATTATCTATAATATTTCCAGAGATAATATTTAAATCATTTAAGAAATCAACATGAATACCTGAACTCCGACTCTCTGAAATATTATTATTAATTATTTTATTATTCTTATTTCTGTTTATTATACGTATCCCCCAACTTTGATTGACAATAACATTTCCTGAGATAGTATTATTCTCATTAAAATTTACTAAATATATTCCGTTATTGAAACTATTTTTTATTGTATTTCCAGAAATAGAGGTATTATTACAACTGTTTAAGAGCACCCCATAATTATTATCATCGATATTGTTTCCTACAACTGTATTAAATTGACAGACTGCTAGTTGTATCCCCTCCTCACCAGGATTAGTTATATTGTTTCCTGAAATAATATTTTGTTCAATAGGTCCAAATGCACCCCAAAAATATAACCCAGTTACACCACTATAAGTCAAATTATTTCTTGTTACATTATTAAAAAGACAGGTTCCTTGAAAGAAAATCCCAGCCCAATAATTAAATTCTGCTATATTGCCTAAGAATGAATTATAATTACCATTGCCCAAGAAAATTCCCGCAGCCATAGTTCCAGTATTATTATTTGCTATATTTCTTATAATGGTACAATTATTAGCATCATTTAACAATAATCCGTGAGCACCATTGTTATTTATGGTGTTATTAATCACTGTATTATTAAATATCGACAATAGTTGAAATCCGGACTCTAAATTAAATGAGGCTGTATTATTTTTGAAGTAACAATGGTCACTTTGATATGAACTTACACCACTCTCAGAATTATTAATAAATGTATTATCTAATACAGTTAAGTAATCAGAACGTGTAAGATAGGCTCCTTCTCGAGAATTATTATATACATTATTTCCAACAATCTTACAGTCTTGACAGAATAATAGATAAATTGCACTCCATTCATTGTGTGAAACATTATTACCTTGAATAACAGTATTATTACAATCATCAAGATACATACCGATGAAATTATTAAATGAAATATTATTATTAATTAATTTTCCATTACTACAATTTTCTATTCTGATTCCACAATCATATTCTGGAATTTGTTCGGCTCCCGCATTATATAAAGTACAATTTTTTATTTCAAAATATTCTCTTGTATTTTCAATTATTATACAACTGCTTGAATTTTGGCCATCTATAACAACATTTTCAATCAAATACGGATCAATTTCTGTTCCGGAACCAGAACACCAATCAAAGGTAGAATTTGTTTGAGTCCAATTACCCTTAACATGTATAAAATCAAGTACCCAATAACCAGAATTCCTAAGGTTCTTTTGTGTTTTATCTTCTACTGTTTCTGCATAATTTGTAGCTAGATTTTCACCTAGATATCCAATTATCAAAATAATAAAGAAAACTATTAATAAATTAAATATTTGCTTCTTTTTAGTCATTTGTGTCAACTCAAATTTAATATTGGAAATCTAATTAATTAAAGTGAAAGTGCTATTGTATATAAACCTTTTAAAACAGCTTGAAATCAGCTCAGAAAAATTGGAAACTAAAAAAAAAAAATAAAGCTAATTTTAAAAAAAAAGTAATAAATAGAATAGTATTTTAATAATAATTTAACCTCTTTAAACAATTAAGGGCAAATAAAAATGGAAGGAAATTTACAATTTATATATAGAAAAGAATACTGGTATGTTAGTGCATTCATTAATACAAATGAATTTATTGGAGAAACTAAAGCAGAAGAAATAGAAGCTCTATTATTAAAAAGATTAAAAGATCTAAGTGATAATGATTTAAAAAAAGTATTCACATTTTTAGAAAAAACTCCCTATGCTGAAGAAAAGAAAGACATCTTAATAGAAATGGCTAAATCAATTTCAATTGAATGTGATTGGGAACCATTTTTCCAAAATTTCCCCTATATCGATGAGGATAATCCATATACGGAAGATGACAAAGATTTGATTTACAATACTTTAGGTTATTTTAAATTCGAAGTAGAATATTTCAAAAATGAGTCATTTAAAAAAGAGAAAATTAAACCAGACTTAATCCAACAAGTACCATTTATAGTACTTGATATCTTAAAGGAATTTAGTAAGAAAAAAGAAAATCAATATTTACTTCTTGATACAGACAGCCCAATTTATCTTTTCGTGATATCCACAAAAACCACACCGATGGAAATTCAATGGGATGAGGAAAATGTATACAAGAATAGAAAAGTTCTTGGATATTGGACTCAAATTTACGCTGGTCAATGGCGTGATTATAGTGATGATCTTTTTGAAAGAAGGGTTAAAAAGAATTTATCAAATCGGTTATCTGAATTGCATTATATCAAGAGAAATTCTGGGTTTATTTATATGGCAGAAAGAAACTATGAATCAGAATTTCCATATATGATAGAACATATATTAGAACCAGCAACAAAAATTAGAGCAGTATTATTCGCGCTAATGACAATTAATCATTCTCTTGATGTTTTATTTATGAAGAGATATTCCGATGTCTTTATGAGCTTAGAGAGAATTGAAGACAAAACTAAAAATTTAAGATTTTTAAGAGGAATGATTCAGACTAAGATGAGCCTTATTTATAATGAGTTGGATCGGAATCAACGTCAACATTATAAAAGGATATTAACCCACTTAATTAGGAAATTTCGTATTGAAGAAGTTATACGAAGAATAAATGAAAAATTCACGATGCTATATGATTCTTTGCAAGAGTTATATTTAAAGAGAAGTGAAGAGACCCAAAAAAGAACAAAAAAGGCTATATACTACTTGAATGTCCTATTTGGCTTAGGATTTATAGTGGAATTTGCTAATGCAATAAGAGTTTCTTTTGCCATAGAAGAAACAGTTCAACCATCGCCGTTACTGCATACAATACTTTCGATAATTTTAGGAGCATTCGTCATAATTATTGTAGGATATACTATATATGTCAGAATAGTTTCAAAAGCTTCAGAACTGGGACATACGGCTGATGCCGTCATTCAAGATGATAACCAAAATGTAATATTAATTAAAAGAAAGTATGCTCCTTACAAAGGAAAATATGCCCTCCCTGGTGGATTCATAAAATACAATGAAGATCCGGAACAAGCTATAATAAGAGAAGTGAGAGAGGAAACCGGTCTAGCTGTAGAGATCATAAAAAAGATTGGGACATATGATCAAAAAGGCCGAGACCCACGTGGAAGAATTGTATCAACAGCATATCAATGTCGTATAGTAAAAGATGTTTCAAGATTAAAAGGAGGAGACGATGCTATTGTTGCTGAGGCTATAGAAATTGATAAGATCAAATTGATGGATTTAGCCTTTGATCACAAGCAAATATTAAAAGATGCTGGAGTTTTATAAAAAAAATATAATTTTTTTATTTATTTTTTCTTTTTATTTTTACATTATTTCTATATAAAAACAGATAAAAATAATATCGATTTCTATTTGTTTTGAAGTAAAGATAAATCTTTAAATATTTATATAACAATTTTTTAATAATTAAATTCAATTTTTATCAATAATTAGAGGGTAAATTTAAAATGAGTACAAGTAAAGTAAAAGGATCAAGTGGGCTTTTTAATATTTTATTAATCGCTTTAGGAGCAGTTTTCATTTTCAAGGGAATTCTTGAGTTCTTGCCAGTGATCGGAATATTAGTTCCTCCAGGTTGGGATCCAGTAATTGGTATTGGTGGACAATGGCTCCTCTCAATAGTTTTAGGCATCTGGTGTTTGATATCGGGAATAGGATTGTTTAAAGAAGCAGAGTGGGCAATGGGACAAGCACTAGTACTTCTAAGCTTAATGGTTGTGATTACAATTAATGCAATATTAAGTTGGATAATAAATCCAGGTATATTTGATTTTGCTTATTGGCCAAATTATATTATTATACTTGCATTTTGTATGGGAGTGTTTGGAATTATATACTTAATAATTACACGTAAGAGATTTGATTAATTTAAATAAAGACAATAATAACATAAATTCTAAATAATATTTTTTTTGTTAATTAAATTCTCATTTTTAAAGTAGGTATCAGATCTGTAAATTTCCATCTTTACTCGCTTTTAAGAAAATGGTTTTCTAATATCTTCATAAAGTATTCTAATTCTACCATTATGTCTAAAACAATATTGTCCAAATATTTATATTGAATTTTATTTTATTAAGATCTGAAGAAATTGTTAATTCAATGACAAATAAAATGTGATTTTTGGTGCAAGTTGAGTTCCAGAAAAAAAGAATTAAAGACAGTTTTGAATATCCCCAACATTTATATCCTAAAAGGAAAGGACTCGCAAAAGCTTTTCATATGGCTCAAAGTTTTGGTCATACTAGTAGCGTAAATCAGGTTGCTATTACTAATAAAGGCGATTATATTATTAGCGGATCAGAAGATAAAACTTTAAAAATTTGGGATTTTTCAACAGGAAATCTTTTAAGAACAATAGAAGCTCATAGTCAGTCAATATTATCAGTAGCAATTTCATTAGATGATAATTATATTTTTAGCGGTTCTACTGATAATTCGATAAAAATATGGGGAACAAGACGAGGTAATTTTATTAATGAATTTAAAGAACATACCGATTCAATTACCTCATTAGTAGTCCCTCCTGGTGGGAAGTATATTATAAGCGGTTCTATGGATAAAAGGGTTATCATATGGGATATCTTGGGCGCAAAACCTGTGCACACTTTTCAACATAAAAGTGGTGTAACCTCAATTGCTTTATTCAATGACGGAGAATACTTAGTTTGCGGAACAGATGATGGAACCATCAATATATGGAATTTAAAGAAAGAAAAATTCGAACGTACTCTTAAAGGGCATTCTGGTGCTATAACTTCTTTAGCAGTTTCTCCTGATGGGAAGTTTATGGCTAGTGGATCAAATGATAATGCAATAAGAATATGGGACTTAACGAAGTCTAAAATTATTTCTATCCTTGAAGGTCATTCAGAAATTGTTCGATCTGTAGCAATATCACCAAATGGAAAGTTATTAGCAAGTGGTTCTGATGATAAAACTATTAAATTTTGGGATTTATCAACAGGTAAAATCATTAGGACATTAAGAAAGTATACTGGTATTGTATTATCAATTGCTTTTTCTCCTGATAGTAAATATATAATCACAGGTTCTACAGATAATGATTTGATGGTTTGGGAGTTTATGGAAGGTAGATTAGAGCAAACCATAAATGCTCATACAGATGGGATAAACGTTTTATCAATTTCTCAGAATGGAGATTTTATTGGAACAGGGTCAAACGACAAAACACTTAAAATATGGGATTTTAAGAGTTTAAATTTGATAAGAACTCTTACAGACTATAAAAAACCTATTAATGCAATTGCTTTTTCTTCCGATGGTAATTATCTTGTTAGCAGTTCTTTAGATAAGAAAGTAATCATATGGGATCTTATAAATACAAAACCAATAGTAACTTTAGATAAAATAGGACAGATTGTAAATTCATTAACATTTACTCCTAGCGATAAACAAATAGTTATGGGCTTAAACAATAGCACACTAAAAATCTGGGACCTTCAGAATAATGATTTCATATGGGAATCAAAAGTTCATAAGGGCCCCATAACCTCAATAAAATTCACACCTAATGGGAGATATTTTGTAACCGGTGCCGAAGATAAACACATAAAGATATGGGATTTCAATTCAAAGGAAGTAATTAAAGATCTTAGTGGTCATAAAGGAAATATATTATCATTAGCAATTTCCCCAAATGGAGCAAATATCTGCAGTAGTTCTGATGATAAATCTATAAAAATCTGGGATTTCTATACAGGAGATTTAATAGATAGTCTTGAACAACATTCTGATATTGTCTCAGGTGTTTCTTTTTCTCCAATAGGTAATTGTTTTATTAGTTCTTCAAATGATCAAACACTAAAAGTGTGGGATAATAAGTATGAGCTTATCCAGACTTTTGAAGGTCATTCAGATAAAGTATCATCTGTAGGAATAACTCCAGATGGGAAATATGCTATAAGCGGTTCTCAGGACGGCTCACTAAAGATTTGGGCACTTGATTTTGGTGGTGTATTCAAATATATTAAAGGTCATTCTGAAAATGTGAATTCCGTAGCAGTTTCATCAAATGGAAAATATGCTGTGAGCGGTTTATCAAATAAGTCTTTAATAGTGTGGGATCTCTCAAATGGAAATTTGATCAAAACTCTAAAGGGCCATACAGATATTATCAGTTCTGTGGCATTTTCACCAGGAGGAAAATTTGTTGTTAGTGGTTCTTATGACAATACATTAAAAATATGGGAAATTGAAAGTGGTGAAATATTGTGGACACTTAGTGGCCATGATCAAGCTGTGACTTCTGTAGCAGCATCTCCTGATAAAGATTATATTGTTAGTGGTTCGAAAGATAATACTGCTATAATTTGGGAGACACATACAGGTAACTTAAAGAAAAAATTAAAAGGACACTCAAAAGCAATAACATCAGTCGATATTACATCAAATGGGGAATATATAGCAACTGGTTCAGAAGATACTACTATTAAAATATGGAGTATGAAGAAGGGAAAGCAAATTCGCACTCTTGAGGGCCATAATGATGTTGTAACTTCAATTGAGTTTTCTCCAGATGGGCAATATATTGCAAGTGGTTCTAAGGATCAAACTGTTAAAATATGGAAGTTTGAAACTGGTGAGTTAGATTATACATTTGAAAAAATAAATAGCCCAGTTACATCAGTCACATTTTCAACTGATGGATTATATGTGGCTTGTGGAACAGCAGATAATTTTGTTAGATTATGGGATTTTATGGAGAAGCATCAAACATCTTATTATTACTTATCAAAAATTAATTCAGCAAAATTTATTCCCAATAGAGACCAAATAATTGCAGGATACAATTCTGGCGATGTTTTAATATGGGATTTATTAATAGAAGAACAAGCAGAACTTCTAAAAGAACTACGAAAAAAATTATCAAGTGTAGAACAGTTAATTGTTAATAATGAATATTCAGAAGCTATTGAACAGCTAAATTATGTTCTAGAATCCGCTGAGTTGTTTAATTTTGAAGAAATTAAAGAGATTGCTTTTGAAAAACTGAAGAATTTAAGGGACCCGAAAGAAACTCTAAAGATTGTTAAAAAGATTCTAGAATTTGAGTTTGAAAATCAGAGAGATATCACTAAAGCTGAGATGGTTAACCAACTTAATATAGAAATCTCAGACACAGAATATTATGAAAATTTATTAAAACAACCTATACCGTATGATGAGTCTGACATTAATAATTTAGAGGCATTAGGGACGAAAATATTAAAAGAATCCATTAAGCCCTCCTTATATCATTTAATAATAGGATTAGGATATGATTTTAAAACTGCAAAAAAGATTGGTAAGTTTCTAAAGGATGGAGGTTTTATCACTGAATTTAGAAATTATCCATTGAGAGAAAAAAGACCAAAGACTGCTCAGAAAATAGAGGATTTAGTAATATTTATAAGTTATGCTACAGCAGATGCTGAATTGTTTAAAATAGAGGAATTAGCAAAGAGATTAAGCGCATACGACGAAATTAAGGAGGTATTATATTGGGGAGAACATGTGAAAGATAATATTATACTCTATATGAGTAATAATCTTGGAAGATGTAATGCAATGATCTTATTTTGTTCTGAAAATGCTTTAAATTCTATACCGGTTGATAAGGAATGGACTACAGCGGATATGATGGGCAAATCTATAATTCCTGTATTTTTAGATCAAGATCATATCCCCCCACTTCTTAAACCAAGGTTGGGACTTAAATTCGATTTAATGGATTTCGAGAAGAATGTAGTTCAACTCTATAATTTAATATTAAAAAAATGCATGAGTGAGGATTAATTTTAATTTGAGACTGTGTTCTTCTTTCATTCCAAAAATTTTTTTATTCTTTTTTATAAAATCAATAAATAAAGCGTTTTAATTTTTATAAACCAACAACTTATTTTTACTAAAATCTTTTTATTTTATAAGAAACACTATTTCCTTTTTGTAAAAATGACTGTTAAGCAATTACAAGAAGATATTTTGAACTTAAAAAATCAAAATGATGTATTAGTACTTGCTCATTATTATCAATCCATCGAAATACAGGAAATAGCTGACTTTATAGGTGATTCTCTTGGATTATCTCGAACAGCAAAAGAAAAAGCAAATACAGAATATATTATATTTGCAGGAGTAGACTTCATGGCAGAAACCGCCTCAATACTAAATCAAGACAAGCATGTTTTAATACCTAATTATGAATCATGTTGTCCAATGGCAGCATTTCTTACTCCTGAAATGGTCAAAGAGTTTAAAAGAAATAATCCAGGATTACCTGCTGTTATATATGTCAATTCAACTGCCGCTGTTAAAGCTGAATCGGATATTTGTTGCACATCTGCTAATGCAGTTGAAATAGTGAAAAAAATTAGTAACGAATTTGAGGTTGATTCAGTATTATTTGGACCAGATGCTAACTTAGCAGATTACACCGAACAAATCTCGGGAATTAATTGTATTAATATGCCTGAATCTGGGCATTGTTACGTGCACTCTCAGATTACTATAGAGGATATAAAAACTGTTAAAGAAAAATATCCTAAAGCAAAACTTATTGTTCATCCCGAATGTATTAGAGGAGTAAGAGAGTTAGCAAATTATGTAGGTTCCACTTCACGAATGTATAATTATGTTAGAGATAGTTCTTCTGAAGAAAAAGAGTTCATAATAGGGACAGAAGTAGGATTATTAGAACGTATGGCCCAGGATTTTCCAGAAAAGAGTTTTTACTTAGCAAAAGATAAGTTAGTATGCTATAATATGAAGAAACATAACTTAGAACTAATAAAATATCTTTTAGAAAATTTAGATGATAAAGCTTTTGAAGTTAAAGTACCCCTTGAGATAGCAAAAAAAGCTTTAAAACCTATTGAGAAGATGCTAGATTTTTCTTAAAAAAAAAGTAATTTGATCTACTATTTTAAATAAAAGAAGTAATTTTTTTTTGCTTTTTATCAATAAGCCATTTTTTAAATGCAACACTTAGCTTACCAGACCAGATTGCTTTTAGATCAGTTTCAGATTCAAAGCTTTTAATATCTCTATATGAGAATTTATATTCCTTTCGTAATGAACTCAATTTAAAGAGCCATTTTACAAAATTTTTGTACAATTTATTATTTGATTTTGCTTTTCCTTTATGATGTTTTTCATAATACTCAATATCTTCAATTATGTATTTTGTATAACATCTATAATTATCTCCCATCCAAAAAAACTTTGATACAGCATCAGAAAACTTATTTATTCTGCAACCAGATAATTTAATGGTTTTCAAATCTGGCAAATCATTTAAAATATCAGGTATTTCGGAGATATTGATATTTCCTGATAAGTCTATATATTCTAATTTTTTTAAAAGATCTATACCTTTAATCTGAGTTATTAGATTGTTTCTCAAATTTAATTTTCTTAAATTTTTTAAATTTTCAAGCCCTTTTATTTCTGAAATATTATTATAACTCAAATCTAGTTCTATAATTTTATCAGAAAAATCTCTTATGCCTTCTATACTGTCAATATCTCTAATGTTCTTCTTTTTCAAAATTAAAATTTCATTGTTTAAAAAACCGATAATCCTTCCATTATATTTCACATATTCAATTTTTATATCTTCAAAATTATTTAACAGATATTCCATAAATTGAACCATAGGAAATCTATAGGTATTGCGAAATCTATTCAAAACTATCTCTACAAATCTTTGTCTATATCCTCTTGAGATTCTCTTTACAATTTGAAATAAAAACATATAATTCCTGTTGAAACGAAAAAATCTAAATAATTTTGTGATTTGCAAGTTAATATTTTTAATTGCATCCTGATTTAAGCTGTGTTTTAGGTTTTTTTCTATTTGCCCGCTAATTTCATCAAACAATGGAGATTTTATATCATCTAAAATAGTTTCAAATTCTTCATCACTTAGATATTTTAAATACCCATTCTGTATTAAAAACCTCATTACTGTTGGGTGTCCACTCGCATATCTAATAGCTATCTCTTCCTTAAACTTCCTTTTAGCAATTGGATCTCCTACATCAGTAAGTTTTTTGAGTAATGGGAAAGCTAAATTTCTATGTAAGATCCGTGTGTCATATCCATTATCCTCCCAAGCTTGTAAATTTGAACAATGTCCTAAGAACTCTTCTTCAGGAGAAACCTTTCCCCTAATAGCTGGATTTCTTTCCATAGATCTATCCAATATTTCAACAGCTTCATCAATCGATTCAATCTCATCATAATCCTCTACTCTATTAACAGGAATATTTAACAAGAGGTACATACACTGTCGAAATAATCTATTATTTACATAAATATTAGTTCTCCTGTTTTCTAATTTTAGTTTTAAATATTTGTTTATTATAAATTCTTTTATTCTATTTGTAGTTCTAATGCTTATATATAAAACACAGATTAGGATTATTGATAAAAAAAAAAATTGAATTTCAAGCATAGTTTAAATGATGAGGGATTTTTTCAAAAGAACTAATGCAATAATAATTCTTTTTTAGGTATATTAAAACCTCTATTTTTTCAACTACTCAAAATTCTTTTAAGAAAATGTAGAAGTTAATATGTTAAAATTTAACTCTAATTTTGAACTATTTAAAATGGCTTCCTGGAGCATTTTACCTTCTAGTGACATAGGTAATTTTTGTGATTTTGCAACTCCTTCCATTAATTTTTCTCGTTCTATATCTAAAAAACCCATTTCTATAGCATTCTTGATAATTAGGTTTAAAACCAATAATTGAAATTGTTCTTGAATGGCATCCCATATTAAACCCATTTCTTTTAACTGGCTAGTTATTTCATCAGCTATAATATCCAGATCATAAATCATTTCATAGATACCTTCTTGGAGATTAATTATCTCATCTATTAATTTATCTTTGATGAGTCTGAGTGTTGTTGTCCCTAATAAATCCTCCTCATGAAAGAAAAAATCATTCTTTTCACGTTTAATTAAATAAAATCCAAAATCATTCTTAATTAGTTTAGACCTCGCTAAATAATTAATTGCCTCTCTTGAAACATTATAAACTTCACAATATTGGTCTATATTCAATTTGTAACCACCAAATTTTTGAGAACTTGATTCATCAAAACGCCAATACTTTCTTGCAAAAGCTCCCTGTCCTAAAATTGAGTTATAAAAAATGTAAAAAAGGGATAAATAAAGATCTCTATCTTGTTGTAATTCAAAAAAATTATCTCCTATTTTAGAAATGATCCTTACGATTTGAATTATGAAGGCATCTTCTACATTTATTTCTTTATAAAAATCTATTAAATCCTCGAGTTTCCTGACATTTTCCTTTAACTCATTAACAATAAATAACTCATCTTTTAGTTTTAAAGGTTCTTCTCCGAGTTTTTCTATTCCTTTTTCAGTAATTACATAATTCCTATACTGCTTGTTTGTTTTTCTGTCTGTTATTAACCTTTGTTCTATATTTTTATTTTTTCTATGAAGAGTAAGATATTTGGAAACGGTGGATCTACTTAAATTCGAATATCTCACTAAATTTGTAAATCTTTGAGGACCCAAATTTCTAAGAATGAATAATATTCTCCTGCTATTGTCTTCGATATTGCTAGATTTTTTTAATAATTCAGTCTTTAATTTTTTTGAAATATTCCAGCTTTCCATAATAAAAAAGTATAAACCAAGATATATAAATATATACTTTTTTTTTGGACTTAGACTAAAAAAATATAAAAATACAAATATTAACTATTTTAGTATATATTAAGAATAATAATAAGTAAAATTTTATAAATAAGAATTTAATGTTAGAAATTGGAATTTATTCAAAATTAATTGATAATTTAATTGCATATGACAATAGAAGATCCGAATATTTTAAAGCGAATAAAAAGAATTGAAGAAAGGTTAGATAGAATTGAAGAACGTTTGTCAAGTTTAGAAAACAAATTCGGGCGGTTTCCATCTCCTCCATCACCAAAACCCAGCCCTATACACCCTCCAGGACCGCCGGGTCCACCAGGACCTCCTCCAGAGCCTTTTCGATTTTAAAATATTTTTATGAAATGTTTTAAGTTAAAAAAGGTATATCCGCCTTTTTTAAACTAAAGTTCGGTTTGTTGAACGAAAATCCTTAATTAATAAATTTGATAATTAATATTTAAAAAAATCAATTTAGAAATTATAAAAAGGGTGTGATAAACAATTACCCAATATAGGTTTAGGTTAACCGGAGTCCCCCCAGATCAAGCCATCAAACTTATCGAATTAGATCCAAACAACTCAATAGCAGAAATTAAAAAAACTGTACAGCGTGAGTATAAATTAAATCCAATATTAGCAATACAATTTATATTCAAAGGAAAAGTTTTACCTGACCAACTAAAATTCTCGAAGATCGGAATTCATCCAAAAAAGGACGTAATAACAGTAATGGCTACACAAGCAGGCGGAGTTTAAGTAATCCATTAAGTAGAGACGTATTTATCACGGGGTTGTAAGGAGAAAAAGCCGACTAATTTTTCTCTTATTTTTTTTTTGCTAATATTTTTATTAGAGTTCTATATAACGAGTCTTCTTGAAATTCTTGAATTTAGTATCAAGAAATTGTATAATATAAGTGGAATAAGATTTAAATTGAGAAATTTCTCCATTAAAATCTTTTAGTATACCTTTATATCTTAGTAAGAAGTCATCAATTATGGTTTCAGAAAAGGATTCTAGCTGTCTTTTATCAATATCTTTATTATCGCATTTAAGAACTAAATGAAAACCAGAGCTGTGGTTAAAAAAGAAAAAGATAAAACTATCTAACGTTAACATTTTCAGGCTTTCTTTAAATTCTCGTTTTGTAAACCGGCAAATTATATCAAAATAGCTAGCTAGGGATTGTTCATCATCTAATCTATTGTTATTCAAAAAATCATGATAAAATAAAGCTATTCCTGCTTGATTAATTATCATTAATTCTTGGATCATTTTAGCCCTTTTAACGTTGCAAGTCTTTCTTAATTATTATAATATATTCTTATTTAATCTAAATAGCAGATACGTCTTATCAACTAACTTATTTTATAAGTTATTTTTGAAATTTTATTTTGAAATTTATTTAATTCCAAATAATATTTTCAATAGAAATATCTGTATAATTTGAATATTTATATTGTTATTATCTGTTTAATACTAAAATTGAGATTGTTCTATTATCGAATTTAACAATATTAACATTAACAATATTATAAGTTAAAAAAAGATATTTACAATAAAAATGAATTTTAAATTATTTGTTCTATAGAAATTTTCTTAATTGTATTATAGGCTGCTTTTAAGCATTGTTCAGCATCAACAACTATAGTATTTATTATTTCTGAGACACTTTCTATACTATTTATTAATCCAACACTTTGTCCTAAATAGGCTATTCCTTCCTCAATGTTTCCTTCATAAGTTCTTTCTAATTCAGCTAATTCTTTTTCAACTTTTGCCATCGAAATCTCTCCAGCTTGTTTTTCTTCTTTACTTGCTACAAGATCGTGTTTTTCGGCCATTTTATTCTTCCATACTCTTGCAGGTCCAAAAATCCCTGTTTTAAGCTCAGTATCTGAAGCATCTGAATTAACTACTATTTTTTTATAATTCTCGTGAAATTCACATTCTTTGGAAGATATAAACCTAGATCCCATTGCGATAGCTCCTGCACCCATAGATAATGCAGAAGCTAGCCCTTCACCCGTGGCATAACCTCCAGAAGCAATTATGGGAAGATCCGGTAATTTTTTTCTTATCTGTTGTAATAAGACTAGAGTACTTACATTATCATAAGATTGATGACCTCCACCTTCGGTTCCGGTAACAACAAGCCCATCAATACCACTATTAACCAACTTTTCAGCCAAATACACTGTCGGAGCTACATGGAAATGCTTTATATTTGAACCACTTTCTCTTAGTTTTTCAAAATGTTTGTTATATATCATCCTTGGAGACCCTGCGCTAGTAAGTAAATAGACACATTGTTCTCTTATTTTTGGATTTTCCATAATAAACCTCGGAAGTTGCCTACAAAGTTTAATAGCGTCTGGTTGTAATCTAGCTGTTCTAATGTTAAAACCGAAAGGCTTATCAGTATATTCAACAACATATTCCATACTTTTTTTCATTTCATCTATAGTTATAGTTCCATGTAAGGTAACATGACTTAAAACACCTAAACCACCCGCTTCTGATACCGCAACTGTTAATTTAGTAGTATAAAATGGTCCCATAGGAGCACTTAGTATCGGATGCTTAATCCCTAACATTTTTGTAATATTCGTTTCGATTACCATTCTAAATCACTTTTTTCTCATCTGATAAATTTAAATCAAAAGATTTGATGGATCAAACCTTTAATTATAAGATCAAATGATTAGTTATTTTTATCAAAGGTTTATTTATAAAACTTTTACTTGAAAACACAATATTAAAAGTATTATTTTATCAAAGCTGTTATTAAAAATTCGTTTCTTTTTTATTAAACAACTAATTCAAGGTTTTTCCTTTAGGATTTGTGAAGTATCGTTATAGATCATTACTGAATGAATCTTCATTCATTTTTGCTAAAAAATAATAATATTCCACTTTTCCACAAATTTTTATTATTAGTTTCAAATTAAAAGCTAAGATTTAAACTTACTTATTCAAAAGAATCAATTAAATAATTATTGTTTATTCTTAACTATTATATGCTTTTCTATTGAAATGTGGTGTTTAATATGGCATGGGGAGGATCACTTAATAAAAATGGCTCTGATTATATTAGAAAGCTAAGGGAAGCAGATAGAGTTACGGCGTTTTTAGAAAATCTTAAAGAAGATTTAAATTCTGATGAACAGAAAAATATATCTAAAGCAATTGATATAATTACAGATTATATTTCTAAAATTTCGCAGAAGAAAGAATAGATTTTCATAGGTTCTGTATTATTTTTTCAATAATCTCAATAATCTCATCTGCTACATTTTTAATAGTATCTGTGAGATTAAATTCAAAAAATGGAAGATCTTTATTCTCACTTCGCTCTTCGAGTGAAAGTTTATCCTTTTTATATAAAACTAGCTCAGAGAATCCTTCAAGGCTTTCTGGCACAATCCCAATCATAAAAACCTTTAAATTTGGTAATTTTTCAACTAATAAATCAACAACTATATGAATTGGGATTGTATGTGATGAGATTGGCACGTATTCTTTAATACTTTCCCGTTCAATTATAGCAACAGTGCCAGGAGGTTTGTTTAAAGTACAGGTATCTAAAAATATTAGATGTGATGCTTGAAAAGTAATAACATCATCAATTCTACTCATAGGATCAATGCCGGCATTTATAAATAGGTATTTCTCATTCGAATATTTTAGGAGTTCGCTTATTATATAAGGTCCAAATCCATCATCACTTAATTTTTCTTCTCCAATACCCATAAAAACAACTTTTATTGCCCCCTTTAACTTAAATAATAGTGTGTTAAGCATCTCTTCCATAATTACATAAATCATTAATATTTTAAAACACCAATGTAAAATTTGACAAAAAAAAAAATGCATAATAATTAACTAAATTAGGAAAATCGAAATTCAATTCTCACTAAAATTAACCTCCAATAATAAAAAAGGCAATAAAATTTGGATAAAAAAGAAGAGGAAGAGCCCATTTCTAAAGGAAATTTCCATGAGATTATAAATCATTTAGATATAGGATATTTTAAAGGGGAATTAAATGGAAAATTAAAAAACGTTCATTAGAGAAAAGTAGATGGATAAATTCATTAATTATAATTAATTCATATTTAATATTATATGACGGAAGATTTAACTGAGAAACCTGAGAAAGTTCAATTAGAAGGAATAATTGAAAATGATAAAGTTATTATTACTGATATAAAGGGAATTGAAGAATTTTATAATACTTCATATATAGGTTCAGTTGAGAAAAATAGTAAAGGACAAGAAGTCCTAATCATTGACTCCATTGAAGTTTTATTGTTATGTGAAAGGAATAGAATATTATTATGGGAAGATAACGATAAGAATAAAAAATTATACGATTTTGAGAGTTTATTAACATATTTTACCCAATTTGATGAAAAGCTGTTTCATAAATACATAGTTTACATGGATTTAAGAAAAAGAGGGTATATCGTTCGCACTGGGTATGGTAATGGTTTAGATTTTCGCGTATATAAGAGGGGGGCTGATTTTGAAAAAGATTCAGCAAGGTTTTTAATATTTCCAGTATTTGAGGGGAACCCTATTGAATTAAGAGATTTGGATAAAATGTCCAGAGTTGCTATGAGTTCTCGAAAGGATTTAATTGTAGCAACAGTTGATAGATTGAGTAAACCCATTTACTACAGCGTTAAAAAGTTTCAGATTTTAAATAAAGAAGAATATAATGGAAGGAGAGACGAAGAGAATAATGTCAGATAAATTTGCGTGTGATACGTCTATTATTTTTAACGGTCAGATCCTTAACTTGATTGAAGATGGAGAATTAGGAGAAAAACCAGAAATTTTTATCTCAAACATAGTTATCGCAGAAGTTGAATATAGAACGAATATTCATAAGGAAATTGGTTTCTTCGGATTAAATGTTTTAAAGCAGCTGAGACAGCTCCATAATGAAAGTGTGATCACTCTTCATGTTATAGGGAAAAGACCAACAAGAGAAGAAATAAAAATGGCACCTGGAGGGGAACTTGATGCCTTAATAAGAGAATCTGCGAAACAAAATAACGCTGTGCTTATAACCGCAGATCGTATACAAGGAGATGTAGCCATTTTTGAAGGATTAGATGTGATGTATGCCTGGGAGAAAAAAATCTCAAAAGAAAAAGAACCCCTTTCTTTAAAACTATTAGAGTTTTTTGATGACTCAACAATGAGCGTTCACCTAAAGCGGAATTTATCACCATATGCAAAAAAAGGATCTCCTGGAAATTGGAGGCTCGAAAAAATCCAAGATGAATCATTGAATTCTCAAATGATTGAAGATATCGCATTAGAGATAATAGAAAATGTACGAGAAGATGAGCACTCATTTATAGAAATAGAAAAAGAAGGTGCTGTGGTTGCTCAATTGCGGGAATTTAGGATCGTTATTGCTAGACCCCCTTTCTCTAATGATGTAGAAATTACCGTCACTCGCCCTCTTGTAAGTTTAACCTTATCAGATTATTCCATTGATCCAAGACTTAAAGAGAGGTTACAAAAAGCGGAGGGAATTTTAGTATGTGGATCACCAGGAGCGGGAAAATCTACCTTTTCAGCAGCACTAGCAAATTATTACTTGAAGCAAGATAAAGTAATTAAAACACTTGAAAGTGTAAGAGATTTACAAGTTGAACCCGAAATAACTCAATACACTAAATTGGAAGGCAATCTTGAGAATTCAGCAGATATACTTTTGCTTGTAAGACCAGATTTTACAATTTTTGATGAAGTGAGGACTACAAAAGATTTCCAAATTTATTCAGATTTTCGTTTATCTGGAGTTGGGATGGTTGGTGTAGTTCATTCATCTTCAGCAATAGACGCAATTCAAAGATTTATAGGCCGAATAGAGCTTGGAATGCTTCCATCAATTATAGATACAATTATCTTCATTGAAGGTGGAGATATTTCAACAGTTTTGATATTAAAAATGACTGTTAAAGTGCCCCATGGATTTAGAGATAAGGATTTAGCGCGACCAGTGGTGGAGGTAAGGGATTTTAAGAATGATAGGCTTGAATTTGAGATTTATAACTTTGGTAATGATGTTGTTGTGAATCCTATCAGTTCTAAATATCAAGCAAGAACAAAAGGATTTCAATCAAGTAGAAAGAAGAAAGATGAGAGGATCAATTTGGATATTGAGATAAAAAAACAAAAAATCATTATCAGAGCAAATCCTGAATTTTCTAGTCAAAATATTGTTATCTTCGCAGATAATCAACAGATTTTTACAGGTTCTTTAAGTCGTAATAGCGATATTTCTCTTTCACTTTCAAATAAGGAAGCTAAAAAGATATTAAAAGAATTAAATAATAACAAAGATATTTATGGAAAATTAAAATAATCCAATATTAATCTCGTTAATTATTAAAGCAAGAAATCATAGTAGATTAACTACTTTTTAACAATTCTCTTAATTTTTCCATTATTGGTGGGAGTACATCTTCAATCAAATTATCGAATCTTATATCGGTTACATGATCATAGGGTGTATCACCCTTATTAATAAGAATCAATTTAGCACCATTTTGTTTTGCGATTCCTGGCATATTAGCAGCAGGTGTAACTACTAAAGATGAGCCAACTACAAAAAAAACATCAGCATTCTCAGATCGTATGATTGATTCTTGAAGCTCATCATAAGGAAGAGGATCACCGAAATTTACAATACTCGAAATCAAGCGCCCTTCACAATGTGGACATGTTGGCTGACCATCTCGAGTAGGGTGTGTCCGATATCCTGGTCCCCATTTTTCTTTATCCCAACCAACTTCTTCGAATAACATTTTTTTATTACATGATAAACATTTCATGAAAAACTGATTCCCATGAAGTTCAGCTAGCATATCAAAAGGTATTCCCGATTTAGCGTGCAAACCATCCACATTTTGGGAAATGATATAATTCAACTTTCCCATCTCCATTAACTCCACAATTGCAAAATGGTTAGGATTTGGTTTTACTTGATCCCATGCAACTTTTGGTTTAGGGGGTGGTAGTCCCTTATCGCGTCTGGTCCACACACCATTTGGACCCCTATAATCAGGTAGCCCACTACCTGTTGAGCAACCTGCACCAGTGAAGACTACTAACCGTTCTGATTCAGCTATCCATTTGGCAGCAAGATTAATTTTTTCTTCTAAATCCATAAAAGACATAAAAAAAGTACGGTTTAAAAGATTTTTGTTAATTACTTTCATTCAAATTTTTTTAAAAATTAAAATTTTTTGAAAAGGCTTTCAAACTTTTCCTTAGCTATTCTAGCAAAAATAATTCTTAAAGATCGTATAAATTACCCTAACTCTAAGAATTTTAAAGTATTTAGTAGAATCTCAAAATTTATCTCAAGATTATAATATTTTATCATTTCCATAGGTTCTTCAATATCATTCAAATTTGAAAGTCTATGAGAATCACAGCCTATTGCAACAGGGATCTGGTATTCCTTTAATTTTTTAAAAAAGAATTCATTTTTACGAGAATAAAATAATGGATAACTAGAGTTAAATTCGAAATAGATATTATTTTTTTTAAGAAATCTCATTAGAATCTCAAGATTTCCCGTTAAGAAGTAAGAAGGATCAAAATGCGCTAAGCCTAAAACTGGAAATTTGTTAAAATCAGTTAATTTGTTTTTCCAATAATATATTATATTTCTAATAAAAGCAATAGATTCATAATTTTCAAGATACTCAAATAAAATCAAGTCAAATTTGTCTATTTGTATATAATTTCTAATAAATCGCTCAGAACTTCCTAAATCAACTTCAATTCCTTTTAGAAGTGATAATTGTTTATTAGATTTTGTTAAATATTTTTGGCAATCTGAAATTTCTTCTAAATATGCTGAAATGGTTTCATAATTATTTAAAGTAGAAACCCACGCTTTCCATGAGTTAGTAAAATGATCAGTTATCGCAATATAATCTAATTCGAGTTTAATTGCACTTTTTACAATTTGTGTGATTGTTTGTCTTCCATCAGAATAATTCGAATGAATATGCAGATTCATTTTTGGAAACAGCATACTATATAGAAAAAAAATAATATTTTTTAAATTCCTAATGATTTTGTTTCCTTATTTAAATACAAACTAAACGGGCCACTAAATAATAAAATTGTGCCAAGAAAAATTAAAAATCCAAATAATAAATATTCCCCTGTAGCTTGTGGAATAATTGTACTACCAAAAATAATGTTTTCTATTGAAATAATATCGAGTGCAAACAAGGAGATTAGAGTAAAGATAAATATTGAAGAGAAAATTTGAATAATACCTATAATTATATTAATATAATAAATGATTTTTGCCTTACTTTTTTTCAGTTCGATAATCTGACCAATTCCGATATCAATAGCTACTTCTTTTTTGTTTACTCTCTTTATAAAAAAATAAACCAATTCTTTTAATGGTACAATATCAAAAAAAATAGTACCGATTGTAAAAATACTTATGAATATCAGAATCCGTAGTAAAATATCATAGAAAATTGAAGTAAATCCTAGTATAGGAGAACTTAAAACGCTCAAATTATTTATAATCCAGATAAAAATTCCAACTAAAATTATAGCAAAAAATTTTAATCCCGCAATCGTTAGAATGATCGAATGGCGGTCTGCGATTGTTACTAAATAGTATGTAATCCCTATAAAGAAAATAAATACCCCTAAAACTATTGCTGTCCACTCCAAAAATAATGCAAGTATAAAACAGAAAGACATAACTACAATTGGAAGATATGGAAAAAAGGGAGCTTTAAAAGGGCGATCTAATTCCTTTCTTTTACGTCTTAAGTTAACTGCAGCATAATTAATCAATGCTAATCCTATAAAATAAATGAATGTAGTTATATTTGCTGAGAATCCAATATTCGCAAATAATATTGATAAAAATGTAAAAATAATAGCTATTGATGTTGTTAGGATCAATATCATTGTTGGTACTTTAGTCTTTTTACTAGTTTTTAACAATTTTTTTGAAACATAATTATCTCGTGCTAATGCATACATAATACTTACGGCAGAACCTAAGGCAGCATTCATTGCTATTAGTGTCGAGATTGCTGCTGCAATTCCCATAAGTATTAATCCAGGTGACCCAAGAATATTACTCAATACTACCGCCAATAGGATGGGCGTTTCGCTTAGTCCAGTTGAAGTATTTCCAATATTGATTAAAACTACTACCGTTATAGACAAGTAAATAAATAAAGTTATAAATATGGCGAATATATTGACCTTTAAAATATTTTTTGAAGGATTTTTTAAATCAGCATTTAAATATGCTAAATTTGAAGTAATGCTTGTAAAAAAAATAAACATTAAAGAAAACATTGAAATCACACTAAAAAAGTTTGTTTCAGATAAAAGAAATTGCGGATTATAACTTGGACTATTGATAACTGGAGCTATCCACAGCCCTGCAATAATAAAAATAGCAAAAATTATTAATAAAATGATTGTTGAAATAATTAAAGCCCTCATTGCTAATCTTTGAGGTCTAAATGCAATAATTGCGGTAAATATTATTGATATAATGGCAATTGTAAGAAATATTGGGGGCAATAATGAGAAAGGAAAAAAAGCATCAATAACTACAGCAAATGCCTGAGCAGAAAAAGAAAATGATGCAATATTCGCAATCCATAGGAAGAATCCAATAATAAATGCTAAAAATCCTCCTAAAGCTTCTTTACTAAAATTATAAGCACCCCCTGAAATAGGTAAGCTAGTAGAAAGTTCACTATAATTAAGTGCAATCAAGATAATCAAAATCCCTCCAAGTATTAAACTGATTAAAACTCCGGAATTAGCTTCTTCAATTGCTGTACCTAATAGAATAAATATTGACCCTCCAATCCCACAACCAATTCCATATAAAATTCCAGCTAACAATCCAACATTACGAGTTGGGAGAATTTGTTCTTGATCTTTTTCAGTCAAATTTATTCCTATATATATCCAATATAAAAAATTAAAATTGTTATATGTTTTATTAATATTAACAATTCATGATTTTTCTAGGTGGAAAATTCCCGAAATAATCGATAAGCTAGCTCCAATTAATAGAAATAAGCTCATCAAAAAATTATTGATATCACCTAAATCAATAAATTGAAAAAACACACCAATCGCCCATATTATAAAAAACACACCAATTCCAATCAATATTCCACCAAAAAATTTAGAAGCTCTATATATAGCAGATAAGACTTCTAATCTATGAATTCGACTTTCTTTATCTCTGATTTCTTTTTCTTGATTTTCTAATTCTATTTTTAATTTCTGTAAAATTATTCTAGAATCATTTGTGCTACTTTCAATTGATTCTTTTGCTTTATTCAATTTTTCGTGTTCAGCTTCCATATGTTTTAATTTTTCAGTTAATGCATCTAATCTTTGTTCGCGTTCAAGATACTCTGTGTTGGAAGCATCAATATCCTTTTTTAAATCCGCTATTCTTTTTTCATTTGCCTCAATTAGGTTTTCTTTAGTGATAATTTGTTCAATTAAAGAATTAGTTGTATCATTCAATTCTTGTATTCGTGATTCAATATCAATCATTTGTTGTTGTTTATCTGTTAACTGTACCTTATACTTAGCAAGAAGTTCTTCGTATGTTTCTCTTTGTTTTTCCATTTCAGGAAATCCTTCTTGATATTCTTCAAGTTTTAGCTCAATCTCTTTAATTCTCTTTTCTTTCTTATCAATTTGCTCAGTCAGAAGGTTCTTCTCTTCTTCCTTTGCTTCAATTTCAGTATTAGAATGCTCTAATTCAATTTTATTTTTACCAATTGATACTCTTAATGTCTCATTTTCAGCTCGTTGGCTTTTTAATTTTTTTTCTATTGCTTCAACTTCTTCTCTTTGTTTTTCAAGTAGTTCTTCGTTTATTTGGATCTCTTGATTCATTTTTGAAATTTTGTTACGAAGTTCCTCTTGAGTAGTAACTTTCTCTTTTATTGAATCTGTTAGTACAATTAAGTCTACTTGCCTTGTTTCATATTGTTTAACTAATTGTTCATTATTTTTCAAAAGCTCCATATATTCTTGCTCTAAATTATCTTTACTTTCTTGGGTAATATTTAATCTATTTTCTAAGTTATCCATCTCTTCTGTTTTTCTATTATATTTTTCTTCAAGCTGTTTTAGAGTCTCTTCAATCGCAGTAAGATATTCTTCTTTATCATCTATCTTTTTTACAATATTATCAAGTTTTTCTTGTGCTTGTTTTATCTCATCACTAATTTCTTCTATAGCTTTCTTCTCAGTCTCTTTTTTTTCCGCTGTTTCTGCATTTGTAATGGTTTCCGATATATCTTCAATACTATTTTCAAACGTTCTGAGTTTTTTGTCAATCATGTCTCTTGAGTTTTTAGCTTTAGATAAGAATTCCTTATCTACTCTATCCGTTTCCCTTTCCGATTTACTTTCCTTTTCTTCTCCTTTAAATTCGTCTGTCATTTTATGAATATTGGATTATGATATTTAATACCTCATATAGAATTAGAATATGAAAATTTAATTAATTTGTGCAATTTTTTTTGTATTTATAAAATCTATTTTGGTCAAATAGATATCGATATAAATAGAACATTGTTTTGCACACATCTTATTTGTATCTTATGAAATATACTTATTTCAGATATTTAAATGTTGATTTTTTCTCTCATATATTTGAATATTTGAACATAATGAAGGAATAACTTTATAAATGATTATGTTTTAAATGGTAAATTGGATTTTTATAAATCAATTAATCCCTAAATATGGACTTATTGTGTTTTTTGACCGGATTGAAAGATATAGGTAAAACTTTATCTGTGGTTCGCGTATGAACAAACACAATAAGCCAATCTAAATTCAATTTTTTCTCATTAATTCAACAACATCTTTATATGAAGTATCAGGCATGGGTCCAAAAGATTCAACTTTAAGTGCACCTACAGCATTTGCGAATCTAGCAGTCTTTTTTAAATCCCAACCAACTAAGTATCCAACGATAAAAGCACCCCCAAAAGAATCACCTGCACCAGTAGGATCTCTCTCGGTTGCCTTAAAACCTTCTACTTTAAGTCCCTCAAGATTATCTGAGGTAAAAATTGTACAACCTTCTTTTTTTTGTTTCAATACGATAACTTTAGGTCCCATTTCGATTAATTTTTGGCAAGCTTCTTTTGATCCATTTGTTTCAGCTAGCATTTCAGCTTCTTCATGACTTGGAAGCAAAATATCTGTTTCTTCTAAAATTGGCATGCTAATTTTCAGAATCTTATCTAAATCTAACATTTCAGTTCTAAGATTTGGATCAAATGATATAAGTACCTCTGGATTATTTTTTTTTGCTAAATTTATAGCTTTATAACATGCATCTCGAGATTTATTACTAATGGAAAGGGCACTTCCCATAATATGGACATTTTTTATGTTCTTAAAATATTCTTCTTTAATATCTTCTGGAGAAGTTTCCCCCGCAGCCCCCTTCGCAAAAATGAATTTACGAGAACCATCAGTATTATATTGATTGAAGGCAATTCCAGTAGTAAATCCATTAGCAACTCTAATTTGAGATATATCAACATTATCTTTCTGTAATTTCTCAATTATGCAATTACCAAATTCATCATTTCCTATTACTCCAAAAAAGCCCGTAGTTAGTTGAAAAATTTTTCCCATCCTAGCTGCAGAATCAATAAATATAGCAGGGGCTCCACTTGGAAATGGTCCTCTATATGTTGCTCCAATCATTCCGTGTGGAATATCCAAATCGGTGCGCATAATTTCAATTAATAACTCCCCTAGTGAAATAATATCAGGGTTCATTTTTTACCATTAGAGATTTTTCAATTATTAGTCTTTTAAAATTTCTTTAAATAAAAAAAACAGTTTCTTAATATTTTAAAATATCATTTTCTAATACTAATAAATAAACAAAAAAGAATTATTTTATGAATTTTTGTTTAAATGAATCAATAGTACTCGATATTTCATTAATATGAAGCTTTAAATCTTTAGGATTTATTTCTTTTAATTTATCTAAATTGCTAATAATGTCTTTTAATTCATCAATCCACAAATTCATGAGAATTTCTTTTTCTTTATTTTTACATGCTAATTTTATTTCATCATCAATCCATTTTTTAGCACTTTCAAATATTTGTTTTTTTTGTACATCAAGGGTTATTTTGACTAAATCTTGCTGACTCTTGAGGGTTTCTAACACTGGTTTAAGATTATTTTTAAATTCTATATTTTCCTCTTCGAATTTTTTAAACATATCTCTAATAACATCTTCTTTAATATCAAATTCTTCCTTAAAATTCTTCAATCTTGTTTTAAAATCTTCATTATTAGTTTTTATGTTATCAGTGAGAGATTTTATCTCATTTTTGAGATCATTAACATAATCATTCAATTTTTGATTGATTGTTTTAAATATATTTTCAATTTCTAAATTAAGTGCTTTAAAGTCTTCCTCCAATTTTTTATCAAGAGTAGTAAATTTTTCGTTTAATTCTCCTTCAAACATATTTGCTAAATCTCCCATTTTCTTATTAGTTGTCTTCCCCTGTTCATCAATTTTCTGATCCAGCCGTGTGAATTGGGTCTTCACTTTTTGGTCTAACTTATTAATCTCTTCAGTTGATTTTTTTTCTACTTTACTAATATTATCATTTAGGTTCTTATCTAGATTTTTAACTTGTTCATTTAGTGTTTGATCAATTTTTTTCACCTGTTCGCTTGAATTCTTTTCTAAATTATTTATTTTATCATTCAGAGTTTGATCTAAGTTATTAATTTGTTCTATCAATTTTTTTTCGAGATTTTTGATGTTATCTCTTTCTTTTTGTTCAAATGTTTTAATTTGGTCATTTAATTTCTGATTAAGCTTATTAACTTGTTCTTTTAATTTCTGGAAATCTTTTAAAGAAATTTCTTCAGGTATCTTTTTCACCCTTTTTAATTTAAATAGTTTCTTAATTCGTTAATTATTTATTAGAACGCTCCTATCTCTAGTTTTGAGTGTTCTTCTCTAAATTTGGTTATAATTTTTACTAATTCAAATTCCTCTCTATTTAATTTTGTCATTAATTCTAAATTCATTTCAAACTCTTTTTTAGCATTCATTAAAAAATCTTTTAAGTCTATAAATGATTCTTCAACCGAGGTAGATTGGGATTTTTTTATGTGTTGAATTGTTTTGTTAAGTTCAGTAAGATTAATTAAAAATCTATCCATAACTTCATTTTTTTGAATATCATTATTATTTAGTTCTTGCTTAAGAAAATCGTAATAAACTAGATCTTTATCCTTTTTCTCTATATCAGTTGCTTTTTTAACTTTAAGCTTTGGTTCAACTTTTTGGAAAACCTTATCTATATTTTTTAAATTTATCAATCGGCTCTTTAATTGTTTTTCATTTTTATTGATTAATTTTAGAAAAAGTTGAGATATATTAGTAAGAACAACATCAGGATACAAAATCTCTGCCTTTCTTAAAAATGTATAAATCAACAATTCAATACATTCAGTGATATTTTCACTTGTTTTTGCCGAAATGAAAATTAAATTGTCATTTTTAGTTAAAAAACTTTTGATGGTTTCTTTCACTTCATCATTAACAGAAAGTAAATCTAATTTGTTCCCAACTAGAATTGAAAGAATTTCTTCAGAATATCGATTCGCATTTTCTAAAAATTCACTTTTAAGGTTTTTCAGTGTTTCTTTTGGTCTGGATAGATCAAATACTAAAAGAACTATGTCTAAATCAGCATAAATTGCAGGATTTAGAGGATTAAAAGACCTTTGCCCCCCTGCATCCCAAATTGAAAGTATAATCCTAACTTCATTTTGATTTTCTTTTATCACATATTCTTTTTTAGTTGTGATACTACCAATTGTTGGTAAATATTGCATAGGGATTTCTTTTCGAAGAAAGGCATTTATAATAGAAGTTTTCCCAACCTCTCCTTCTCCAAGGACAACTAATTTTAAATTAATAGTATCCAACTTATTTATCGCCTAAAAAATATTTGTAAAACACTTGAGGTGAAAATTATATGGCTTTAGACCATTAATTAAGAATTAATTAGCTTATAAAAACAAAAAAGAAAGTTATATTTAAATATATTTAGAAACCAACTTTTAATAACTTCTTATATATTATTCAGAACTATTTAATTGATTAAATCAATATTTCTTAAAAGAGAATATAATCTATTTAATCGTTTTTAAATCTATAAAAAATTTATATAATGTTCTTATTTTTCATTATCAACAATATAATATCTTTAAAAAGAATAAAAAGAATAAAAAAGGGTATAAGAATTTGGTTTTAGAAACAAACATTACTAAAATGCTCGGAATTAAACATCCGATTGTTGCTGCTCCTATGGGCCCATTTTACACTAAGGAGTTAGCTGTTGCGATTTCTGAAGCAGGTGGTTTGGGTGTCTTAAGTCATACTAATCTATTTGGGAAAAGTAGTTTAGAAGAAATGAAGAAGGATATGGAGTATGTAATTGAGCACACAGACAAACCTTTTGGATTTAATGTAAGAACATCCAGATTACAACTTGATGCTCCAGGACTCTGTCGTGGAATTTCAAGATTTATTATGGATAATTCGAAATTAAAAGAGCAATGTATTTATGCAATTACAAGTGCAGGGTCAGCTAAAACATTGCCAAAAATGAAACCATACCAAAGATTGATAGAAAGTGGTTCTAATATTAAACATTTTCATGTTGCTCCAGCATTATGGCTTGCTACAAAGTGTGTTGATGCGGGAGTTGATGGTGTTGTATTAACTGGGTATGAAGGTGGAGGACATCAATCTTATGAAAAGATCAGTACATTAGTTCTTCTTCAACAGGTTAAACAAAAATATCCAGATCTACCAATCATAGCATGTGGAGGCTTTGCGAGCGGTGAGGGTTTAGCTTCAGCTTTAGCAGTGGGAGCAGGAGCTATTGCAATGGGATCTAGATTTATTGCCTCAAAAGAAAGTGAATTTAATGAAAATTATAAAAATGTAGTACCTCCAGCAAAAGCAAGCGACACTATATACGTCACTGGAGTTTTGGGTCCAATTCGCCTGTGGAAAAATAATTATTCTTTACACCATGGAGTCGTTTCCACTAAAGAAGAAAAAATGGCATTAGAAGCACAGATAACTCCTGAGATGGCTATGGAAGATCAAAAGCATTATGAAATGATTTATGACGGTAATATTATTGATGGAGCAGTCCTGTTGGGACAAAGTATAGGTATTATTAACTCGATTGAGAGTGTTCAGGACATCATTAATGATATCATTAAGTCTGCTGAAAAAAGGTTGAAAGAAGCTAGTTCATATATAGTATAAGTTTAGTTATAATCAAAATAAATACTTATATTATTTTTTTTCCTTATTCTATTATATTTCTCATAAAAACCGAGAAACTTGTCTTCTCGCTATAGATAAATTAATTCACGATAAAAAATTTAAACTTTAAATAAAATTTTAACATTAAGAAAATTAAAATATGTGAAATTAATGGTAATTTTGACAACAGAAATCCTTCTTGAAGGTTTATTATGGCCAGAAAGCCCACGTTGGCATAATGGTAAACTATGGTTCTCCGAAATGGATGCTCATAAAGTAGTGACCGTGGATCTGAATGGAAACACAGAAACGATATTGGAGATAGCGAACCGAACTTCTGGTTTAGGTTGGCTCCCTGATGGTACATTATTAATAGTATCAATGGAAAATAGTAGGATACTTCGTCTTGATCCCGAAGGATTAACAAAACATGCAGACTTGAGTGTTCTTGCCACTTTAAACTGCAACGATATGGTTGTTGACGATAAAGGGAGAGTGTATGTAGGAAATATGGGATTTAACTTTTTTAGTCCTAATCCAAAATTTACTCCAGCTGAGATTATTCTTGTAACCCCCGAAGGAGATGCTAGAATTGTTGCTGATAACATGGCTTTCCCGAATGGAATGGTTATTACTCCAGATGGTAAGACTCTTATTGTTGCAGAAACTTTTGCTCAACGTCTTACGGCATTTAATATCATGGAAGATGGTTCTCTTACAGAACGTAGATTATGGGCTAAACCTAGATCAACTGCTCCTGATGGAATATGTTTGGATGCTGAAGGTGCAATTTGGTCTTCTGCTCCAGGACGCCATAGGGTTGTACGTGTTCTCGAAGGTGGTAAAATTACTGATGTAGTAAAAATTGAAACAGATTCTTATGCTTGTATGCTTGGTGGTCCTAACCGTGATATACTTTTTATAGCAACATCAACCGCTGAGAGAGTAAAAGGACGGATAGAATACGTAAAGGTCGATATTCCCGGGGCTGGACTTCCTTAATCTTTATTCTGTTCAAAAAGGATTTATCAAAACTAAGTAAAAAATAAAAGAAAATGTCTTATAATAGAAAAGAAATCGGACCATATGAATTTATTGAGTCTTTTAAGAGAAATACAGGATTATTAGTATCGATGGATAAAAATAGAAAACCCAATGTTATGGCATTGGATTGGAAGACTATTCAAGAATTCGAGGATGTTCCAGTAATTAGAGCACAAGTAGATTATAGTCGATATACTTATAAATTACTTACCGAGGGCGTAAATGAATTTACTGTAAACATACCTTCAGATAAAATGTATAACGCAGTATATATCGCAGGGTCTTATTCAGGGAGAAATACTGATAAATTTAAAGAAGCGGGATTGGAAACCATTCCCGGAAAAAGAACAAAAGTACCCACAATAAAAGATTGTATTTTAAGTTATGAATGTCAAATTATCTACACATCTAAATCGGATTTGAAAAGTCATCATTTTTTCTATGGGCGGATTCTAATTGCGTTTGCGTCTGACGAGATCATTAAATAATGGAATGATATCTTATAAAGCAAAATCTCAACCACTCTTTTTTTAGATCATAACGATAAATAAGGGAAACCTTCTGATGATCTTACAAGTTAATTTTTTAAATTTCTTTTTCACAAAAGCAATCTGAAGAATTTGAAATTTCTTCGCCGCAAGAACATTCTTTTGGATGTTTATATCTTTCACAAATTTTCTTTATTACATTACATGAAAAAAGTAAATTGAATTTTTCACACTCAGCATGAGCATCATTGGCTTCTATTTCGAGCTCATTGATTAGTAACATTTCAAGTAGATGAGCATGACGATTCAATTCAATAGCTAAATCTGTCCCTTTATCTGTTAAAATAACTGGATTATAGCGTTGATATACTACATAACCATTATTCTCTAATCTTTTAATACAACTTCCCACTGTAGAGTGAGGTAAACCTATTTTTTTAGCAATACTACCTACTTTCAGGGGATCATTCCGATGTAGTATTCTCAAAACTTTATAATCAATATCTAACATGGCTTAAATACCACAATTATTACTTTTTCAAAAAAAAATATAGTTTCAGTATTAATGACCTCCTATTGACAGTAATAGTGCCATCAATAGAATACCAATTATTATTACAGCTAATTGGCGAACAATATATTTTATATCTGTGTGTTGATGAAGATCTGGAGTTAAATCTGAAAGTGCTATGTAAATGAAACTTGAAGCGGCAATAGCTAATAAAAATGGCACGATAAACGCAATTGAATCTAAAAGAAAATAAGATATAATCGCAGCAGGTATTGTAGTTGAACTTGAGATGATATTATAAACAAATGCTTTCTTTTTTGAATATCCTGAATGTAACAGTACACCAAAATCCCCAGTTTCGTGCGCTAATTCATGAAATATAATAGTGAATCCAGCTACAATTCCAAGATTAGGATTGGTTGGGTTGGTTAAAAATGCAGCTGCGATCACAATACCATCTGTTAGATTATGTAATGAGTCACCAATAAGGATAATAGGTCCAGAAGCGTGTGAATGCACTTCACATTCTTTATTACGACAATTTCTCCAGATCACAATCTTTTCCATTATAAAGAAAAAAAGGATACCTCCTAATATAAAAGGCATAATAATATGAGGTTCTCCTTCTACTCCTTCAACAGCTTCTGGAATTAATCCTAAAAATGCTACTGTTAGAAGTACTCCTGTAGCAAATGCAATTAAAATTGGTATAAGACTCTTTTGATATTTCTCATTTAAAAACATAAAGCTCCCCGCAGCGGTAATTGCTCCTACACTTCCTAAAATGCTGAATAATATTACCCATTCAAGAATTTTTTATCACCTTGACAAGATTTTAAATTGTTTTATTTAGTTTTATTATAAATATAAAATTTACGATTGATCGTAAATTTCTATATAATCAATTCTGTTATCTTCTGTCTCATAAGGAAAAAGGTTGTTAAGAGAACTTAATAATGAGAAAAACCAATTAATAATTAAATCAAAATTATTGTCTATCAATGAGGTAATTTCATTATTAAAAAACCACTAATCCTAACTTGTATTGAATGCCAAAAAAAGTTTGAATTTACATCTATTCAATATAGGTGTCCTGAATGTGAAAGTTTATTGTGGTTTGAACTCGATTTAGAAAAAATCAAACAGAAATTCTCTCAGATTAAAATTAATAACAAATTTTGGGATTACAAATTTGCATTTCCTGAGATAGAAGAGGATTTTATTATTTCATTAGGAGAGGGCGGAACCCCCTGTAGAAGTTCAAAACAATTTGGAGAAAAATTAGGAATAAAAAATCTATATTTTAAAGATGAAACTCAAAATCCAACAAATTCTTTTAAAGATCGCACTGCAGCATTGTTAATTTCTCATGCACGTAGTTGGGAATTTGATAAAATAATCTGTGCCTCGAATGGTAATCAAGGTGCTTCAATTGCGGCTTATTGTTCTCTTGAAGGAATTGAATGTTTAAATATAATTCCAAAGGAAATTGATATAGGTAAAAAAGCTCAAATGATCGCCTATAATTCTGAAATAAAAATAGTTGGAGAAACTGTTGATGATGCAATAGATTATATTTTAAATCAAAATGATTTTGAAAATTATTATCAATGTACCTCGGAATTGAATCCATTAACGCTAGAGGCTCAAAAAATAATAGCATATGAGATTATTAATCAAACTGAGAAACCTAAATGGGTTATAATCCCTATGGGGAGTGGAGAATTATTAGTTAGTCTTTGGAAAGGTTTTAATGAGCTTAAAGAAATTAATATTATTAACGATGTTCCAAAATTAATAGGTGTTCAATCTCAATCTTCATCCCCAATTGTAAATGAATTTCTTAAGGAATCTGAGCATAAAATAAAACCAACACAAAATGTTAAACCAATAGCTTTAGGAATTTTAGTAAAAAAACCTCTATTTAAAGATTTAGCAATAAAATGCATAAAAGAAAGTGAAGGAACGGTCATCGCTATTCCTGAAAAATTAATATTAAGTTCAATTGAGGAATTAGTAAGAAGTGAAGGAATATTTGCAGAACCCGCTTCGGCTTTAACTTTATCAGCTGTACAATTATTAGATCAAAAACAAATGTTTGAACCTAAAGATAAAATAGTATGTCTTATTACTGGGAGTGGATTAAAAGCACCTTATGTTTTAGAAGCAATCTCATCACAAACTAAAACTACAGGAAAGGGTTCTATAATTATCACAAAACTAAAAATATTATCTCAGATTTCAATTTCAAGTATTCAAGGAATATCTGGGACAAAAATCAAGGAAACTATGGGGAGCATAAGTCTAGCCGCTATTTATCAACATCTAAAAGAGTTAGAAACAAAAGGCTTGATATCTAGAAAAAAAGAAGGAAAAAATGTTTTATATTTTATAACAGATAGTGGTAATAAAGTCTTGGATGCTTTAGACGTTCTAATTACATTACTTTA
Organism: Promethearchaeota archaeon; assembly: GCA_020343655.1. GTDB lineage: Archaea > Asgardarchaeota > Lokiarchaeia > Sigyniarchaeales > SOKP01 > Loki-b32. The sequence continues at coordinate 1,984,694 of CP070805.1, read as the reverse complement.
AGTATGTTCAGAAACTAGCTCTTCATTATCAATAGAAATAAAGATTTTATCAAAAACTTGAGGTAAATTAACTGTTAGAATCTTACGAGTGGCAGCTATTAATATTAATGACCCGATGACTCCAAACCCAAATTGAAATAAGTTTCCAGGTAATTCAAACAAAGCATCTCCTAGCCCATATATTGGTAACTCAACTAGAAAATAACCAGTAACCATTATGAATCCACCAATAATTACAGCAATAACATCTCTATAATCAATTTTTAATACTTTCTTTTTTGGATTGCTAATTAGTCCAACAATAAATCCTTCTAAACCTTTAATTATTAAGGTTGGAATAGCAAATTGTGGAAATCCAATAATATCTGCTATGGAAGATCCAATCCCTCCAGCAAGCCCTCCTATAATTGGACCAAAATATAAACCAGATAACATTACGCCAAAATCACCTATATTTATATATCCTGTAGTTACGGGAACTGGTATTCTTATTATAATTGTTAATACACAAACCAATGCCGCAAATATACCTATAATTGAAATGGATAATACATTGCTAGGTAAGAAATATCCTATTAGACTTTTAGATTTAAAAGCTTTTTTTTCTTTCACTAATTCACTTTCCTCTTTCACATTTTCTCACTTCGAATGTATAAGTTTGGACTTATAATAAGTTTCAACTTATGTTTATCTCTTCTTATATTTAAATGTTCAGATTTGGAGCTTAAGTAGGAGTGGGATAATTATTTAATGAAAAATAAGAAGGTTTCTTTATAGGAAAAAAAAAGATTTAAAAGTTTGAATAAGTCATAAATTTGTTTCCGGAGCCTAAACTATATAATTCAAATTTACTTCCTCGTTTCGTCTCACAGAACATTTGAATCATGGGAAACAAGTAAATTTGTGTGGTTATTTGAGAATCTTTGTCTTTTTCATATTTTTTATAATCGCTTCTTGCAGCTCCTATGGTCTTACTAATATTCTTATTCATATATCCCAATGAAGCCTCTGCCTTAGACTCCAATTCTTTAAAATCGCTAAATCTAATTCCTTCTACATCTTCAATCATATTATGAAGGTCTTCTCCAATTTCCTTTTCATATTTAGTTTGAGCACTACTATGTAGAACAGGAATACCAGTTACTACTGTTTTAAAAGGAACTGGAAGAATATCATATTTATACATATTTTTATGACCACCACATTCTTTGCATGGTTCTGTTCTGTTTCCAGTCCCATAACATGCTCCACAAGGGTAAGAAAAGGGTTTCTTCTCTTTTTTCTGTTCTTCGCCCACCAAAACCGTGAAAGTTTCTTCAATTTTTCCAGTTCCTTTACAAGTCTTACATTTATTTTCTAAATATCCTTTACCTCTACAATTTTTACAAGCAACAGCTTGAATTGACTCAAATTGAGGAACTTTTTCATCGCCTTTCCATTGCTCTTTATCTATCTTCCCCCCTCCTTTAAAGGAATAAAATTGTTCTCTCCCAACTCGTGGTGCTGTGACTAAATTTTCATCTTTCCCCGTTGGTGCTGGACCAAGAGATTTCTTAATAGCGAAATATATAGCTGCCTCTTTCATTGTATCTTTAACATATTCTGCAGCACTTATGACATCCAAAGAAAAAACTGCTCCTTTTGTTCCAAATTGTTTTTCCATCTTTTTTCGATCCGATCTTGCTGCTTTTTGCTTCCATTTTTCAAATATTTCGTCAAGATTCGGCGTTTTAATTCTTACCGACATTTTCCTCACATTTTTTTATTTTAATTAAATTTTTCGTTAATTTTATTTAATTGATTTGGAATTATAAAAAAATATAAAATAGAATTATATATATTTTTTATAGAAGAAAATAAAAAATGAAAATAAATCACCAAAAAAGTAGAAAAAAATGTCTGCAGAAGAGAAAAAATCAGTGGAATACTTCCTTGAATGGATTAGAAATCAAGGTCTTTCGCAATGGTTGGAACATTTTCTAAATCAGGGCGATGAAACAAAGCTTAGACAAATTAAGGAGGTTTATGATAAAATTAAACAAGTTTTTGGCTTTTAATTTTTAATTTCTTTTTTATTATCTTAGTTTTTAGTACGTATTCTATTAGTTTTAATTCACCTAATTAGTAAAATTGAATTGGTAATTTTCATTTTAATTTATTATTATCTTGACTTTTAAATGGTTCCTTAATTGAGTATTCCTTCAAGAAATTTTTTCATTGTTTTGGATAGAAATCGAGAACATCAAAAGGAATTACTTTTTAATATAAATTTCTTTTATCTTAAATCATTTAAGAAAAAGAGATTTACTTTTTCTTATGTAAGTGAACCATTTTTTCGAGGAACGGCAATATTTGGGTTAGATTTCAAAAATAAAATGCGTCCTCTAAATTTCAATAAAATTGAGAAAGATGGACGTTCCAAGCCAATTAATCCTCATTTACTAAGGAAATTCATACTTTCAGATAAAAATAAATTTATTGCTTTTTCAAGCCAAACGCCTTCTCAGGATGTTTCACCAGTAAAAGAAATGTTAAATAATTTTCAATTTGATAAAGACAAGATAATTACTTTAACTTTATGTAATTCTTGTATGGATAAACATAAATTCACTCTAATAAGTGAAAATCTTCAAATTAAATCATATAAAGATCAAATAGTTTGTTCTGAATGCGCTTATAATATTATATTAAATAGAATTAAGCTTACTGGATTAATTTCTCAGGAGAAAATCAGTCCAAAATTAAAGAATTTTTTTATGCATATGATACTCAAATTTCGAGATGTAAAAAAGGTATTAAGTGCTTTTAAAGCAGATTTTGATCCAGTAAACAAAAAGGAAATAACCCTTTATGATATTGAACAAAAACCTACAATTAGTAAAAAATACCTCAATAAAAAAATAGAAAATTTGGAACTTCCTTCTGTATTTAAAAGGGTATTACAAGGATTAAATTTATCAGTTTTATTACCAATCCAAGCAATATCAGTTGAAAAAGGTTTATTAACAGAACGAAGCAATCAATTAATCATGGCTCCAACTTCTGGAGGGAAGACTTTAGTAGGGGAATTAGCCGGAATCTCAAGAGTATTAAATGATAAAAGCGCTAAAATGCTATATTTGGTTCCTATTGTGGCTTTAGCAAATATAAGAACGGAAGAATTCAAAGAAAAATATAAATCCACAAATTTAAAAATCATTAAAAAAGTGGGAGAATCTTTATTTGGAAAAAAAGAAGAAAACACTTTAGAGGATTTAACCAATGCCAATGTTATAATTGCCACTTATGAAGCAATCGACTACATTTTAAGAAGCGGGAATAAAGATCTTTTAGGAAATTTTGGTACAATAATTATTGATGAGATTCAAACATTAATCGATCCAGAACGCGGATTTATATTAGATGGGTTAATAGCTAGGTTGAAAACACAATATAGTTCTCAATTTCTATATTTAAGCGCAACTCTAGGGGAACCAGAGCATTTAGCTGAAAAATTGAATTGTCAATTAATAAAATATAATAATCGCCCAGTTCCAGTTGAACGTCATTTATTATTATGCCTAAATGAAGCTCAAAAACAAAAATTTATTTCAAAATTAGTAAAGGCTGCCTTTTATAAAAAGTCTGTTTATGGCTTTAAAGGCCAATCAATTGTATTTTCAAATACTCGAAAAAAGTGCGAATCGATTACATACTATTTACAAAAAAATGGAATTAATGTATCAGCTTATCACTCGGGATTAACAAATGAAGAAAGGAAAATTATTGAGGAAGATTTTCAATCTCAGAGAATAGCGGGAGTAGTAGCGACAGCAGCATTAGCAGCAGGGGTTGACCTTCCAGCACGTCAAGTTATTTTTGAGTCTTTAGCTATGGGAATAAATTGGTTATCTGTTGCAGAATTTGAACAAATGCTCGGAAGAGCAGGGAGATTGAAAAAGCATGAAAAGGGATTGGTTTACATACTTGTTGAACCGGGAAAAATATATTCTCCTAAAATGAAAAATACTGAAGAAAATATAGCAATAAAACTCTTAAATGGAAAGATTAAAGATTATGAACTCATCCCTGACGAAAATAAATCAAAAACAGAAATTCTTGCATTTATTTCTATGTTTAATCAGTGGATTCCAAAAGAAATTGTGTTCGATTTCTATAACATTTTAATTAACAATGATTTTGATTTAGAAGAAATTTTGAAAAGTTTAAATAATCTTAAATTAATAAGGATAAAAGAAAACTTAACTATTAAAGCAACCCGTTTAGGAAAGGCAGTTGCGAGTTCATTTTTAAGTGTAAATGAGAGCATTGAAATAATTGAGAAATTACAGAATAAGTTAGAAAATCCAATAGATATAACTTTAGATTTGAAATATCTAAGAAATGTATATTTATCCAAAAAAATTGTGGCTGATTTATCAAAAAATATTAATATGAAATATTTTTCAAATAACTTATTCAGCGCAAGTGTGTTATCTTTAATGAACGCTGAGTACGTTCGCAAGAGAAAAGCATTCTCACGCGATTTTATAGACTTTATTATGAAATTAACTAATAAAATATTTAATTGTAACTGCAAAGATAATCCATATTGTGAATGTGGACGAGTGAATCTAGAAAAGCTAATACTTAATTTGCGTATTAAAGAAAATATGAAAATTAAAGAGATTTCCAATTATTTGGCAGAAGAATACAAAATAATAATTTTTAAAGGAGATTTAATTGATTATTTAGAAAATTTAATCTATAGTTTGGAAAGTATTAAAAATATTGCAGAAGGTATAACCAACTTAGATGAGAATTATAAAAAAGAAATTAAAGAAATACCAGAATTAATAGATAGAATCAAATATTAAGTAGTGTGTATTTCTATTATATCCTTATCTTTTAATATATAATCTAAGCCGACTTTTTTTCGCTTCTGACGTTCTCCTTCCCTTATAACAATTGCATGATCAAAAGAATCAAAAAAACTTCGATGAACTTTTAGTGCTACATCTTTAATAGAAGGATTCTCATCCATAACTAATGGCTTTTCGGCAACTCTTCCACTACTCATAGTATATATTCTAATTTTTTTTAAAAATTTCAAAATTATTTCGCCAAAATCCTTTGGAAAATTATTTTTCACGACACTTGTTCCTAAAATTAAAGGAAATTTATCACGATAATTCTGTTTTAGGAAATTAAAAGACTCCTGTGTTTGTGGAAGATCACCTTTAGTTCCTAATACTATTACTTTTTTATATACCACAGAAGGAGTTAAAGCGTCAATAACATTATCAATAGTAATTTCACCATAGATTTTAACAATGCCATTACGTATTCCATTTTCATATACAACCTCTTTTATCCTTTCTGTCAATTCTTCGATCTCATTAGTATTTTTTGCTTCTTTAGTTAAATATAAGACCTGTATTTTATTTGCTCCCGTTTTTTCAATTATAAGGGGAGGTGGAGGTAAATTAATTCGAATATCAGCTTTAGATAATTCATATATTAACAAATCCATTTGTTCTTTAATATTTCTTGATAAATCAATACAAAAACATAATAAATCGGCTGCTCTAAGTTGTGAAAGTATTTCTTTTCCATTTCCAACTCCGTCAGAAGCTCCTTCCATAATTGAAGGCATATCAACAATTTGAAATCTGATTTTGTTGTATTTATAAATCCCAATTTCTGGAATGGATGTAAATCTTCCTATTTTCTCTTCTGCTGCTCCTGATAAATATTTCAAGAGAGAAGTTTTACCAACTCCAGGTGTATGATAAACACTAATAAATATTACTTGAATTCCTTCCTTTTTTATTGAAAATGGACTGATAAGCCCTTTTTGTGTAATTTTTTGTTTTTGTTTTCGATCCTCCAATTCACGCTTCATTTTTGCTAAACGGGATTTATTAAGCGCAACTATTCTTTCAGTAGCCTTATGTTTGGGAACTAATGATAAAAATTCCTCTAATTTCTTAATTCTTTCTTCTAAAGAACCAGCATCAAGATATTCTTGATATTTAGCTTTTGCTTGGGGTGGTAAATTGGAGCTCAAATAATAACCTTATGAATTAATTTAAAATAATGAGCGAAACCGATCCTCTGTCTTCAGTCGTAGATCTCCCAATATTTCATTAATTCGACTCTCAAAATTTTTGAAATACTTAGGCTTTTTTGAAAATATATCATTTAGAGGGTAGCGATTGAGGAAAGAAGATATAATTTGATTTAATTGTTCTTTTACTACTGTTGCATCTGTACCTTTTTCAATAATGGCATATGACAATAGAGGTTGCTTATTAGTTTCATCATCATTTGGTAGTGTAATCATTTCGCAGCAGCAAACTAATTTAAAACTGGCAAGGGAGATAACATTGATGTCATCGCCAAAAACCTCGGAGGTAAACGATTCTAAGGCTGTTAGGAAACCAGCACGCAAATTTGGATCTAAAATGTTATCCGAAGATGAATAATATCTAATCTCAACAAGATTATGCATACCTAAATTGATCCCTACTTCAAGAATGGCCATTTTTCAAAAGGAACTTTATTCTGACTTTAATAGATTGTAATAATTCGTTTAATTGTTTTATAGTCAATAATAAATAATTCTTTATCTATTTTTTTTTAAGTTTTAATTAATATTATTTTTATTGTTTTTCAAGATAAAAACTATTATTACTAGAGTTATTTTTCATTTAAAAAAAAGTAAAATCATTAAAATTCAGTTAAATTCAATTGTTTCTTATATGTAAAAAACGTATTAGAGAGTAGAAAATGAACCGTGAGTGGACCCACTCCCCCTGGAGAAGGGGTGATTGCAGCACATTTATCGAAGACATCATCAAAATCGACATCACCACATAATTTACCCTCAAATCTGTTTATACCGACATCGATGATTATTACACCTTCCTTAATTCTCTCTTTTGTTATAAATTTTGGTTTTCTTACAGCAACTATTAATATATCTGCATTTTTAAGATATCTATCAATATCTCTCGTCGAAGTATGGCATACCGATACAGTAGAATTCCTCTTTAATAACATAAAGATAAGTGGTTTACCAACTAGATTTGATCGATTTACTATTACAGCATCTTTACCCTTAAGTTCAATATTATAATGTTCTAAAAGGGCAATTATTCCTTTGGGGGTACAAGGAGCTAATTCTTCATTATAATCAAAAAGTCTTCCTTTATTAACTGGATTTAATCCATCTGCGTCTTTTATTGGTGATATATTTTCTAAAATCTTTGCGGTATCATCTCTTAAATGCTCTGGTAAAGGTAATTGCAACAAAATTCCATGAATTGTAGGTTCTCTATTTAGTTTATCAATCTCGTCTAAAATTTTTTTTTTTGTGAAATCCTCATCTAATTCTATGATTGTAGAATCTATTCCTACTTGTTCACATGTTTTATTTTTTATATTTACATATACTTTTGAAGCAGGATCCTTTCCAACTAATATTGTAGCCAAATTTGGTTTGATCCCCGTTTTTTCTACTGCTCTTTTAATTTTTTCTTTCAATTCTGTATTTAATTTGTCTGCTAATTTTTTCCCATCTAATATTTTATCATTCATAACTTTTAGATTAATAGATGTATATAAAAAATTTAGAGGTAATTGAAAAATTAAAAATATTACTGTATTAATATAAGTAATTTAGAAAATACTTTATATCCTTCTTTTACGGTATATATAAACTACAATTCCTAAAATTAAACCAATAGAACCTAATAAAATGATTAAGATCCAGTAATTAAATTCTACTATCCAAATTTCCATGGATAATGTGGATAAAGAAGGATCTAATATTTTTAAGGTTTCAAAAGCATAATAAGTGGATATAACTGAAGATGATTTTTGATCGTATCCTTCAGTATCATCTGCAAATCCTCCATCCTGAAAGTTTTGACGGTCTAATATCCATCTTACTGTAGGATCACTGTATAATAGATCAGGATTTATTAAAGAAATTGCTTTTAAACAAAAATATGTACTACTTAATTGTGCATGTGTAGTAATTTCATCAGAAAAATATCCACCAAAATTATTAAGATCTGATGGATTATCAACATAGAAAGAATTAAGGTATGTCAGTGTCATATTAACATCGGCAAGGGCATTAATATCTCCCATCTCATCTAAAATTAAAGCTGCAAAATAAGTATTCACTAAAGTACTTGACAAGGTTTGATTTCCTCCGTATCCTCCGTCACTATTATTACAATTTAAGACCCAATTCTTATGAAGTGTCTTATTTTCAATAGTTTTATTAATCAATCTATAAAGTTGAATGACATAATATGTGGAAGTTAAACTTATAGATGTGGAAGTATTTGAGAAAGAAAATCCCCCACCAATCTGTTCAGTACCATTCAGAAAACTATAAATATTATTTATTAAATTAAGACCAATTGAAAATTCTAAAATATTTAGTGATTCCAATAAAAAGTATAAATTGTATATATCTACTGTTTTATTGTCAAACATAACTTGTATTATATTCTCTAAATTAGTTTGAAGTGCCTCAATTTCTTGCGGACTTATTCCAAAAGATTTTATTATACCCAAAGCATAAACAGTTGCTTCAAGAGAAACAGGATTATCCTCATCAATCCCATTGGAAAAGCCTCTACTCGCAATTTCATTATTTATAATAAAACTTGTTAAATATGATTCTCGTGTTTTTCCTAACGCATACGGAATTGTACCTATTGTTATAAATAATATAAATACGGTGATAATTAAATTCCGATATCTGTGCTTCAATTATAGATACCTGATTCTGATAAATTAAAACTTAATTTCTTAAATCTACCTTGAAATTAAAAATTAACTAAATCTTTTAAGACCTTGAAATAAAATTTTAACATTCCATATTTTAATGATAAAAAGTAATTAATAAGACCCTTCTTATTTACTTAAAGAATCTCGCTAATATCTCGATATAATAATTCTCTATTCGTTTGGAATTGGTCATATGTGATAAAAAGCTGCTGGAATGAAGGTAAACTTCCTAAAATGGCAGCACCATTAAAAATAGCAAATTGAAGATTATCAGGTATAAAGAATTTGAGAATCTTAGTGGCCGACTCCATAAATTCAGAAAATTCTTGAGCAGGTGTTTTTTCTATTATTTCTTCTGGTTTATCAACAGTTTTAAAAGAGTCTATAGGTTTTCCACAATAAGGACAAAATAATGATTCTGTATCAGCAATATCTTTATTACAATGTGTACATTTTCCTATTTCTTTTATTTTTTGTTTGTCTTCTCCTAGTGTTTTAATTTTTATTTCAGGTAGAACTAATACGCCCTCACAAGAAGGACATAACTCAATTTCATCGCTAAGATGGATAAAAGCCCCACAATGTGGGCAAGTATCTTCCTTCTTCTTCGAAATTTCTACGGCTTGGAGTTTTATTAATTCACTTTTAACAGCAGAAAGGGGTGCAACTGGTTTAGGAATTTTACCTAATTGTGGTAGAAGTGGATCTAGCTCTGACTCAAATCGTTCTTGAAAACCACTATATGAAAGATTACCTCCTGAAAATACAATGTGAGATAAAAGATCATGCCAATAATGATTATCAATCCCTCTCAAACATTCAATTATCCCTTGTGGGATATTCATCACATTTCCATAGCCCAGCATCCCGGGATTGAATAATACTTCTGGAGCTTGAAAGAGAATGTATGTTGGAACTTTAATTACTGAACCATCTGGCATTGGAACACTAAACATCTCTCCCGTTTTTGGTGGTTTATTAGGATCTAACACAAAATAACAATTTTTTTCTTTTATATCTTGTAATATTTCATCCGCGGCGCTAGAGGTAATACTAATACCTTCTCTCATTAAAAGACTTTTCAAATTATGATTAACGTCAACTCCTGCAAGATGAAGTTTCTGAACCGCATGTTGGATTATTGTTCCATTTATAATAGGAACAATCCAAGTAAGTCCGTCTCCAGACTCTATAACTAGCCCTGACGTTAATCCAACACTGAATAATGATAATAAAGGTGTTGGCATCATTATTAGACTTCTAACTTGATGTGTTTCAAAAAAAACGCGGGCAATAAATTCCTTAGTTTCTTTATGCATGAATGGAGATTCACAATAGAAAACAGGATAAATAGAAAGATCTTCAATTCTTAGCAATGAATAAAAAATATAATTCAAAATCTCGTAGTAGCTGTCCCAATCCATAATTTCTCCACGGATTATTGGATGCTTAATTTTAAGAACGCCACGCATACGAGATACGTCATTTCCAACATATATACTTCTAGCACTTACATCAACCATCACAGATTTATATTTCTCGGTTCCAGTAATGCAGGGAAATACAAATCTTGGTCCGGGTTCTCCTGCAAATCCGATTTTCACATATGCGGAACCGATATCAATTATAATCGGTGTTCCAGGTAAAGGTAGTGCCATTTTATATCAATAAATTATTTTTTTTGGTATTTTCTATTAATAATCTAAAATTAACAGTTTTTATAATTATTTTATAAAATTTATAAATAAGAATTCTTTTAATTTTTTTTCATATAGTCATAAAGTGTTTTTAAAATTTGGTTCTGTAAAACTAAGCCAATTAGTTCATTATTTTCATTTACTACAGGTAATCTCTGAACTTTTCTCTCAAACATAATTTCTAATATGCGGATTAATGTGTCATCCTTTTTTACAACATAAGGTTCTCGTGTCATTAAATCCTTAACAGTTGTATTTGGTGATTTTAAGTTCATTGCAAACCTAGCAAGACGTATGTCTCTTTGAGTAATTATACCCATAAGTTGCTTATTCTTACCATCTTTAACAACCGGAAGTCCGCCAATATTTTTCCTTACCATTAAAAGTTCAGTGGTACTAATTTTTTCATTCGGAAAAGTAAAAAGTGGATCTTTTATCATGATATTTGATACTTTTAGTTCACTTAAATGCTTTAAGTTGTCTTCCATTTCAAAACTCCATAGTTAGAAACTTATCGAAAAAATTGTATTTCTGATTTCCTTAGGAGAAGTAATCATTATTATAATTAAAATATATTTATTAGTTAATTCTTATTGTCTCTCCGAGTTTTTTCTCGATTTTTATTATTTCTTTGAGGTAATCATTATAGATTTTTAGGAGATATTGACCCCAATTATTGAGTTTTACCCATCCACCTCCTCCTCGTCCGCCTTTACCCGTTATTACGACAGGGATACTAGTTCTTTTCTCTATTCTTTTTAAAATATTCCATGCATACTTATAAGAATAATTGCATTCTTTTGCTGCTTGTGTTAGCGACCCTTCTTTGTTTTTTTCGATATTTTTTAACAGCTCCGCCCATCCAGAACCCAAAATACTTCTATTTTCAAATTCTAACCAAAATTTTATTCCCAAACTTATTTTAGATTTTGATTTTTCAATATTGGGTTCACTTGATTCCATAATATATAATTGGTTCTCTTGTATTAAATAATTTATTCGATATTGTAAGAGAAAAAAATTAAAATAAGGATAAGTTTTTAATTTTAAAAAGTTAAATGTAATTGAAATAATTACAATGTTCTTTTCTGGAAGTGAATCTGAAAAAAGGGGTAAAAAAGTAATTAAAAATCTCTATTATTTTTCAGAAAATCAAATGCTAGATTGTAATCAATATGTCATTGAAGATTCGAATACAGATGAATTAGCTCTATTTGATGCGGGAAATGGTATGTCACTTAAAGGTTTATTTAAAGGCATGGAAAAATTTAACCTTGATCCTTCTAATATTACAAGAGTGTTTTTAACTCATGAACATATCGATCATGTCTTAGGTTTGTACCCATTAATGGTAAAATTGAAAGAGAATCCGCCTGAGATTTATGCTTTTGGTGAAACTGTTAAAATTTTGGAAAAAGGAGAAAAATCTCAGATTTGTCCAGATATACTAGGTATAGATCTCACAATGTTTGGAATCGAGATTATTCCTTTAAAAGTTAATGAACTAATTAATTCGAATAATGTAAAAGTTTCCCCAGACTTTAATTTTCAAATTCATTATACTCCAGGTCATTCTCTCGGATCAATATGCTATTATGATTTTACAAATAAGTTATTAATTCCGGGGGATTTGGTTTTTACTGGAGGAAGTTTTGGAAGGTATGATTTTCCAGGAGGATCATTAAATGCATTAGTCAATTCGATAAAGTATGTGAATAATTTGGATGTAAAATATCTCCTTCCAGGACATATGGGAATTAGTAATCAGGGCAACGAACAAATTGCATTTTCTTATAGAATGATACAATCTATTAGTTCCTTTTATTAGCTATTCTAAAAAAATTAGTAATTCTGAGAGATTTAAGTATTAATAATAAATAAAATCTCTTCAATTAACTTAAAAATTAAATCTAAAAGATACTAATATTTAAATAACACATCTATCTATTATTTTTATAATCCTCTTTAAATTAAAAAAAAATAAATAGTGAAATTTTATAATGTCTGAACAAAAAAAACCAGTTAAGCACCCAAGTGAAATATTTATTCGCTCTTATCCAAAAGTAATCTTCTTCTTTCCTTTGCTTATCGCATCTTTTTTTCTCTGGTTAATTCAATTATTCACACCCCCTAGCGTGGTATTAGGATACATTTGGTTCATTGTGTTTTTTGTAAATATTTTTGTAACTGCATTTGATTTCTCTTCAACTAAATTCTTTGTACTAATATTGGCTATAGTAATAGTTGTTTTAATTGTAGTTTTTTTAGTTTTACCGTATTATTCCTTTTCACTCACAGGAATTGAACTCAATCTAGCATTATCTCATGAATTTTATCTATTAATGACTTTGATATTAGCATTTATATTAGGGATTATAGTACTTAGCACAAGGTTTGAATACTATAAAATCGAAAGAAACGAAATTATTCATAAAACAGGTATCTTTAGTTCGGCTGAGCGATTTCCAGTAAAAAGTTTGCGATTTAAAAAAGAGATTCCTGATGTTTTTGAATTCTTCATGCTTCGCGCTGGGCGCCTGACAATAATGCCAGGGAAAGCAGATGAAGTAATGATATTACCCACTGTGCTCAATATCAATAAAAAAGAACAGCATCTTGATTGGTTGCTTTCTCACGTGTCAGTTGAACCAGATGAAATTGATCAATAAAAATTGAAATAAATCAATTTTTTTTAATTTTTTATTTTTTTTAATGTTAAAACAAATATGGATAACTTTATTTGTAAAATAGTACTTTAAAATTCACTGATGTCTCATCCACCAATATTACTTTTTGACTTTGATGGGGTTATAATTACTCAAAAATCTCTTGAATATACAGCATCTAAGTTAATCAAAAAAAGATTTTATGGATGGAAAAACATAGAAAATATGAGATTAATAGATTTTGCGAGACTTTTTGAGGAATCAGATTCAAAAAATCGATTATTGGCATTAAGACAAATTAATAAAGTCTACAAACCTATTATACCAAATATTTGGAAGCGAAATTTATTTTTTATAAAATTTAAACGTATGTATCCGAATTATGAACAGTTTGAAAGTTTAAAACCTAATCTAAAAGAAGTTTTGAAAAAACTTAAAAAAGGTGGATTTGAATTAGGAATTGTCTCCAACACTAGTAAAAGAAGATTAAATATTTTTAGACAGAAATTAAATTTAGATAAATTTTTTTCTGTATTTATTTCCCGTGATGAGACTCCCTATAGAAAACCTAATCCATACCCGATAATATCATCCTTAATTAAATTTAAGCAAAAAGTCAATCATTCAATAAATAAAGATAATGTTTATTATATTGGTGATCTTCCGGCAGATATTGAATGTGCTAAGAATGCAAATATCAATAGTATTGCTTTACTCTCTGGTCATGGTACAAAAGAAGATTTAGAAAAATCTAATCCTACCTTTTTACTCCCAGATATTAAGAACATATTAGAAATTGAACAATTCAAAAAATTCTTATTGGATTAAACACTCAATTACATGAAATATGTTTAATCTTGAAGAATTTGAAAATAATCTAATTCTTGAAAAACTTGATAAACTTAACAAATATCTAAGCAAGAATAAAACTGATAAAATATCAAAAATAGTTAATGAACTTGAAGGTTTATTAGATCAACAGGAACTTACTGTACCTATAACATACATATTATCAATTTTATCAGAGAATAGGATAGAACTCATTTCGGAAGGATTATTACAAAAGATTGAAGTTTTTCTTCAGTCTGAAAACGTGAAGTTAAAAATTAATTCATTGATAATAATTGGGTTTGCAATGTTAGCAAATTCAAAATATCTTGAGAAATATTTGCACGAATTTGTAAAATTTCTAAAAGATAAATCTAAAGATATTAGGAATAACGGTCATTATTTTCTGCTAGAATTAGTTAAAAGAAAAGCATTTTTAGTAAATTCCGATATAGATATTATATTAGAAAGTCTAATAATAGAAGAAAACGAGGATAATATCATTTCTCTATTAAATTTTCTAGATTACTGTGAAGATTTAAATTTTGATCAAATATATCATTTTAGAAATATTTCAAAATCTCTAATTAAATCATTTGAAAATAAAAGAACATCTAAACTTTTTGTTAAATTAATAATTCAAATCAAAAAATTTTTTCCCTCACTTAAAGAATTTGATCTGGAGAATCAAGAAGTTAAAAATGTAATAAACTTATTAGAAAATCAATTTTTAATGAAAAAACACAATTTCACTGAATTTAGTAAGAATTCGAGCATAAATTTAAAAGAATATCTAAAAATACTTGCTAAATCAAATCTTAAGGATAAAAAAGTTTATTTCTATATAAAAACGAAGGAGAACTTAATTTATATTTATGAGCTAGAAAAATCTAAATTAAAAAGATTTTTCGACGAAGGAAGTAAAATGTCTGCTAGAATAATTCTTAAAAATTTTTCTCAAATTATAGATAATGTCCCAGAATTAAAGATTTTTGTAAAAACATTAATTAAATTACAAATAATTAATGGTTATTATTCTAATATTGGATTTTTTTACCCATATAATTATATAAAAGCCAATTTCTTAGATGATTTACAATTAAATGGTTATATAGAACTAAAGAGTTATAATTTCCTACCACAAAATTTTATTGATATAATTATCAAGGATATTTCCAAATCTACTGGACAAAAGTTTTTAAAGAGTAAAAATCAAGAAAAATATTTCTCATTAAAAGATATTCAAAATAAAATTAATTTGGAAGCAGCAAAAGAAAATATCGTAGATTTGAAACAATTTCGTGAGATTTTATTAGAAGAGGAATTCATAAAATTAATAAAAAATATACCAAGAGAATACTTATCAAAATTTCATAAAGGTACGCAGTGGCTAACTAATCTAGGCACACAGAAAGTTACAAATGAAGTTAAAAACTCTAAAATTGTGGGCTATTTTAATATAACTAAAATTTCAGAAAAACTAAATATAAACGATATTCTACTTTTAGATGTTTTCGATCAATTAATAGATTATAGAAGTGGGATTTGGAATAAGAAAAATAATATTTTCTATTACTCTAAATATTTAAAAGATAAAATCAATGTGATTAGCAAAATCTCTGACGAAAAAGAAAAATTTGACCAAATTGATAGAATTTCTAAGGAGCTTAATATTGACAAAAATCATTTTTTAGCTAAAATCAATGAAAACTTACAATTAATTGCTGAAGAGATAAAACAAAAAGAAAAGATAAAAATTAGCGAATACCTTGAAAAAACTGGAACGGATATAGATGTTTTCATGAAACTTATTGATGATACGGGTGTCTCGTATTTTAAAAAAGCAGATTTGCTAATATTTAAACCTGAAAAAATTGAAGAAGCAAAGAATGAAATCAAGTATATTTTAATTGATAAATCAAAATCTGATGATTATATATCTTTAGGCACTTATGATATTCCTCCAAGTCTAATTGAAGATTTAATTAATGATTTATTAAGTGAAGAAAAATTAAAGGGAATTTTTTATGAAAATGATGGAGAGATTCTTTTTTATACCGAGCGAGGAATTCGCAACTTGATGTTGGAAAATAGTTTTCTATTTTCTTTTCATGATTTATTTTACGGTAAAGATTTGAATCAATCAGAGATTGAATTGATAAGAGAAATCTTTGATAATTTAATAAAAAATAAGAAGATCAAAGGGAATTTCGATGAAGAATCATTAACTTTTTCTAGTGACGAAGTTATATTTGCTAAAGATTATAATACAGTTCTCTTCGAATTTGAGAAGATGGTTAGCAATTACACTAATAAGTTTGAAATTGAATTTCAAAAAATAAAGAACATATTAATTAAGAAGACAGAAACTATTTTTCCCCAAGAGATAAAAGTCATTCAAGAAACTATCGATAAAATTAATGAAAAATATGTTAGTTGGAGAAATGGTTTAGAAGAATTTATTTATAGAGCTAATAAAAAATTATTAAGAGATCAAGGGATTAGTATAAAAAAATATAAGAATCTTTTTACTAAAGAAAACAAAAAAGAGATTAAAGCTTTAGATGAAGACCCTGAAGTACATGAATATTTAAATAACTTTAAAACATGGATAAGAAGATTTAATAAACTCGAATTAAAATATCCAAGTTTAATATTTTACCAAAAACGTTTGATAAACAATATGAATGATAAGGAATCAGAAAATAAGTTGAATGATTTGTTAGAGGAGCTAGACTTGACTTAAGATTCATTTTTTTTGTTCTTATCGATTTGGGAAAGCAAATTGTCAACATCAATTTTTTCCTTTATCATAATTTTGTAAGTTTTAGGATTTGTTACCCCATTTAGGGTTAAAATTCCTTCTTTTTCACAATATTTTAGAGCTCTCCAAATGAAATTAATCTTAGAGCGATTTGAAGATTTAATATTGTAGCATCTTCTAATCCTTTTAGTATTTACAATGGTTACATTGTTATCTATTAATTTATTTATCGCTTCAAGTGTATCCTTTAAATTCTTCTGAAAAAAATCCATATTTAACAGATTTCCCCCTTACTAAAATACAATTAGATATAGTCTCCTCATTTAAAATATTAATTTAAAAAGTTTAATTGATTTTTTTAAGTATAATAAAATTATGTCTAGAACTTTATAAACTTTTTTTATCCAAAAAAGAAAAGAATTAGAAAAGAGGTTTTTAACAAAATTTAAAGCCAAGTTTAATAAAAAATTAATGAATATTAATATTATTCTAATGTCGAAAAACTCTTTTGCCACAAAACACTAAAGCACAGCCTAATTCGTCAGCACGTTTGATGACAGCTTCATCTCTAATCGATCCGCCTGGGTTTATAATAGCTGTTGTTCCAACTTCTACAGCCGCTTCTAGACCATCAGGGAAAGGAAAGAAGGAATCTGTTCCCATAAATGAATTTTTTAATTCTTCTTTGTGGCCAAATTCAACTGCTTTTTGAGCTGCTAATTTAACCACATGAACTCTGCTCTGTTGTCCAGCACCAATTCCAATTGTATAAACTCCATTATCATAAATTTGAGCAAAACATGCTGAATTCGATTTCGCCCATTTTGAAATTTTGTAAGCAAAAATAAGAGCTTCCTTTTGAAGATCATTTACTTTTTTTCTACTTACTACATTCCATTCTTTGATAACTGGTTTACTATCATATTCTTGAACGAGAATTCCCCCCAATACTCCTCTAATTTCTAGGTTTTTATATATATCATTTCTTTTATCAAGTAAATCTTTATAATCTATAATAATTAAATTTTCCTTTTGTTTTAATATTTCTAGAGCCTCTTGTTCAAAGGAAGGTGCCATTATAACGTCTATAAAAATTTTTTCCTTATTAATGATAAAATCAGCTACTTCTTTTTTCAATTCTTTATTAACTCCCCAGATTCCTCCAAAAGCAGATAAAGGATCTGTATTGAATGCTTTTTTTACCGATGTTAACTGATTTTTTTTATCAATTGCTACTCCATTAGGACTGGTATGCTTTAAAATTGCCGTAACATAATGCTCAGCACCAAAATCTAGAAGAATTTGCATACAGGAATCAATATCCAAATAATTGTTAAAAGAGATTTCTTTCCCACCAAGTTTTTTTAAATTATGAAGACCATACTTAGCGGAAGTGTCATTATAATAAGCTGCTACTTGATCCCAATTTTCTCCATATCTACAATCTTGTATCTTTTCATATACTTTTATCATTGTATTTGGTAATAAAGCTTCTGGATTATAATATTTTTGGAGATAGTTGGCTATCGCAGCATTATAATCTGCCATGATTGAAAATACGTCTTGTGCGAGGATAATTCGAGATCTTTCAGTAATAGCTCCCTTATTTTCTCTGAGTTCTTCAATAATTTCCTCATAATATTCTGGGCTTGGGACCACGATAACGTCAGGAAAATTTTTCGCTGCAGCGCGAATCATCGTTGGTCCTCCGATATCTATCATTTCTAATGCATCATCAAGCGCTATACCTGGTTTTTCAATTGCTTCTTTAAATTGGTATAAATTACAAACAACCATATCAATAGGTTTAATATTATATTTATTAGCGTCATCAATATCTTTCTTTAAACCTCTACGATATAAAATACCGCCTCCAATTTTTGGATGTAATGTTTTAATTCTACCATCAAACATCTCTGGTGACTCAGTAAAATCAGAAATTTTTGTATATTTTATTTTATTTCTTTCCAATAATTGACCGGTACCGCCAGTAGATAAAATTTCAACTCCAAATTCATAATTTAACACTTTAGCAAATTCAATAATGCCGCTCTTATCATAGACACTAAAAATTGCTCTTCTAATTTTTTTCATAAAAATTCAATTTAATTATTTTGTTTATATTAAAAAATATTAATTACAAAGAAAAGTTTATTGTTGTTAAAATCTAATTAATATATTTATAATAAGGGAAACTAGAAATAAGATTTTGAATTTTGATAAAATCCCATAAATTAATGTAAATTTGGTTTTTTACTAAATAATTTAATATTAATCTAGAGAAAATTATTAAAATTTACCAATAAGATCATGGGGTTGAGTTTCACGTGATCCTACAATAGATATTATTCCTAATGAGACTTTTTTCATATCCTGTATAGATTTTGCACCTGCATAAATCATCCCATTAGCTAAACCTTCTTTCAAAGTTGCTAAAACTCCGTAAACATCTCCCACATAGGGAACATAATTAGAAACTCCCTCTGTTAACATTTTTGAACCCTCTGTATAACGATCTGAGATATAACCAGATGTTCGTGCTTCTTTACTTCCCATACCACGGTATACTTTTACCTTTCTCCCTGCAATATTATCAATAAAGCCAGGGGATTCTTCAGTACCAGCAAAGAAATGTCCTGACATTATAAGATCGGCACCAGCAGCAAATGCTTTTGGTAGATCCCCAGGATTCTTAAATCCTCCATCAGCGATTAATCCTATTCTCGAGTTATAATCTGTAATTGCATCTGCAACTTGAGCAGTTGCAAAGAGAGTAGGTGCGCCTACTCCTGTTTGTATTGAAGTAGTACATATTGAACCTGATCCCATACCAACTTTTAAAGCAATAAATTTTTCTTCTAAAAAATCACATTTAGTTATTAAATATTCTGCTGCCTCATATGTTCCCACATTCCCTAATACAAAATCTGAATCCAAAAATTTCATTAGTTTTTCTGTACCCTCAATATCTGCTTTCTTATAAAAATCAGCTACGTCAATGAAGAAAATATCAACATATGTATCGATCTCTTTCAATAACTCTTGATTCTGAGAGGATTCAGGAAATTTAGGAGATAATGCTAGCGCACATAGAAGATGTCCCTCATCATCTTTAGAAGCGAAGGGAAATTCTGGCGCTAAATCCTTTTTTGTAATTAATCCTTTCAGATATCCTTGATCGTCTATAATTGGTAATTTTTCCTTACGTGATTTATACAAGATTTTTAAAGCTTCTTCTCTAGAAGTACCAGGTTTAATAGATATAACATCTTTAGTCATATAATCTTTTACAATACCATTTTGTATATCATGCTCAAAAAATGGAATATCTCTTTTAGTAAAAATCCCACAAACTTTTTTGTTCTCATTAGTTACTACAATACCACTTATATTATAGTTTTCCATCATGAATTTGGCTTTTGCAACTCCTGCATTAGGATTAATTGTTGCTACATGCGTATCATCAATTACAAAAGATCTAGCTCGTTTTACAATTCTACACATTTCTAATTGTCTCTCGTAAGAACAATTTCGATGTAAAACTCCAAGACCACCATGTAAAGCCATATTTATTGCCATTAATTCTTCAGTGACTGTATCCATCGCAGAAGACATTATGGGTAAATTAAAATGGTATTTTCCTAAACTTGAAGATATATCAACCTCGTCTGGGGCGAAATTTGTAAAACCAGGGAGTATTAAAACGTCATCAAACGTGGCTATAAGTTCATTTGAGTGAATTTTTTTACGATAATAATTTGACACTAATAATCACCGATTTTAACTGATTTAATTATGAAATTTCGAATTAATAAATAAATTTTGAATTTTAATAATAAAGAAAATACCCCTTATAAAATTTTGTTATGAATTGAAAATTACTTCTAAAATTGCAATTATAAAGATTCCCGTAATGATAATTCGATAGGTTTATTGAGTAAAAGAAAATATCAATCTTTATATTTACTATAAAATAATAAGAATCATATTAAATTAAATTTAAATCATAAAGTCGCAAGATGAGAATCATATGAAGATTAAAATTAATTTGCAATCATTAAAATCACCATATATTAAATTAATTTTATTATTAGCAATTTCTTTCTTGTTATCGTTAATTAGACCTATATTACTCATTTTAGGCTATTCTATAGCAGATATGCCTGATGCTGTACATTATGCTACTATAGTAGAATCTTTTAGGGGAAATGCAAATTTATTTGATGTACCAAGTGCTTGGAGAATAAGGATTTTGGTGCCTCTTATTGCATCTATAATACCAGGGGATGCATATATGTCTTTAAATATAGTAAGTCTTATTTTTAACCTTTTAGCTGTCTTTTTCTTCTATCAATTCTTGTCTTTTTTTCAAATCACTCCTAAACAACAATTTTTGGGAACTTTAATCTATATCTTTACTGCACCAACTATAGTTTTAGGATTTACACCTCTAACCGATTCAGCTAGCATGTTTTTCACCATTTTTTCTCTTTATCTATATGGTAAATTGAATGAAAAACCATCAAGAAACAATCTTAAAATTTACATAATGATCGGACTTATTATAGGATTGGGTGTTCTTGCTAGAGAAACCGTAATATTTGTTATTCCTGTTATAGTTTTATGGAGAATTATCGATGAAAGAATTCAATGGAAGTTATTATTTCAATTTATTATTGGTATTGGGTTAATTCCTGTGATTATATATCTAATACTAATTATATTTATTGGCCCTTTAACTATAAGTGGAATTAGTCTTTCTAGAATAATTAGTAATTTTGGAGATTTATTCGATGAGAGAACTTTGGCTACAATTGCCCAATTAACATTTCTATTGTTGATTGGGGTTTATGGAAATTACTTTCAAATTGTAAAAAAATCAAAAATTATGTGGAAATTGATATTAGGAATGGCCTGTTTTTTAATACCTTTTATTTATGCTTTTTTGTTTGCTGATATGTCTTTTCGCTTCTTTTGGGCATTCTTCATTTTTGCCATACCGTTTTTTATTCTTAGTATTGATAAATTAAGCTCTAAGACTGATCAGGAACAATAATTTCCTTTTTTTTTTGAAGTTATAAAATTTAAAAAAAAAAGAAAAAATAGAAAATTTAGACTGGAATATCCCGTTTATTGAAGATTATTACTGAAGCAACAGTTAATCCAATAGAATAAATTGAAAGAAACGAAATTTTTAATGGAACCAATTCCCAATTACTATTTACAAGCAAATTCGACATATCAGAATAGTAGAAAATACTGATATATTTAATGCCTTCCATATTCTCACCAAAACTCTGCCAGAATTGACCAACTGCATAGAAAAAGATTATTACTCCAAAACTTAAGACAAGAGATTTCTTAGTGTCCAAAAATGTCGAGAAGAAAAATCCTGTGCTAATGATACATAGATTCAATAAGATCATTACAAGGAAAGCTGTCAAGAATTCTGCCCATGGAACCTCATTGGGCGCAACAGTTGGCATAATCAAAATACCCAAGATCACAGCCAACATTACTCCTAACAATATTATAACTGCACTTACAATATGATATAAATATTTTCCTAGTGAAAATTCCCATCGTTTAATAGGTTTAGACAGCATTATATCGATAGTTTTATTATCTATCTCTCTTGGAATGTCTTGAGAAGCCTTTAGAGTGAAATAAACTCCAAAAAAGAATAGAGACATCGAAAAAAGATAAATATTCATTAATCCCCCAATTGTGCTAAGCGAGTAAAATTCACCAATCATCTGCCTTATTGCTTCTGGATAAGACTCTAGTAAAGCTTCAAAATCCTCAAAAAAGATAGGGTCAAAAATTGAGACAAACCACATGTAAAATAGGCCCATCAATGTTGTATACAAAATAATACCTTTCTTACTTGTCGTGATTTGCTTCAGCATAATCCTTATTGACTTCATGCTGCTTCACCTCCTTCTGTTGTACTATTTTTATAATATTGCATAAAAATATTCTCTAATGTAGAATGTGTAACTGATATATCTCTTATAGGTGCCCCATCCCATTTTTTTTCACTAATATCGTGTAAAACTTTTCTAGTTTGTTTTGGAGAGACTAAAAATTGAAGCTCAACATGGTAGGATTGTTTCACAATTGCTTCTGGAACCTCAGATGATAAATAGTTCGTAAATAATTCTAAACCTTTCGGTGTTTCAAAGATCAATTCAACATTTTTCAAATTCTTCGCTTTAAGATCCTTAACATCTGAAATCTCTGCAATTTTACCTTTTTTTATTATTGCTACTTTATTACAGAATTTTTCAATTTCAGGTAAAACGTGAGAAGAGACAAATACAGTACATTTCGATTCTTTCTGGCGCTCAGACACAATTCGGTAAAATTCTGATTGCATTAAAGGATCAAGTCCAGAAGTCGGCTCATCCATAATTAGTAGATCAAATTTACCCATCAGAGCTGTTAATACGCCAACTTTTTGTTTATTTCCCTTACTTAAAACTCCCATTTTTCGTTCTAAATCTAATTTAAGGCGCTCTACAACGTCATCAACGAATCTCCAATCTATTTCAATATCATAAAGCTTAGCAAAATAGTTTATCAGTTGATATGCTGTCATATTTTTATATATTCCCAATTCCCCTGGTAAATACCCAATTCGATTCTTAACCTTTACATCTTTTTTTGGATTAATCTTTTCACCTAAAATTGTAATCTCGCCAGCATCAGCATTAAGAAAACCAAGTATACATCGAATCGTGGTAGTTTTTCCAGCTCCATTTGGTCCTAAATAACCAAATCGAGACCCTTGGGGTACTTCAAATGATATATCATCAACAGCTTTTACCTTACCATGATCATAATACTTTATTAAGTTTTTAACTTCTATAGCGTTCATTTTAATCTGCCTTAGATTTTTTATTTTTCATGAATAATAAAAAACCCATTAAAATAATATGAAACTGCATATATAAATCTTTCATTTTTCATGAAAGATGAAAAATTATAAATAGTTTTTTCCACCTTAATAATATTAAGGAATGATAGATAAGAAACATTTGCTTGAAAATCATATATTTGAAGGAAAGATTAAAGAATATGAGCAAATACTAATTGATTTTGTATTAGATTCTGGAAGAGCGAAGAGTGTTGATCCAAATCTTCAATTAGTTCTTGGTTATATTGGAATACACAAAAGATTAACTCAGAAACAGTTAAAAGATTTAACAGGACTCTCAACAGGAACTATATCTAAAAAATTAAGAGATATATTAGCCTTACGTGTTGTAGAAAAAAAAAGAATTCCAAAAACTAATGAATATCTCTATGTTAATACGCCTGAATCATATGGAAATATCGCCGATACAACTTTGGAGGATTTCACAAAAATTAATGAATTTCTTAAAAAAAAAATAATTGAGCTTGAGAAGCTGAATGATAAAAACGGAGCAAATTTTCTTGCTAAGCGATTAAAAGGTTTAACTAAAACTTTTGAAACCGTTCAAAAGATCTGGTCAGATATTGAGTTTATTTTTACACAGCAGAATAAAGAAAATTAATCATGAAAAAAGAAGAGAAATTTGCTCCTGAAATTAAAAAGATAGAAAGTGAGATAATTGAAAATTTATTAGATTATACTATTTTTTCTATTCGGGGCGAAATAACATCAACAATTCTTTTCTACTTTATCACTCGGAAACATTTGACTCAGTCAAAACTCCAGAACTTAACAGGATTTTCTGCAGGCAAGATATCGCAAGAACTTAATGATTTTTTAGAGTTTAATTTAATAAAGGTATCCAAAAATTCAAAACCATGGGTATATTCTATGGAATCCGTAGTAACAGAAACATTTAGTAGGGCGATTAATCTCCTTAAATCAAATCTCAAATGGGAACCAAAATTTCTTGAAATGAAAAAAGAGATGGAAGTAAATGAGGAAGAACTTAAAAATTTTAACGGATATGATAAGGTGAAGGATTTTCTTGAAGAAAATTTAAGGAGATTTGCAGGATTCAAGAGGATATTAAAACTTTGGGAAGAACTAAAAAAAAAATATGAAAGTGGATCCCTACCAAATTAATGGAATTAATTTTTTCTTAGTTTTTTGGGCATATTCCGTGTATCCTTCAAGTTCTTTATGGAGCTTTCTATCTTCTAAAATTGTACGGATCACTAATCCAACAACACCAAGCGCAGTAGGTATAAGTGAATAAAGAGAACCAAGTGCTAAACAATAAAACACTATAAATAGAATAAATCCCAAGTACATTGGATGACGTACAATTCTATAGGGTCCAGTTGTAATCACGATGTGACCTCGATCTTTTTGAATCTCGACTGCTTTTGACAAAAATGTGTTTTCTTTCATTACTAAAAATATTATTATTAATCCTAAGGAAAGCACTACAAATCCGATAATTTCAACATAGAATGGAACATATGACCACCCATATTTCTTTTCAAATCCTGGAATAATAAATGTTGGAAAAAATCCAAACCCCATTAACACCATGATAATCTTATCCCATTTTTCTACGAATTTGGGTTTAGCTCTTTTCTGAAGCATTTCAGGGTCATGTTTGCTAAAATACAATACTACTACTGTAAAAAAGATTGAAAAAATTACAAGATAAATCCAAGCTTCAAGCCAAAGAAAATTCTCAGCTGGAAGAAATAAGCCTAGTCCAAGGAATATGGTAACCATATAAACAACTATTAATAATAATGGTTTAGTTATTTGTTTAGGCATAGATAAAAATAACGTTCATCACTTTTAATTATATTAGTCTTTTTTCTTGATAAGTTTCAGTTATTGAAATCTAGGTTTTAATAAATAATTCATAATTAAAAAAAAAATAAAAAAATTTGATTAGAATAATTATTTACCTTTTATTGCTTCCATTAATATTTGATTCGCTCTATCTCTGATTTTTAAAATTTTTTCTGACGAGATTGATTCTTCCATATGATTCAAAGTAATACTCAGAGTTCCTCTATGCGTAACTACACCTAATACTAATTCAGTGTAGGGTGAACAAGACGGCATCAAAATGAGATTCTTCAGGAATAAATCTCCATATTTTTCTGGAAAGCCCGTTATACCAAGATTTGTCATTATTTGGGCCATTGCGAATCCTTTTGAAATTTTTTTCTCGACTATTTTATTTACTATATTTTTTTTATCAGAGAGAAATGCTTGAATTTTATTATAGCTTTTTGAAGTTGATAGGATGAGTGCACCAAAAGCAGTGAAGATTTGGGCTTCATATAAAGTTGGACTTAAGGCAAGGGCATTTAAAGTGCCTACTAACGCTTGTTTTCTTGCTTTATTGGGTGTTGTTTTAAGGTGAATCTTTTTAGTCGCCTCCCAGAAATCATTTTGATCAGAATATTTAAAATTCAGTTGCATTCCGCCCGCGAAAAAGCCAAATTGTTCGCCAGCAGGATTATTGAGGAGATCTCTTAAATTAACAGCAAATGAAATATTCTGTAAATATTTTGGAGATTCTGGATTTATTTGATTTTGAGCAATAGCAAAGGCAATCATCAGTGCCGTGTTCACAGTAACCCCCTTTTTATGGCAAGCCATAACCAGTGCTTCTGTATCTTCTTTGGAAAGCTCATATAAATGTGCTTTATAAGTATAGTTATTCCAATAAACATCGTGTAGAGCATAAAAATCATCATAATTAAAGAGTAATTCACTTTTTTCCCATTTTTTATTAATTGTTTTGCTAAAAATTCGCATCACTAAACTAGGCTTAATATCAGAAGGTATATTATCTTCGTTAACCAATGGAGCAGGGGGCAGCAATTCAACCTTTTTCTGGGGATCCCCTAAATATACCATAATATCTCTTGCTAAATATGCCAAGGACATACCATCACATATAGTATGTTGACAAAAGATAATTAGATCTGAAATGTCAGGGGAATGTAGTAATATAAGCCTAATTAAAGGTCCCTGCTCCATTTCAAATGGAATTTTATGTTGCTGAATAATTTCATCCCTCCATTGGTCATCAGAAATACGCTTGATTACTTTTAAGGGAATTTCTAAAATTTTATTTGCTAAAAGAAAAAGTGCTTTTTCTTCATGTTTCAAGTATGTATTAAGTATAGGATGCCGTTGCTGCATTTTTTTGATTACTTTCTTCAATTCATCAATTGAAACATTCCCTAGAATAGTTGCTATCATGGATATATTTGAATTTGGTACTTTTGAGTGGGTTCTTTCTCTTTGATTTAATTTTCTTTTAAAATATTGATTATTCAATTCAATCTCTTCCAACATATTTTAAGACCTAATAATTTACATTGATGTTAAAGTGAGTAGTATTCACTTTCAATAATTGTATTTAGACAGAATATTTAAATGTTTTGATGACCAATATTTAAATAAAAGTGAATAGTTCCCACAATTATGTCTTCTCATAGAAAACGTTATGCAAGAGATAAGGAGGAAAGAATTGCCCAAGTTGTAAAGATCTCACAGGAAATAATTGAAAATGAGGATTATGACAATCTTTCAATGAATTTATTGCATAAACGAACTGAAATTCCTATAGGGACCTTATATAAGGATTTTCCTGATGGGAAAGAAGATGTATTACTGGAAATATTGAAGAGTTTTAAGGATCAATTTGAAGAACAATACAAAAAATTCGATGATAATAGTTTAAGAGATTTCTTCTATGCTTCTTTGGATATTGGACGAAAGAGAAGAAAATTCCTTATCGCACTTCAACTCGAAACTTTAAAAAATCCAGATAGTTTTATTATGAAAGCAAGAAAATATATTTCTGATATAGATTTCAATTTATTTAAACAACTTGTAGAATACATCTGTGGACATTCAATAGAATATGAGAAATTGTTAGATATGCTGGCAGTTTGGAAAGCCATTATACGTCAGCATATAATTTTTAGGAATCTTTACGGCTCTGATGAAAAATTCATGGATATGATTATTAAAATAATGAGAGGATTGGGAACCTAATAAGTAGAAGAATATCATTATTTTATAAATGAAAACTTTAAGAAAGTTTTAGATGATTTCAAATAAGATAGAAAAAAAATTTCAAGAAGTAAAGTAATTATATATAAAACTAATTCTTATTGGTTATCTGGTTTTAATAGAGCCAGAACAATTCGAGTCATCATCTTAACAAATTCTTCTTCAGTTCCGAAAGTACTATTAATGAATGTATAGCGATGGATTAGAATATCTACCACATTAAACACTTGAATTTCTTTGCCATCAAGAGCCAACCCTTCTTTAGGGAATTTTGTTATTAGTTCCCGAAATGGCTTTAAGAAAAGTTCAATTTGTGCCTTCATTTGTTCCTGTATTGCAATATCCTTCTTAATTTTAAGATATTCATCAAGTTTAGAAAATAATTCTGCATGGATTGCAAGTATAAAATCACGTTCCTCACCATGTATCCTAATAAGTGCGAGAATTAAATCATTTAATGCATCCATTATGGAATCATAGTCATTTTCAATTGAATATCCATACTTTCTTAATTTAGGAGTATAATCAGAGGTAGATGCGTTTCCAATTTCTTGAAAAATTGATAATTTTCCTTGAGGAAAATGATAATATAAAGTTCCTATACTTACATTTGCTTTGGCTGCAATTTGCTTGACATAGGTATTAACAAAACCTTCTTCTTTAAACAATTTTTTCGCTATTTCGATAATTTTTTCTTTGACCGTTCCTTTCATCATAATCAGAAATAAATTAAGATTTTTAACTAATTAAACTAGTAAACTAACTTTTATATAAATTTTTTGAGTCGAATCGATTCGATAGCTTTAAATAATTTTAAAAATATTTTAATCATGAATTTTTTTAATTCGAGTCGAATCGATTCAAACTAAAAATGGTGATAAAAATAAGCGAACCTAAACGTTTTAGTATAACAATCTTAATAAGAAAGCTGATCGCAGTAGTTTTAATAATGCTGGTGTATTATAACCTGATGTTTTGGTTGATTGTTCCACAAATTTTTACAAATCCTATTAATCTAACAGTACTTATCATATTTTATATAGTAGGATCTATAGATATTATGATACGGCCTATTCCAGAAAAAGTTAAAATTACAACTGTAGAGAAAATGATTGCATTAATGGGATTATTACAACCTTTTCTATTAATCCTTGCTTATATTGAAAATTTGAATATAATTGCTCCCTTTATTCCTATTTGGAATGATCCCACAGTCGCGTATATAGGTATCATATTTATGATCATCGGAGGCATGATTATGATTATAAGCAGAGTTCAACTTGGAAAATATGGAACTCCAGTAGTTCATACAGGAGAAGAGCATAAATTAGTAACTAAAGGATTATATAAAATAGTACGACATCCCATGTATTTTGGCGCAATTTTTATGACGTTAGGCCCATATTTTGCTTTTAGATCAATATTTGTATTAATTGGCATGATGATATTGTATACATTTCTAATGAAAATACGAATTCAAATTGAAGAAGAAACGTTGATAGGGACATTTGGCGATGATTATAGGAATTACATGAAGCGAACCAAAAAATTATTTCCATTTATCTATTAAGTCTGAAACTTAAAATCTCTTTTTCTTTTTTTAATTTGACCTTAAAATATTGAGGCTTATTTGGTATTAAATTTTTTAATTTTTCAATTTTCAAATTTCATGAAAACATTTAAATAGGCTTCTAACCTATATATAATTAAGAAATGACTGTTGAAGAAGATAAGGAGACTGAAACTTATAGTCATCTTTTTAATAAGAAATTACACAAATATGAAAAAATAATTGTAGAATTTCTTTTAGATATCGCTAGCAGCAAGCGTGTAAATCCCAAAGTGTCCACAATTTCCTCTTATTTATTACTTCATGAAAAATTGACTCAAAAAGAGCTTAAAGAGTTAACAGGATTCTCAATGGGCTCTATTTCTACATTATTATCAGTCATGACTGGTGCTGGAACCTTCCAAAAAGAAAGAATTCCTCAAACTCACACATTTTTGTATTCATTTCCAGGAAAACTCGAAGATCTTACTACAAAGGGTATAGAAA
Source organism: Promethearchaeota archaeon (assembly GCA_020343655.1). Lineage (GTDB taxonomy): Archaea > Asgardarchaeota > Lokiarchaeia > Sigyniarchaeales > SOKP01 > Loki-b32. The sequence goes on along the minus strand of CP070805.1, from coordinate 1,954,891 downwards.
TTGCATTAAGTAGTTTTGGTCCGTTAGAGAGTTATTTAAAAAATCAAAAGAAAGAATTGAAAAAATTAGCTGAGCAAAGTAAAGAAGGAGCAGAGGATCTTTTACAAAGAATAGAGGAATTGCTTGAAACTTTTGAAATCTATAAGACTTTATTCCCAATGATGACTCGAAATTCAACCAATGAAGCATTGAAAGATTTATCTTCGAAATCTTTCAAATTGACAAGAAGTGAAGAAAGAGAGGTGAAGAAGATTTCTTTTGATCCAGAGGTTTATATTATTGAAGATGATATCATATATCAACTTGTCATTAGCCCTTTATTTACAGGTCGAGATCCAATGTTTATCAGGATTCTTGGGTACTTTATCACAAGAAAATACCTTACTCAAAAAAAATTACAAAAGATCACGGGTTTGTCAGCGGGGAAGATTTCTGAAGAAGTAAACAGGCTTTTAGAGAATGGATTAGTAGAAAAATCAGATATTTCTCCAAAAGGGAAAATAACATACCATGCTGAATCTGCTGGGTTAATACTCCTAAAGTTCTCTCGCTCTATTATTAATAGAATGACAAAATGGAATAATGAGTTATTAAAAATGAGAGCAGAACTTGAAGAAAATAGAAATTATTTGAAGACATTAAATGGATATGCTCGGATTTACAAAATAAATGAATTTCTTTTAAACTCAATATCTAAATATCAAATTTTCATTGATTTGGTGGACAAAGTTCTTGAGAGTTGGAATAAGCTAGCTTAAATATTTCCCAAAATATCTACATTCTTGTTAAGTTTTTTCTTGGCAGGTTCTGGATTCTGGGGTCATTAATATAAGAATCTAATGTTTTTATAAACATTTCACGATCTTCCTTTATATTTGAAGATTCTATTGCACAATAATTAGATATATGGTCATTAAAGACTTGAGAAGTTACATTTTCGCCTAAATTTGCGATTATATCCCTTTCTTCTTTTAAGTTTTCGACTGGACTCAGCAATTTAAATTCACCAGACTTCCATTCATCCCAAAGAGGAGTACCGGGCATAATATTTAATGTTCGAAATCGAAATATAGTTGGATTTATTTCAGTTAAGACTCTTGCGGTTTCTTTCACATGTTCTTCTGAATATTCATAACTTCCTAAACCTAAAATAATGTATAATGACAGCTTAATTCCAGCGTTTAAAATTTTCTTCCCTGCTTTTATCATAGATTCAGCATTAGTCCCTTTTTTCATAATTCTTAGTATTTTATTTGATCCACTCTCTAATCCCATATAAACAATATCTAATCCTGCTTCAGCCAATATTTTTAAATCTTTATCTGGTTTTCTTAATATATCTAGGGATTTAGCATAACAACTAACCCGTTGGACATTTCTTAGCTTTACTCTTAGATATTTGATAATTTCAGCCAAATAATCGGTTGGTGCAGATGTAGGATTGCCCCCTGCTAAAAATACAGGAAATCCATGGTAATTATTCTCAGCATATTTATCAATATCTTTTTTAACATTTTCTAAGGGTCTTATTGCATAATCTTGGGTAACACCATAAATTCCTTTATAAGTACCACAGAATTTGCATTTATTCCATGAACATCCCCCCGTTACAGGAATTAATACAGAATATGCTTCTACTGGAGGTCTTATTACAATTTGTTCGGGTGGGATTTTAGTTAGCATAATAATTTCTTTAAAACTATCTGTTAACAATTAAAATAAATTAAAACAATCTTTTAGATATTAGTATTATAATTCACAAGTTTGCCTAACTTTCTTTTAATTTTATATACATAGTGCAATACTAAGCAACTAACACTTAATCTCAAAAACTATTTAAATCTTTAAAAATTTTTTGTATTAAATTAGTGGAATACAAATTTTATCCAATATATCATAAACTAAATTCAAGATATTCTTCTAAAAGTTTAAGGGTTAATTAATCTATGAGCTATGATCGAAAAGAAGCACTTTATAGCTTTAAGATAGTAATTTGTGGAGCCAGTGCGGTTGGTAAATCTTCACTTTTTAATAGATTTTGCTTCAACTCATTCAATTTTGATACTTCTCCTACAATAGGAATTAATTTTCATTCAGTTTATTTAAGAATAAATTTTAAAAAAAATCCTGATGAATTAAAAGAAAATTTTATTGTAAATTCTATTTTTGATTTCGGTGGGCAAGAGAGATTCGCACCTTTAATACCTAAGTTTATAGATGGGGCTAATGGTGCATTATTAGTGTTCGATTCAGTAAATTATTCATCTTTTGATCAGTTAGATTTTTGGTATGAAAAAATAATATTGAATGCATTAGATTCAAAAGTCCCTATTATCTTAGTAGGAAGTAAGAGTGATTTATTAGAAAAAACTCCTGAATATGAGATTATTAATGAAGATTTAATTTACAAATATATAGAAGAAAAACAATTGGATGGATTTTATAGAACATCAGCTTTAGAGAATTTCAATGTTCTTGAAGTATTTAAAGAGTTAAATAATCTCATGTTAAAGAGACAACAAATCCCTTATATTGTAGAATAAAATAATTTAAAAATAATTAATATTCCCTGATATAAACAAAATCCGAAAACTCGTTAAAGAATACTTTTTGCTGTTTATTTAAATCTGGATAGATATCTTTTAGATAATTTTTGGATTGTTCGACTAAATTTTTTGCTAAATGCTCAGCAATCATTATGACATTAGTTTTAGTAAATATTTCTTTTACAGTTTCAACATCGTTCTTTGTTATATTATCTTTATGGTAGATCTCATTCAATCTCTTAGATTGGGCTTCATCTGTATTTTGTACAGCCAAAATATAAATTATCTTTTTTTGTTTTCCTTTAATATCATCTTCTAGATCAAGAATGTCATCGCGAATAGAATGAGCTTGCCCAATACTTAACATTGCATCACATAATGGTTTGATTTGATAATGAAGATTTCCTTTGGCTAAAATTGCTCCAATTTTTGTAGATTTCTCAAATATTCTAGCTTTTTGGTATTCTGCAATATTTAAATATTGTTCTAATGTCATAGTAATATTGTTATAATTCATGTATTCTTCTATTAATTGCCCTTTCATTATGTAATCCATCGCTTTTGTATATTCATTAATTGCCAAGAGTTTTAATTGTTCTGGGAATTTAGAAGATTTTAAAATATCCAAACCCAAAAGATATCCTTGTACTCCGCCCAAAACGCTCATATCTCGTCCATACAACGAAATTAATTCATTTATATGTGATATATTCATATCTTTATAAACTTGGTTTAATTCATTTTTTAACTGCATATGAAAAGTAGGTTTCCCTCTTCTTATTATATCATCATCTAAAAGATCATCATGAATCAAGTGACCACTATGTAATAATTCGACAGCAATAGATACTTCACGAATTTGTTCTATTTGATCTTCTAAATACATAGGATTTACAATTCCGGCAAAAGCAGCTGTTAATAAAATGGGATGAATTCTTTTTGCTTTCTCATTTATAATGAATTCTTCTAATTGACTTATAAAATCTTTAAGAAGTACATCCTTTTCCGTTTTATATAAATGAGTAAAATATTTCTTCAATTCTGTGTTAACCAATGTTATTTCTGTTTTAAAGAAATCTTCAATCATGCTTATCTCACAAAAAGTTCATTATTAATATAAAACATATAATAATGTAATTTAATTATATCTAAATTCTATCAATTTTAAACTAAAAGGAGATTATGAACGAATGAAAATTGCGGTAATAAGTGATACACATGATCATATGAATAATATATTGAAAGCAGTATCTATAATAAATAAAAGAAATGTAAACGCACTTATACACTGTGGAGATTATGTGGCACCTTTTGTAAAGAAATGGTTTGATGAGTTAAATGAGTCAATAAAAATGAATTTTTATGGAGTGTTTGGAAATAATGACGGAGAAAAATTATTTTTAAAACAAAACTTGGGACAAATATGTGAATTTGCTCAAAATGGTAATGAACTAATTATGGAATTGGGAGGTAAGAGAATTTTTGCTTCTCACATGCCAAGACAACAAACTATAGATGCCTTAGCAAATTCAGGAAGATTTGATATAATTTTATCCGGACACACGCATTCGCTATCCAATAAAAAATTGGATAATGGGGTTTTGGTAATAAATCCTGGTGAAGTTTGTGGCTATTTAACTGGAAAAGCAACTTTTGCGATTATAGATGTAGAAAAAATGGAATCAGAAATAATTGAATTATAGAATTCACCTTTTTTTTTTTTTTAATTATTAAAATATTTCAATAACCAAATCCATCCCTCTGATTTCAAACTTTTGATCAATACTTTTATTTCATTTAACTTTTTAATTATTATGGTATTACCATTAGAAGGCAAGACTGTATTAGATCTAACAAGAATGTTGCCCGGACCGTATTGTTCCATGATACTTTCTGATCTTGGAGCAAATGTTATCCGAATAGAAGATCCTTATTATTTTTATGGAAATCCACCTCCATTCTTTCAAAAAGGAAGATATCGTGAGAGCGCTTTTAATTCGATTCTTAACAGGAATAAAAAAGCTATTACTCTTAACTTGAAAAAAGATAAAGCGCGAGAAATTTTTTATAAATTGGTTAAAGAAGCTGATGTTGTTCTTGATACTTATCGTCCTAAGGTTACTAAAAAATTAAAAATTGATTATGATACCTTAGCTTCAATAAATCCATCAATTATCTGCTGTTCGTTAACAGGTTATGGTCAAAATGGACCATATGAGCAAATAGCTGGTCATGATCTCAATTATATTGGTATATGTGGAATTCTGGATTTGAATAAAGAACGAGCGATTTATGGTAATGAAACTCAAGAAAAAAAACCAATAGTTCCGGGTGTTCAAGCTGCTGATATAGGTGGAGGATTAGTCTCAACAATAGGTATATTAGGAGCAATTATTGAAAGAGAAAATCATCCCAAAAGAAAGGGACAATTCATTGATATTGCTATGACAGATTGTGTTTTTTCTTTTATGCCTCTTGTAGCAGCACATCATTTCTCCAAAGATTTGAATGATGGCATTGAAACACAAAATCCCATACATGGAGATTTTCCTTTTTATTCTGTTTACAAGACAAAAGATAATAAGTTTGTATCTGTTGGAATAATTGAGGTAAAATTCTGGCGAGAATTTTGTAAAGGGCTTAATCGTGAGGATTTAACTCTTAAACAAACCGCTAAAGGAGAGGAAAGAGAAGAAGTTTTTGAAGAAATACAAAAGGAGTTTTTGAAGAAAACTCAGAAAGAATGGAGCGAAATTTTTTACAACTTGGATGCTTGTGTCATGCCAGTAAAATCCTTTGAAGAGGCTTGTGAAGATCCTCAGATTAAGGAACGTAATATGGTTATTGAGATGGAGCATCCTAAATTTGGTAAGATAAAAAATGTTGCTTCACCTATAAAATATTCACGAACACCATTAAAGATAAGAGAATTTGCCCCAAAACTCGGTCAACATACTAAGGAGATACTCAAAAATCTCGGTTATTCAGACGAGGAAATCCGAGATTTTAAAAAAAAAGGGATTATTTAATTTTTTATCATAATATCTGGAATTCGATAAGTATTATCAATGATGTAACTAAAAGAGAAAAAATAGTGAATACAATTAACGTAATAAACATGGGCCAATCTTTTAACTGCCCATAAAAACCTGCTGCGTTTATCGTAGAATAAATTGCCATTCCAATAGCAATAAAGAAGATTGCATCTCCCCAAGATTGATTCATTATTAATCCAATCCCTCCGATTATGAGTATAATAGACGTCAGAAATTCAGCAACTAAATGAAAAAATATTTCTGTTGGCTTGGTTTTAAGTTCTGGTACTTTTCTTTTTATTAATAAAAAAAGCCACATACCAAACATTGCGAGGCCTATTATGATTGTATAAATTGAAGCAATTAATTCAATAACTATTTTATTCACCTTCTAAGAGCTAATATATAAACATTATTAATTGTTTTATTTACTTAAATTTTCTGTAAATAAATTTAATTACTTCAAGATTCAAAAACAATTGTAATCTTATTTTTTCTATATTGAAAAATCAAATATAACTTTAATAGCATGCGATTCAGATTTTTTAGCTAGTGCACCAAATGCATCCTTGTATCTTTTAAGTGGAAATTTGTGAGTAACTAATATAGAGGGGTCAATTCTTTTTGCAGCAAGAAACTCCATAAAAAACTCAAAAGCGTGAGCTCTTTTACCTTTAAATATTTCTAAGCAGAATGCATTTGATCCAACAATCTCAAGTTCTTTAAAATAATGTGGTGTATTTTCACATCGTTTAGGAGTACTGACTCCAAGAAAGACAAGTTTACCTTGAGTACTTAGAATTCTCATCCCGATCTCTAAAGTATCAGCAGACGAAATCGTGTCAATTATACCATGTACACCATCCATAGTCCATTTTAAGCCCTTATCAGGGATATAAAGCTCAAAATCTTTATAGTTTGCAATTTCTTCAATTAAATTTTCTCTACTATTCATAAATACGTGATCCGCACCAAGTTCTAATGCTAAATTTTTTTGGAATTCATATCGACCAACAGCAAGAACATGTTCTACTTCAAAAATCTTTTTCAAACACATTATTGTTAATAAACCAATCACTCCTATACCATATACAAGTATAGTTGAGTTACGTTTTGGCTCTAAAAGAAGAATCGAATGAAAAGCAACGGAAAATGGATCAGCTAATACCGCTTGGTTAAAAGAAATTCCCTCAGGAATGATAAAACATTGAGATTGATGTATTGCAATATAAGATGCATACCCTCCAAATCCTTTTGTAACACCTAAGTGCATGCCCGTGGGTAAATTTCCTCTCTGAAAATTCTGACAATGTGTATAATTTCCTTGTTGGCATCTAGGGCATTCGGGTGAGATTCCACGAGACTTACAAGGAAACCATGGGTTAATGGCTACTCGATCCCCGACTTTAACTTTAGTGACATTAGGACCTATCTTATGAATAATGCCAACTGGTTCATGTCCCATAATCTGAGGAAAGGTAATTATCGAACGTATAGGATTATTAGATGCTCCACTTAAGGTTATCTCTTTCATATCGCTTCCGCAAATTCCACAATATACTGTCTTTACTATTACCCAATCATCAGCTACGAGAACAGGCATGTTCACTTGTTTGATGTTGACAGGACCTCCCTCTTTCCAATATCCGGAAATTTTTCTTTTTCCACGGAGAAATCCCTTTATTAGTTTACTCAACTTCATTTCGAATACGAGAGCAGGAATTTTATTTTCTTGTGGAGTTTTCCTCAAGGATATTTCACCTCCTCTGCATTATTATATGAAAAAGCAACTTTTATTGATTTGTATCTCTTCTGTGATCTTACTGTAACAAAAGCTTTCTTATACTCTTCCAATGGAAATTTATGTGTTATCATTGGAGTAGGATCAGGAAGTCCTTCTTGAAGGAATTCAAAATAATAATAATAAGAATGTCTATGATTACCTGCAAATTCTTCAATTGCAAATGCATTACTTCCAATCACATTAATTTCTTTAAAATACCATGGAGTCCATTCATATTTTTTAGGTGAGGATACTCCTGTTACAATTATTGCACCAGAAATTAACTTATTTGAACCATAATCTTTTTTCCTAGCTTTGACAATACGGAGTCCTGTTTCAAGAGTTTCGGGTGATGCGACGGTATCAAACAAAAAATCAACACCTTCAATTAACCAAGGTTTTTTCTTTTTTATGTAGTAAATATCACATTGAACATAATCTGCAATTTTCTCAATAAGATTTTTAGGAGGAGATGATTCAATTACCAAATCTGCTCCAAACAGACGTGCCATCTCTGCTTGGTGGGGAAACCTTGCTATAGCTAAAACTTGTATATCTTCAAAAAGATGCTTTAAAATTAAAATGGTAAGTAAACCTAAGTTTCCACAACCGTATATCGCACAAATAGAACCTGGGTGTGGTTGAGCTTTAAGGACAGAATGAAATGCTACAGAAAAAGGATCAGAAAGTATAGCTTGATCCCATGTGATATCATCTGGAATAGGAATTGCCATTGATTCATGAGCAGGGAAGTATTCTGCAAATCCTCCCGTTGCATCGCTGCTATTCCCTGTATGTATGCCAGAGGTCAGAATTCCTTTATTAAAATTACGACAAAGAGTATTTTTCCCAATTTGACATGCACTACAGGGAGGTTCTATTTTTCTAGGTAAGCAACTAATCCAAGGATTAAGTACTACACGTTCTCCTACTTTAAGATTTGATTTTGAACCTGCTTTATCTATAAAACCAACCGCTTCATGCCCTAAGATTTGAGGCCATGAAATTAATGCTGTCATTGGATTGTCACGATTCCCATCAAGAAAAACTTGCTTATGATCACTTCCACAAATTCCACATAATTTTGTATTGATTACAACCCAATCATTAGCTTTAATTTCAGGTTTCGGTAGTTCTTTTAATCTAATAGGCCCTAGTTTAGTGAGATAGCCCCTTAAACTAAATAATCCAGCAAAACGAGCAAATGCCAATCTTGAAATTTTATATTCGTAAAGTAATGCCTTCATTTGAAAAAGTTAATATTTTTTTCATATATATTATCCTTTGTTTTTTCAAGTTTTATAGATATTTTTTTGATAATAACAATATTATAAAATATGGAAAATATCTAATATCGATTTTATGTGAAATTCTATGAATATTGATTTAGAATTATATAAGTCTATTAAAAATTCTGGTATTAATTTATTACTATCAGTCCCTTGTATTATGCTTAAAGGTTTACTGGAAATCATTGAAGTAAAGAAAGAAATTCAACATATACCTGTTACACGTGAAGAAGAGGGTGTTGGGATTGCAGCAGGTGCTTATTTAGGGGGAAAAGTCTCTGCAATTTTAATGCAAAATTCTGGACTGGGAAATTCAATAAATGCTATAAAATCACTCTTAGACGTATATATGATCCCGGTTATTTTTATAATGAGTCATAGAGGTGCGGCCGGAGAAAAAATTGTTGCTCAAATACCAATGGGTCAGATAACAATGGATCTTTTAAAGTGTTTAACCCTGGAAACATATATTTTAGACTCTCCCGAAAAAATCAAGAACATTGAAATTGCTGTTAACGAAGCTAAAAAAAATAAAAAACCGGTAGCAATAATTCTTAAAAAAACTTTATGGAGGGAGTCAAATGAAAAGATTTGATGCTTTAATTGAAATTGCTAAATTATTAGTAAATGAATTAGTTGTATGTAATCTTGGAGATCCCTCAAGAGAACTTTATAGTATTAAAGATAGATCAGAAAACTTCTACATGATGGGTTCAATGGGACTAACTTCTTCAATAGCTTTTGGATTAGCTATATCTCAACCTAAAAGAAGAGTATTTTGTATCGATGGTGATGGATCTATACTTATGAATTTAGGCAGTCTAAGTACCATCGCAAACAATAATCCAATGAATCTTATAGTAATAGTGATTGACAATTCTTCCTATGGTTCTACTGGAAATCAAAAAACATATACAAGTAAAAAAACAAGGTTAGAAATCATAGCTAAAGGAGCCGGTTTTGAGTCAGTAACCGTTATAGATAAAGAGGATGAGATTATTCCTAAATTAAAAAGCTTAGGATTAGGATGCCATTTTGTTCTTATTAAAACAATGCCAGGGAGGGCTCAAGTTAAAAATATACCCTTAGATCCGGAAAAAATAACAATTAGATTTATTAAGGCGTTATCTAAATAAAATTAAACTAACATTTCTTAATTTATTAATTAATTTCATTATGAAAGTTTAATTATACATAATTTTAATTAATAATAGACTTATTATTTTTTTAGAATTAAATTATAAATGTATGAAATAAAAGAGATAATACTAAAAATGTCCGAAAAACCCAAAAACGTGAATAATAACGAGGAATCAAAAAAAGAAAACTCAGAATTAAAAAGAGGCGAGGAAAAACCTGCTGAGGAGAAGGAACAAGAAAAACTAAGTAAACCGATAGTGATTAGAGCAGAAGCTTATAAAACCATAATTTTATACGCAAGCAGATATGCTAATAAATCAATACCTCCGGAGCAATGGAAAGAAATATATGGTATTTTAGTGGGATATTCTGATCAAGAACTTGTTTATATAGAACGTGCTGAAGCTTTAACATTTGGTCATGCGACAGATGTCCAGTTAGATGAAAGACATTATGGGTTTATTGAAGAAATTCAAGAAAAACTTGAAAAAGAGGGGAAAGGGCATTATATGGTTGGATGGTTTCATAGTCATCCCGGATTAAACTTATTCTTCTCTTACATAGATTTAATTAACCAACTAGGCTTTCAACAAAATAATGATGATTTTTGTGGATTGGTATTTGACCACACGCTTTTAGGAAAGAAAAAAGAGGAAATTATCAAAAGTGAAGATGGTTCTGAATATGCTATGACGAAATATGATACTGGCTTTGAGATCTATCGAATATCTGATCTGAATATGGACATTAATAATCCGGAATATGACAATAATTATCATAAAGTTGATTATATTGTGGATGGATTAAACAAATACTTTTTCGCAAATGTTTTATCAGAGTTATCTGCATTGGCTACCGAAGGAAAACCTTTACAATCTGCATATGGTGAAGAATTTTCACAAAAAGAAAAAACTCAGGCACCAATACAACCAAAATCTCATGAAAACAACAGCTTAAAAAAAGAATTCCTATCTGAAATTCCTATGACTGAAGATATCGCTTTTGGAGTAGATGATTTTTTCTATGGTGAGATAGATGCAAAAAAGAAGCAGAAAGAGATTAAATTAAAAGAAACGGCAGAACAGCTGATTTATGAGGGAAATCAAGCTTTTGAGAATAAAGATTCATTTACCGGAATCGAGAAATTTAGACAGGGAATTGAAAAATATAAAGAAATTAAAGATATTGAGAGAGTTTTAGATTTATTAAGGATAGTCTCACAATTATGTATTTCAAATGAACACCTAATTTTTGCTGGAGAATTTGCTGATGATTTATATAAACTTGCGAAAAAACAAGGACATCGTTTTTATTTAGGAATATCACATTATATTAAAGGGTATTTGCTACTAAAAAGAGGAGATAATGAAGTTTTAGAAGAAGCACTAAATAAAATTCAAGATGCTGCCATAAATTTTGAAAAAGAAGGGGATTTTGCTGGCGCAGGAATGTGTTTTAATAAAATTGGTTCAATATATCAATCAAGGCTTAATAAATTAGAAAATGCTTGTTTATTTTATCGAGCAGCAATTGAGAATTTTAACAAAGCCATAGTAAAAATGCATCCACAAAGAACAGATTTTTGGAATAAACCTGGACTTCTCATTCAAAAAATTATAGAGTTAAGAGATATTGTAGAAGAATTATTACCAAATCTAGATAACATTGAATTAAAGAATAAGATTGTTAAAGACCTTAAAAATCTACAATATAATTTCTAGAATTAATTCTAAATTTTCAATTATTTGTTTTTTCTTAAACTGCAATCCAAAAAAATTAAATTTTGTGCAAAACTATCTTATATACTTCTTTTGGTGATTAAATACTTGCCTCGACGTAAACAAAAAATTAAATATTCAAGAAAAATTGTATGTAAACATCTCGAACCGAAAGGTGATATCAGTAATAGTCTTCAATCTTTATGCTATTGTCCTGCTAGAGATTTAACTTTGGGTACTCGTGCTTATGTTTGTCAAGTTTGTACGATATATGATCCTGTTAAAAATAATCGTCGATTTTCTGAAATTTTTGAAGAAAGCAAAAAAATTGCAGAAAAGAAAATTAAGGAGAGAGCAATAAAACTAGAAGATATAGAAATTGCAGAAATAAAATCTGATGAAGAAATTGACTTATCTATCGATGAATTCGAAGAAGAAGATGAAGAAATACCCTTAAAATTTGAAAAGAGAAAAGCTGGAAAAGCAGACCTTGAAGATTCAGAAGAATTTGCTGAAGTTGAATGTCCGTTCTGTGGTGAATTATTTGACGACCTATCCTCTCATATTCAAAGTTGTGAGTTTGCTCCTGATGATGCAAGCATAGAAGACGTCTTACCCTCAAAAAAAAAGAAAAAGAAAAAACCTTCACCTAGGAAACCAACTGGAGAAGTTGCTGAAAAAGAAACGAAAGAAAAACAGGTTTGCCCCTATTGCAAAAAAGAGTTCCAGAGACTAGGAAGGCATCTTAATTCTTGTCCCAAGAAACCCTCAGATGCGGATGAAATAGAAGATGAAGAATAAATTTAATTTTATTTAATAGAAATTATCAAATATTATCATTTTTTTAGTTATAATGCAAAATAGGGAAGAAATTTATTACTGTCAACCAGTGTTCAGACCCCCTAGCGAGGCATATTCTCTATTAATTCAATTAACTGAGGGTTGTTCTTTTAAATGCGATTTTTGTATGTCAAATCTTCGTAAACATTTTTTAGTTAGGGATGTAAAATCAGTAAAAAAAGATTTAGATATTGCCAGAAAACAGTATGGATCAAATGTAAGAAGAATTTTTTTTTTAGATGGGAATGCAATGGTAACTCCCACTGAGAAATTATTAGATGTAATAAGGTATGCATATCAACTCTTTCCAAATCTAGAAAGGTGTGGTGTTTATGCTCACTCCAAAGATATACTTAAAAAATCAGATGAGCAATTAAAAATGCTTTTTGAAGCAGGTCTTAAAATTGCTTATGTTGGATTTGAGTCTGGTTCTGATCTTTTACTTGAAATGGTACATAAACAAGCAAGTAAATCAGATCATATTAAAGCTTCTAAAAAGTTGATGAAAGCGGGGATAACTTTATCAGCAACTTTAATAAATGGTCTTGGTGGTGGAAATAACCCTGAAATTTCAAAAGAACACGCTTTAGAATCAGCTGATTTGGTTAATGAAATCTGTCCTGAGGATGATAGGATTTGGTATATTGCGTTCCTCACACTTATGATACCTTCAGGAACAGAAATCTTTAAAAAAAAGATGAAAGGACAATTTCAGGAGATGAATTCAATAGAGATTCTTCAAGAATTAAAGATATTTATAGAAAATGTTAAGTTTCAGAATAAAAACGCAACCTGTATATTTAGATCTAACCATGCCAGTAATTATCTTCCTATCAAGGGTATTCTAGATCGAGAAAAAAAGAATATCTTAGGTACAATAAATTATGGAATAACACATACAAATATATTACGCCCAGATTTTTATAGAGGATTATAATCTCTTATTAATTATGAGTTTATGAAAAAAGCTATTTTTAAAATCGAGACTTTTTAAAGATTATTTCTTGGGTTCCAGAGATATAATCTTGAATAGGACTTTTTGGTTGCTCTTTTATTAAATTAATAAAATCAATTAATTGATCTTGATTTATGGCCATTTTTTTAGAAAGAGCAAAAAGTGTGAGTTTATCAAATTCTTTTGAAAATTCAGCTAATCTATTAGTTATTAAATTTTGATAAGTTAATGAAATCAGCATCTTAAGATTTGGGAAATTTTCAGATTTTATTTCTCTTACAAATTCGAAAATCTTATCGGAAGCATCATAGTAATTTAAAACTTTATAGCAACTGAGGATTTCATACATTTTCTTTATAAATTTAAAATATTTAGTAATATTGGCACTAATATCTGTTAAATTATATTTACCAAGATTATGGTCTACATCATTTTTTAGCATGGCTAATAATTTTGAAAAATTTTCAAGGTTAGATTCATTAAGCTTTTCCCTTAAAAGATTATTGAAACGACGTTCATAAATCATTCTATGATTTAATAATTCATCACGTACTTTTTTATTTACTTCATAAAATTCATGAAGTTCTTTTTCAATATTAAAAGAATCTCGATGTTCTTGTAGTAATACTAGTGCTGATCTTACTTTTTCTAAAGCGGAATTATAATCACCATTCTTTATTTTCTTTAGAATGATAGATTTATAATAACTTAACTCCTTAATAAGATCTCTTTTGCTTTTAATACTTTCAAGATTTTGATTAAAGCCCATATCTTCTCTACTAAGATATTGATGTTATATATTCTTATATCTAATTAGAATAGATACAAAATTTAAATTTAATATTATTCATTTAATAAAACACTTTTTTAATTAATTAAGATAAATCCAAATCAAAAAAAAAATAATTCTTGCTGTAGGTTCCACTTTATTTAATAAAAAACGCAAATTCTTATTTATTCAAAAATTATAGTGCATACAATCAGAGAATTATAAATCTGAGATAAAGAGAACTAATATTTCGGATTAAAATTAGACATCCAGCACAATTCTAATCAAAACTTCCGATCTCTAAATTTTTTCCCCCTATCCGAAGATGGTGATATGAAAAACGAAAGAGAATTGTTGAATTACCTCTTAAAGTTAAAAAATAAAGAGGAACAAAAATTTAAAATTTCAATTACGCGCTCCACATAAAGGACACACTTCTGCGTCTCCGATAGGGTTACCACAGTCTTTACACCTTCTTACAGTATCCTCTATACTTTCACCTTTCATTTCTATTTTATCTTCTAAGTGTTCCATTTTTTCTAAGCCTTTTGAGAAGATTGTTCCTGGTCTATCTCCTGGCCAAATGATATTGACAATAACGCCAAAAACAATCAATACAACACAAATGATAATGTAAATAGTTAAATTAGTGCTAAAATTATCATTCATAAATTGTGTAACAGCAGTTATCCAAGCAACCATAAAATCGCCAATTGGAATCATAATTGGCATAAGAAACAGCAAAATTAATCCTATAATGTCTGCTAAAACTTGTAGAAACACGATAACCTGAAATATCATTTACTTATAATCCTCTATCTAATATTTATCGAACTCTATTAACAATTAATTAGTTATAATATAATAAATATATTTGTTAGTTCTTATTTATATCAAAATATTCCTTATGTATCATGTGAAATAGGAAAAGGAAAATAAATGCTAGAATTCAAAATTAACGAATTTATTAGTTTAAAACTTGAAAATGGAGTGACTAATATTTATATAAAAGGTCAATTCTTCAACCAATGTAAGTATATCCTAATCAATACGAGAATGAATAAAGTAGAGACAATG
>CP070805.1:1906081-1939639 GCA_020343655.1 Promethearchaeota archaeon | reverse complement strand
GATCCAAATCTGCTACTAAAAATGCACGTGCATCATTTGGCATATCTTGTATTGATATTTGGACATCTTCAATCGTTGATAAACATGATACAACAAGCGGACATTTAATTTGAACATCCTTTTTCCTTATATGTTTTGTATGTTTAGTTCCGTCAGCAGTTTTATAGATCACATCACCACCGATGGAGGAAATACCACATTCTTTAGGCTCTAAGTAAAAGTCAACACCCCTTGAATTTTTAGCTTCTATAACGGGGATATTAATTAAAGATTGTTTAACTTTATAGCTAGATGGAACATCTAAGATTATTTTTACTGAATTTATTGCCATTTTACTCTGATTGCGAACTGCCACTTTATAGTGTAATTGTCCCCCAATAAAATCATAATCACGAACTACCTCAATTTTACCTTCATCAATTGGCTCTAAAGCTTTTGGTTCCTCTCGAGATTTCGCTTCCATTGGTACACTGTACGCTGTAAAAGATCTTTTGGACATATCAATATATCCATCAATGTCTCCTTTACTAATTATCATAGCTAAATTTTCTTCAATACTTGATTCTGTTACTCCTAACCTATTTGCAAGTTCTCTTAAAGGCATAGTTCTATAAGCTCTCGCTATTTCTTTTATTTTCTTCTCCATGTATTTATTTGTCATGAATTCTCTTCTTTGAGTAAATATACCATTGATTTCACCAGTTTTAATTAACTCGTGGAGGCTTTTTCTTGCCAATTCTACAGCTATTTTTAATTTTGAGGCAAGTTTTGAGAGTTCAAATAATCCCATTTCTTTAGAATAGCTTTTTATGTCCTTATAAATTTGGTCAGCAGTAATCACTTCATTTCCGCGATCTGCGAAGAAACCATTTACTGCTTTCGCTCTCATTAAATTAACGCAAAAGGATTTAACAAGTTCTTTTGGAATATTAAAGTTACTCGCAAGATCTTTTAATGAAACCCTACCCTTAGTATTGATTTCTTTTATTAAATTATCCATTATATACTGTTGAGTATAATATGTCTTTTTATCTAAAGAAAATGAGCCTTTTATTTGATATTGATTTATTAACTTGTAAATTACCTTTGTAGCAATTTCAGAACTCATATCAAGCATTACTCCTAAATCTGCTACATTAATTATTCCTTCTTCTTGAAACTTGGCAAGTATTTTTTCACGCATTTCGGAAGATATGTAATAAAACATCTGATTTTTTTGATCAATAATTCCATAGATTCGTTCTTCTTCCAAATATTTGTCGATAAATTTAATCATTTGTTCTGCAGAAATATTAAAGGAATTCATTATAGTAGAAAAATTAGTAAGTGGAGCTCTTTTTAGTAAATCCAAAAAACAATTGGGACAAACCTCCCTTCCAATTATATGCCTTAATTTTTTACTACATAGGATTAGCTTATTCCCTTTGATTAGATTGTATCTCACAGCTTCTCTGGCAAGTTTTTCCTTTGATGGAAAGAATAATCCGGGGGTTTTTAAATATGAATTCCATGTTTCAGGGCATTCAGGATTCGTACATTCTAGATAATATTGTCCAGATGATAATCTTTCTAATCTTAATAGATGATTACAGACAGGACATTCACTATTTTCAACAACTGTGCATTTATAATTCCTTTCTATAGCTTTTACTTTTGAATAAAAAAGATTATGTTTTCTACATTCATGTGTTTCCGTTGTTGCTATGTGATTAATACAGAAACTCGATTTACATCGCTCACACGTAAAATCAATTTTTTGACTTTCACAGAATAGGCATTTCATAATTTAAAAAATAGTTACTATTTATGAGTATATATTATATTAAAAGAAAATCTTGCCTAATATATGTTTTATATAGACCAATTTTATTGTTTTAATAACAATGGAATTATCAATAGATTTTTAAATTTATTATTTTGTTTTAAGAAACATTTTTAAGATTAATTAAAGATGAACCTCTGGAAAGACACGTATTTTTAAAAAGGATAGTATCATAACAACAGTATTAAATATAATAATTATTAATATCATGAAAATTAAAAGCCAATTCTTTTTAGATTCCCTAGATTTTATAATTTGAGAAGTCCCTTGTTTTGCTAAAGCTAAAGGAAACAATCCTACAAATGTACCTAATGAAAAGTAAAACACTGTAAAAATACCATCGACAAAACCAAAACCACCACCTAAAGAAAATTGTATACATTGAGAATATATGAATAATTCAAAGATACAAGGAGCAAATCCCGCTAAGATTCCAAAGAGATATGGCGTTTTTTTCTTTTCCCAATTAAAATGAAAAATCTCATCCTTACGTTTTGAATGTGGGATATAACCTTTCCTAGTAATGAAAAACAATAGAATAAATCCCGCAAACATAGAAGTAATCGCTCCAAAAAAATTAATAGTGTACGATTCTAATTCACCTATTCCTGGAATTAATACTTTAGGAATAAAACTTATTAAGACAGTCCCAACAGCAATCATTAAATTAGATGACATTAATCCTAATCCATATAACATTAAAATAAAGAGACTTTGTTTAGGTGTTTTTGATATACCGAACGACCAAAAGAAGAATATTGCCTTATCTTCACACGGAATTAATGTATGAAGAATTCCTATAAGAAATGCAGGAGCAAAAATCAATAATAATGGTGGTGGATAAAATTGAAACATGTTCTTTTAGATCTTTTTATTTGCCTTTTAATTATGGGAATTTCTTTACTGTTAATATATTTTCAATTATAATATTTAGACTCATTTATTATAAATATTTCTCAACTGTTAAAGATGATAAACAATAATTAAGTAAAATTTTCTTGGACCTTAAAATATAATCAAAAAAGAGATTTTTTCAAATATTTTTATTCTATTTATTTTATTTTTGACAATACAATTGCAAGACCAATATAAGAAAGAACTACTAATAGAATAATAAGAGGGATCTCAAGTATAGGATTTGATTCAAGAGAAATATCAACCATAACGAAATGATCAGTAATATAGAGTTTGTAGGATCTTATAATACCTTTATCATTGTACAAAGCTAATACTTTAACATATTCTGTTGGATAAGTCCCATCCAAATCACCTATATTTAATTCTATAGTGATAGCTAATAAAACTCTTCCATCTACAGTATAACCACTTGATAAAACAGGCTCCATTGCTTTCATATACTCTCCTATGGGAACGGGTAACCAGAAGGGAGCAAAATTTGGATATATCAAATCGTCCAAGTTGTTTAGAGGATTCTTAAATAAACTACGCTGATCTTGCGAATCTTTTGACCCCCAATCGACATTTTTTGTCCAATTCCAAATATCAAACTTAATGGATAAAGCAGATTCATTGTTCTTTGTTTTATTACTGTACAAAATGGCATTTTCAATAATTTCTGTAATTCTCCATTTCATTTTAGCCCCTTCCTCCATATCTTTAAAAACACTTGCATTAATTTCATCCCAGTCATTTCCAAAAAGTTGTTCCATTTTTTCTTTTTGATATATACTGCAAATCCAAATTAATTCATCTCCTTCCTTGACTCCAGCACTATACTCAATTGCCCTAACTCTTGGAATTAAACCTAAACCAATAAAAGTACATATTATTAATATTAGAAGCATATGTTTATTTTTCATTTACTTCCATCTCTGATTTATGTACAATAATATCTCTAGAATATTTCAGGCAATATCTGCCAATATAATAGAAAGTTAATATCAAGAAAGTTGTGCTGGCAAAATTGAAAGGAAAATATACAAAAGTCAAAAACCATAAACCCATAAATGCAATATCAAAAAAACTAAAAAAGAAAAACATTCTTTTTATTCCAATAGTTTCTTTTAACTTACTCGGCATATTAAATAAAATTATCATCAATAATGGAATAAGATTTAATAAGTGGTGATTCCAAGAATCAAAATATCCTAAGAGCATGATGATTAAACTAAAAGTAAATCCATAAACAAGTGCATTTCCATCAAAATCACCGATAATAAAAATTAATAATCCAAGGATCGCAATAATTCCGATAACTACTATTAAAATAAATAATTGATTATATGGAATATTAAAAAGATAACAAAAATTAGTGATATTCTTTGTAATACTAAATGAATAATTTAATGTGAGTGGATTACTTCCAGTATAATTTGTTGCGATAAAACCTTCGAGTAATTGAGGATATAAGAGGAATGGAAT
Organism: Promethearchaeota archaeon; assembly: GCA_020343655.1. GTDB lineage: Archaea > Asgardarchaeota > Lokiarchaeia > Sigyniarchaeales > SOKP01 > Loki-b32. The sequence continues at coordinate 1,935,435 of CP070805.1, read as the reverse complement.
AAAATTTGAAGCGATTGGTAATATTACTCCAATTAATCTTACTATACTTCTTGAGTAATCAATTTTCAACTTTTTTTCTTTTAAATCAAAATGAATTATTAGAAGAAAAGGGATTATAAACAAAGCAGTTGGTTTTAAAATAATACTGATTCCTAAAACAATACTTCCAATTAAATCCCAAATAACTCCTTCTTTTTTCAGGAAAATTAAAAGAGATAACAACATGAAAAACGTAATGTAGAGGTTGATTTGGCCCAATATATAATTTAAAACCTGGGGTGCTGCCATTAAATAGATGCAAATATATAATATTACTCTCTTATCATCTTTTTTTTCACCTTCTCTTTTCACTAACATTATAATTTTGTATAAAATAATAGAAATTAAAATGTTCAAGATCAAATTTAAAATTTGGAAAGATAGAAATCCCAAATCAAATCCTAAGACATAAAATGGAATAAAAAAGAGTGCAGAAAGAGGAAAGTATCTAAAATCCCATACATAATACTCTTGATTGTAAAGATCGGGAGTATTTTCAAGAAATACTCCGCCTGCCTTCCAATAGATCAGAAAATCGTTTTGCTCTCTATAAATTGTAAAAACTAAAATCAATGATATTATAAAATATAATATATGAAGACTAATCGCATACTTAAATATTTGTGAAGTTTTCCATAATTCTAAGAACCTATCTTTTATTCTACTAAATTGTGTTTTGATACTCATCAGATAATTTGAATAATATTTTTGCTTATAACTTCTTAATTAAATTACTAAAATTAATCTTTTTAAAATCATAAAAATAAGAGATAATTATGTCTTTTATAACTAAAAAAGGAATGGAAGAAAAAACAACATTTGGAGTTATTGTTGGTAATAGAGATGTTTTTCCCGATGATCTCGCAAAAAAAGGACGATCAGAAATTATAGATGTATTAAATGAATTAGGTTATGACTTTGTTATCTCAGGAGAAAATGATACAAAAGATGGTGTTATAGAAACTTATGGGGATGCAAAAAAATGTGCTGAAATCTTTAAAGCTAATAAAGATAAGATAACAGGTATTGTTGTCATATTACCAAATTTCGGAGACGAAAAAGGTGTAGCTAATACACTTAAACTTGCTGCTCTGGATGTACCTGTCCTAATTCATGCATCTGCTGATGAAATAAATAAAATGGATCGAACACATCGAAGAGATGCATTTTGTGGAAAGATATCTGTTACAAGTGTATTATATCAATATGGTATTCCATTTACATTAACCAAATATCATACCTGCCCTATAATGTCAGACATTTTTAAAGGAGATCTAAAGAGGTTTGATAAAATCTGCAGAATTGTAAAAAAACTTAGAGGAGTAAGGCTAGGGCAAATAGGAACAAGACCTAATGCTTTTGAAACTGTTAGATATAGCGAAAAAATTTTGCAATTTAGCGGGATCAGCATAGAGCCTATAGATCTATCCGAAATTTTTGGTTTAATTAATCAATTAAATGATGATGATATAAAAGTAAAAGAGAAAATTGAGTTTATAAAGAATTACACAACTACTATGGAGATTCCCGAAGAGAGTTTAATTAAACTGGCAAAACTAGCAGCTATAATTGAGAACTGGGTAGTTGAAAATGAATTAGATGGTTTTGCATTTCAATGTTGGCCAAGTATACAAGATAACTTTGGGATTGTACCATGTGCAGTTATGAGTATGTTTAGTGAAGGATTAGTTCCGGCTGCCTGTGAAGTCGATATCTCAGGTTTAATAGCAATGTTAATATTACAAATTGCTTCTGAAACACCCTCAGCTATATTGGATTGGAATAATAATTATGGGGATGATCCAAATAAAATGGTATTATTTCATTGTAGCAACCTCCCTAAATCGTTCTTTCAAGATACACGAATGACAATACATCCAATTATTTCGGATCAGAAAGGTGGAGACGTAAGTTTTGGCGCAATCCAAGGTCGTATTAAAACAAAACCTTGTACTTTGCTAAGAGTTGAAACAGATGACTTATTTGGAGAAATTAAAGCAATATTAGCAGAAGGGAGTTATACTGAAGATCCTTTAGACACATTTGGTGGATATGGAGTAGTTGAAATTCCTAAGTTACAAAATTTATTAAAGTCTCTATGTTTAGGAGGTTTCGCTCACCATGTAGCATCAACTTTAAAGAAAGTTGGAGATATTGTATACGAAGCCCTTTCAAAATATTTAGGCTATAATATAGAATTCCACAATAAAGGAATTTAAATTCATTTTTTTCTTCTTATGGAAATTTTTTTTTGGAAAAAACCTGATTCAATAAGTATTCTTTTTTCTTCATTCAAATGAGTATAGATTTCAAACGGATATTCAACTTGATTTTTATTATGATAATCTAAAATTCTTTTTCTTGTTAAATATATGGAATACTCTGAAATATCGCAACCAATCCACCTACGATTTAATTTTTCTGCGGCCAATAAAGTTGTACCTGTACCGCAGAAAAAATCCGCAATTAAATCGCCTTCATTTGATCCTAGTTTTATTATTCTCTCAAGCAAATCATGATGTTTTTGAGTAGGAAATCCTGTCCATTCCTTTGAGGCTGGTTGTAAACAGGGTATCTTCCAAACATCATCTAACTTTTTATCTGTTACAGTTCGATATCTTACATGACCTTTCTTATCTTTCACATTCTTTAATACTCCCTCGACATTTACTCTCATTAACTGCTTTCTAGGTTTTTTACGAGGAATCCTTATTTCATTAAACGTGTACTTACTCGAATTAGAATATACTAAAATTGTATCATGAGCTCTTGGCAGATTTTTCTTTCCTGCAGAATATTTGTTATAATAATACCATATAATATTATTTACAAATCTATTTTCTCCAAAAACCTCATCTAAAATTAGTCGGATGTAATGATTAGCATGCCAATCTGAATGAATAAAAACTAACCCTTTTTTTGATAATATTTTCTTGAATAATAGTAATCTTTCATATATCATTTGTAAATATGAATCTAAATCATTATTCCAGTGATCAAAATAAGCAATAGAATTGTAAAATTTATCTTCTTCCTCAATATTGATTTGATAATTAGTTCCAGAAAAGAAAGGGGGATCAATATAAATTAAATCTATTTTTTCTTCATAATTATTTATCAAAAAATATAAAACCTCTAAAGAATCTCCCCAAAATAGTTTATTCGACCAAAATTTAGAAGTTTTTGTTTTATCTAATTTCTCATTAAAATTGAATATGTAATTTTCGAAAGCTCGAAAAAAATTAGGAGGAAATACTTTTGGGTCTTCCGATTTTTTGTCTTTCCAAATTAAATTAACCATTCTAATAATAAAAAGAATTTAATTACTGGGTTTATGATTTTTCTAAGAGCTCGTCAAACTCTCTATCTGATAAAAAACCTTTGGTAATCATAATATCTTTAATACTTTCAATGAGTTGAGGTGCTCCTTTAGCTTCTGCAATTGTTTTCTCAAGTGAAGTAACTTTTTCATTAAGCTCCTTGACTTCTTTTGCTTTATTATCTCTTTCTTCTTTAAGGCTTTCTACCTCTACATACTTTTCTGAAACAGATTTTTGTAAATCACTTTTAAGACTCTCAATTTCGTTTTTTCTCTGTTGTAAATCAGCTTTAATATCTTCCTTCTCATTTTCTATATTTTCAATTTTTGCAGAGGATTCCTTTAAATTGTTTTCTAAATCTGATATTTTAGAATGAGATTCATTAAGCTTAGTTTCCAAGTCCGATTTTGCCAATTTTATTTTGTTAATTTCAGCATCAGCATAGAGCTTTTCTTCTTTAACACGTTCAAAGTTCTTCTTTAAAGAATTTAATTTTTCATCCATTTCTTCGTTCTTTTTCTTAATTTCAGAGAGATTTTCTTTAGTTGTTTCTAACTCACTTGAAATTTTTTCAAAATCTCCTGTTTTTTGAGCTAATTGTTTTTCTAGACTGTTTATCTTTGATCGAAGATCCAATAAAACTTTTCCTTCAATAGATAACTTTTTATCAGGTTTTTCCTCCGCTTTTGCCCAATCGATACTCAACTTTTAATTTTCACCATATTTTGTTTTTGAAATTTTTAATTTTATATTGCTCTATATTTATTTTCTTAAAGTTGATTATTTATAAACTTTACATTAAAAGTATTTAATTAATTTATAGTAATGGTGACACTTGTCCGAATTCTTTATCAGATAAAAAACCTTTAAACTCCATTAACTTTTTTATTTTCTCAATAATTTTAGATGCATTAATAGTATTTGACATTTGGGCTTTAAAAGAGTATAGTTTTTCTATTTGCTCATTTGTTTTATTTGCCCTCTCTTCTAATTTCTCTTTTAGAAAATTAACTTCTTTATCTTTGTTGATTATAATACCTTTTAATTTCTTGATTCCTTTTTCCTTATTTAAGAGCTCTTTTACTTTATTTAATACTTCTTCCTCTTTATTTTTATTTCTTTATCTCTAAGTAAAAATTTTCTGTTCAAATTCAGTAGAATTTTCCGCAGTTAGAATTAATTGATTTTCTACGTTGGTAATTTTGGTGACAGCTTCAGTGAGTTTTTCTTCTACTTTAGCCCAATCAATACTCAATACTATTAATCATTAATTAATCGTATTTTTTATCAGGATTTAAAGGAGGAATAATTTTTTATAAAAATTAATTATTTCAATTTAAAAAAATTTTGAATCATTAAAATATTATAATATTTAATTTGACTTTAAATGGTAAAATTAACTATCGGAACAGCTGGATGGGATTATAAAGACTGGATTGGTCCATTTTATCCGAAAAAGCTAAAAAAATCCCAACATCTAGAATACTTCTCCAAATTCTTCAGTCTAGTTGAAATAAATTCTACTTTCTATAACTTACCATCCGAAGATATGGTTATTAATTGGAATAATCGTGTTCCGGAAAATTTTCGATTCATAGTCAAAGTATGGCAAAAAATTACCCATAATCTGGAAGATCCTGATTTAGATTCTTACATCCTCGAATTCTTCTCTAGATTGAAGTTATTAGGTCCTAAAATTGCTAGATTTTTATTACAATTTCCTCCTTGGTTTAAATATTCAGAAAATCATTTACAGAAATTGAAGTCGCTACTTAATCAGATTCCCTCAGTTTATAAATATATCATTGAGTTACGTGATAATTCATGGTATAATCCTGAAATTCTTTCTAAATTTATTGATGGGGAAAATTTAATATTAGGAACAACCTATATGCCAGGGGTTATTCCGTTTTATATGTTAAATCAAAATTTCTATTATATTAGACTGATTGGAGATAGAGAACTTACGGTTTTTAATCAAATTCAAAGAGATCAAAAGGATGCTCTAAACGACCTCTATAAGAATGCTCAAAATTTAATGAATAGACCCAATATATATGAAATATTTATCATTGTAAATAATCATTTCCAAGGTTTTGCTCCTGAATCTGTTAATAAACTAAAAAAGATGGTGGGATTGCCTTTCCGTGCATTAAATACACAAAAAAACTTGATTGAATACATATAAAATATTTTTATAATTTATTTTTCAAACTTATACTCTCTCTAATTTTTGAATCATCTTTTTGAATAAGTAAGTTTTAAATACCTCGAATTTGACTATATTTTTATGGAAATCATCTACAATTTAAAGAAATTATTTAAGAAAGAGAACTGGAGGTTACTTGCTCTAGTTATATGGCTTTTTATTGGTGTAACTATAATTCAATTTCTTCCATTAGTAGGAATATTCATCTTTTTACCATTCCTTACGTTTTTGATGTTTCTATACTTACTTTCTCTTATTTCTAAAAAAAATGTTATGGAATATCCACCATGGAAAATAGTCTTACTTCTAGTATTATCATTACCAGTCTTATTATTACTCTCTATAGTTCTTATTATTCTATTTGCCTTTTCAATAATATCCTATTTTTTCTTTACATCCTGGTTTATCTTATACGCATGTTATTTAACAGGGATTGGATTGGATAGAAAATTGCTTAAATATCCAAAATCAAGAACGTTTCTCAGAATTATAATATTTTTTGGGGGGTTAGTTGGGTCTTTACTACTTTTATATTTATTTATGATTGGTCCTACATTATTTGATTTTTCTGCTATCTCAACGGTAGAATTTCCTCTATTTTTAAACCTTGTTTATGTAATAGTTGGAGGTACATTAGTTGGATTAGCAATTTTGGGCATAGTTCTAATGTTTAAAAGAATTTTTAACGCCTGGTTGGGTATATTTTTTATTCTTGTTGCTGTTTATACTTTATTTTTAGTAGTAAAGATATATCTCGGTCTTGATGAATCAAACATTGAAACTATTCCTTCAATCTGGGCTACGATTGGTACTTTAGTGGTTGATTTACTTATTCTACTTTACGCGCTAAGTACCCTTATGGGATCAAATGCAGAGTTTCTAACTAAAAGATTTAAACGAATGGGAATAGATACAGCATTGCTTTGGCTTATATTTTCCAAAGTTGCATATGAATTTATTCATCACTTCCCATATAGTTTATTTGAACAAATACAAATACCTTGGATTAATGTTTTAAAAGATTTAGATAATGACACTATTAATCTCGCTAAAAATGTAGCAGTTTTGGTGTTTTTCATTATTCTTATATTAATAATAGGAATATATGAGATTAGAAAATATACTAGAGAACAAATAGAATTAAAAAAAGAAGTAGCTGAAGAAGTAAAAAAACTGGCATCATCTTTACCTACTATTGAAGAACCAAGCACAATGATCGATGAAACTGAGTTGGCTGAAGGAGTTGATATAGCTAATTCAAAAGAGTTTACCAACAGTTGGAATAAAAATGAAAATGAATAAAAACTGATAAAAAACTTTTCTTTTAAATTTTTTATTTAGTATCTTTTTTTTCCCAATTTTGAAGTTTAGGTTTATTAGAAATCAAAAATTTCTCATAGATTAATAGTTTAATAATTAGTTTTATTAAACAGTTATTCAAAAAGTGTCATACTTAATTTCTAATTAGTGTTTGATATGAGTAATTTTGAAATGAGTTCTGAAGAAATCCTTCTAGCAAAATTTGAGAAATTAGCTTTAAAGATTGAACAGCTAACGGACGAAATTTCAAAAATGAAGACAAAATTGGATAAAAATTATAAGGTTAATAGAACGTTTGGCTTAAAAACTATCAGAAATTCTGAGCCATTGAATTTTGCAAGGGATGTCATGGGAATTGGAAGTCCTACAAAAAGATATTTATTATCTTTAAGAGCAATAACCGAAGAATGGAAAGGTAGAAAGAATGATGTTTTAATTACAATTAGACAACAAGAAAAAGAAACACATATGGATTTAAAAGCGCTTGGTATCAGAATTCCAATTAGTGACATCAAAAATATTAGTATTTTAGCTAAACAAATACTCTCATTATTATACATATCATGCGAATTACGCGGAATTGAAATTAATGAGATTTTAAGGGAAATAATAACTGAAATAAATAATGAAGGACATAAAATGATTCAAGAAATTAAACAAAAATTAATTCTTTAAAATATCCTCAGTAAAAACTATTTATTTACCTTTTCTGTTAGAGAAGAACCAAAAAAATACTCTCACTTTTAAGTTTAAACTTCGTAAAACAAGAATTTCACGAAAAAAAACGTCAATGTAACAAGGCTTAATTCTTAGAGTTTTAACAACCGAAAGAAATATATTAAGATCGTTTTAAATGATTAATCATTGAAATGTAAATTATTAAAAATATAAAAGAGTGTGAAAAAATGGATTATAAAGAAATAATTTTTGAAAAGAAGGAAAGATTAGCCCGTATTACGATTAACCGACCTCAACGTTATAATGCATGTAATCTACAAGCTGTATATGAATTGATCGATGCTTTCAACCAATGTTGGGATAATGAGATAGGTGTAGTAGTCTTCACAGGAGCGGGGGAAAAAGCTTTTTGTACTGGAGGTGACCAAACAACTCGAGATATTGGGGGATATGAAGGAGAACTCTTATTGCCTTTAGAGGTAGGTTGGCAGCGAGTGACGTATTTGATCCGTACACTGCCCAAACCAGTGATCGCACGAATCAATGGTTATGCAATTGGAGGAGGGCATGTATGGCATGTTAATTGTGATCTTAGTATCGCAGCAGAACACGCACAATTGGGTCAAGCGGGACCACGTGTGGGTTCTTTTGATCCAGGTTTTGGTACAGGAGATTTAATGAGATCAGTTGGAATTAAGCGTGCAAAAGAAATTTGGTATTTATGTCGACGATATTCTGCACAACAAGCTTTGGAAATGGGACTTGTGAACGCTGTAGTGCCCTATGAAAAGTTGGATGATGAAGTAGATCAGTGGTGCCAGGAACTGTTAGAAAAAAGTCCAACCGCTCTTAAAATGTTAAAATATGCATTTTTAGCTGAAACTGATGGAGTAGCAGGTGTTACCCAACTTGGAGTTGGTGGTTTGTCTCTTTATTACGGTACCGAAGAAGCAGTGGAGGGAAAAAATGCCTTTATAGAAAAACGTAAACCCAATTTCAATCAATTTAGAAATAAATAATCCTAATAACTTTATTTTTATTTTCCAATTATTTAATTTTGTTTATTTTTTTGAAACATTTGATTTTTTGATACCATTTTAAAATCTTCTTTTTTTTTCTTATTTCAAATAAATTTTCTATCATAAAGTTGTTTTATAATAACGAAATAATTAGATTTTACTAATTTTTTAATATAGAAAGTTAGATTAATTATTTGTATTATAAGATAACTATGATAAAATTATTAGGGGATTCTAAATTCAAGAATTTCTTTTTCTAATTACAACTGAGATAAGAAATAATGAGTGATACAGGGATAAACAAAGACAATTTGGAACTTAAGGTAGATATTGATAGCTTAAATAAAATGAATAAAAATTACAGTGATTTACAAGAAAAATATGGTAAATTAAAGAATGATAATCAAATCTTAAGTAATGAAAATAAAATATTAAAGAGTTTAATCTTAGAAAACTCAAATAATAAAATTCAAGGAGCCCTGATAAAAGGAGGAGAATTAAATTTTGGTCATAAAAATACAAAAGGAGGTAAAATTTTCTATATTCAAATCTTTCTTGGAATTTTTGTAATTGTATTAATATTAGGTTTTCATATTTTATATTTATCAGTTACGAGTTGCTTAACGTATAGCGAGGGAAATCCTTTTTGTTGGGTTGCTAACTGGCTGGGAATTGATATTCATGCCAGCTTTTACATCGATTTTTTATTATATTCATTAATAGCTATTCAGATAGTTTTAATCATTTTAATAATTCGAAATAAGCTCAATGAAAGGTATTAAGAACTATCAATTAGAGAAAAAATCCTATCAAAAAATTTCCTATTTTTTAACTAAAACTAATTTATTTTCTTCAATAATTATTCTATCTTTATTTAAAGGGCTAAAATTGTAAGTAATTTTCATTGCATTTACAATAAGATTTCCAGCGAGTTTTAATTTCAATGTATTAAATAGGTCATTAATCATTTGGAGGTCTTCTGGAATTGAAACCCCAAAAAAGGGATTTAAGAATAAATACAATGTTGCTCCTAATATAATACCAATAAGAATGCTTAATGTGCTATTATATGGAAATATCCACATAATAAAAAAGAGTAGTATTAAATTAGGAATTAATCTATAAAAAAAATTATAATTATAATTAATATCAAGCTTTCTTTTAAGTTGAATTAAAATATAGGGCAATAGAAATAGTGAAGAAATCAACATTACGATTCCAATACCTAAGATTCCATTAATATAGATAAAAATGGGAGAAGTTGCTAATATTATCAAGAGTGTTATTGTAAAGCCTTTTGCTGCTAAACCAGCATTTCCAGATCCAATTAATGCATTACCGAATAAGGTTGAGTACCCGTAAAGAAATTGACCCGTAATAATTATTATAAATAATGTTTGACCCATAAAAAACAGATCCCAATTGAATTCTGTACCCTCAATAAATAAATCTCTATGTAGAAAAAATAATAATTCTTTTGATAAAGCAACCATTGCAGTTAAAAATCCTAGAGCTAAGATGCTTGATATTCTCGTGGATGCATTAACTGATTCTTCAACTGTTTCATGACGATCCTTAGCACATGCTTCAGCAATTTCAATGTTCAAGGGTGCGGAATAATATAAAATTACTGATTTAACTGCTCCATAAGCCATTAAAACTGTCAATAAACTCAAGCCGAAATTTTGAAATGAAGCATCAAAAATTGCTAAATATATTGCGGCTATAAAATATAATATATCTTCAAAAAATTTTGAATTCTGAATATTTATCATCATAGAGTATAAAGAATTTTTCATATATATCAGAATTTGATGATTTTCAATAAAATCTCTAATTTCAGGAGAAGCTAACTTTCTCATATTCCGAGATCTCAGTTTTGCTCTAAAAATTTCTCTAATTGAATAAGGAGCCAATTTTTTAAAGAAGTATATTAAAAGAATTAATGTAATGATATTAAAAAATGGATAAAATGCAAACCCAAATGGATCCAATTTATAAATTATAAAAATAGAAGCAAAAAGGAGGATAAAAATTCCATTAAAAATGGATGTGAAAGCAATTATATCATATCTATTCTTAATCTCCAATCCAATTTGAAATACAAAAGTACCATAAATCAGAAATGATGAAAAGCCTGAAGCAAAGATACACTCTCTAAGTAATTTATTAGTAATAAAAAACCCAAAAACAAAAGGAGTAGCTATCATTACTAAACCTATTCCAACACCAATTAAAAATAATAATTTTGAATATGATGTGGCTTTTAATCGTCCAAGTTCTTCATTAATAACAAATGCGGCTTTAATTTCTGCTATAAAGTATCGAGAAATTCCAATTCCGATTAAACTTATGATCCCATTTAATGCAGTTGTTAATCCAAAATATATTAAAAGATCAGTATCTGTTCCTAAAATAATAAAAATCCAAATACAACTAGCATTAATTAACGAAAAAAACATATAGAGAGACCCGGAAGTGATTACACGTGAACTTCCCTCATGTTCAAAAAATTTCCTCTCTTTTTCGAAATCAAGCTGAAGCTTTTTTTGTTCTGGTTGATTTCCCATAAATCACGAGCTCTCTCTAAATTAGTTATTGATAATGAATTAAAGAATTATAAAAAAGTTTTAGACTTAAAATCATTAAACGGAAAATGTACAGTTAAATAAATTTATTTATTAAATAATAAAAGCGATTTTTATTTTCATTTATTTAATTAACTTGATTAGAAGAAAAAAATTATATCTGTTAATATGAGTGAAGAAGAACTTATTTGTGAGAATTGTGGAGATAATTCATCATCAGAGTTGTATGAATGTGTAGATTGTTTTAATCAAATTTGCGAGATATGTGCTAATATCTGTAAGAATTGCAGAGAATATTTATGTGACGGATGTTATTATGATCACAAGAAGAATTGCAGATAAATGAAAGGAACTTATATTTTAGTTGTTTTCATAAAAAAAAATATTAAACTCATAATTGGTGCTCTCGGTAAAACAATATTTAGTAAAGGTTATTATTTTTATATTGGTTCTGCTATGGGAAGTTCTGGGGCGCCTACGTTAATCAATAGAGTAAAAAGACATATTTCTTCCCCAAATAAAAAAAAAGTTCATTGGCATATTGATTACTTACTTTATAATAAGAATGTGGTTATAAATTATCTCTATATAATTCCTTCTCTTCAGAAACTGGAGTGTTTAATAGCGAATGAATTATTAAACATTTCAGATGGCTACATTAAGAAATTTGGATCTTCAGATTGTCTCTGTAATTCCCATTTGCTTTATTTTAAAGACTTTAAATCATTAAGAAATATATTCCAATAATTAAAGCAATATCAATTAATATCTCTGATATTACTGCTTTTTTTTCATAAATCCAATTTGGAAGCCAAAATAGTGTTTTTTTTCTGATTTTATCCACAATTCTATGGAAAAAGTTGTTATGATGATAATCTATTTTTCTATTTTTATTTCTTCTCTTTTGAATTCTTCTTACTATTGCCCAATCCCAAATATCTGGTAAATTGACAAATATTATTCCTAAATAATAAGGATAAAAAAGAATTATTGCAATATAACCAATAACACGTACGCTAATATTCCAAGAAATCCAGAACTTATCATCCCAATGTGGTTCAGGAGTATGATATGTAATTTTTGAAAATGCATCAACTATAAAATGGGATAAAAAGGCAATAATTATGGTAAGTAAAAAATTAAAGGGAAAAGCTAGAAATATAAAACATAAAATTTGAATGATTATACCAATTAAAACGTGAGTGATTAAATTCATATTCTTTTGAGTTAAAACACTTATGACACTTTAAACATATGATATTTAAAAAAATCCTTAAGTTTAGAAATAATTTTTTATTATACGTATTATTTAGCACATAAAATTTTGAATTAAACATAAAAAAATAATTTAGAAAAGGGAAAAATATTATGGGAATGTTAGATGGAAAAGTAGCAATCATTACTGGTGCTGGTCGTGGATTAGGGCGTGAGGAAGCCTTATTATTCGCCAAAGAAGGTTGTAATTTGGTTGTAAACGATTTAGGTGCTAGTCACGATGGTAGTGGATCTGAAACTAAGATTGCTGACCAAATAGCAGATGAATGCAGAAAATTGGGAGTTAAAGTTGTAGGAAATTATGATTCAGTAACTGATTTTAATAAAGCTAAAGCTATGATTGAGCAGGCGATATCTGAATTTGGAAAGTTAGATATATTGGTAAATAATGCCGGGATTTTGAGAGATAGAATGATTTTTAATATGACTGAAGCAGAATTTGATGATGTTATAGCAGTACATATGAAGGGTACATTTAATATGACTCGTCATGCAGCAGAATACTTTAGAGGACAAGTAAAAGTTAATGAAGATTTAGGAAATTTTGGTAGGATTATTAATACTGCTTCTGATGCTGGTTTGTTAGGAAATATGGGGCAATCTAATTATGGTGCTGCGAAAGCTGGAATCGCCGCGTTTACAAACATTGTTTCTATGGAATTAAGAAAATATGCTACTGTTAATTGTGTCGTACCCGTAGCTAGAACAAGACTCACCACAGACGCAACACCATCAATGGTCGATACCATGAGTAAATTAGATGATAGAGGTTATGATATTTTCGATCCTAAGAATGTAGCACCGATGGTTGCATTTTTGGCCTCAAACGAAGCAAGTAAGATTACAGGAGAAGTTTTTAGAATTGTTGGTGATAAAGTTGCTTCATTAATAGGATGGACAACCTATAAATGGATAGATAATGATGGAGAACGATTTACTCCTCAAATTTTGGCTGAACGCGTTAAAAAAGAATTATTGAAGGGTAAACCCAGTAAAGAGTCTTTTATGGGTTTGTTTGGCTCTCTAGGCTTAAAAATGTAATTTAATCTTTATTTATTAATTTTTTTTTTTATCCTTTTTTAAAATAGATAATTTGAGATCTTTAAGAGATTTTAATTAATATATTTAAATTTAAAATACAATCATTAAGTATAGATTTACACTCCTTTAGTAAAGATGATTTAAATTTTTAATTGAAAAACAATAAATAAGAATTGAGAGTCTAAATACAAGTAAAATATATGAAACCTAAAATGACTGAGTAAATTAGTTAAAAATGAGAGCTAAAAGTGTGAACATTCAAAAATCTCTTAACTATGTAAAGACTCATGGAACTCTTGTTGAAAAGGCCCGACTTTCAGCTATTATATGGAATGCAAAACCATCAACAGAAGTTCTAGAAGAATTAGCTTCATTTCAAAAACAAGATGGAGGATTCTCTTATTGGGTAAAAAACATAAGTAATATTACTGATACATGTTATGTACTCGAGTGGTTTGATGATTTAAAAGTATATAAGGGAGAAATAGTTGATTTGGCATGCCGATTTCTTTTAGATCATCAGCAAAAAGACGGAGGTTGGGATGAGGTATCTGAAATAGTAAAATACAATCCGCCAGAGTGGATGATGCCTGGTCGAATTGAGACTCGTGTGTGGTTAACTGCTTACTGTGCTCATGTATTAATACGTTTTGGTTATGCTGAAGCAGAAGGTACTTATTGTCCAACAGATTTCCTAGTTGCAAATTGTGATCCTTCTGGTAGATTGAAGGGATATTTACGCGCTACTTGGATTGCGCTCCCTATGTTAGCTTTTTACCCTGGTCCAGATCTGGAATCATTTAATAAAGCGGTTAAAATTATTGAAGATAATTTCTCTTTAGATTGGAGAGGATCTTATATTGCATGGTTATTGCGTTGTTTAAAAGATGGTGGCTTATCATCTGACCATAAATTAGTTTTACGAACAATATCAGAATTAAAGAAAAAGCAAAATGCTGATGGAAGTTGGGATCTTGAGGAAGGTGAGGGAAAGGAGCATAGAGTTAATGCAACTATATTAGCATTAAGAGCATTGAAAGAATATAATCTTATTAAATTCTAACTTCTTGTTCTAAATTATCAGCAATTTCTTTAAAAATCCGATAAATCATCATAATTATTTTATCAAAATCTTCTTCAGGAATTTCAAAACTATATTTTTGTAACTTATTTAAAAGATATTCTAATTTACTTAAAGAATTTTTAAGATAGTGCATTCCTTCTTTATTTTTAACTCTTTCAAATTCCGTTCTTAAAAATATAATTTCACTAATAAGCATATTAACTAATTTTTTTTTCCTTAATTGGAAAAAATCATTAAATTGCCATATTGTTGCTCTACTCAATATTATAACCTCCTGTTTAATTATTTTTTCTAAATATGACTAAAGTAGAGTTAAATAAATGTCTTTTAGAGTCCAATTATTAAGTTGTTTTGATTTTTTTTCAAAACAAAAAAGTAAGATTAACTTAAAATTACCATAAAAATGAAGTAATAATATTAGAATTTATGTAGATTTATTTTTCAATTAAATCTTTAAATAAATCCTCGTCAACATCATCTTCTTCTTTTTCTCCCTTTAATTCTTTAAACATATAATAAGCACTTATCAATGCACCTATTATCAAACCAATAGGAATACCAGATGTGAGAAGAAATCCAAACCAACTGAAGAAATCAATAAAGACCATCATATAAATTAGCAAATCATATAAAGACATTATTAATGAAGATAAAATCCCACCCACTATTCCTACTATGATACCACATTTTAGGATTGATTGATCGGGATCACGCTTTTGTAAAGCAAAAATAACGCCAATTGTTGCTCCAATTAAGAATTGAACATCAGCTACAAGATAAAGATAAGGCAAATATCGAAAACTCACTACATAAGCAATAAATGTAATTATGGCAAAAATTACAATACCTAATTGAACATTTCTTTCTTTAAAATATTGAATTAGTTTCAAATTGTCAAACTCTTTTTTTTTTTTTTTATTAAAATTTCCTTTAAATTGATAAAACCAAGAAAATAAAAAAATAATAATTTAAGAAAGTTTTTATTCTATTCTGCTATCTGTCAGCACCAGGCAAATCTTTTCCTTTTGTTACAACTTTTTGAACAACTTTCTTTGTTAAATTCATTGGATCAGCTAAATTTTTTAAACCTTCTCCAGCTGCCTGAGCAGCAGACCCTAATAAATCACCAGTAATACTACCTCCACCTGCGATTTCCTGCGCTATTACACCTACTGCTGGAGTTAAGACTGCTGATACAACTGTTGTTATTGCAGCGACTGCGACTACTTTAGCGATTTTTTTTGCAATTGGACCCGCGCCCCTCCCTTTGGCTTCCTCCTCATCACCAACAGCTTCTAAAGATCTCTTTAATCCTTTAATTAAAATATTTAGAGCATCTTCTTTTTTTTCTTTTTTACCCTTGTAATAAATGCCATCTTTATAGGCAGTTTCTAAAAATTTGGTTAATGATTTATGTTTTTGGATTTTTTTATATCCATTCCAGTCAGCTTCTTTGAAATTTGTTAAAATAGTATTAGGTGGCTTTCCTTTATTCACATCAAACACATAGATTTTAGGTTCCTTTTTATCGCTTAAATAGACTGCTTCATAGATAACATCGCCCATTTGTTTCTTATGACCTATTAATATTCGAAAATTAATTTTATCCGTTTTCCCTATCAACCCTTTAGAAAATTTAGCTAATGCTACTTTCCCTTTCTTAGCCTTCTTTTCTTTTTCCACGATAGTATCAGACCGTTTTTCTTCAAAATAATCACTAAGTGCTTCAAATGCATCCTTAAATACTTTTTTAGCTTTATCTATTTCTTTACCCATAAATACCACTCCCAATTATGTGATCTTTAGTTAGAACCCTACTAAATTAATAATTTTAATTAGATTATATATATTTAACTTTTAAATTATCTTTAAATACTATTAGCTATAACAAATAATAGGCAGTAAAACCTTATAGTTAAAGGAATCTCAAGCGATCCTTTCTATAATGTTTTAAATAAATAAAAACAATCTTTAATTATTCATTTTGTAATATAATTCTTCTCAAAGTAAAGAGGTATTTTAATTTGTCAAAGGTTTTAATTACAGGCGCGAATGGTTTTATTGGAGCGAATATTGTACGTGCTGCATTAGAAAAAGATTATAAAGTTAAAGCATTTGTTAGAAAAACTTCTAATCTCCAAACAATTAAAGATTTATCAATAGAAATTGCATATGGTGATTTAAGAGATATTAGATCTATCAGTAAAGCTATGAACGATTGCGACTACATTATTCATAATGGTGCTATTTATATCTTTTCACCAAAGTGGTTTTGGGCAGATCCTGCGAAAATAAAAGCTATTTATGATGTAAATGTTAGAGCGACTAATAGAATAATGAAAGCAGCAAAAGAGAAGGGAATAAAAAAAGTAATTTTCACTAGTTCTGAAAGTGCTATAGGTATGCCTCAAGATGGATCTATAGGAAATGAAACTCGTTTTGCTACTAAAAGAGAATTGCCTGGTCATTATAAAATATCGAAGTATTTAGGAGAATTAGTAGCATTAGGATGGAATAAAAAAGGATTATCAACTTGTTCTATTTTGCCAACCACGCCAATTGGCCCATATGATATAAAACCTACACCTACAGGAAGAATCATCATGGATTTTATGAACGGAAAAATGCCAGGATTCGTTGATACAAAAATGAATGTTGTGCATGTGAAAGATGTGGCTATGGCACATGTGCTTGCGATTGAAAATGGAAAACCTGGAGAAAGATATATTACAGGAAATAAAAATTTGACATTTAGAGACTTCTTGCGTTTAATTGCGGATGTAGCAGAGAAAAAGGCACCAATTCTGTCAATACCGAAAGTATTAGCAAAATTATTTGCCTTTTTTGATGAGTTTGTTTCTTGTAAAATTAAACATAAAGATCCAAAAACTCCGTTAGAGAGTGTAGCTGCCGCTAAGTATCGAATATTTGATTGTACAAAAGCTTGGAGTGAATTAAAAATGCCAAGAACTAATATACGAATCGCAATTAAGGAGCAAATCAATTGGTTTTATGAAAATGGATATATAAAAAGGAGATAAAAAATTCAATAAATAATCTAGATTACTTTTTTTACTAATTCAAGAAGATCTACCACTTTTAATTGTGTTTTAAAAATTGTTGTTGCTTCTCTTAAATTATTAAGGCAGAAAGGGCAACTAGATGTTAAATAGTCAGCACCAGTCTCTTCTGCTTCTTTAAGTCTATCCAAAGCAATTTCAAGTGCTAAATCTGGGAATGCTGATTTAACACCCCCTCCTGCCCCACAACAGTAAGAATACTTTTTATTCCTTCTCATCTCAACAAATTCATCTTTCTTTATAGCATCTATTACATTTCTTGGAGCATCGTATATCCCTGAATGTCGTCCCAAGTGGCACGGATCGTGATATGTAATAATTCCGTTTACTTTTTCTTTAATTTTCAGATTACCTTGACTAATTGCTTCATCAATCATTTCAAGAGAGTGTAATACCTGAAAGTTCCAACTATCAAGATATTTTGGATAATCTTGGCTCAAAGTTTTATAACAACCAGAACATGTGGTAACAATCTTTTCTATTTCGGAATTTTCAAATAGTTGATTATTATACTCAACATATTCCTTGAATAGCGCTTCAGTTCCCGTTCTAAGATTTATTGAACCACAACATCTTTCATCAGGGGAAACTGTTAAACTGATCTTAGATTTGTTTGCAATTTCTAAAAAGGAGGTGCTTATTTCATCTAAGCGATACGCAGAAGTACATCCTACAAAAAAGAATGCGTCTCCTCCTTTTGGCAAATATTTAAGATCTTTTAATATCCAGTTTAATCGATCTTTATGGTTTTCAAAATAAGGATTGTGTTCCTTTCTCTGGTGTTTAATTAATTCTTTATGACGAGGCATAGGAGCTACATTCGCATCGACAAGGTCTGATCGTAAATTCTCCCAGATCTCTACATGATCTCCAATATTTTCCTTAGCAGATATGGTCATACACGGATTTTCTGGATTGTTACAAACCTCTCTACAGGAACCACATAAAGTACATTGATATATTACTTCCGCAAGACCTTCACTTGGTAAAATTCTCCTTTCTAGAAGTGCTCGTGCAATTGAAAATCGTCCTCGAGCAAAAGATGATTCAAAACCAGATCCATGATCTCTCAAGGGACATGTAATTTCTAGAATTGGCTTTTTATAAGATCCTTTTAATGCACCTCGACAATCACCAATAGCAACACAAGATAAGATTTTCTCTTCTAAACTATTGAGTCTTTTTAATGTATTTGTCATTTTCTATTTCTCAATCATTATTTTTTTTATTGGAATAATAATTTTAATCTTATCGCCTATAATCTAAATTTACCTGGACTAATAATATTATTAGGGTCTACAATACTCTTCACTTTTTTGAAAAAGCGGTAAAAGTCATCGGAATACATCCGCGAGTCAACCATAACATGAGAACCAATTTGTCCACACATATAAAGAACAGATCCTTCATTCAATAATAATTCTAATTGATCCTTCCATAATTTGATAACATCTTCTTTAAGATCTTCATCAGAAGTAGCTGCCAATCCTCCGCCAATATAACAACTATTGTGATTTAACATAACCACATGACTAGCACCCGCAAAGGCATCAGCTTCAAATAATTCATCATGTTTTTTCTCTTCCCACTCATCTAATTTTTTGAGAATTACCGGATATTTAGAAATAGGAACGATTACTTCCGTTGTTGCTACAAAATAATTAGGTCCTAATAATGAAAATCCTTGATGGTATGCTTGCCAGTGACCCTGTTCCTCATAAAACCATGGTGTTATATTTCCTTCTTCTTCACTTGGTCCTAGTTCTTTAGTAGAATATTTTTTGGCAATCATTTCTAAGATATGTGAATTTTTTTCCAGAATATCTTCATTAAAAGCTTCAGTAACATAAAAAATCACTCCACCTATTATATCACTCCATGTTTTTGTTAATCTATCGGTTGTTATCCCCATTACTTGAGCTGGAGGCGTAAAAAAATAATCATAAATCCCTAAAGCTTTAGACCAGCCATTTTTAATCATCTCTAAAACTATTTTTTGTGAATTCTCATATACATTTTCTTTTATTAAAAATGTTTTACCTGAATAAAATGGAGGTTTTGGAAAAATCTTCAAGGTGGCTTCTGTTTTTATTCCCATGACGCCATTATCGCCAAGGAATATGCCCATTAAATCTGGACCAAATCCAAGTCTTGTAAACGGCTTTATAATAAATCTGCTTTCTTGAGAACCAAGATTAATAACCTCTCCAGTTCCTAACACTACTTTCAACCCGATACAATTTTCACTACATTTTCCATATTTTGCACAACCACCTCCACCTCCAGAATGATGAGATAATCCTCCACCAATCGAAGCATTAAGACCTGATCCAGGACCCATATTTCCTGTATAAAAACCTTTATCAAAAAGAACTGCGTTGAGCCGTGACCAGTTAATTCCACATTGAACAGTAACACAATGATTCTCCTCATCAATATCTAAGATTTTATCCATTCTAGTTAAGTCTAGCACCACAGTATCTTCATTAATAGGCTTGCTACCTCCCATTAAACCACAGCCACCACCTCTAGGAAGTATTGGAGTTTCATAATTATTAGCAATTTTTACAATTTCAATCACTTCTTCAGTCGTTTCAGGGCGTACTACTATTTGAGGAATTATCTCTGGCAAACATGGATCTAATCCTCTTGAATAAGCTACACAAATGTAATCTTTGTCAGAACAATACTTATTCCCCACGATTTTTGCTAAATCATCATATAATGCCATATTTCATATCATCTCTATTTAAATTTCATTTATAAATTATTTTGACTATAATTTTATTTATCAAGATCTTTGATAAGGCTCATGCAAATCCTATAAGTATTAACTAAATTTTTGAGATTTAATTTTTCAATTACATCATTTCTAGTATGATAATAAAATTCCTTAGATGATTGAGGTTTACTACTTATTGATACAGTTGACAAACCCTTCCTAGAAAAACTTAATGAATCAGTATAAGCCATACTTGAACTTAGTTTTATATCAATATCATTATTTAATGCTGATTTCTTTACTAAATCTATTAAATCCTGATCCATTTTGATTAAACCAAGAATTTCTGATTTAATGATTAATAGCGGAGATTCCCTATAACCAATCATATCAAGATTTATAATTCTAGCCTTTTTAATTTCATTGAAATGTTCTCTAATAAAGTTTTTGCTTCCTTTAGAGCCAATTTCTTCACATCCATAGCTATTAATCCAAACTTCAATATTTTTTAATTTATTTTCAGGAGAGTTTAGATTTTTAGCAATTACATAACATACTGCCATTCCTGACAAGTTATCATTAGCTCCCATTACTGGATGATTGGAAATTATGAAAAATAATTGAGTTAATGCTACTGGAATCATTCCTATGAAAATCCAATACATAGATAATTCAAATTCTGTAAATCTGATTCCTTTATTAATGACATTCAAAACGATTTTCAAAAATAGTATGATCAATAGAATTACGTTTAATAAGACATTTAAACCAACTACTATGAGAAAACCGTATCTAATTTTTCTAATTAGTGGAAATTCCCAATTAGAATCTATGTGACTACCAATTATTAACAAGTTCTTAGTTTGACTTTGTGGCTTTATTTTAGATATAACATTTTGAGAGTATTTTTTAGGAAAGATGAAATCAATGACTTCTTTTACAAGATACACTTCTCCGAATAAAATGATACAAGACAAAGTAATTAATATTAGACTCAGTAAAGGCAAAAACCAATAAAAGATAATAGCTAAAATGTACAATATCATAGGATAACGAAAGGAAGCTTTATACGCTTGTGGATGAGTATGGAATTTTTCAATCATTATTTCATTACTATAATTCCTAATTTTATCATAAAATAATTGAGCTGCTCTAGTTTCATTAGAACTACAAGGGGGTCTTGGTCCAATTTTCTCACAAAATTCTGAGATAAATTCGTTTATTTCTTTCTCGATTTTTTGATCCAAATCCATAATTTTTCTATTTTAAATATTTATATTTCAAGGAAAACCAATCGTTAAATAAGACGGAATGAAAAGAGGTTTTTTAATATGAGGGAATCTAAGATTCTTTTTTAACTCTTTAATCATTATTACATCACTACGGACTCTTAAGAAATTCATACCTTTAAAAGCTTGATTTAAGTCTTTGTCTTTTATGTTTGAATTGTATAATACAACTCCTAATGATCTTCTTGTTGCTGCTTTCATTATTTTATCAATTAAATAAATATATCCAAGATGTAAATTTTTGGAATTAATAAATATATTTTTTTCCAGAAATATTTCATGAATTATTCCTAATCTTATTTTTATACCGTATTTAAAAGCATAAACATTTTGATGGGTAATTACTGAACCACCAATAATCTTTCCGCCTTTTTTAATTATGATATATGTTGGTTTTTGCCGCCTCGCAGGAACTTTTATTCTTGCCCATATAAATTTTACTTTATCATATTCAGGATAGCCTTCATAATATTTTGGCATGATTTTATTTATGGCACGCATATATTCAAAATGTTCCTTATTATGATTAATCTCGTAAGAAAAATCTTTAAAGAAATGATTAAATTTTATTCTTATTCTATTTAAAAATCGAGGGAAGTAGGAAATGGCAAAGAAAACCGGAAATATTATAGCAAAAGCACAAACATTTCTTATAAGCTGAAATAAGTTTGGAATCTGTATAAAAAACATTTCTCTTTGAGTATCATAATACCCAAATTTTTGATAAAGTTTAGTTCTCGCCAAACCTTTAAATCCTGTAGAGAGTATCGAAAAATCACATCCTTTTTGTTCCATATATTCAATTGACATTTTCATTAGTTTTGTAGCAATTCCCATTTTTGCATATTCAGGAAGAGTGGCTACATCATTTATTTCACCCATCCAATATTTTTTCTGACCAATAGGTATTAGTTCTACTAAATTAACTTGAATAGCGCCTACAACTTTCTTTTTATCGGTATCTTCAGCGATTTGACACATATCTGGCTCAAATCCAGGGGATTTAACAAATCTCCAGTACCAATTCTTAGGAGTTCTTACCATTCCTCCAGCTTGTTGAAAAGCTAAATTAAATAAATCTGCCAAATTCGTCTCATCCCCTTCTTTATAATGTCTATAAATTATGTTTACCATTCGAATATATCTTCCTTCTTCGTTATTATTATCATAACAAAATAGGAAAAACTAGCTTTTTTAAGTAAGATTCCTATACTTAAATATAATTAAAACTTACATAATAAATAAAGAAATAATATTCTCACTAAAATAAATGTGAATTGAGTTAAATGACTGAAAGAATAACAGAAATTCTGGATAGTCTTAAGGCGATAAAAGGGGTGCATGGTGCTGCCCTTATCGAGAAATTTGGGTTGATAAAAGGAAATGCTTTACCTGGTTGGGTTGACCCAGAAGCTGTTGCCGCAATGGTCACTTTGATTTTGAAAGCTAGCCAGAGAGCAACTAAAGAATTAGAACAAGGTCAATTTTTCAGTGCAATTATTGAATCTGAAAAAGGAAAGATATTATTTAGTGAAATTAAAGGAAATATTTTAACAATAATTACAACTCGTGAAGCAAAATTAGGGATAATAAACCTAAAATTAGACGCTGCTAGTTCAGCGCTTGAAGTATTGATTTAATTTTTTTATTCTTTTTTTAAAATAAATAGAATATTTTTTATTTCTATCCTTCCATAATTTGCTTTACTAAGATTTAAATCCTTATCAAAATACTTTTTATGTGCATTTTCAATTTACGATTTTAAATTAAAATTGAAAGGTGATCTAAATAGTTTTTATAAATACTGAAGGCAAATTTGGTGATAATTATTATCTTATTGATGGAATGCTAATGGGATTACCCAAACTTCTTTCAATTTATATTATTGAAAACAGTGGTATGCGATTAATGATTGATGCTGGAGAGGCTATTAAAGCCAGAACAATAATGAAAAAACTTAAAGATTTCGGTCTTTATCCTATTCATAAAATCATAATAACTCATTCTCATTGGGAACATGTTCAAGCACTCTCAAAATTGACTAAATCAATGAAAGACTTAGATGTAGAAATTTTAGCTTCAGAAAACGCGCTTGAAAATTTAAAACATCCGGAAAAGATGATTGAAGGATTTGAAGGAATTAACTTATATCCTTTTGAAGGAGAGGTAACTCCCTTGAAAGAAGGTGATATCATTGATTTAAATGGATTAGAATTAGAGATCAAGAATTTTTTTGGACATACTATGGATTCTATAGCAATATTTGATAAAGCCAATAGAAATATATTCGCAGGAGACGCAATCAGTATGAGATTAGATCAAGATGCTTTTTATATACCTCTAATGCCACCCGATTTCGATGAAGAAGAGCTTCTTACAACTTTTAATAAATTGCGAGATATGAAAAATGAGTTGAATTCCATCTCTATAGGACATTTTGGAGTATGGAAAGATAATCATTTCGAGCAAATATTAGATGAAATGGAAGATTTATACTTTAAAGTAAAGAACTTGCTGATTGAATGGTATAATGAAAATCCGTCGATTGACTATATAACAAACAAATATTGTAATACTTTAATTCCAAATTCAAAATTTTGGAATGAGAGGGTCTTTGCATTTATAATTCAAAACATGATAAATGGTTTAAAATTAAGTGGATTTATAAAAGGAGAAACTCTTTCAATTTAATCCAAATTTTTTTTTTACTATGTAATAATCCCCAATTCCTTTAGAAGTTCAAGCATTATGGCTCGGGTTATATGAGGGTCTGCTTGTCCCCTTGTCTTAGCCATAACCCTTCCGATTAGTGCTTCTATTGCTTTTGGATTTTTACGACAATCTTTTACTATATTGGGATTCTCTTCAATCACTTCATTACCAAACTTATTGAGGAGTTTTTCATCAGAAATTCTTTTTTTACCCTTCTTTTCAAGTATCTCTGAAATTGAAAAGCCCTCCATCATATCTTTTATAATTGTCTTAGCTATTTTAGTTGTTATTTTTCCTTCATTGATATATTTAATTAAATCGACTATTTGGTGTGGATGAAGTTTTGTATCATTTATTGTCTTGTTTTGTTCATTTAACCATCTTGATACATCGTTCATTAGCCAATTACAAAATTGCTTGTATTCATCCGGACCAAATGAGGCATCGGAATTGACACCATCCTCATAAAAGTCAGCAATATCTTTATCTAAAACTAAATTATCCGAGTCGAATTCTGATAAATTATAATCCCTACGAAGTCTTATAGATCTCTCTCTAGGCATTTCTGGTAATTCATCTTTAACTTTTTGAATAAATTCATCATCAATTTCTATCGGGACTAAATCTTGTTCAGGAAAATAACGATAATCTGCTTCAAACTCTTTTGTTCGTAATGAAATTGTGATTCTTCTTTTATCATCCCAGTGTCTCGTTTCTTGCGCTAAAAGTTTTCCTCTTTTAAGTAGGTTTTTTTGTCTTACAATTTCATGCCTTAAGGCTCGTTCTACTTCTCTAAAACTGTTAATATTTTTAACTTCACTGCGTTCATGGCCTCTTATCGAAATATTTGCATCAACTCTAACTGATCCTTCATAGTCGAGATTTGAAATTTCGGAGTACTGAACAATTGATTTCAATTGTTTTAAAAATTCACGAGCTTCCTCTGGTGAGCTTATTACTGGTTCAGTGACAATTTCTATTAAACAGACTCCTGATCTATTATAATCAACAAGAGTATAAGGCGATGTTGCTATGCTTCCTTTATGGACTAATCTTGCTGGATCCTCTTCTAAGTGAATCCTATTAAGAATTATATCTTTTTTATGTGAATTTAGTTTAATGGTAATTTGTCCCCCATCTGCAAAAGCCTTTCCCCCTGCTTTATTATATTGGCTAATTTGAAAGTTCTTAGACATGTCAGGGTAGAAATAATTTTTCCTAAAGAAATATATGGATTCATTTATATTACCATTCAATGCTATTGCTAATCTGGTTGCAAATTCAATAGCTTTTTTATTAATAGCTGGAAGTGAACCCGGTAATCCTATACAAATAGGGCAAACATATGAATTTGGCTCTGCACCACGATAATTATTACTACAACTACAAAATAGTTTTGTCTTGAGATTTGTCAATTGAATATGGACCTCTAATCCAATTACCACTTCATTTTTTTGACTACTCAAATTATTTGCCTCCTTTTGCAGCCGGTGCCATTTTACGATATATATTTAGTTCTTGTTCTAGCTGATACCCTATATTAAGAATTCCTTTTTCATCAAAGTAATCTCCTATAATCTGAAATCCAATGGGTAATCCATTACTATCAAAACCGCAAGGAATCGATAATGCGGGAATACCAGCTAGATTAACAGGACAAGTTAAAACATCTGCTATATACATCTGTAAAGGATCATCAATTAGTTCTCCAACTTTAAAAGCTGTTAAAGGCATTGTTGGGCATACTATAGAATCACACTTATTAAATGCTTCAACAAAATCATTTTTAATTAAAGATCTGACTTTAAGAGCTTTTATATAAAACATATCATAATATCCTGCTGATAATGCATAAGTTCCTAAATAGATTCTCCTTCGTACTTCTGGTCCAAATCTCTCACCCCTAGTTCTACTAAAAACATCATATACGTCGCCAGAAAGATTATCACTCATATTACCATATCTTAAGCCGTCATATCTCGCCAAATTTGAACTTGCTTCACTCATACAAATTAAATAATACGTGGCAACTGTATATTCAAGATGCGGGATTGAGACGTCTATAGTCTTCGCTCCTAAACTTTCTAATTTATCAATAGCTTTTCTAACAGCACTCTCTACTTCGTTATCAACTCCTTCTCCAAAAAATTCTTTTGGTATGCCTAAAATCTTTTTTTCGATTGGTTTTGATAACTCTTCGGTGTACTTATCTACTTTCATATCTACTGAAGTAGAATCGAGTGGATCTTTTCCTGACATAATTTCAAGCATTAAAGCTGAGTCGTAAACACATTTAGTAATTGGGCCTATCTGATCTAGTGAATTTGCAAAAGCAATTAATCCATATCTCGACACTCTTCCATATGTAGGTTTTAATCCAACAACTCCACAAAATGAAGCAGGGCACCGGATACTTCCTCCAGTGTCACTGCCTAAAGCTAATATTGTTTGACCTGATGAGATACTTGCTCCGGCCCCTCCACTTGATCCTCCGGAAACTCTTGAAATTTCCCATGGATTATATGTTGGCCCATAACAGCTGTTTTCTGTAGAACTACCCATTGCAAATTCATCCATGTTTGTGTTGCCAATATGAATTGCTCCTTCTTGTTCAACTAGTTTACCAATCACAAATGCATTATAGGGAGGGTGATAATCTTGTAAAATTTTTGAACTGCAAGTTGTTGGGAAACCTTTAACACAAATTAGATCTTTGTTAGCTAATGGTAAACCATAAAGTTGGCCTATTTTTTTTCCTTGCTCTAGATCTTTATCAAGTGATTTTGCTTTTTCTAAAGCTTTCTCTTTAGATAATGCGACAAAAGAGTGTAATATTTGCTCAGTTTCTTCTATTCTATGAAAACAAGATTCTATTAATTCTGGAATTGATAATTCCTTGTTCTTAATCTTCTCTATTAATTCATATCCCATATATTCATAGAATTTCATTAGAATCGAGCTAAAAACAATTAAATATCTTATGATCAATAAAAAACAGATAGCAATTAATAGTTAAGTATCATAATTAGATTTCTTTATTAATGTGTTTTTCTTCTTCTGAGATTTCACTTATAAAAAACATTTATCAAACAAATTTATATTTGAGCAGTCACATCTTATCCTTGTTTTTTATAATAATCAAATCTAATTTTTGGAATGGAATATCAAAATGAATAAACAAAATATTATTTCAAGTATAGCTTATTGTGGATTAATCTGCAAAATATGCCATCTTTCGGATGAGTGTGATGGGTGTAAATCAAAAAATAATAGATGTAGTAAACATTTGAGTTCGACTGGATGTTATCAATTCAATTGTTGTATTAAAAAGAAAATTAATGGGTGCTGGGAATGTACTGAATTTCCTTGTGATAAAGATGTATATAGTGAATCATATAGTCCTAAAATTAGAGCATTTGCTAGATGTATCCGAGAAGATGGAATAGATGAATTTGCCAATTATATTCTTGTTGCTATAAAAAAAGGATTAGATATTAAGAAGGATGGTGATTTGGATCTAAAGACAGAAAGAGAGGTTTTAAAAATTTTACGAAAAAATGCGTTAATTGATATATGATGGCGTTTTCCTCAAGGAGTCCACCGGGTTAGAGTGCGAGGAAATGGAATGGCATCTTTAATATTATCTATTCCACAGAGCCACATAACGACACGTTCGACACCCACACCATATCCCGAATGAGGTACACTACCATAACGTCTTAATTCAAAATACCAATCATAATTCTTTGGATCTTCACCATCAGCTTTTAATCTCTTTATCATATTATCTACTAATAAACTTCTTTCTGAACCTCCAATAATTTCACAATATCCCTCTGGAGCTAACATATCAAAACATAATGCTTCCTTAGGGTTTTCTTCGCTTGGAGGTTTATAAAAACCCATGATTTCTGTAGGATAATGTGTGACAACAACAGGTACTTTAAAATGATCTGCAATTTTAGCTTCTTCAATGGTTCTTAAATCCTTACCCCATGGAATCTTCATTTTATATTTTGTATTAAGAATATCTAATGCTTCAGAATATTTGATAGTTGGATATTCTGCTTCTGCATAATGCTCAAGTAATTTTATGTCTCGCTCTAAAATTTCAAGTTCTTTTCTATTATGCTTCAATACTTGTTTAACAATAAACCTAATCTCATCTTTAGCAACTTCAGTAACCTCATCAAGTTGCATCCATGCTGCTTCCATCTCAGCCATCCAGAATTCTGATAAGTGTCTTGAAGTTTTTGATTTTTCTGCTCTGAATGTTGGACCCATATTATATATTTTTCCTAATGAAAAAATCCCGGCTTCAGCATATAATTGCCATGTTTGACTAAGATAAGTTATATCTTTAAAATATTTTACTTCGAATAGGGTGGCACCTCCCTCAGATTGGCTGGGTTGGAAAATAGGAGCATCAAATTCATAATAGCCATGACTTCTAAAAAATTCATGAATAGCTCCTACAACAGTATGTCTTATTTTTAAAATTGCATTTAATTTCCTTGATCTTATCCATAAGTGCCTATTATCATATAAAAGCTCAGGCGATTGATGTTCCGTAATTGGGAACGGTTCGGCAATTTGGACAATTTCCAAATCAGAAACGGCTACTTCATAACCAGTTGGGGCTCTTTCATCCTTCTTTAATTCACCTGAAACCTTGACTGAAGATTCAATTGTTAATTTTTCAGCTTTTTCAAAGATCTCTGGATTTTTAGCTTTTGAAATAACACACTGTATAATATCAGATTCATCACGTAATACAATGAATACAAATTTATTCGATTTTCTTTCTCGATATACCCAACCTCTCAAATTCACATAATGTTCTTCTTGTTTTAAAGCATCAGAAACGGTTATATATTTTGAATCCTTCATTTTCGAATTATTTCAACTATTAATATAACTATATATATTATGGATTTCAAAAAAATCTAACTGAAATATCAATATGATATTTTTTTTA
>CP070805.1:1888616-1905981 GCA_020343655.1 Promethearchaeota archaeon | reverse complement strand
AATCAACTAGATTGAAAAAAACGTTTTTAATATCAAATCAAACCATTTTCAAGAGTTTATTTTTGGATTTAATCATTTCTTTTCACCCAATCTTCTTTTAGCAAGCGATATATCTTAGCATCGAGATATTTTCCATCAATATAGAACTCATCTTTTTGGATTCCTTCGAGTACAAATCCTATTTTCTCAGCAACAGTCCATGAACCAACATTTTCAACACAAACTCTACCAATTAATTTATTTAGGTTCAATTCATTGAAAGCATACTCAACAAGTAATTCTGTCGCTTCGGTAGCGATATTTTGCCCCCAATAATCTGGTTCTCCAATTTTAATGAACGCATATGCCCATCTATTAATCCAATCTATACCACCTAATCCTATTCTGCCAATCGGTTTTTTATTTTTTTTATCCCATATTTCAAAAGCTATTAATTCACGCACTCCCTTCTCATGGGGTTCAAACCATTTTTTAAGATCTTCAACGATTTTAGGTATAACTTCTCGAGAATACTTGCGAACTTTTGTATCATTCTCCCAATTCAAATACAAGTTAATATTCTCTGAATTTTGAGGTAAAAAGCAAATATTTTTTCCTTCAATAAAGATTGGAATTCCTTCCTCCATAAAACTATCAATCCTCAATTTTCTTTAATTATTAACAAATTAAATTATTTTATTCTTTGATATTTAACCATTCATCTTTAAAAATAGCAAAATTAAGAAGATCTACATATTCCCCATCAATATAGGCTTCCTTTTTATGGGTTATCTCATGTTTAAAACCAATTTTTTCAGCTACTCGTATAGCAGCTTTATTTGGGAAAAAACTTCGAGCGGTGATTTTATGTAAATTCAGTTCATTAAAACCATAACTAACAACTAATTTTCCTGCTTCACTTGCAATACCTTGCCCCCAATAATCAGTCTCTCCAATAAGATAAAAAGTATGTGCATTACGAGTAAACCAGTCAATTCTGATAAATCCTACTAATCCTATTGATTTGTTATCCTTTTTATGCCAAATTTCAAAATAAACATCTCTCTTTACTTCTTCTTTTTTTGGTTCAAACATTTTTTTCACTTCTTCAAAAGTTTGGGGAATGTTATATCTCATATATTTACGAACTTGTGGATTATTCATCCATTTGGTATATAGGTTAATATGATTAACGTTTAAAGGACAAAGATCAATTTCCTCTCCTTTTATAAAAGAAATAGCTGCAATTTCTCTGCTTTCTTTCATTTTAATTGAAAAGATTATTTTATTTTATAACTAACAGTAAAAATGAGCCATCCAATATTAATTCTGATATAGGTTGAGAAATTTTATTGTTGCATTGGTTATAATAATTAATATTATTAAAAAAAGGAAAAAAATAGATTTGAAAATTAATTTATTTAATTTTTCTATACGATTTTCATTGCCAAGTTCATGTCCTCAAGTGTGAGTTTCTTTCTCCCAGCGTGGCGTGTCATCTCAAGAGCTTTATTTGTCATTCCTTTTGCTAATTTTTCTAAATAATCAATTAAAGCGTCTACTGCATCTCGAGCTACCATTTCAGCGCCATTATCCTTCATTAACTTTCGAACAGGCGACCAGGCAAATACTTTCTTAGCCATTTTTTACATTCCTCCACTTTTTAATTTTTTTATAATTTCGTAAAGTCCATATTTTTTAACATGAACTTTATTAATTAATAATATTTCATTCAAATATTTAAAACTTGCGTAAAATTCTCGATAGAGTATGTTTCGGTTAATAATTTCATCCTATCGACAAAATTGCGATGTCTTAAGAGAAAAGCGGCAGAGATGGTTCTGAGCTTTTAGATCTGAGATTTTTTTTTTTTTTTAATTTATTAACTGAAGAAGATCAAATGATTGAAAAGGTTAACAATTTTTATAAATTGAATAAAGAATTCTTTAGATTTATAATTTTTTTCGCATTACATAATAATCCTTAAGCTTTTTATAAACAGTAAAACCCTCAGATTTATATAATGAAATAGGCCCTCGATAACTATGGGCATCTGATAGATTTTCTCCCGTTCTGGGGTATGCTTCAATTAGATCAAAACCTTTATCTTTAAAATTTGAACATGCATATCTCAGAAGTTGTCTGGCTATTCCTTGTTTCCTGTATGAAGGGGCAATAATAAAGCAAATTAGTGAAGCTATTTTATCAGTTGATCTTTCTTCATATGGGATTTTAGCAAAATTTACTTTTGAATTAATATTACACCATCCAACAGGTTTATTATCTAAATATGCAATTAGTCCATTCATCTTACCAGCCAGAATTAATTCTTTTGACGTGTTTCTATTTTCTTCAGCAGTTCTTTTGAAAAATTGTTCGTTTGTTCCGGCAAAATGATAAAAATGACAATAACAAGTACCCCAATCAGGATTATCTGAAAAAGCAATATTATCGAAATAGTATAGAAAATCATCAATAAGATCTGGAGATAAGGGCTTTATAACTATATCCATTTTGTTCCCTCTTGTAAGTTATTTTAATCTTTTTTAAATATGATTAATGATAAGTAATAAGAATTAATGTCCCTTTACTTAAAAGTAGGTATAACTGATTCTGAGAATTGTCTCAAACTTGTTAGACTCGGAAAATCTAAAAATCCAGTTACAATATGTTTTACTCCAACTTTTTCATATTGTTGAATTTTTTCTTTAATGAAAGAAGAATCACCAATCAAACAATTCAAATTATCAATCGGTATATCCCGATAATTAGAAATTTTTTTCAACTCTTTGTTTGCTAATTTTTTATTATCAGTTAAAAGGGTATATCCTGCCCCTCCAAACGCAATTTCTAGTTGATTGAATTTTCGGTTATTTATTTTCATTTTTTTTTTAATTTCTTCGATATCTTTTGATAATTGCTCCGGTGATGGTAAAACGGGAATCCAACCATTCCCTTCTTCTGTTAATAATCGTTTAATTGCGGGAGATACACCACCAATCCAAATAGGTGGATGAGGTTTTTGTATTGGTTTAGGCTCAAGGGTTGCGTTTTTAACTTTATAATATTCTCCATTAAAAGTTACTATATCCTCTGTCCACAATTTTTTCATAAGCAATATGGATTCTTTAAGACGATTTATTCTAACAGAAAGATTATCCCAATTGAATCCAAAAGCAATA
Source organism: Promethearchaeota archaeon (assembly GCA_020343655.1). Classification (GTDB taxonomy): domain Archaea; phylum Asgardarchaeota; class Lokiarchaeia; order Sigyniarchaeales; family SOKP01; genus Loki-b32. Next base: position 1,902,820 of record CP070805.1, on the reverse strand, counting down.
TGTTCAGTTTTATACCAACCGGCGCCAATACCTAGAATTATGCGACCTTTAGAAACGTGATCTATTGTAGAAACCATTTTTGCTAGAAGTGAAGGATGTCGAAATTGATTGCAAAGGACATAGGTACCTAAGTGTATTTTTTTTGTTACGGCTGCAAGTGCCGAAAGAATTGTCCAAGACTCTAAGCCATGTGATCGTCCTTTTGGAGAGATGAGATGATCTGTTATCCAAATAGAATCATACCCCAACCGTTCGGCTTCTTTTGCAATTTCTAAAAATAGATCCCAATCTGCATAAGGAGCAGTTGAATGGATAATTACTCCAAATTGAATTTTTAATCATCTTTAGAATATGGATTATTACTTCTAGTGTTTATTAATTTAAAAATTATTAAAATAAGGGTTTTATTAACTAATACTTATCATCAATAGCAGAAAGTATAATTTTTAATTGATCGAAGACATCGGGGCGATAATTAGTTCCTATTCTGAAAAATAAGAGATCTATTATTTTTTTATCAATGTGTTCATCAACATTTAATTGTTCAATTATATCTGACCAATTAGTACTCTCAGAAGCTCTTATCCCAATTAAAACTACCCCATTTTCTTTTATTTTTTCGATAATTTTAACAATTATCTCTCTCCAAGTAGGACTAATTTGTTCTACATTTCGGGCGTCGAAAATACAGAATACTCCATCAGAACTGGAAATATCATCAATAGCGGAATATTGATGTTGTTTTAATATCAAACCATTTGTAAACTGATAAACCTGCTCATCACCATGATCTCTTATTAACGATTTATCTCCTAATTTATTGATATTAGTTATAATTTGTAATCCCGGACTCCAATGTGAGCTTTCAGTTATAATAGATAAAGTAAACACGATTTTTTTTTTCAGTATGGAGTTAATAATATCCAACAATACTTCACTGCGTCTTTCATCCTCTATTTCTTTACTTTTCATAATGTAATGATATGAAATTAGGTTAAAAGCATCCTCTACATTGTTTCCATTTAACGCAGAGGTTTCAATGTAGGATATCTGTATTTTTTCACGTTCAGATAAGTTATTTGCTAATTTTGCACCTTCTTGATAAAAAACTTTTCTATCTTCAGTTAAATCTGTTTTATTTCCTACTATTACAATTGGAATATCTTCTTCAGGCGTAAAATGTTTCAATTCATCATACCAACTTAAAATATTATCATATGATTCTCGATTCGTTAAATCAAAAACAAGAAAGGCAGCTTGGGCACCGGAATAATAAACTTTACGAAATCTTTTAAAAAATTTTTGTGCACCTAGGTCGTATAAACTTACACCAATCTCATTACCAAAAAGTTCAAATATATGAGATAACACATTTAATCCAATTGTTGCTCTATAATCTTCAGTATATTTTTTTTCAACAAATCTTCTTATAATTGATGTTTTGCCTACTTCATGATCACCTATTATAACGAATTTGAATCGATATTCACCACGAGTGCCTATATCTTTCTGATATAATTGATTTTTTAACCTTTGTACATTTCCTGCTTCATATTCAAAGTTAGGAACCGAAATTTGAATTAGATCATCTTCATCAGCATTAAGAATTTGAGCTATCTTTTCTGCAAGAAAAAGACCATAAGGTGTAAGTTTCTCAAATGAAGCCATACTTTTTAAAACCAAACTCAGAATTCTTTTTTCATCAATAGAAATGAATAAAAGGCGATGATCCTCAGTATCAAAATTAACCATGCCAAATTTTTGAAATTCAAATTCACTACGCATCCGTTCTAATACAGGGTTTATTATTGGTGTTAAAACAGAAACTGGTTCTATGTCTATGCTCTCACGGCGCTCCTCTGCTATTATAAGACCTTCATAATCAGAAATTATTACGGCTTCTGTTTCTTTATTTATCTCTAAAAATTTATTAAATAAATCTCTGAAAAGTTTATTTTTCTGTATTGGCAAGACTTTTTCTACTCATGAAAAATATTTTGAATTAATCTTTTTCCTATTAATGTTATATTTTTTATTGAGATTTTTATTATTACTGCTTCATAAGTGTAAATGAAATTTTAAATTCTTTATGTACAGACAAAATTAAAGGTATTTTATTGTATTTAACATTACCTTAAGTTGATCATATATTTCTAATCTATATTCAAGCCCTAATTTGAAGAATAATAATGATACCATTTTTTGCTCTAATAATTCATTTACATTGAATTCTTCCATAATTGCTGACCAATCACTTCTATCTGACACTCTGATTCCAATTAATACGACTTTATTCTTTTCGATATTATTTATGATCTTAACGACAACATCCTTCCACGCTGGATCAATATGTTCTTTATCACGTGCATCAAAAATACAGAAAACTCCATCAGAGCCAGCAACATCAAAATTTTGGTAAAGATAACTCTTTAAAACTGTACCATTTGAAAATTTATATAATTTTTCATCTCTCTCATCCTTAACCTTCTCGCATTCATTTAAATCATTTATATCTGACAGTATTTGCAATCCTGGGCTCCAAAATTCATTTTCAGAAATGATTGTTAATGTTAATAAGGATTCCAAACGTTCACCAATTACTTTTCTTTCCTTCAAGATAGAGTTAAGTTCCTCTACCAAATCTTTTTTAACTACCTCTTCTTCTTCTTCTTTACTTTTTGATATGTAATGATATGCGATTAATGTAAATGCATCCTCAACATTTTCACCAGTTAATGCGCTGGTTTCTAAAAATGATATCTTAATATTTGGTTTGTTAGATAATTCATTGACTAATTTCACACCATCATCATATTCTACAGTTCTTTGATCCTTTAGATCAGTCTTATTTCCTATGATAATTATGGGGATTTCTCGACCTCCAATAAAATCTTCTAATTCTTTATACCATTCTTTAACACTTTCAAAAGATTTTCTATTTGTAAGATCAAAAACTATAAATGCTGCCTGTGCGCCTAAATAATAGGTTTGGCGAAAACGTTTGAAGTACATTTGGGCACCCACATCCCAGAGTGAGTAAACAATATTATTTCCAAAAAATTCTATGGAGTGGGATAGAATATTCAGTCCTATAGTCGCACGATAATCATGTGAAAATTTATTTTCTACAAATCGTCTAACAAGACTAGTTTTTCCTACTTCGTGATCTCCAATAATAACAAATTTGAACCGGTACAATCCTCCTTGATCTAGTCTCATTTGATAAATCTGATTTTTCACTCTTTCAGCGTAAGCAGTTTCATCTGTTTCATATTCGAAAATAGGAATTGTTAATTGTATACTGTCACCTTCTTCCATGTTAAGAATTTGGACAGATTTTTCGGCAAGAAGATAAGCATATGGAGATGCTTTATCTACAGACGCCAAATTATTTAATACAACACTAAGAGTTCTGTTTTCATCTAGAGAAATAAACAACAGTCTATAGAATTCTGTATCGAAACTTGCAGTACCAAATTTTTTAAACATAAATTCATCACGAATTCTTACAACAATAGGATGTATAATAGAAGTTAAAACTGAAACAATTTCCATATTCACATCGCTTCTTTTTTCACCAGCGATAACTAAACCTTGTTGATCGCTAACGATGACTGCTTCTACATCCTTATTGATTTCTAAGAATTGGTTGAATAATTCAGTAAAAAGTTGTTGTCTATTTATTGACATGAGTTTTGCTACCCTTATTGAGTTTTGTTAGCATAAAAAGTGTTCTTATCCTTATAATAAAACTAATATTTTTAATATTTATTGAATCGATGTATTAAAAAACATATTCTTAAATTAGTTTAATCTCATTAATTTATTATATTATACTATGACTAATTGAAACTTTCAAAGATAACAATATAGAATATAATGCCCTCTTGTATAGTTTGCCATTTGAGTATAGATGAAAGCACTGATTCAATTTTTAAATGTGAAAGTGGACACACTGTTCATAAATTTTGTCTAGCTGAATGGTTAATGCATTCACATTCTTGTCCATTATGTAGTGAGCCATATCCCAAAAGTTTGATTGATCAATTTAAAGACTATAAAGAAAAGAAAGAACAGGAGGAAAAGGCAGCCTTAGAAAAGGAGTTAGAAAAGGAATCCATTAAAAAGATGGAAGAAGTCGCAGAGAAAATTGTATTCCTTAAATTAATTGAATCTATCGAAAACTTAATTGAAGAGGAGAAATATAACGAGGCTATTGATAAGCTTTTGGATGAATACAACGAAAATGCTATAAATGACGGAAATTTAAATGTTCTTTTTTTATTAGGCAAAGCAAACTTTTTAAAAGGGCGTTTTGACTTAGCAATTAACTTTCTATTTAAATTAGTTAAAATAAGATTTGATTATCCCGATGGGTTTTTATATTTAGGCAAAGCATATGAAAGAATTGGTCTTAAAGATAAAGCACAATGGGCATATGATAGGATTTCAGAAAGGAAATAGTTTTATTGTCCTTTAACTTAAAATTCTTATAATCTTAAGAAAGATAATGACGCAAATTTCACAAGAAAAGCAAAATATCATTAATCAAATTAGGGAAATATACAGTATAATATCTAAAGATAAAGATTTTAGCAAATTAATACCAGAAGTGAGAATGAATATTTCTGGTTCCCTCTCTAATGCACAAAGTAAAAGTGAAATCGCTGGAATTGAAGGTCGCATTACAATAATCAATGGTTTCCCGAAGGCTTCAGGTGAAATAAAATTTGGAGTATCTGATCATACCGCTAGACTAATTCTTACCGCTAAAGAATTTGATAATTCAATTAATTTTGTTATTAATTTAAAATATATACCCGAATTAATTGAATCAATCAAAGAAAATTCAAATCTAGAATTACAGGAAATTATTAGAGAAGAACAACCAGAATACGTAAAGGAGAAAGAATATTTAACAATGCAATGGTTGATAAATGAGAGTATAAAAAAAATGGGGAAAATACCCGATATAATCTGGGATAAAGGCGCAATCGGGAAAGAACCAATGATGCGATTATTCGGTAAAAATTCTAATGATATAATAAGAAAACTCGAACAAATTATTAAATTGATGAAGAAGAAAAAAATCTAAATTTCTCTCACACTAACCATATCAAGATTCGCTTTTACTTCATTCCCCTGTGAATGATCTGTTGGACCATGACCTTTTCCTATATGAAGATTATCTGCTCTTTGAATGGCTTTTGTCAAATATGCTTTAGCGATATGTACTGCATTTTTTATATCATTTCCCTTAGCTAATTCAGCTGCGATAGCCGAGGCAAAGGTACATCCTGTTCCATGTGTATTATTTGTATGAATACGAGGAGAGCGAAATTCTATAAATTTTTTCCCATCATAAAGAACATCTATTGATTCATTAATATCTTGTAAATGTCCTCCTTTTACAACCACATTCTTAGCACCCATCTCAAAGATTTTAATCGCGGATTGTTGAACCTCATTTATATTACTTATTTCAATCCCCGTTAAAACATAAGCTTCGTGAAGATTTGGTGTTATTACATGAGCTAGCGGGACGAGTTTTGAGATAAGAGTAGAGTTTGCCTTAGCCTTTAGTAATGGATCACCACTTTTTGCAACCATTACAGGATCAACTATTAGAAGTTCAACATTATAATGAGATGCTCGATCAGCCACTACTTGTATTATCTCTGCATTTGAAAGCATACCCGTTTTCCAAGCATCAGCCCCTATATCAGTCATTACTGAATCGATTTGTTTGGCAACAAATTCAGGATCAACTTCAAAAATACCTTGAACTCCTACGGTATTTTGAGCTGTAAGTGCTGTAATCGCACTCATTCCAAATATTCCGTGCGCAGAAAAGGTTTTTAAATCCGCTTGAATCCCCGCACCCCCACCTGAATCTGAACCTGCTATAGTTAAAACTTTTTTCATGATTATTACTATTAAAAAATGATTTTTTTAAACTAAAACATAAAAGATTAATATTATTAATCTAATTTTTTGATTTCTTTTTACTTTCTAATGCTTCTTTTAATAGCTTTATAGCACAAAATTCCCCACACATGCTACACACTTCATTATCAATAGAATTTCCATTTCTATAATGAACCTCCCTTGCTAAATCAGGATCGATGGAATATTTAATCATCCCCTCCCAATCCAAATTTTTCCGAGCAATGTCCATCTTATAATCCCATTTTGAAGCTCTTTTACCATATTTTGCTATATTGACAGCATGAGCAGCAATTTTAGAAGCAATTACACCTCTTTTGACTTCTTCCCTTGTAGGAAGTCCTAAATGTTCAGAGGGAGTTACATAACATAAATAATCGGCTCCAGCTAATCCAGCAATAGTTCCTCCAATTGCACTTACAAGATCATCATATCCAGGTGCAATATCTGTTACCAGCGGGCCCAAGACATAGAAAGGAGCTCCATCACATAAAGATTTTTGTAATTTGACATTACGCTCTATTTCATTTGCGGGAATATGCCCAGGACCTTCAACCATAACTTGCACGTCTGCATTCCATGCTCGCTTTACCAATTTAGAAATTTCAAGTAATTCTTGTATCTGAGCATAATCTGTAGAATCAAAGATACAACCAGGTCTAAATCCATCACCTAATGACAGAGTAAAGTCATATTCTTGAGCCATTTCAAGTAAATAATCATATCTTTGATTAAAAGGATTCTCCATCTCATTTTCTAAGATCCATGAAGCTAAGAAAGTTCCGCCTCTTGAAACGACACCCATTGTTCGTGGATGCTTAACCAAATAATCTACAATTTCTTTTATTACGCCAACGTGGATAGTAAAAAAGTCAACACCTTCTTTTGCTTGCTCTTCAACAACGTTGAACATATCATCTTCATCCATATGGATAATGGCTCCCTTGGTTTCTATAGCTCTCAAAGCAGTCTGATAAATAGGAACAGTACCAATAGGAACTTTAAGCTCATCAAGTATTTGCTTTCTAATTTTTTGAATATTCAACTCGGTTATACCAGTACTCAAATCCATAACTGTGTCTGCACCATATTTAACAGCGATTTTAGCTTTCTCTAATTCTTCTTCAATATTACAGACCGTTTTAGAAGAACCTATATTCGCGTTGATTTTTACCAGTAGTCCTTTACCAATACCAATAGGTGGATCTAATTCTCTTCTATTGGATTTAGGAATAATTATTCTCCCTTTTTCAATCCCTCGCCTTATGAAATCAACATCAACTTGCTCATTTCTGGCGACAATCTCCATTTCTTTGGTTATGTTTCCGTTCCTAACAGTTTTCATTAAAGTTGACAAATCTTAGACCCTTCTACTAATAATCTTTCAAAAATAATTAAAACATACTCTATGACAAAATAATAATGATAAAATTATATTCTTTTGTCTTATTATTTAAAATTTCTAAAGAAATAAAAAAATTAATCATATCCAATCTTTAATTGCTTTAGAAGTTCAATTAAAGATTCAGTTAATTTATAGGATTTAAGTTGATCGAAAGGCACAAACCGAGCATCCAGAGCGTCATCTGCTGCCTTAGGTAGTTGATTTGGATCTCCTTCTGTTTGTTCAACAAAATAATTGATTAAAACATAATGATATTCGATTTTTCCAGAATTATCATACATGATTTTATTTATTATACCAGCTAATTTTGAAACCTTTACTTTAAATCCTGTCTCTTCAAAAGCTTCTCTCACTGCTGCCAACTCTACTTTTTCTCCAAGGTCTAAATGCCCTCCTGGGATGCTCCAATATCCAGCATCAGGATTATATTTTCTCTTAACTAATAATAAATGATTATCTCGAACAAGAAGAATTCCAACTCCAACATGAGGGCGTACAGGGTATTTTCTTGTATCAAAAGCACTTAAATTTTCTCTATCAACCATAACTCTACATTTCAAAACATTTTATAAATTTTTAAACGATAGAAAGATTATAAAGATTCATTATTTGATGTTGAACTCATGGCTTCTTATCTTCAATTAATATAATACCCTTAAAATTTTAAAAAAAAAATTATTGTTTAAGCAATTTCTTGAATTTTCTCTATAGATCTGATTCCCTTTTGAGTTAACTTCCTAACTAATTTTGTTCGGAACGTATTCAATCTAAGTTCATGGAAAACTAGGGCTGGCAATGTAATAACCGAAAGCATAAATGGTGTAAGTAGAATTCCAGGTATATCCGCAAGTTCTCCCAACTCAGGATTTAAAGTTTGTATTGCCCCATACATTAAAATAATAATAGCGATTATTGCCCCTATTCCTACATAGCCAGAAAAATTACTCTGGAAATAGTGGTAAATACCCTCGATATCTGGTAAGTATCTTTTTTCTTTCTTCCTTTTTTCTTCCTTTAAAGAGCAGATTATACTCGAATCTCTAAGTAACCAAATTGGTTCTATAATTAAAATTATAAATGGGAGGATGAAATTGCTTGTGGTTGATGCTTTAAGGTAAGGAGTGATAACTGTAACAGATGGAGAGGGTGCTATAATAATATCTTCAGGTATGATTTGAGATAAAAATATTCCAAAACTAAATGCAAAAAAACCCAATAAAAGAACTCTTTTAGCCATGCTCCAATAACTTAATTTAACATAAGTTTCTTTCAATATATAATAATCATATCTGTTTAATTTCATAGCTTTATGCAATTTTAAGAAAAATACAGCTAATACAACTGAAAATAATTGTATCAAAATAATCATGATAAGGGGTGAGAAGAAAAAATTGTATGCTGAATCGACAATTAAGCTTCTAACTGGTATTAAGTATGTAAGATCTTCTGTTCCCTCAGCTCCAAGAGCAATAATTTGAAAGAGGAAGCTAGGGATAACCAATAATAGGTATAAAATAATCAGGTAAATATATTTATTCAAATCAATTCCACCTATTTTTTAGATTTAAATTATAATTCATATCATATCATAAAAAAATTATAATATTGTAGGTGCTTTATGTATGACATTAATTCTATTTCCATACTTTAAAAATTTTAATTTAAGATTATTATAAGAATTCAAAATTTTAATGATTTAAAGGAGTAAAAGCAATTAAACCCAAACTTTACATTCTAAAGGATTCTTTATTTATTAATTGAAAAGGAAAATTAGGTATGACTAATAGTATCTGTTGATTTTATGGTTCGCCCTTGGTATTGGCCAGAAGGAGGACAACCGCATAGAACAGTACCATTTACTTGGATTATCAAAAATAAAATGGCTGCTTCTTGGTGGCCAGATGCATCAGTAGTTGAAACATATAAAAAGGAAGGTATTAAAGTCATAATAAATTGTTCAGAGTTCGATAATCATCAAGGTATCCCTAAAGAATTCAATTATTTTCATATAAATATCCCTGATTTTGGTACTCCTACAGATGCACAATTAGATAAATTTTTAGAAATTACCAGTAGATTCGAAGCTAAGAAAGAGCCAATAGTAGTCCATTGTGTAGCAGGTTGTGGAAGGACGGGGATAATGATCGTTGCTTGGGCTGCCTTCAATGGTTATATTCCAGATGGATTAGATCCAGTAAAATGGATTCGAAAACTTAGACCATGTTCTCTAGAGACAAAAGAACAAATGGAGTTAGCACGAAAAATAGCTAAAAAGTACCGAAAATAACTTTAATGTAAAGTATTTAAGATTGGAAATTATTAATTTATTAAGAATATTATTTTTTTGATGCCAAATTATCCTTAATATTAGATGCTTATGCAAAAAACAGACTATATCTATATGATTACCGATAATATCATGGTATATCAGATTAGTTTACCCTCAGATCTTCGTGGAAATCAATTGCATGAGCATTTAAATAAATATGATGAAAAACATCTTAAAATAATTGCAGGATTTGATAAAAATTTCTTAGAACATTTCCTAATAATATCAAAAGGAAGAACCCAAGAAGATCTCGCAGATATACTTAAGAAAATGGAAAAAATTTCTTATATGATTGGCCCTACAGGAAATTTAAATTATATAACATCCAATCAAAAACAATACATCCTCACTAAATTAGGTTCATTAAAATTAAACGAAATTAAAGAAGCAAAAATAAGTAAAATTGCCGATGAACAATTAGAAAAAGAATTTGGCACTTCTCACAGTACCTCAACAGCATTAGAAAACCAACTTGCTAGTGCAGCTTTTTATTTGCAATCAATCGGATATAATAATCAAGAAATTCAGGAAAAATTTAATGAAGTACGAGAGGATCCTTCAAAACTGGATACATTATTCACTTTGCAACCTAAGGAGATATACAATATCCCTCAAGAAATCCAATCAAGAACCACACCTCCATCAAGAAGTCAACCTTCTCCTCCAGCTCAATCTACTTCTGTTGAAAGTAGTCCAGAAACTCAAAATGCAATTGAGCAACACGTTCATTCAATCGAACATGAAATAACTGGAGAAAGAGCAAAGAAAGTTGATGAAATTATGGAACTTTTAAAGGCTCATGTTAAAGATAATATGAATCAGAGCCATGAAAGGGTTTTCAGACAGATTCATCCTGATAGATTAAATCGAGCTTTTAAAATGTTAAGGGATACAAAAAGAAAATCTAAAAGAATGAATCTTTATATAGAATGGTTTTTTTGTTCACATCTTTTATCTAATATTGAAGTAAAGGTTGAACATTGGCAGACTAGTAGTGCTGCAGGTCATGGAAGTGCAGGAGTTTACACTGCAGGAATTAATTTTGGACGTTATGATCAAATTATAAGAGAGTTTCCAGATAATAAGTTAGCCAAAGTCATAAATATTGCGAGAAGAATTTTACAAAACCCTACTAAGAAAGCAATTCAAAAGCTTGGTCAAGATCTAATTGCTGAAACTGGTTTTGATGAACACCTCTATTTTACAGATTAAATATTGCTAAGTCCTTAATTGTTTTCTTGAATTATTTAATCCTAGAAATTTAATTAGGAATCAAAATTTACACAAATAATTATAGGAAATTTGGGGTATTATAATGTCGAAATTTAGATACAATGATATTGAACTTTATTATAGAAATGAGGGCTCGGGCGAGCCTTTAGTGCTGCTTAGTGGATTAGGAAGTAAGATGAGTTGGAATTATCAAATCCCATTTTTTAAACAAAAGATGAGGGTAATAGCACCACATAATCGTGGTGCCGGTAGAAGTTCACGGCCCAATTATCCATATACTATGGATATGTTTGTAGAGGATCTTAAACAATTATTAGATCATTTAGGGATACAAAAGAATATTCATCTTTGTGGACTCTCTATGGGGGGAATGATTGCACAAAATTTTATCCTAAAATACCCTCAAATGATTAAAACATTAATATTGTGCGCAACTTTTGCTAGGAATGAAACTGGTTCCTCAAAATCAATAATAGAAGCCCAGAAGTTAATGGAAAATTTTGATTTGGAACATAAATTCAGGGTGAGAGCTGCTGCATTATATTCACGACCATTTAGAAAAAAGATGAAGCAAGATAAAGAATTATTTGAAAGCCTCAAACAAGATTTCATGGAGGATCCAATAACCTTTCAAGATTGGGTTAATCAAGGTGCTGCTGTTTCTGAACATAATACAGAAATCCAGTTGCATACGATAAAGCAACCGACGTTAATTCTATTGGGAGATGATGACCATATCATACCTACATTAAAATATTCAAAAATATTACATGAGAAAATTCCAAATTCAAGACTCAAAATAATTGAAGGTGTAGGTCACAGATTCACAGATGAAAAACCAGATATAGTAAATAATATTATATGGAATTTTATTAAAGAATATTTAGAATAACTTAATGAATCAATTGGTTTTTTGCCTATATACTGATGTTCCCCTTATGATTGTCTCAAGAACTTGAATTTCTCTAATTTTATCACCTGGAATTTCAAGAGGATTTTTATCTAATATGACAAAATCTGCTAATTTTCCAACTTCTATACTTCCTTTTATATTTTCTTCAAATGCAGCATAGGCAGCGTTAATTGTATATGTTTTAAGCGCTTTTTTCATACTGATACACTCTTCAGGAATAAATCCGTTTCTATTGACCAGGGCGTGAAGTCCTAAAATAGGATTAGGGTCTTCGACAGGGCAATCTGATCCAGATGCAAGAACAACTCCACCATCAATAATAGATTTCATGGGATAAGTATATTTACAGCGCTTTTTGCCAATTCTTTTTTCTAACCAATTATATTCTGAATTAATAAAGGGTGGTTGACACGAGGCAATTATTCCGTTATCTTTCATATCTTTTATAACATCTCTAGTCAATATTGAAGCGTGCTCAATTCGGTGTCGATGATTTTCTCTAGGATATTCTTTTAAAAGCCTTTTATACAGATTTACAGCAATTCTATTTGCTTTATCACCAATAGCATGGATGATTATTTGAAATCCATTATTATGGGCTAACACCATTTTTTTATATATTTCATCTTCATCAACAACACAAAAACCACACATTTCTGGAGCATCGGTAAATGGTTCAAACATACAAGCAGTTTTTGCTCCGAAACTGCCATCAAGAAATAGCTTTAAACTACCAACTTTAAATTTTCCGTCAAGTTTTCCTTCATCCAAAGGTGGAACTTTTAAATCTATTAGCTTTAATGGATCTTCTGTATTAACCATGATATACCAGTTTTGAAGTATCTTTTCTAGAATCGATTTTAATATTGAAATTTCTGATGATCCGAAAACACCAAATTCACTCTTTTTCCCATAGTAAACAATACCATGGAGGGATGTAATTCCATTTCTCGCAAAGATTTTAAATGCTTTTGATGCTGCTTTAGTCAATGTATCTTGATCTGGAGTAGTAATCTTCGATAGTATAAGGGATAAGGCCTTTTCGGAAATGACACCAGTTAATTCACCTTTCTCATTTTTTTTTATTTCTCCACCTTCTGGAATTGCCTTACTCTCAAATATTCCCCCTAATTCTAATGCCTTACTGTTGGCAACTCCAATATGACCATCATATCTTAAAATAAAAGCGGGATTATTAGGACAAGCCTCATCTAAATCCCATCGAGTAGGTAAAATAGGGTTATCAAAAATTTCTTCGCAAAAGTTAAAACCAATAATTAACTCATCTATTCTTTTTCCTTCCGCGGCTTTTTCCATAATTGATTGAAGTTCTTTCAAACTATTTGCATTAGAAAGATCAGGGTTTAATAGATGTAATAAATACTGAATTGGATGGAGATGACAATCGATGAATCCCGGAAGAAGAGTATTTTTTTTCAAATCTATCAAATCATAGTTATTACCTAAAAACTTTTTAAGTTCTTCGAGCTTTCCTACAGCGATAATTTTTTCGCCCTCAATTCCAACCGCTTCTACAATTGGATGTTTCTCATCCATAGTAATAATAGAACCATTAAAAAAAATTTTTTTTTTAGTCATTTTTAATTTTTTCTCCTTAGTTTCAATTCTATTTCTCGTTTATCAGCAAATCCATTAAGAATTGTTTTAAGGATCTTAGATTTTGCTTTCAAATCTTTTGGACCAATTCCCCCATTTTTAATTTGTTCATTACCTCTCATTAAAGCTTGTTCTAAATCCTCAATCGAAAGTAAGGCAGTAGCTATGCAAAAGAAACTCTTAGATCTGCCCTCGTTAAAATTATCTAACATATCCTCAAGTATTTTTATCCTTCTTTCTTGTTGAGCATAGAAATTATCAATGCCTTCTTCTTGTATTAATCTCAGATTTGAAAGTGATACTTGATGAGATATAAATGAGTCAGCTTTATCCCATTTATTTATTTTAGAGCATGGAAATTCTGCGCAATCTGCACATGTCTCAAAATTATGTTTTTTTATGCAACAAGTAATTATTGAACATGAAGGATGCTTACTAAAAAAATCAGAACCGCAACAGCCAGGGCATCTTGAAGGTCCTTTAGTATAATAAACTGGGCATAAGCCACAATCCAATCCGCAACAAGCAATGGTGGGATACTTCTTCACAGAATATTCTCGAGTCATTATTATCTGTTCTATTTGTAAAAATTAATACTTATTACATAGATTTTAAGAAATAAAAAGCTTATAAGAAAAGTATTAAAAATATGAAATAATTCTTAGGATTAATCAATAGGGAATTATGTGAAATTTTGAAATGAAAGCATCGATTTTGAAAAAATTAAATCTAATAATTGAAGAAGCTAACGCTTTTAAAGA
>CP070805.1:1868712-1888516 GCA_020343655.1 Promethearchaeota archaeon | reverse complement strand
ACCAATTATAAAAGTCAAAGCCATCAGCAATAAAGAAATCAATTTCTGCACTTGTATTAAATTCATATTCAATCAATGAACCAGGTCTTAGAAATAACCACTCACGAAAATGATCACTCGAAATAGGATCAATTGTTATGGAATTTATAACACCAATATTGTCTGTTTTTGTAGGTAGATATTCGAATGGTTGATTCCAAATTGAAAATGTAATTTCACTGGTTAAAGATTGAACTGAAAATGTTATCTGATTTCCTGCTTCAATATATTCGTATTCATACCAAAATTCATTAAAATATAATGTCTCAGTAGAACGATAATTTACATAACCATTTTCATCTGCTTGGGTCCCTGGAAACCAAAATGCTACACCTACGACAGGGAAGATTATCAGTGCTAGGATAATAAAAAATACTATTCCCCCTCCAACATAAACTGGGCTATAATACCAAGGACGATACCAATGTCCTGCCCACCAAGGTGAATACCACCATCTCCAATACCAAGGTCTATGATACCACCAATAAGGTCTGTAATATCTACGATGGGGTCTATAATATCTATGCGTATAAGGGCCACCTGGAGATCTTGATGTTATTCTTGTAGCGCCAGTTCTTCCAAAAGGTCTTCCACCTCCACGATAACCCCCTCTAAACGTACCTGCACCTCCACGAAAACCACCACCTCGAAAACCACCACCAAACCCCCCGCCTCGAAAGCCGCCACCACGAAATCCACCACCCCGAGGCATCTTTTATCCTGACACCTCGCTTGTTTTAACTTTGGAACCTTCTTCGCTACGAAAAATGTAATCTCGATATATAGCTAACAGAAATAAAATCATCGAAATAATTGACATTGTCAATCCTAGAGGATCAATAGTAACGATTGGTGGTGGAGTCGTAATTGCAAATGCTATTCCAAATAAGATCCATTCAAAAGCCATAAAGAAAACCGCTAATCCAGGTATAATAGCTCTTACTTTCCATCCTGTTTGCAAATTTCTGGTATCAGAAAAACTTGTGTAGATTATTGCAAATAACCCTATTATTCCGGATATCAACGTAAGAATACTAAATATACCAATTACAAGCCATATTGGATCATTTAAGTTAAAAAAGGGCATCAAAATCCCTACACCTCGTACATCAAATAGTGTGAAAAATAATGTTGGATCTCCTACGATTGGTCCCATACCAAGCAAACTCATAAGATCACTGTATTTTCCTGTAAAAAATCCAAAAATTCCTGCTAAAGGTAAAATTATTCCCAGAGTGAATCCGATAATTGCACAAACACTAGCAAACCAGAATTCTGCAACTCTTGTATTTTTTACTGGAATTAGCCCTATTTCATCTACATCTTGATCAGGAATATAACTCCAGCAGTCATGAATAGAAGATACTCCCACGAGCTTTCCATTTTCGACAACAGGTACTATATTTACGTTTAAATCACGCATTCTTGTAAATGCTTCAGTAACAGGTGTATCCAAATTTACTGGAATAATTTTATACATTGTAGAAATAACCTTCTCAGTTTTAACATCTTTCCCTTCTGCTACAACATTTTGGACAATATCAAAATCAGCAATGACTCCTAGAACTATCTGTTCCTCTCCTTCAATTACTACTAAGTCTGGAACTCCTAATTCTTTCATTTTTTTCGCTGCCTCTTGAATTGTCGCTTTAGAGTCAATTACTCCGTATTCATCATCAATCACTAGATCTCGAACAAAATATTCTTTTAAAGCCATGGAAAATCCCATTTTTATGTTAAATTAATTTTCTATGAAACATAACTAAAAACAATATATAAATCTTTTTGTTAACTCAGATTACCTCATTACTAAAAGAGGATAATAAAAATTGGTTCCTTTATGTTTTAAAAGATTTAATTTATAGGTAACTAACTTTATCTAACATTTTTTAAAGGTCTTAAAACTAGTAAAATCTCTTATTCTAAAAGAAGATCTAATAAAGAACTAAATGATTCAATTACTAAAAATGGTTTAATATCTGATTTAGCTGATTCAAAATATTTTCCTTTCCCTGTTTTTACTAAAATACCTTTGAATCCCACATTGATTGCACCTTGAATATCAGTTTCAATATCATCGCCAATTACGATAACTTCATCAATACCAAGGTTTATTTTGTTTAATGCTTGTAAAAAGTATTCCTTTGAAGGCTTTCCAAATATTTTAGGAGTCACATTTGCCGCATTAGCAATCATTTGTACAAATGAACCAGTATCTATAACTGGTTCACCATTACGATCAAGATAATACTTATTACCTTGCATTCCAAGAAGTTTAGCACCTTTAAGCACAAATTTAAAAGCTTGGTTAAGCCTATTGACATCCCAATTATCATGAAAATCGCCTATTATCACAAAATCAGGCAATTCAGAACCTTTAACCTGTTGAAAGTCTTGAAATTCTTTCTCTACTTCAACTGTTGTAACAAAGTAGGACTTTTTGGTCAGGTATTCAGATAAAAACTTTTTTAAAGCTATAACTGGTGTGAAAATCTCATCCTCATTGATTGTAAATCCATAATCCTTTAAGATTTTTAAAATAGTTTTAGGAGATTTACTATCTGTATTTGTGAGAAAAAGGACTCTTAAACCTGCTTCACATAGCTTAGAAACAGTCTCAATTGCGCCGGGGATTACTTTTCCTTTAAAATAAAGAGTACCATCAATATCTACTAATAACCCTTTAAGTTGACTAAAATTTTTCTTATTTTTATCCATTTATTATCAGAAATATTATACTTTTTAAACATTCTAAATAATCAGATTTAAGGAATATTATAGATTTAAAAAAATTTTATTTAAACTAGATTATTTTATCTTTGCTCTCTAAATAATCTACTGTATCTATTCATCTGGCCATAGTAATCGAATAACGCATCCATCCCTCTTATTCGAAGTGCAGTATTGAGGGAAATCTTAAGTTTTAAAGTTCCATCTGGTGGAGTTTCTGCTATTTTAGTAGCAATTTTGTTTACTTCCTCTTCAAGATTCTCTCGAGGAACACTCAAGCTTACAAGACCCCATTCTGCTGCTTCTTTTCCTGTTATTCTTTTACCAGTCAAAAGAAGGTATCTTGCTCTTTTGACACCTAAATAAAATTGCCAGAGAGGCAAGCTTTGAGAACCGCCCCATACTTGCTGAATGGGGTGTCCTAATAAAGCATCATCTGCTGCTACAGAGATATCACATAGAAGCTGCAGATAACATCCAGCATCAGTGGCATAACCATGAACTTGAGCGATGGTTGGTTTTGGAAAATACAAAATTCGTGGGTATTTCGCATATATCTTTTTATTTAATATCTCATAAGAATTTCTATAAGTCCAACCTCCCTCTGGGGGCGTTATATAATATGATCCCTTTAAATCAAAACCAGAGCAAAAACTTTTACCGGCACCTTTTAATACTATTACATTTGCACTATTATCTGCTTCAGCATAGTCAAGTACAGCATCTATGTCATCAAGCAGCTGATAACTCATGGCATTATGCTTTTCAGGTCTGTTAAGTGTAATATATCCAATTTTATTTTTTGATTCATAAATAACAGTTTCAAATTCCATTTCTTCACCTTCTATATTTTTTATTTTAACTGAATTTATCTTTTAAAATATTTAAAATTTTAAAAAAAACTATGAGTTTCACCATTGAGAAAAAGGTGAACTACTATTCTATTCAAATTAAATTTGAAATTAAATAGAACTATCTTTTTATAATTGAAGATGATTTCTTCTTTATACTCCTATATATTTATTGTACTTAAAATATTCGTGAAAGCTTCATTTCACGATTATTCACATTGTTCCAAATATTATTTTAGAAATACACCGATAACTTTTTAGATATTTCTTTAGCTATTTGTGACTGATGTCTATAATTTATTCATAATTTCTAAAAATTTTAGTTATTTTACTAATAAATTTTTTAAAAATTCAAAACTAAATACAATCCATAATTATTTAGAAAAATTAATATGATATATAACAAAAAATTAGTTTTAGGACTGATTATAGCTGCTGTTGTTGTGTTTGGCGGAATTTCATCCTATTTTATTATTACTTCTTTAATACCGACTCAAGAATCTTTCAATGAGAAAATCCAGAAACTTATGGAAGAATATGAAATTCCATCGTTAGCTGCAGGGATAATTATTAATGATAGCCTTGTTTGGGCTAATGGTTTTGGCGAACAACCTGATTTAGATACAGTCTATATGATTGGTTCAATCACTAAAACATTTACGGCAACAGCAATACTACAACTCAATGAAAGTAATCTAGTTAACTTAAACGATGATATTAATAAGTATCTCCCATTTGATGTAAGGCACCCCGATTACCCTAGTAAAAACATAACGATTCGCATGCTTTTAACCCACACAGCAGGTTTATCCCAAAATCTCTATTGGTCGCTTGAGTATTATTTCGATAACCAAACAATTGAATGGATTAATGAGAATTTGGATTTGAGAGGGGATATTATTCAATGGGAGGTTCACCCTTCTCTAGAAGAGTTCCTAAATGGGAGTTTAACCCCTACTGGTCCATATTATGATGATTACAACTGGCCTTTCCAACCTGGAACACATCACTCTTACTCTAATGCAGGTTATCAATTACTTGGATATTTAGTTGAACAGGTTTCCAATAAATCTATGATGGATTATCTTCAAGAAAACGTTTTTGGGCCATTAAATATGACGAGTAGTGGTTCTAACTATACAGATTTTATTGAAAAGCATGGCATTCCTTATGAATGGAGTAATAATACGAATTTCGAATATCCTTTATACAATTTTTATGTAATGGGAGCAGGAAATTTGAGGAGTACAGTACCCGATATGGCAAAATATATAATTGCTCATATGAACCAAGGTGAACATGATGGACCCCAATTACTTAATCCTGCAACTCTTCAATTAATGCATTCTGAACATGAATCACTTACTGGAGTTATGGATGGTTTTGATGTTGATGGCTATGGATTAGGTTGGGTTCTTTATGAACAAGGGCTTCAAGGCCACGGGGGTGCAACTCCAGGTTTCAGTTCGAATATGTTTATCAAGGAAAGTTTGCAAGGTGACTTGGGAGTAATAGTGATGTATAATCGCGGTTCTGCACTTATATTTGATGACAGGTTAATTAATAACTTTTTACCTGCAATTAATAATTTACTTGTTGAAGAAGCAGAAAATTTATTTCAACAAGCTCTTTCTTATTGAAATATTAAATATGAAATTTACTTCGAATATATTTATTTAAAATCCTAAATAATTTGAGTTTCTAACGGTGGACGAGGAGGTATCTTGTAATATTTTACTTTGGGGTATCCTAATATCATAATACCAACAATTTTATCATTTATATCAAATAATTCTTTTTGGATTTCTTTATTTTCATTAAGAAACACCTGAACTCCTCCAATCCAACAAGATCCTAAACCTAAAGTTTGAGCGCATAGCATCGCATACGTTATACAAATAGAAGCATTTTTAGTATCCCAATTATTATCCGAATGGAAAATAAAGATGTGAGGGGCATTATGAAAAAATGGATCTATACCTTCTTCTCTCTTTTTTTTATAAATCTCTCTTTCTTCTTCTGGCTCTACTGCTTCGATAATTTTTTCTATAAGTTCTTTAATTTTTCGATCATCTGAAATTATAAGGCATTTTAGGGTTCGCTTATTCATAGCTACAGCAGCGTATTTCATACAATCTACAACTTTCTCAATTATTTCTGCTGTGACTTTTTTATATTCGTATTGCCTGATTGATCTTTTAATACGCATTAAATTTTGTATTGCTTCATATGAAACTGATTTACTTGAGACTTCAAAATCTAAAGTTTCACCGTTCATATTTCTATAAATTATCGCATTTTCAGGGCAGACCGCAATACAATGCCCACACAAAATGCATCCTTGAGAATTATCAAAAATGATTTGCTGTTCTTCTATAGAGTTATGAAAATTTCCCAGAGGACATTCTTCAATACATTCATTACAGAGATTACACCTTTCAGTATCTATACCCTCAATTGGCATAATAAAGATGAAAATCTAATAAAAATATATTAAAATTATGAGATTTTTTTACCATTTTCTTAATATTAATAAATATTCGATTTTTGAATTATACAAAATCTTTCTTTATAATATTATTATTAAAATATAATAAGACTTTTTGTAGAAACATTCTTAATTAATTCTTGTTTTATTAGAAATTTTTCAATCCAAACATTTATATAATTATTTTTGCTTATAATAATTAATGTTCGATTTAAGATATATCATGAATTGATATTAGAGCATTAACTTTCATATTCAATTTATGATATATCGAGAACTTATATATTATGGGTGAAGTTAAAAAAATGTTCTTTGGCAAACGATTTAGTGGTCATCACAGTGGACTTTTTTCTGGGTTAGATATTTTAGTACTTTCAATAATTAGGAATCGAGAAGAGATTTCAGGATATGAAATAAGTCAAGTCATCAATAAAAAATTTAAACCAATGTGGAAAGCATCTCCAGGAACAATATATCCTTTATTAAGTAGATTAGATGAGAAAGGTTTTGTAGAAACAGAAGAATTTATTGATGAAAATAATCGTCAAAAAAAGATTTATAGAATTACAGTTCAGGGAGAGGAGAGGTTAAAAGAAGTTCTAAAAGATAATTTTGAATCCAGTATCAATACTCTTGGAGATTATATTCGTACGGTTATAAATGCATGGTTACCTCATGAAAAAAGAATTAAAGGAGTTATGTCATGCTTTCCTTATCAATGTGCGCCAATCGAAAGAGAAATCAATCAAGAAGACTTTTCTTTGGCAAATATCAGCAGAGTTGAAAGAATTATCAGTGATTTAAAATATAGTCAAGAAAGAATTTCAATGCGATTAGAGGAAATTAATAATGAAATCGAAAAATATGGGGATATTTTAAAAGATTTAAAATTGAAAAGAGAAAAAAGTACTAAAACCATTCCTATTGTGGATGATGATGAGTATGAAAATTTTTAACTTTTACCTAAACTAAAAATTAACAATAAAAATTAAAAAAAGGAGGAAAATGAAACATGTGTGATGAAGGCTCCCATGGTCATGTTCACAGTCGTCATGGTCATGGTCAAAAAGGTATGGCTTTTTGTTTTCCATTTAGCCCTCAACAAATGCAAAAAATGAAAACAATGGCTAAGCATTTTATGAGAGGTTTTATGGGGAGTCATATCCCTTATAATGTTGAAGACCTCGGAGATAGTTATTTGATTACTGTACCATTAGCGGGGCGTACAAAAGAAGAGGTTAAAGTTTCTTTAATTAATAAGCACCTCAACATTAAAGCAGAGAAACCGAAGATTCCTGAGTTAGAAAAAGTAGAGAAAAAGCCCGAAGAGGGAGATGTTGGTGAATTTTGCTGTGGTCCGTCTTTCTGGAAAGGTTTTACTTTTATTGATGTAGATATGGATATCACTTTACCAGTTGATGCAGATACAGATACAATAGTCTCAAAAATGGCTAATGGTCTCCTAAAAGTAACATTTAGCAAAAAGCCAGCTAAAAAAATAGATATAAGCGAGAGTTAATCTTTGCTTTTGAAATTATAGGTGGAGCGCTTTAGAAATAAGCCAATATAGCTACACTAAGAGTAATATTGCAAATATAACTCTAAAGCACCCCAATTAATAATACTTTTTTTTATTTTTTAATTTTTTTGATTTCTAAAATACTAATTGTTTATGCAAATATTATCTCTTCAATATATGTAAAAGAAAAATAAAATATTGGGACATATATTATTAAGAATCTTCTAATCTCTTTTCGCGATCTTTAATAAATCTCTTTACAGGTCTGTATATTAAATAATGTCCTTGTTGGTATGGTTTATAGCCGTGAATAACTTTTCCAAGTTTTGAACCAGAATAATACCAAAATAAATATGAAATAAATAAAAAGCTTGCGATTATTTCCATACCGGGTTGGTGTGGAATTTTAAAATCAATTCCAAATACAACAAATGAATTCCATAAGAAGTACTTTCCTTTATCCATGGATGGGATATTTACCCAAGGGAGGAAATTTAGCCATCTCATATCAATTATTTCGAAATATATTAAAATATCGACTGTCCATATCGAAGCAAGAAATATTGCTGCTAAAAAAACTATCCAGTCTTTATTTCTTTTACGTAAATATTTTCGATATAAATAAGAATTTACCCAACCAGCAACAAAGCTAAAAATCAATCCTTCGATAAATCCCATTTAATATTCACTCTCCAACCATTTATTTTTTAGATACCACTCAACGGTGTCTTTAGTAGCAATTTTATAATCAGGAAATTTGAATTTAAATCCCAACTCTTTGATCTTTTTATTAGAAAATAGATATTGATGGGTTGTATAACCTGCCATTGATAGATCGACGGGAGGCCTTGAATTTAATTTTCTTGCTTTTTTCTCTTTCCGTTTACTTAGCCAAAAAAGGAACTTTGAAAATATTTTATAAACTGGCCACCACACTGGGAAATTAAAGTAATATACATTTAATAAATCTGCAAGATATTCAAGAAAATCTTCTTGAAAACATACATCTATTACGAGATTATAAGCTTCACCTATAGAGTTATCATTCTCGGCTAAAAATACGGCCGATCTAACTAAATCTTCAACGTGAATTAAGGGCATTGCTAAACGTTTCTTTTTAGGATATATATGGATGCCTGGTCCAAATCCAGATTTATTTACCATTTGTAATAAATGAAAAACACCATAGATCTGATATGGTCCCATGATTGGTGCTGGTCGTATAATAGTAGCTTTTAATTGATAATTATCAATACTCTCCTTCAAAACCATTTCCTGTTCCATCTTACTGATACTATAATTATTTGGAGGATTATAAGATGAAGTCTCATCAGCTGGGATAGGATACCCCTTTTTATTCTTTTCATATTTGGGTTCTCCATAAACCCCGCAAGTGCTCCAATGTATAAATCTTAATCTTCCAGTATCTTGGGTTTTATGAATGATTTCAAGAAGATTTCTTATACCTTCAACATTTACCTTTCTTAGAAGATCTAATGGAGCAAAATAATCATATAAACTAGCTGCATGAAAAATAATATCATATTCTCTATCTTTTAATAAATTCTCTAGCGAATCTTTATCTGTTAGATCAGAGGGAATGAATGATATTTTCTCATTATCTAATATTTCCGTCATGTATTTGAATCTACCGCTAAAAATCGTTTCTTTAGTCATTAATTGATTTCTTTTTTCTAATGGTAAATCTGTAGCAATAATTGTCCAGTCCGGTTTTGATCTTAATATCTCTTTTATAAGAAAGGTACCGGTATGTCCTTTAGCTCCATCAACTAAAACTAATTTACTCATCAATAATCATATTCTAAACTAATAATTCTGAATAAAAAAAAATATTCAATTATATAAAATCTACCTAAAAATAAGTTCTTTTGATGATTGTATTCTACATGTATTATCGTAGTATTATATGCATATATTATCTTATCAAATTTTGTAAAGTATAACAAAAAACGATAAGTTTTGAATAATAAAAGGGGTTTTATAAAAAAAAATGAAATTAATAACCTGTCATATTCCTGAAATGTATCTTCAAGGAATAGAAGAGCTTGTGAACATGAACCTATATCCCAATCGTTCAGAAGTAATTCGCGTAGCAATACGTGATTTACTTAAAACAGAACTTTCCTCAATTTTGAGGAAGGTTAAAGAATAATAACTAATTTAACTTTTTCCTTCTTTTTATTTTTCAAGTTCGATCATTAAATATAAGAATCAATTATATAAGTTGAATATTTTATAGAGTAACATTGTTATAAAATAGTTAAACTTACAGCCATGACAAACATACCAGTTGCAATTCCTAAAATTGATATGTGTTCTTTACCCAGAGCACGAGACATAGGTAATAATTCATCCAACGATATATAAATCATAAATCCTCCAACAACTGATAACATGGCGCCTAGCAAATAGTCATTAATAAAAGGAAAGAGAAAAAATCCAACTGTTAAGGCTCCTAATGGTTCACTTATTCCAGATATAAAAGACCAGAGAAAAGGTTTTAATTTCTTTTCATTATGAGTGGATATTGTAGCTGCCACAACAATTCCCTCAGGAATATTGTGTAAGGCTATTGCTAATGTTATTAAAACTCCGAGTTCGAATTCTTTCAGAGTTCCAATAAATGTAGCCATACCCTCAGGGAAATTATGGATAAAAACACCTAATGTAACCAATACTGATGTTTTTTTCAGTTGTTTTTGTTGAGATAATCGCCCGCGATGGCGATGACGATGTTGATGAGCACGTTCTTTACTTAGCGAATAAGTATTTACTTCATTATCCGTTATATCTTCATATTCATAGCGATGTGTTATTCCTATATCTATTAAAAGCATTAATCCCATTCCTAAAAGGAAAAATAATATTCCTGCTAAAATACCATTCGTTTGAATTCCTTCTTGTAATAATTCCAAAAATGAGAGAAGAATCATAACTCCAGCAGAAAATCCCATAATAAATGAGATGACTTTTTTGCTTGGTTTTCTTACAACAAATGTAATCAAACTTCCTATTCCCGTTGATAATCCTGCAATTGTGCTTAATAAAAATGCTACTAGTAATAACTCCATCTTTTTACTAATCTAATTAAAATAGTTAAATATTAAATAATATATTGAATATATTATAATATATATTATAAGTTTTTCGGCAATATATAGAGATTATCTGATTATGACAATTATTTTTCAGATTAAAATCAAATCTATTAGTTGCTCCTAATATGAAAGATGTATTTTCATATTTAAAGATTATGAAATCTCTAATCTGATACCTTAAAGTAAAGTTATTAAAGTTTAATTAATAATGAAAAATTATGAGAAAAATTAGTGAAGCAGATAAGTTATTCTATTTCGAAAAGAACTTTTTTACTATGGATGGAGTATGGATGTTAGAAACTGAAAAAGAAGTAGGATGGGATACTGCATTAAAAATTGATAAAGCAGTTTGGATAAGACTTATGAAAATAATATTCAGAAGAGTTAAGAATTATCTGAATATAAATACAAATAATTTAAGGGATCTAATTGAAATAATTACGTTTCGATGGTCAATAGAGGGCTGGAAATATTTGGTTAATCAAATTTCTGATATAGAAGTAATTATTGAAATAAAAGATTGTCCCTACAAAGCAATAATGGATAGAAATCCTGATCGTCAAGATAGAATACCTTTAATCTGCAAAAATATGTGTTTTCCTTTTTATAAAGCTGCTTTTGAAGAATTCAATCCAAAAATAAAATTTGAAAGAAATAAATTTATGGGATTGGGAGATAAAGAATGTGATTTTTGTTTCAAATTAATAGAGGATTAATCACTAATTCAAGGACCATAAATCTTTTTAAAGTGTTTAATTTGATTCTTAGTTATTGCAATAATTAAATTTCTCTCTTCTTCTGACACTTTATATAAATTAAATATAATATCATCAATTTCTCTTAATAACTGATTTGTATGTTCATTAGTAATTCCTTCGTTCACACTTAATAAATTAATTATTGTATCTACTTTTTCAGCAATTTTAATCTTAATTTCGTTAGTATTTTTAATAAAAGGTAAATGTCTAATCATATATTGGTTTAGATTAATAGTTGTATCTTTCTGATTGTTTATAGCATAAGTACAATAAAATTGGATTAAAGCTGAATTGAGAACCGCACATATATATTTTAATTCATTATCATCATCATGGAGTAATGAGTAGACAGAAGAAGTGAAACAAACATTTTCTTCTGTGTAAATTGCTTCAGGAATTATGTTATTATGCTTGATTAATAATTTAGGTTTAATATAATATTCATAATCATCTCCCTTCAAGACATTAGTATCAAGTTCTTCAAGATTAAATGATTTAGTTTTCTTAATAGTATAATAACTGAAATCAGTTCTTGCGCTAATAAAAAAACAAGAACCACTAGTATCTTTTCTTAATTTTCTTCTTACTAACTTTAATCCTGTTTCTTCTTCCCCCCTAATCATTTTTGGAAAATTTATATGATTTAAGTAATTTAAATCTCCAATTTTTTCAATTTTCTCAATTAGCTGATGTAATAGTTCATTTGGTTTAATTCTAATCCGATTTAATTCGGCCGTAGTAGTTCCACAAAAAGGACACGTCTTCTTAAAAGTATAAGGATATAACTTTTTAGATTTTAAACTTAAAGGGCATTCCATATTGAAACAAACTCTTAATTTATCAAATTTCTGATTCAAGTACGTAATATTTCGATATTCTGGATAATTAAATACCTCCAAATTATATTCTTGATTTGTTTTATTTTGATAAATTAAAATTTGTACTTCATTTGTTGCTTTTTTAAAAACTTTGGCTCCAATATCATAAATTTTTAATAATGAAGCTTTATCAAGCAAATTATTCCGGAATTTAATATATCCTTGGCGTAGAAGAAAACTCTTAGGTAGAAGAAATCCTATAATTCCAGAATCTATCCAATCAAGAGATTTAATCAAAAATGCGCAATAAATATCATTATAAAATAGATTTTGATTTTTTAAGATATTCTTTTCTTCCTTACTTAATATATTCCCATATGGAGGATTTCCAACGATAATATCGAAATTTTTCTTATTAAACAATTTTTTTGGCCAATCTCTAGAAAATAAACTGTTCTCTACCTTTAAATTTGAAAATATAAAACTAAAGGGCTCTTCATTATTTAATTCAATATTTTTATAGAACCAAGCAAATAATTTTAGAGAGCATAACTTAATCGCATAAGGATTTATATCTAATCCATATATATTTCTTAAAATGATTGTCTTTATCTCACTTGGATTAATCATTTCACTTAAATTTTGGATTAACTCAAAAAGAACGTTGGCTGCAGAGATTAAAAAAACACCAGAACCACAAGCAGGGTCGCATATAGACATATTAAGAAGAATTTCAATTATTTCTCTCTTCACAGGTTGGTTTAAAAGATTTAATTCATTTAGATTTTTAATCTCAGAGTCGGTATTTCTATAATTTATGTTTTTATTAATTATTTCAATAATCGATTTTGAAATGATAAATTTTGATAAATCTTCGTTAGTATAATACACACCCTCCGTTTTTCTTTTATTATAGCTTTCCAGAAATAACGATTCTTTTTCTTTTAGTAATTTTAGTAATTTTCTTAATAGTTGATGATTCTTAGATTGTATGGCAAGATCAAAAAGATCAATATATGTTTTGAATTTAAGATCGACTTTACTCATCATTCTGATTATGTTCACCTAATATTATAATATTATAATAAGGAAGCAGAAAATTTATCGAGATAACAAAAAACATTTTTATGAGTTTTTAATATGGAAGCAGGGTATTTCGGAGTCACTTGAATACTATCTGATAGGCAATTTCGAACCGCTTCAGCTTTCCTCTTGTCAGGGCATACACAAATTATTTTTTTTGCACGTAGTATTTCATGAATCGACATAGATATAGCTTTTTTGGGAACATCTTCAATTGATCTAAACCACCCCTCACCTACTTGCTGGTTTCGACATTTTTCATCCAAATCAACGATGATGTAAGGATCTTTTATTTTAAAATTTGCAGGGGGATCATTAAAAGCTATATGCCCATTTTCACCAATTCCTATAAAAGCAACATCAATTTTTACTCTAGAAATTAATTTATTAATTCTTTTACATTCCCTATTTGGATCTCTAGCGTCACCTTTAATAAAATGAACCTTATTTGGATGGATTTTATCAAGTATTCGTTCTTTCGGATATCTTCGAAAACTAGCGGGATGATCTGCTGATAATCCAATATATTCATCTAAATGAAACATGACTGTCTTTTCCCATTCAATTCCTCTCTGATGTGTTAATTCATTAAGAAATTCGAAT
Source organism: Promethearchaeota archaeon (assembly GCA_020343655.1). GTDB lineage: Archaea > Asgardarchaeota > Lokiarchaeia > Sigyniarchaeales > SOKP01 > Loki-b32. Next base: position 1,874,508 of record CP070805.1, on the reverse strand, counting down.
TGAGAAGTACCTGTAGCTGCAATAAAATAAGCTTTTGTCTTTATTTTGAGAGTATTTCTAATTATATTAGCTGCTTTAATCGCAGTTGCTTTTCCTATTTCTTCTTTAGTTTCAAATATATTAATTTCAACCATAGAGTTATGTTATTTTTTTGAGATATAGTACTATAGTAAAATTTTTATCTATGTATTTTTCTTTATTAACAATATAAAGAAATTACTAATTAATCTTAGTCTTAAGTAAATAACAACTTATTTCTTTTTTCTCTATATTTTTATAGGTAAATTACCTTATTATAATAGGGACTATGACGAGTGATAAAAAAGAGAAAGATTATTACGGTGTTGCTCCAATAAGTTCAGTTGTAAAAAAAATGAAAAAGGAGTACGATAAAGATAGAAAAGATTGGAGAATTATAGGTTCTAAAGATAAAGATGGTAATTTAGATACATTTATCACTAAAAAACCCAATGCTTTTTGGTTAAAATCAAAACAATTAAGTCCTTATTCTGCTCTAAGCATGGGTACTGTTGTTAGAAATTTAGATAAAGATATTGATGAAGAAATCGGGAAAAAAATGTCACCAGACGATATGCTTCGCTTATTTGGAATGATTGTACCAATTAAAAAAGATCAGAATATTATTGCTGCTGGTATTGAAAAATATTCCCAAAAACATGGTAATTATTTAAAAAAATTAATAAGTGAACGAGATCCAAATGTAGGACCAGCTTTAGGAAGGCGTATCGATAAGGAATTTTCTAAAAAGCATCCACAAAGACGGGGTTTATACATTTAAACAAAAGAAATGTTATACTTATTCTATCATCTCAGGATATTAATGTAAATAAAATTTGAAAGAGTTTTATTTATAATATTAAACTCAGACTTTGTCTTTTAACTTGCCTAAATCGTCCTTACTTTTAATAAGAAAATCTATATTATCTGTATATTTACTAGTATTAGTTATTAATTCTTCAATTACTGCAGAAATTAAATCAGATCCCGATTTACCAGAACCTCCAGCGAATTCTTTTAATAAAGGCACTTTCAAATCTTCAACATAAAAAGTTACACCTTTAGAAATCTCTTCCATCATTAACTGATAAGCAAAATCTGGGCTTTTCTCTCCTTTCATTAGAGGCTCATCAGGATCTTCAAAGGTATAAGAAACTTCTAACCATTTATCACCAGCAGTTGGTACTATACCATAAATATAATCTTCAGTGTAAATCCATAATGGAATTCCATTATCAAAAGAAGAATCTACAATTGTTTTAAATTCTTCACTCATTCTACATCAATATTTTCATTCTTTATTAAATTTTATACAAGTAGAATAAATTAAGTTTACAATTTTAATTTTATATTTATAAAATTTTTATTATAAGCTTTTCTTTTAAGTTTATGCTAAAAAAAGAATTTTAATTAAATTAATCGTTAGGAAAAATTATGAGAAAATTGGATTATAAGCAGACTATTTCTGAAATTCAAAAATGGATAAAAAATTATGTGGTCTTTGCAAAAGTTAATGGAGTTGTAGTAGGAATCAGTGGGGGTATTGATAGCGCGGTAACAACATCATTATGTGTCACTGCCTTAGGTAAGGATAATGTAATTGGATTAGGTTTGCCAATATCTTCATTACCACAAGATCTAAAGGATGCAGAAAAATTAGCTAAAAATCTTGGAATAAAGTTTATAAAAATAGAATTAACTAGCGTTTATAAAGAATTTATTAACACAACCTCATCTTTATTCGAATCTAATCGAATAGCATTAGCAAATTTAAAACCTAGATTAAGGATGATGGCAATTTATTTTGTTGGTCAGTCTATAGGAAAATTTTTAGTTGCCGGAACTAGCAATAGAACTGAATTAGCAATTGGTTACTTCACTAAATATGGCGATGGGGGAGTTGATTTTGAACCTATTGGAGGGTTGTACAAATGCGAGGTAAGGGAAATCGCAAAAATATTAGACGTTTCTGAAGAAATAATTAAAAAACCACCAAGTGCAGGTTTATGGGAAGATCAAACAGATGAAGGTGAAATTGGTTTAAAATATGATGTTTTGGATGAAATTATCTTCAGGATTGATAATCAATTAGAATTAAATAATTTAAATAAAGATAACGTAAAGAAGGTTAAAAATATGATGAAAAAGGCACAACATAAACTAACAATGCCACCTTATTTTAGAATAAATATTTCATAAAAATGATAAATAATTATAAGCTTGATATAACTCTTCTTATCTTGTTGATTCTTGATGTTATCCCCTCTAGTTTTACCCTAAGTTCATCACTCTGTTTTTTATATTCAAATTCATCAATAGAACCCGTATTATAACTTTTTTCTATTTCTTTAAAGCTTTTTTCTAACGAATATCGTTTCCCCTCAAGAGCAATTAACTCTTGATATAAAGAATCTTTATCTGAAGGTATTTCTCCTAGTGAAGGTGTTTCGGATTCATTAAAACTACCTATTTCAGGTTGGGTAGAACTGAATTCAATAGAAGATGTTGTCTCAATCTTTTTGGCTTCTCCTTTTTCTTCCTTCTTCTTTTTTTTATCTTCCTTTTTTTTCTTCTCTTTAACTGTTAATTGACTAAAACTACTATCTGGTTTTAATAATCTTTCAGCAGTATTATCTCCGACTAAAGAGAATACATTAAATAAATCAGTACCACTTGATCTTACAGACTCAGTTTCAGCTTCTTCTATACTTACTGGTGTAATTTTAGGTTTCTGATTAATTTCAGGTTCTTTAGTTATCTCAGGTTTTTCAATTACTTCAAATTTTTCACTAATTTCCGGTTCTTTAACTATAAATGGTATTTCTTTTTCAAACTCTTCGACTTCTATAATTTCTGATATTAAAGAACTTTTTTTAGGTTTTCCGAGCAATTCAGTAAATTTTGGTGCTTCTGGAAGGTGTGAAGGTGTTTCTGATTCTTCGAGAATATCTAAAATCGATTCTGGTTTTTTAGGGACTTCAGAAAATGATTTAAATCCTGATAATTGAGGTATAGATTCTTGTAGTATCGCCGATTTTTGCATAAAATCAGGAGGAGTTTTTAATTTTTCTAATTCTTCTTCAATTTTTAATTGTACTTGTTCTACGGATTTTATTCCATTTATTAGTCTTGTTTTTTCAGGCTCAGACTTACTTGGGGCTTTAACTTGAGGAGGTTTTTCAGGCTTTTTAATAGCGGGAATTTTAATTTTTGGCGGAGGTAATTTTACGTCTCTCTTTGGTGTAATCTTTTTTATAACTTTCATTTGAGAAACTTGTTTAAGCTTTTCGTCTTTTTTTTCTAATTCAACTTTTAAAACATCTATTTCTTGTTTCAGATCATCGATTTTTCCTTTAAACTGTTCAGAAACCTTGTCTACAATTTGTTCTATATCAATGCTAGCTGCTTCTAAATCTTCATGTAGTCGAGTAGTTAGTGGTTCTTTGGATTTTTCTTCTGGTTGAATATCGAATAATTCGTCGGTGATCCTGATTATCTTTTGAATATGTTCTGGCAACTCAGATTCTATGAACCAAAGTTCCAAGGCATCCCAATTATCTAATTTATCCAGTGTTTCTTCAAAAAGAAGCATATTAGACTCTACTTGGAATGAATTTACACTTTTTAAAGCGTGAACCTTATTTATTAGTTTATCTCGAGCTTCAATTTCATCATCTGGGCTTGGTTCTTGCTGTGTTAAGAATAAATAAATCTCCTTAATCTCTTGAATAATAGATTTGAACTTTTCTTCTTCTGTCATGAAAGGCTACTTAATTGGTTTAATTTGATTATCTCTTAAAGTTTCTCTTTAAATATTTAAAAACATTTCACTAATATATTTTTTTCCGACATCAAATGTTAATGAATTTTGAAAATTCTCCAATTTACTCCTGTTTCTTCTGGAAATAGGTTTCTAAAAGCTTAAATGGTTAATTAATTTTGTAATAATGCAAAACCACATATTGGGCAATTCTTTCCATAATCCATTATAATATTATTACAAATAGGACAAATATCTAATGATACACTTATTTCTTCTTCTTCTATTTGGGATTTACTCTTTTTTGATTCTATGATAGTTTTAACTTCGGATGCCATTGGATCTTCAACCTGTATAATTTTAGGTTTATCTTTAGAAGCTATATCTCTTAAATAATCATTAATATCCCTCTTTTCAATTTGATTTAATTTAGCAATTGGTGGAATTATTCCCATTTGAACTTCAAATACAAAATCTTTGTCAAGTTTTAACAAATTAAAGCATTTATGGCATCTGAACACATGTGGTATTTGAATAACTGAACTTTTAGCCCATTGTGCCCAACAAATTTTATGAGCTAATGTTTCACATGAAGGACATTGCACAATATCTTCAATATCTTTTTGAGAACAAATTGAACAAGTAGTACTTTCGAAAAAAGGTTTAGGTTCATCAGCTAAGTTAAGATAGAAGAGTTGAGCCTTTGTTTGCGCCATTTTTAATTTGTGTCTTGAATATAAAGATTCTTCAATAAGTTGTTTTTTAGATAACTCATTTAATATAGGATCCAGATCTTGAATACTTTTTATCTCATAATATTCTCCATTAGCTAAATATGCTAATTTCTTAAGGATTCCATCCTTCTCAGGATTTTTATTTCTTATGCATACAATGTCAATATAAAATGGTAAATCTTTAACTTTATTAATTAATTCTATTATTATGGATAAAAATCTGGTAGGAATTCCACAAAATTCTTCATCTATTAAAATTAACAATCGAAATAGCTTTTCTGAGATTTTTTTGAAATTTTCAATAATTAAATTAATAGCAATTAAAATCCCACTAACAATATTAGGCTTTTCAATGTTTTTACTTATTGATTTTAAAGTTTCAAGAATATAATTTGGATCAAATGTAAATTGATCAAAATAATATGGTCCATCTTTTAGAAATACAATTAAATTAAATCTACTTGATGGATCGATATTTTGCTTATCATTCATAAAATTAGAAATAGGATTATATACTTGGGCTAATTTTTTAGTTTCTGGCGAAAAACCATAAAAGATAAGGCAGTCTTCACTAATCATGGGTGACACAGTAAGGTTGAAGATTTATATTAATAATAAAAATTGAGTAATATAAACTTCTGTAAATATTAAGGAGGAAGAATCCCTAGATATGAACCATTCATTTTCATTGGAATATTTAACATCAATTATTACAAAGAAGAACTGGTGAGTGGTTAATCTCCATTGCAACGCGACCTAATGTGAGCGCAGAAATTCTTAATAATTGCGGAATATTAATAACCTTTAAAAATTACATATCGAAAGATTTCCTTTCCAAATTACTAAATCTTAGTGAAGAATATGAGAATTATTTATCTTACTTGGAGGTAAGTCAGTATATCGCTCGAGTTAATTCCATTAAAAAAACATTTTTACTGTGGATACAATATATCGAAAGGCATTGGTTAAGGCGGGGTGATATTAACCTTAAGACAAATTAATCATAAAAAAACTTAAAGAACAAAATAATAAAACTATTGAAATACAAGATGATTCGAATGAATAACCCTTCCAAACTAGCGAATGGGAGGCTCTAAATCAAACACGTCTTCCGCGATGCCCTCCCTTGCGTCTACAGTGGTCATGTGATTTAGGCGTCACTTCTTCAATCCTACCGACTTGTAAACCGCTTCGGGCGAGAGCGCGGATGCAAGCTTGCGCTCCAGGTCCAGGAGTTTGAGATTTATTACCACCGGGAGCTCTCACTTTAATATGTATACCGCG
>CP070805.1:1854080-1868612 GCA_020343655.1 Promethearchaeota archaeon | reverse complement strand
CATTTTCAGAAATAATTTCTTGAGGAATATAATCAAGCATAACTCTTTCAAAAAATGTCGCTCTACGTTCTGGTAAAGATAATTCCCAAAAATTATCTGGTAAATCAACTGGTACAGCCATTGATCTAAAAGATGAAGCAAATACACCTCTATCATTTTTCCCCATCATCTGAATATAATAAAGTACTTCGGGATTTATATAAAAATCTCCCTCATGAAAAACAATATCCCAGTCTGTTCCAGTTGTAAAGGATGAAAACTCATTGTTCCATTCTCTTTTTATCCCCTTAAAATAATAATCTCTTAACCATTTTTGTCGCGGAGAGAGATTATGAGGCTCGGCAATTTTATAATGTGGTAATTTTCTTCCAGTTTTACTCATTTAATATCCCTATAATTTTTAAATTAATTACAAATTATAAAATTTCAAATTAATATTAATAAATTGTTAATTAAAACAAAAAAAAAGATAAAAAGGAAAGAAATTATTTTAATCTCTCTTCAGATAAATGGAGATGATCTGTTTCAACCTCGACAAAAGCTTGGAATATTTCTTTTACGCGAGAATTTTGAGCTTCTGCTGCTGCTTGACCATAAAACTTTATGGCTCTATCTTCTCTACTATGAGATTCTTCTAAATTCGGCGTGTATTCAGGAGCGCATTTATCATATTTTGGAAATTCTACTTTATCCAATTTTAAAATTTTCTTCCAAACAGAAGCATGTTCAGCTTCTACTTTAGCAAGAATTTTAAATAACTTTTGACCATCCAATTCTGGAGTCTTATTACTAGCGCATTTGTAAAAAATATTATTAGATACTTCGACTTCTAAAGCTTTTTCAGCATTGGCTTTATCTTTTTCATTTAATTCAACATCCCAAGCCCCTGTATCATCATATTCTTTTGAATCTATTAAGTGCTTTTCATAAGCTCCACAGAATGGACAGCGATGCGGTTTTTCAGTGGTTGAAATGTAAGCTTCTCCACAGATTTTACAAACCCATACAGTTACAGCCATATTTTTCACATCTTTTTGTTTTTTTTGAATACAATTTCATTGAATTAGATATTTTAACCTATGGTTAATGAATTTTCAAGATTATATATAATTTTGACTTAAATATTAAAAGTAATACAAGATTTCAAATTAAGATTAAATTATAAAAAATTTTCGCTATTTTTATAGTTTTAAGTTAAATTCTAAAAATAGTTTAAGCTAAATACAATTATTAAAAAAAAATAGAAAATAAAAACAATTATAGAATCTTTTATATTGTATTAATCAAATTAGTCTGATTGATGTATAGAGTTATAGGAATTGATCCTGGTAGCAGATCATGGGATTTCTTCGGTTTGGAGGATAATAAAACAATTTTAGACACATCTTTACATACAAAAGAACTAATCAATGATCCTCAAAAAGCAATTACGATCATCAATTCAGTAGAGGATGTAGATCTAATGGTTGCTCCTAGTGGGTTTGGACTTCCTTTAAAAGATGTACGTGAATTAACAGAACAAGATATATTTTTTACTTTATTAAAATTTGATCAGAAAGAAAAAAATAAATTAGTTGGTTTGGGAGAGGTTTTAAGATTAATTAAAGCTCAAAATATCCCAGGAATTATGGTCCCTGGAGTTAAGCATTTACCTACTGTTCCTAAGTATCGAAAAATTAATAAAATTGATATGGGTACTGCGGATAAAATTTGTACTGCAGTTACAGGAATTAGAGATCAAATGGAAAGATTTGAAGTTTCTGCAGAAGATACAAGTTTCATTATGGTAGAAATAGGTTATGGCTTCACAGCGGTTTTGGCAATTGAAAATGGACAAATTATTGATGGAATAGGAGGTTCAAATATTATGGGTTTTAGAGCATGTGGGGCTCTTGATGGGGAGCTAGCTTATCTTATCAAAAATATCCATAAGAAAAATATCTACAAAGGTGGAGTTGCCTATATTTCAGGGTATTCCGATTTGAGTTTAAAAGAGATCACACTTCTAGCAGAGAAGGATGAACAGACTAAATTAGCCCTAAAAGCTTATTTATCAAGTGTCAAAAAAGCTGTTTTTGGAATATCGTCATCATTTTCATCTAAAGATAAAATAAAAGAGGTATTATTAGCTGGAAGAGGAGCAAGTTTAACATATTTTCGAGAAAAAATGATACGTGGATTAAATGATGTTGCTCCGGTAAGAATCATGAAATCATTTAGTCAAATAGCAAAACGAGCAGCTCAAGGGGCAGCTTTTATTGCTAATGGAATTTTAAGGGGAAGATTTGAGCCAATAATTAATAATTTAAAAATAAAAGAAGCTACCGGTTCAATATTAGATGATATTTTTATTCCATTTGAAAAAGAAAAACTCATAAGTGATTTAGATTAAGGTACTTATAATTACTGGTCTACAGAGTTATAAAATAATAGAAAACATTGTTAGACCTGTTAGGAAGTTTAATATTACCATAATAAAAGCACCAGTAACCATTTCTGCGTTTCTAACCGAACTCATAACGTCCGAAATCTTAGAACAAATAGAACTTAATAATTATGACATAATATTATTACCAGGTTTTGTACAATGGGATTCAAAAAATTTAGAAGATAAATATTCAATAAAAATTAGAAAAGGTCCGGAATTCGCCTCTGATTTACCAGTCATTCTAAGAAATTTGGAGAGTTTAGAATTATCTAATAAGACACCCGCGAATAGATTACTAGAGATTTCAGGAAAAAGTCAATTTACTGAAATTGTAAATTCGCAATTAGAATCAGTTAAAAAAAAGCAAGAGTCTCACACGTATTACCTTAATGAAAAAAAATCTAATATCATAATTGGAAGGAATTTGCCACCCCCTATAATTGCTGAGATTGTAAACTGTACTGAAAAAAGTAATGAGAATATTCTAAAAAAAGTAAAACATTATAGCAATTCTGGTGCAGAGATAATTGATATTGGATGTGTTTCTAATAAACCAAATCCAGAAAGAATCAAACAAATAATCAAATTAATTAGATCTAACTTTGATATATTAATAAGTATAGATTCTATGGATTCTAAAGAAATAAATGCTGCTGTTGAAGAAGGAATTGATCTCATTCTTAGTTTAGATTTGGGTAATTATAAAGAATTTTTAAATCTCCCTAAAACCATTCCTATTGTTATACTTCCTACTAATGTTAAGGAAGCGCATTTTCCTAAAGATGCTGAAACTCGTGTTGAAAATTTATTTAAATTGACAAATGAATTACAAAATAATGGCTTTAGGAAGTTAATTGCTGATCCATTACTGGAAACACCAATAAGTCCTGGAATATGTAATTCTTTAGAAGCTTATTTTTTATATAAAAAAAAGGTTTCAGAAGAGAAATATAAAAATTTCGAACTTCCTCTATTTTTTGGAATATCAAACGTAGTCGAGCTTATGGATATTGATTCTGTTGGAATTAATGGGCTATTAGCAAGTATTGCAATTGAACTGGATATCGGGATTCTTTTTACCGTCGAACACAGTACGAAATTAATGGGAGGAGTAAGAGAATTGAAAGAGAGTATAAAATTAAATTATGTAGCAAAGTATAAAAAAACGCCCCCTATAAATCAAGGAATCTCAGTTTTTAGAGCTAAAGGGAAAGTAAATCAGGAATTGCCACTTTTAAATCTAACTTATGCAATATCAGTAGATAAATACATTCCTGATTATATTCCGGATGATAAAGGCTATTTTAGAATTTACACAAATCATTATTCTAAAAAAATTTACACTCTTTTTTTCTCTAATGACAATAAACTACGCCATACTTTCATTGGGGACAATGCTGAAGCTTTAAGTAAAAAGATCATTCAGTTTAATTTAACTAAAGATGTACATCATTTAAATTATTTAGGGAGAGAATTAAAGAAAGCAGAAATTTATTTAAATTTAGAAAAACCGTATATACAGGATGAATAAATCAATAAAATAAATTAGTGATTAGCTTAAGTAATTGGTTGAAATTTATATTATTATTTAACTTATCTAATATGTTTCCATTAATCAAATTCTCTTATAATTGTGGATATTATGATACCAAAAAAAATGGAATCTTTTCTTAATGAAAACCTCCCAGAAGTTACCCTTAAAACCCGACTTAAAAAAGATAAAGGAAAGTGTTATTTAGAATTCAGCAATATAGACGAGCATCTATTATCTCGACTTGGGATTGTTGTTGATAAATTGGGCCCCCGTCTTGTTGCTTGCTTATGGGACGAAACATCCGATTTGGAAATTGGTGGATATTTAGTAGTTGATAACCTGTCAATGGGGACTCCATCAATGGGAGGGATAAGAATGCTTCCTGATATAACACCTTCAGACATTCATAATTTAGCTAGAGGTATGACACTTAAAAACGCGGCTGCTGATCTTCCATACGGCGGAGGTAAATCAGGGATAGTTGCTGACAGGAATATCTCACCTGAAGATCGTGATAAAATAATCCGTGGTTTTGCGCGATTAATTCATCGCTATATCGACATCTATTTGCCTGGACCTGATGTGGGTACAAACGATGCTGATATGAAGACTATAGCCATTGAAAATGGATTAGATAACGCACTCTCTAAGCCTGTTGAGATGGGAGGAATGCGTATAGATGAATTGGGAGCCGCTGCTGGTGGAGTTGTGATTGCTCTGCAAACTTTATTGGATATAATCCCGAGATTGAGAGTTCTATCACAATTTGCTAATCTCGAGATTCCAGAAACTAAAGATCTTAAAATTTTGATTCAAGGTTTTGGAGCTGTTGGTGCTCATGTTGCACGTATACTATATGAAAGAATCCCTGATGCAAAAGTAATAGGTATAAGTGATTTAGAGGGTTATTTATATAATGAATCTGGGTTACCAATTCAAGAACTTTTTAAAATATGGGAAGAAAAACGCTTAGTTACTAATAATTATTTTGAAGAGAATATTTTTTCAGAAGGATATAAACACCCCACGAAATTTTCTACAAATAGAAATAATTTACTTCTAGAAAATGCTTTTTGTTTAATTCCCGCAGCTCCAGTATTTAACTATTTAGGAGTACGTACTTCTGAAAATCCATCTATAACTGTGGATCGTATGGGAAAATGGGGAGTGATTATTGAAGGGGCAAACACTTATTCACCTGATCCTAATAGAAAGGCGGCACGTACTCGTATGGAGCAAATCGTGTATAGAGAGAAAGGGGTAATGATAGCTAATGATTATTTAGTAAATTCTGGAGGTGTTATTTTTGCTGCTCAAGAGCACATAATTAAATCTCCAGATCGATTACAAATACCTGAAGAAATGTTAGGAAATCGTGATGCGGTTGAAAAATGGTTAAAAGATCATTCTAAAGAATTTACAGAGCTTTCAAGACAGCGATTAAAAGCAGGAGAGGAATATAGAGAAGATGTAATTCATCATAATATGATTGAATTAGTTGATTTATTAACAGCACACCCTGATATGCTCCCGTGCAATGCAGCTGAACGTATCAGCCTCCAACGCTTAACTGCTAAAGAAAGAGAACGTACAGCAAAAGATATTATGATTTCAATACCAACAATCGATGTAAAAAGTGCAGTACAGGATGCAGCTGCTTTAATGATTGAAAAAAATAGTGGGATAATTGCTGTACTTTCAGAACACAGACTTGTAGGAGTTGTGACAGATTGGGATATCACTGCTGCGGTTGCTTCTAATAGTTGTGATGTCAATCTTGATAAAATTATGACTAAGGATGTTATTACAGCGTCTCCAGATTTTTCTATTTTAGATATTGTTCGAGAACTAGAGCAATATCAAATATCTGCAATGCCTGTAGTTGAACAGGGAAAAGTATTAGGGATGGTCAATTCGGATCTAATAGCACAACGCTATATTTTAGAATATCTGCAATCTCAATAATATTTAATAATATTTCAAAATATTATATAAAGTATCTCTTTGAGCGGGTTTCTTTCCAGCAGCTTTAATTATTGCGACAATTTCTTTTGGTGATAAATATTGACCAAATTCCGCTCCAGCACTTCTTGATATGTTTTCTTCCATTAATGTTCCTGAGAAATCATTTACACCAAAGTTTAAAGACACTTGAGCAAGTTTAGGACCTAATTTTACCCAACTGCATTGTATATTATCAATATAATCATTTAAAAATATCCGAGATACACAAAATAATTTTAAATCAGCCATACCATAACTAGGAATCAAAGGATGTTTATCTAATCTTGATAAAATCGGATTTTCTTTAACAAAAGGTAAAGGCACAAATTCAGTGAAACCTTTGGTTTCTTTTTGAATTTCTCTTAAGACTTCTAAATGTGTTATTCGATCATTTAGGGTTTCTATGTGTCCATACATGATAGTCGAAGTCGTTGGGATTCCTAAATTATGAGCTTGAGTGATTATTTCAATCCATTGCGATGTAGAGACTTTATTTGGACATACAATTCTTCGTATATCATCAACGAGAATCTCTGCTGCTGTTCCTGGAATTGAATCTAATCCTGCTTTTTTTAATTCTTTTAATGTGTTTTCTATTGAACTCTTATACAATTTTGACATAAAATAGATTTCTTGAGGAGAAAACGCATGAGTATGCATATTTCTATCAACTTCTTTTACAATTCTAAGAATATCTAAATAAAAGTCAAATTTTAATTCTGGATTTATCCCCCCTTGAATACATACTTCCGTACAGTTTAAATCTTTTGCCTCAATAACTCTTTTCCTAATCTCCTCTAGTGAAAGCAGAAATGCATCTTTATGATTGGTGGGTAAACTAAAAGAGCAGAATTTACAACCTTGAAAACACACATTCGTAAAATTTATATTTCGATTAATAACAAAAGTTACAATTTCTTCCTTTTTTTCAAAACAAATTTGATTAGCAACATTTTGTAGGGCAAAAAATTCTTTACCATGGACTTTTAACAATTTTAAAGCTTCCTTAGAAGTAATTTCCTCATATTTTAAAACTTTTTCTAAAATTTCCTTTATTTCTGTTTTCAACCGGTGGAATATGTGAGAAGTTAACATTAATAATTTATATTATCAATAATTTTTTTAATATTTTCTGGACAGTAATCACTTTTTTGGATGTATTTGTTATAGATTGGAAGCCTTTCTTTGAGTTTATAACCTTTAGTCTCACAAATTTTATTTAAATTATCAATTTGAGGCCATTTATTTTCAGGATTTATATAATCTAAAGTAATAGGTGATATTCCACCAAAGTCATCAATACCCATGTCAATAAACTCTTTTTCAAAACCCAATATAAGATTTGGTGGTACTTGAATAGCAATTTCATTCTCAAATATAACACGAGCAATTCCGGTTATTTTGAGCATTTCTTCTATAGTTATTGGTTTCTTAGGTTGAAATGGAATATTTTCTTTTTTCACAAAATTCTGAATTATAACCTCTTGAATATGCCCATATTCATTATGGATGCTTTTAATTAAATATAAATCTTTTATAATATCTTCTATAGTTTGTCCAATACCTATTAATAAACCTGTGGTAAATGGAATTTTTAACTTTCCAGCATTATTAATATGCTCTAATCTTTTTTTTGGTAATTTTCCAGGAGAATATTCATGTACTTTCCCTTTTTTAAAAAGTTCCATACTTGTACTTTCAAGCATCAATCCCATACTTGCACAATATATTTTTAAGTCCTTCATTTCATCATAAGTCAAAAATCCCAAATTTATATGGGGTAGAATTTTAAAATCAAGTAAATATGTGCAGATCTGTTTTACAAATTCTATAAAATTCAAACAACCTCTTTTTTCTAACTCTTTTTTGACATCAAGAAAATTATCTGGACGTTCTCCGGACATCAGAAGAGCTTCTTTACAATTATATTTAAGACCTTTTTCAATTAATGTAACCATTTGCTCATTACCAAGCAAGATCACATTACCCTCACCATTTAGCTTAGGGATTTTATAATTATAAAAACAATATCCACATTGATTAACACAATAGTTCGAAAGAGAAAGTGTAAAATTTTTAGAATAAGTTATTACATTTTTCGCATTACTCGGTAATAGTTCTTTTATTTTTTTTACTCTTACTCTTATCTGTTTCAATGTGAGCTTTTTAAAGCTTTTAATTTCACTGGTTTTTATCATTATTAATTCTTTTTGTATTTTAACACTACATAATTATCCCTATTTAAAATTTCAAGTAATTTAAACCTTGGTGCTTGAGCCATAGTTTCAAATCCTTTACCCTCAACAAGGTTAGTCGCATTTTGACCACCAACTATCCATGGAGCAATTGTTAGCCTTATTTCATCTACTAGATTCTTCTTAATAAAGCTCCAGTTCAATGTGCCACCTCCTTCTAATAAGAGCTTTTTTATCCCTAAATTATATAGAAGAGGCATAAGATTTGATATATTTACTTTTTTACCTTTACCAGATTTTAATATTTTAACTCCTTTTGACTCAAAATTTTTGATTTTTTTCAAGGATGCATTTTCCGTGGTACATATTATTGTAGGATAAATTTGTGGTTGAAATGTAATTATTTTTGAATAAACAGGTATCGAAAGATTGCTATCTACAACAATTCTATAATATCCCTTATGGTCATAAAATTTGATGTGAAGTTTAGGATTGTCTTTTAAGATGGTATTCTTCCCGACTATGATACCATCCACTTGAGACCTAAGTTTATGGATCTCTTTCCAATCTTGCTCATCAGATAATTCTGGATCTCCTGTTTTGGATGCTATTTTTCCATCTATAGTCATTGCTGCACTTAAGATTATATAGGGATGTTTACTTTCTCTCAAATACTAACTCTCCTTTGATATAAGTTTTTTTAATATTTTCTGATTTTGTTCTTTGAGCAATTAAATCCAATATATTATCAGAATTTAATTTATATGAAAATAGATTTGGATCATAAAGATTAACTAAAAAGAAGTCCGCAAATTTTCCTTTTGATATTGAACCAAACTCATTTTCAATATTAAAACTTTTAGCAGCATTGATTGTAACCATTTTTAATAAATCCTTAGAGGTTAATTGAAGTTCTTTATCGTAGCTGCATAAAACTCTTGAAATTCGGTAAAAATATCGTATCTCTTCAAATAAATCTGTGTTATTTACCATTAAATTATCTGTGCCTAATGATATTGGAATCTTTAATCTTAAAATTTCACTAATAGGAGGAAAACCCACCCCAAAATATCCATTACAACGCGGACATAAAACAAGAGATTGGTTATTTTTTATTATTTTTTCTAAATCTTTTGCAACAAATTTTGTCCCATGAATGATTACATCAATAATATTATCATTAAACATTTCATCTATTAAATTAATATTACGATTATTTTCAGCACAATGACAAGCAACGATTTTTTTAAATTTTTGTTTAGCTGATACAATTAACTTTTTATTTGTTGAATTAATTTGTTTGTAACTAGATAATCCCACTCCATCTGCTAAATCAAAAACAGATTCTATTTCACTCTCATCCATAAATCGCCCTAGGATTAAATTATTAATTGAATTATCAGTAAGCGCTTTTCTTAGAAGATTTACTCCCTCTTTCCCACCCTCTCGAAAATCAATAAAAAATGTAATACCATTTGAAAGCATTTCTAAAACAGCATTTTGAATTCCTTTAATTATAATATCCTGATTGATTTGCCTTAATAATTTATGTTTAAGACCGAATGGTGGGGCAACTATCTCTGATAATTCTTTATTAAAACCTAATTCTTTAGCAAAACTATCCCCAATATGAACATGAGAGTTTATAAAACCTGGAATAATCAAGGAAGGATGGTCATCTGGTAAAATTTCAAGATTTTTGTTTAAGTTATCATAAGAGATATCTCTAATTTTTCCACTTTGATCAATTTCTAAATTTACATTTTGTTTTAACTCTAAATCTTCTCCGAGTAGAGCGTATCTGGAAAATAAATTTTTTTTTGCCATTAATTTTTTGAAAATCTAAATTTTATTGAAATCAATATTTTATATTATATCCAATCCTTTTAAAGAATAGAACATAAAAAAAAAATACTTTTTGATACCGGTGACAATAAATTACAAAATTTAAATCGGATTTACAACAATCTGGTTCCAGAATAGATATTCCAATAGATAAAGTTGGTATTGTAGAATTAGAAAAAAAAGTTGAGATTGTTCAAGAGAATAAAAAGTATTCTTTCTATCCTAAAATTTCAGCATTAATCAATCTTCCTGCTGAACAGCGTGGAATACATATGTCCAGAACTTCTGAGACTATAGAAGAAGTTATTAATGAAGTAATTTTCAAACCTACTCCCACTATTGAACTTGTGGGTGATAGAATTATAAAAAAATTATTGGAACGCCATCCATATACATCAAAAGCCGAAGTAAAATTAGAAGGTAAAATTATAGTTCAAGTTAGAGAAAATGACGAAAGGATTATTCAAAAATCATATAATATTAGTTCTTTTGTAAAGGCTAGTCGAGATGATATTGGTAATATCGATTTTAATTATTTTATAGGCGCGAGTGCGGTTGGTATGACTGTGTGTCCTTGCGCTAAAGAACTTTCTTTGGAATATGCTGAAGAAGTTGTTAAATCACGGAAAGATATTAATGTTTCCGAGGAAGATCTCAATAAGTTGCTTAATATACTCCCCTTTTCTTCACATAATCAAAGATCAATTGGGACGATTATTATTCAAATTAAGGATTTAACCAATCATAAGATTGATGTTTTAGATATTATTGATGTAATAGAGCAATCCATGAGTGGTAAAATACAATCTGTTTTAAAGAGACCCGAAGAAGCCGAATTAGTAAGAAGTGCTCATTTAAGACCTCTATTTTCAGAAGATGTTATCCGAGAAATGGCAAAAAATTTCATTTTAAGAGACTTTCCAAATCTTGAAGATAATTTTATAGTAAAATTCCAGATTCAATCTTTTGAAAGCATACATCCGCATGACGTATATGCTGAGTTAAAAACAACGGTGGGAGATTTGAAGAAAAAACTGAATTTTAGAGACTAAAATTCAAAATTGAATAATATAATTTTAAATATCTATGAAAACAACAGTACGAGAGTTAAAAGAAAAACTGAAATTTAAACCTAAATCTATATTAAAATAGTGATTGTTAAGAACTTATTATCTTTTCCTTAAAATGCCCTTATAAATTATTATATAATTCTTTATACTTATTATTTTAGGATTTCTCCTATAATTTGACGGAATAGGAGCATTACATCGAGAACAAAGGCCAGAAGTTCTGAGCCAATCTTTAAATTCATCTGCATGAGCGGGATATCTACAATTTGGGCATAAAATTATTCCTCTACCATTATCTTTTGGTAATTCTGGCAATTTAAAACAAAAAATGCACTTAAAATCTTCTATTGATAAATTGGCTGCCTTGGGTCTATATAATTTAAAATTTATTTGTTTTATAGTGCTATGACTCCTTCTAATTGGTTTTCCTGTTGTATTCCTGCTGATAGTCCGAGTAGATGTTTTAACTCTAGAACTTGCTGATTGTATATGACCTCTAGGTGTAGATCTTGATGAACGAGAAACTGATCTCGATGTGCGAGTAATCGATCTAGTTGAAGGTCCTGGTGATGATCTAGTTGTAGTACGAATACTTTGTCTCTGTCTTTTAGGAGATGTACTTCTTGAAGGCGATGCTAATTGGTTTAATCTATTTGTACGTTGTGTTATGTAATCTCGAGTTAATTGAGGTAATTGAGTTCGAGCCCCAAATAATCCTGGTACAATTATTATTAATATAGTACTGATAAGCAACATTAATAGATTAAGATCTATTAAAAAATGGAGAGGTATTAATAAAGATCCATAGAAATCAACAAATGAATAAAAACTTATCCAATAAACAGTTATGAAGAAAAGAATTGAGATACCTAAAATGTAACCAAATTTTCGCGCATTAACTGATTTCGTACCAAAATAAATTACATTATATTTTTTAAAACATCGATACAAAGAAATTGAACCATATAATATATAGGGAAATCCAAATAGAATACTCCACCAGCTTAAATATAAGTCTGTACTTTCAAGAAGGTTTTCTCCTAATAAACCTGTAAAGTTACCCCAAATTGAATAAAAAATTCCAAAAAAAACAGGACCAATGGTAAAAAAGGCTGTATTATGTGGACTACTATATTCCCGATACTGTTTAATATTTTTTAAAACTTTAAAAGAAAATATTAACCAGATTCCTATTAATAACCAACTTAAAAATAAATTAAACGAATTTAAGATAGAACCGTGTATTATGCCAATTAATAAAAATAATACCATTATAATTGCGACAGATTTAATTTTATCCATAGTTTAGTGATCACCAATCCCCCATGTTTTATTCTTCATCATATTCAAGGTATACTGCTTTCCCTTCAAGTATCGGATTCATGAATTTTAGAATTTCAGGAAGCATCTTAATATCTAATGATCCCTTAATTCCATATATCATAGGATACCATGTATTATTTTTAAGATCCGCTGAATATATCTCAAATCCAGTGGATTTACCGTCTATTTGGTAAGGATCAATAACAAGAGCAACAGATTTATCCCAGAGTTTTTGATATCTCGCTTGAGTGCCCATGTCTTCTGCACTTAACCAACAACCATAAGTTGGATGCGAGTGATACCACCCACAGATAAATAAATTTTGTTTTTTAATATCTTGGAAAGCTCTAGCGTAATTTTTATAATCTTTGATTTCAGCATAAACAGCTGTACCATGGCCCATTGGATATGCATCCTCAATATTTAAAACGTCAGTTTTATTATCTAATTTACCTGCAAGTAGTCCTATTACTTCTACCCAATTTTTTCTTGGAATCTTAGAATTAGCATATTTAAGCGCATGACTCGCTATTTTTAGGATTGCCTTTACTGAAATATAAATTTCCTTTTGGATTTCATCTTCGATTTGAGATTCAACTTTTTTTTTTTCCTCTATTATATTGGTCGTAGGTATTTTTGTAAGTTTTATAATTTGTCTAGTGGAGGATTTTTTAGTAAGCATTGATGAAATTTCTTCTGTCAATTCATCTTCTTCTAATGTAAGTTCTTCACAAATTTCATCTAGTAGTTCTTGCTTTATTTTTTCTTTAATCTTCTTCTTAATTGTATCCTTGATTGAATTATTGGCTGATTCTTTATCTTCCATTGATCTAATCACCATTTTTTATTTGCATACTTCTTAACAAGATTCTTTACTTTTTTCTCGAAGAATTTCGGATTTTTCATCATTTCAATCGCTGCTTTTTTATTAAAAACATCTGTTGGATTTACGAATTTACCCTGCGTGTTTAGCATAGCAATTATAGCCTGGACAACTGTAACAGCAGTTTTTGAAGGACTCCATCCACCTTTTTTACCAACTAGTGAGGGATCTACTAATGCCAGACATATATTTCTTTTTCCTTTATATTCAGACGGTTTTGGCCAAAAATTTGGATGCCAAATTGGAGTATGCATTCTTACAAAAGGAGGTTGCTTAGGATATTGAGCAGGGAATCTCATTTCTAATCTAAAAAGACCACTTGCATAAGCTGTACCTTTAGGTCCTTTAAATAAGATTGCTAAATGATCTATACTCTTCCTTTTTGGATTATATGGTTCTAATTGAATAATACTACCTTCTTTAAGCATTTTTTTCAATCCCGCAAAATCTCGGGAAATTCGACTACTTCTTATACTCATATTATCAACCCTTTTTATTATCTTTAATTTTATATTAAAAATCTTTCTTTAAATAATTGTTTTTTTCTTAAAATTTTAATTTAAAACCTTTTTTGATTCAAAACTTGTTTTATTTTTAAGGTTACAAAAATCTCTCCCCCTTTAAACCCGGTAGCTGTTATAAGCTCATAATTTCTTAATCCATTTTCAATTGGACTCTTCTCTAAATCAATCATTATGACATCATTAAAATCCAGTAAAGTTAAAATTGGTTCAGAATCTGGATCTAATTTAAATCCATTCTTTTTTAATATTTTAATTATGTTTATACAGGGTGATTGGGCTCTCAATTTTATGGATACTCGTCGTACTTTTTTACCACATTGAGAACATTCTGGATTTCTCTGTTTTTCAATATGATAAAATTTCATTGTAATTGCATTAAAGATCACATAACTTCTAATAGGTTTACCTAATCCTTTATGACCTTTTTTCCAATGAAGGATTTTTGTTGTTTCATGTGATTGCAAAGCAGAAATGACTGCATTTATAGTGATTATACCAGGATCGTGCCTATCAATGATTTTCACAATATCATCCCCTGTATATTCAGGTAAGAAATTGTGTTTGTTTACTAATTCATTTGCAACCTTTTGAATAAATTCGATATCATTTACGTCTTTTGGATTCGGATCTCTATCGAACTTTTCTCTGAATGCCATATCTCCTTTAAAAACGCAATGAATCCTTTTTCGAGGGACTCCAACAACTGTACAAGCAGCCATCTCATCA
>CP070805.1:1843426-1853980 GCA_020343655.1 Promethearchaeota archaeon | reverse complement strand
GTTTATCCAAATTTTATCCTTGTCATTCCAGATTAAATTCTTTAATGGATTATATTGTTTTAGAAATCCTAGGTTACCATAAACTGATTTAATTAGATAAATAAATTTTTGGTAATTTTTTCAAAGAAGATATTTTTTAGTTCACTTTAAAAACGTGAATGAAAATATATTATTACTCCAAGATGTTAATGGGGTAGAGGTTTATTAAAATGCCTAGTGGAACAGGAGATGGTTAATAAGTTTTAGAATCCACAGAGGATTCACCTATTTTATATCTTTATTTTTTAAATACTCTAAAATTCTAAATAAAATTTAGTTTGAATTTATATTTATAGCTTTATTAAGGTTAAAGGGATAATGGAAAGATTTAGTATAATAGCACCAATAATTATAATAAATTCAGTGTTGATGATATTGGAGAGTAAAGTTCCTAACGGAAGAAAAATAAAGATTGATAGATTTTTAAAAGATGCAATTAGGTGAAAGTAAATCGATTTATTCGCTTTTTTAAATTTCATAACATAAACTGAAATGTTGAGATTAGTAATCGTTGCTAAAGAGCACCCCATAAAATAAAGTATAATAAATATTGGAAAATCAACTATTGTATATAATATATATATACTTCCAATAATAGGGATTAATATTAGAATAATTTTCTTAGGGCTTGTCCTTTTTATTATAAAAGTTCCTATTGCGCTACTCAAAATATTTATTAGGAAATAAAAGGTTAAAATAAAGTTAAAAAGATTAAATTTAATAGGTCCAAATTTAGTTAGTAAAAATGGAAAAAAGGGAAACGCAAAAATAACATCACTGAAAGCAAAAAACACAAAAATACAGACTAAAGCAAGTATTTTTTTAAAATTTGGATAATTAGCCAGATTGTTTGGATTAGAAAAATCGAAAATTTCAGAACTTTCAATAAATAGAGATTCAATTTGCCTCTTCTCACTAATAAATGGTAAAATACTCAATAAAGGTATTAAAAAAATAAAACTTGAAATAAAAAGAGCATACCAAGAATTTATTGAATGAATATCGTTAATTAAAACAACAAATAGAAATAAAGGGATAGAATTTCCTATAGCTTGACCAAATGCAATAAAAAAAAAAGCATATTTTCTTTCTTCTTTAGTTTCCGAAATATCAATAATTAATGATTTTGTAGAGACATCTAACATTGTACTTGAAAGAAAAATTAGAAATAAGAAAACTCCAAATAAGAAGATATTGCTAAAACTAAGCCCCATGAGAATATAGAACAAAACAAAAATGTAGCCAGAAAAAATGATATAATATCTCCGTTGATACCCCTTGATTTTGTATTTGTCAGTTATAAAAGCAAATGCAGGACGTAATAATAAAACAGAATAAGCTAAAAATTGCATAAATGCAAGCAAGAATCGATTAATATCTAAAACGTCAAAAAAAAGAATTGGGAAATAATTATTGAGAAAAACAAAAATAGATGTATAATTTAAATAAATGAAAATATATGAAACATAGTTTACTTTTAAGTAAGATTTTGGTTCAAGATTTTTAGATTTAAACATAATATACTTTGAAGTCTGGCTTTAACTATTTAAATAAAACATGTAATTTACTTAAACGGTTATTTGAATAAAAGAAGAAAACCTCAATTCAAATTAAAAGAATAATTTAGGAATTCGGATTTAAAATCAAATAACCATAAAAATAATAAAATATGGTTATTTTTAATAAATATTAATTCATGGATGTGCTAAGGTAAATTGAAGTCAGGATACAGTCATGTGAAAGAGACCTTTGAGAAACACGAAAAAGGTTATCAAACACCATTTTGGGAACGTGGAATAGAATACCGAAAGGGTAGATCAATTCAAAGAGTTGAAAAGCCAACTAAACTCCATCGAGCAAGAACTCTAGGGTATAAAGCAAAACAAGGATACATAATAGTAAGAGCTAGAATAAGAAAAGGAGGAATGCATAAAACTCGTCCGAAACGGGGCAGAAAACCGAGAGCCATGGGAGTATCCAAATATACAACAGGAAAGAATCTTCAGTGGATTGCGGAAGAGCGTGTTCAAAGAAAGTATCCAAATATGCAGGTTCTAAATAGCTATAAGGTTTATTCTGATGGCAGACATTGGTATTATGAAGTAATCTTAGTGGATCCAAATCACCCTGTTATAAAGTCTGATCCTAAAATTAATTGGATAACAGAACCTCAACATACAAAAAGGGTAACTCGTGGCCTTACGTCTGCTGGAAAAAGAGCTCGTGGATTACATAAGAAAGGTTGGGGATCAGAAAAAACACGACCAAGTATTAGAGCAAATAAAGGTCGTGGAAAATAGCAGGATTATATGATTTTGACTAAGTAAATCAAATTCTTAATTTATTCTTATATTCTATAATGTATTTACTGAAACTGTCATCCCGCCATCTAAAATGATATTCTGGCCAGTAATATAATCTGAAGCATGTGAAGCTAAAAATAAAGCGACATCAGCTACTTGTTTAGATTCACCAATCCTGTCTATTGGAAGTCTAATATTTCTTCTTTTGATAAATTCTCGAATGAATTCTGGGTTATTCTTGTACATAGGTGTTAAAAATAAACCTGGACATATTGCGTTTACTGTAATATTACTTGATCCGAGTTCCAGAGCCCAAAGTTTTGTAAAACTAATAAGCGCTGCCTTACTTACGCTATATATTCCAATATATGGATTAGCGCCACATTCAGTACCTGCACATGACGCTATATTAATAATTTTTCCTGTAATAGGTTTGAAATCCTGTTTACTCATTCTTCTATAAAATGCTTTTGTTACATTCCAAGCACCTTTAACATTTACATCCATGATTTTATTATAGTCCTCTTCTTTTGTAACAAGTGAAAATGTCCCTAATCTTACACCTGCATTATTAACTAATATAAAAATATTATCGAATTTTTCAACAACTTTTTTTCTCATCTCTTTAACCTGGTTAAAATCAGAAATATCTGCTTTTACAAGCAGAATATCCACTTTATATGATTTTAAAATCATATCTTTCGTTTCTTCGATACTTTCAAGGTTTATATCATTTAATACTAAATTGGCACCTTTGCCTGCAAAAGCAATTGCCATTTCGCGACCAAATCCACTTCCTGCCCCTGTAACTAGGGCTACTTTTCCGGCTAAAAATTTGTCGTTAGTCATATTTATTCCCTTAAATTTAATAAATAAATTATAAAAAATCAATATTTAATTTCCAAACAATCCTTTATTTTTCTTATAGAGTCCAAGGAACTTCATTGCAGGGGGTGTTTCAAAAGCAATATCTACATCTAAAACTGCTGGTTTTTTAGAATCTATTGCTCGTTGTAAAGCAGATTTGATATCTTCTGGTTTCGATATTTTCTCAGCATAGCATCCAAATCCTTTCGCGATTTCAGCGTAATTAATAGGTGGAAAATCAACATCGCAGAACCTTTTTTGGAGGTTATTTTTTTGATAACTCTTTATCATACCCCAAGCACAATTATTGGCAATTATTACAATTATAGGAAGATTTAATCTTACGGCAGTTTCTAATTCTTGAACTGTAAACATAAAGCTACCATCTCCAGTTATACATACTACAAGCTTATCTGGTTTTGCCATTTTAGCACCATTAGCATAAGGAATTCCTGTTCCTAAATGTCCCATTGATATAGAACGGAAAAAACTTCTTGGAGGACGATTTTTATGGTTGATAAGATCCATTGAGAATAGGAAAATATCCCCACCATCAATAACTAACTGAGTATCCGAGGGGATAAAATCAAACACTTCAAATATTAATCTATGGGGTTTCATGGGTAATTTTTCATATTTTAATATTTTCTGAATTTGCTTTTCCTCATTTTTTCTAAGTTCCTGCAAATAATCATTCCATTCAGACCATTCTGTGATTTTTTCCTTAGGGAGTATTTCTTCCATCTCTTTTAATAGTTGTTGGATAACAGCTTTTACATCTCCAATAATACTAACTTCAACAGGTCTATTTTTTCCTATTTCTTTGGAATCGATATCTACTTGAATAATTTTTTGATTTTGATTCCAAAATGGTGCCGTACCATAAAGTAATGTATAATTCCATGTACAACCAAGGGATAAAACAACATCTGCTTCAGAGGCAGCGCTTCTATAAGCACTAGAAGTGAGTTTAGAGCCAATAAATGTTTTTTGATCCCTTCCAATTGTGCCTACACCATTAAAAGATGTTCCTGTGGGTATTTTGTAGGTTTCAGATAATTTCTGTAAATCTTTATGTCCTTCTGAGGCAATTACACCCCCACCTGCTACGATTATGGGTTTATTCGCTTTCTTTAAAACATCAACAGCCCTCTTTATAACCTCTGGATTGCCAGCGGGCCGAAATGTAGCACGATATTGATCTGGTGCTAGAATTTTCTTTATATCCTCTTCACTGGCATCTCTTACTAATGCTGTTTCTCTTAATTCAAGAAAAACTGGGCCCCTTCTTCCAGACATAGCGGCTTTAATGCATTTTTGTACAGCTTGGGGTATTTCATATGGTTCCTCAACTGAAACCTGTAATTTTGTAATAGGTTTCATTAAAGCCATTTGATCAAGTCCACCTTGTAATATTCCAATATCTTCAAACATACGACCTATTTGCGCACCAATCACTAACATAGGAATTGAATCCGCGTTAGCAGCCGCTAATGCAGGTACAAGATGAGTCACTCCTGGTCCAACGGTGCCCATACACACTCCTATTTCCCCAGTCGCCCTTGCCCATGCGTCTGCCATATGCCCGGCTGCTTGTTCATGCCGAACCATTACAGTATCGATACCTTTTTCACGTCCCCATCTTTCTATGGCATCATATATTCTCGATAATTCCCCGCCAATGATTGCAAAGATTTTTGTAATCCCTTCCTCTAGAAGGCATTTAACAACTAAATCTCCACCATTAAAGGTTTGTTTAGACATATAATAAAGTTATTAAAAATAAAAAATAAATCTTAGTAAAACACCAAAAATGTAAAAGGAAAGATTATTACTACTTTCTTTATTATTTTACTGTCTTTGCAAATCTCAATTTACTAATTGGTTTTCTTATAGGAAACTCTCCTTTAAGAATCATTGATTTCAGTTGTTCAGCTAATAATATAGCACCATGCCTGTCAGATTGTCTTAAAACTATTGGAATATCATTACCTTCGAATTTAATTGTTTTTAACTCTAAAATAAAGGCCTCTGGACATAGATGAGTACAATTACCACAATTAAAACAACGTGATCGATCTATAGCAGAAATCATTCCACTTTTTACAATAAAAGCATTTGTAGGACATTTATCAATAGCTTTACATTCTTCACAATTTTTACATGCATCAGGATTAAACTTCATAAGAAAATTGTTATCCCACACGTCACCATAAGTGATTTCTCCTACTTTTTCTCGGCCCACAAGACTCAGGATCGATAGTTTAACAATATTATCAGATTTCACTATATTATTAAAAATATTCTCATTTAATATTGGAATTGGAAGGGCTAAACTACAAATAGGTTCTAATCCAAAAGAAGTCTTGAAAGCACCCATATATTCCGGTTTCATTCCCTCAAATGGAGCAATTGTCATCATATTTGGCTTTTCGATATAATTACGAGTTCCAGAGCCCATAAGATGCCCTATAGCTCCATTTACAAGAACAGGAGAACCAACACCAAATGATTCAAATTCAGGATCATTTTGAAAAGGATTTAGTGCTCCACATCCAGAAAAAGTAATTTCTGCTTTATTAGGTGAAAAGGGAAGACATGAAAAAATGGTATTAACCTTATATGTCTCACAATTAATCATTGCATTATAATTCTTAATAGCCTGCCTAGTTCCAGCTAATTTAGCGAACTGCATATCTTCTAACTTCATTTCCCTTTCTATAGTGTCACCCTCAGCACTCTTAGCTGAAATTTCTACAGATTTTCCTTCTACAATTTCTCTAAATAGAGAACCACCGCAATAATTATCTATCGTCCTACTTTGAGTAGTTCCGTAAATAATTAAATCTACTATACCTAAATATTCATTTGGGCATGGTCCTGGGAATGCTGGTATTCCATTCATATTAACTTCAGTAAACTTTCTCAATGTCTTTGGAGGTGAAAGGCGAAATGAAAAAATCCCCATAATTCCACTCATAAGACCTTTAGTCGCTGTAGTAACAATATCCACATCTTCAAATTTAACTTTCTTGCCGCTACTAATACGATCTAACAACTCTTGAACGGTTAATACAATAGCAGAATTATTTTCAATCTTTTTTCTTATTTCGGATAATTTTTTTGTTTTAACCACTAGAAATCCTCATTTAATTTCAAAAACTAACATTTTAAATATTTATTGATAATAAAATTTTTTTATTTTTGCTATTCTTAACATTATTATAGAGAGTCAAGCAGTTCTTTTGAGGTTATATTTTTTTTGTCATATTTTGAATCAAGGTTGTTAGCAAACTTCGATGATTTTAACGATATTACGGAAAAATTAGAGTTTTGTGAAAAATTAGGAATAAAAAATGTAATTTTAGAACCTAAATCCAATCAACTTACAATCTCATCAAAGATTAAAGAGAAAATAAGAAAACAAACGAAAATTAATACTTATTATAGAATTAATTTAAGATTAAATAATCCTGAAGATTTTAAAAAAAAAATAAGATTTTTTAATAATTTTTCAGACATTCTTTCAGTTGAGTCTTTAAATAGAGAAGTACAATTACGAGCAGCAAGAGATACGAGAGTGGACATCCTCTCATTTTCTGATCCAGAAATTATAAAAACACTAACTCCAGGAGTAATTTCGCTAACTAAACAAAACAAATCATTCGTAGAATTTTCATTGGCACCGATTATGGTAAGAAATAAAGCAATACAGTCAAAAAATTTCAGAAATCTTTATAGATTCTTACAGTTAGCCCTAAAATTAAAAGCTAATTGTATTATAAGTGGAAATTTTGATGATCTTTACGACTTTAGACATCCCAGAGCTTTAATAAGTATATGCTATTCTCTCTTAGAAATTCCAATGACTAAAACTAAAGAAATTTTTAATCTAAACCCAATTTTATTATTGGAAAAAACTCAAAAACGTCACGATGACAATTTTGAACATGAAATTAGATTAATTAAAGGTGGGGATTAAAATAGCATTAAAAGAAAGGCAAAGATATATTTTCTTTCGAATAATTAAAGAAAGTAAAACAAATTTCTCACAAAAAACAATCTTAAAATCAATATGGCAGTCGATATGGCGATATTTTGGAATGAAAGAGGCAAATAAAATTGGATTATGGTTAACAGAACTTAATTCAGATGAGGATTATGGAATTATAAGATGTTCTCACCAAACAAAAGAAATAATTATATCAGCTTTAAGTCTTGTGAGAGAAATTGATGGAACTAAGGTGGTTTTATCACCTATAAAAACTTCAGGGACAATAAGATCACTAAAAAAAGCGATTTGATAAAGAAAAAATAGATTAGAATGAAAACTATATATTTTAACTCAAAATGAAAGCATACAATTTAACAAAAGCTCATATTCAGCGCATTAATGATGTTTTCAAAAATACAATAGAAATTTCATTATTAAATATTAAAGATCTAGAGGATTATCCATTCCTTTTAATAATCCAATCAATAATAGAGAACTCCATAAAATTATCAATTTATCCCTTAAAAAAGGATAAAATTATAAAGTTAACTTTTTCAGGATTTAACTTTTCCATTGATACTTTTGATGAAATATCAAAAACCCTCAAAAATATTCAAATTATTCATACGTCTGGAGTACTTTTAATTGCAAAACAATTATTCTATGAGTGTTATTTGAATTTAAGTTTAGCTGAAATCGAAGCTATGGAATTGAAAAAAACATTAGAAAAGATTAAAAATATATTTAAAGAAATAAAAATAGAAGAAATTGCATTAGAAAAAATCAAGGAGAATTAGTTATGGATATTTGGAGAGTTTTTTTAAAATCATCTGAAGGACCAGATAAAGAACTCGAATTATTTGATGCTAAAACATATTTTGGAGGATATTTGAAGATAAAAAGAAGCTACTTCGATACTCTTGTTTCAGTAATTAAGATGACGAAAAAATATATTACGCAAAGAGCAATAATAAAAGTGATAGGACCTGATAATGATGATTGGACATTCAACCCTTGGATTCTTATGATTGTAAAAGACAATGAAAAAAAAATGCCTTTCTGGTTTTTCATTAAAAGAGAAAAAGATTTATCCGGTATTCTTGTTGCAATTGGCCCAAAACCATTTGCAGATTACAATACTAAGAATCTACCAGAGGTAAAACGTGAGATTAAGAGTTTGATAAATTATATAGTTGTTTATATGAATAAATTCAATTGTATTATTATGCTTCCAAATTACCTCTCTTGAATTAGAATTATCAAATTAAATTGGTTGGATAATTAAACAACTATTTTTTGCTTTTAGTAGCTGAATTTAATGTCAAAGTTCAATGTTTTTAGGAAAAAAACAAAGAATATACGAAAAATATTAAATTAAATTTTAATTATCAATTTTATTATTGAATAATACAGAAAGTAGAAGAATTACAAAAATAAATGGCTTTACAATCTTGAAAAAAAAAATTTTTAGAGTCTTAATCTGTATCATTGTTATGAATACATTTATTATTTCCTCTTTTTTTGTGCCTAATGTTTATGGTCTACAAGAGGAAATCGATTCTGAGTTTGGAGAATCCCCAATTATTGATGGATATATTGATTTTTCATCAAATGAATGGAACGAGGCCACAAAAGTTCCAATTGAATTAGGAGATTTACCTATTAGTTTGTGGGTTATGCAAGATGAAATAAATCTTTATATATCCATACAATTTGAGTTAGAAGGATATGCACATAAAGACACGGAATTTGTTGGAATGATAATTTCAAATAGTTCTTCAATTATCCCAGAGGAATTTCTTGATGTAAAAATTGTACAATTTTCTAATAAAACGTCCAATGATTTTATTTTCCTTGACTATAATATCAACAACAGCGAATTTTTGAATGATACCAAACAAAATGGGATGGGCGCTGCTAAAATAGAAGGAATTGATTCAACTTACGAATTTTCTATCCCAATTAATGAAGTGGGTGGAGACGAAAATATGCAGGATGTCCTTTTAGAATATGGAAATATGTATGCATTTAATATAACTTATGGAGAAACACCAGTATATCCAGGTGGGATTAAGAAAAGCGAAATAGTTCTAATTACCATAAAAAATTTATCTATTACAGAACCACCACTTTGGGATCTAGTGTTCTTCATTTTAAATATCATAATTTTTAGTATTCTGGGGATTCTCTATGGATTTTATATTTATAAAATTTTTAAATTAAAAGAGAAAATAGAAAGAATAAAACGATAAAATGTCAAAAATTCCTAAACAACCAAAAAAGGAGCAAAAAATAAAGAAGAGATACAGAACTGATGAAAATTTTGCTTATAGATCAGTAATAATATCAGCTATCTTAGGGGGGATTTTTTATTTAATTTCACTTCTTCTAAATTTTGGAATAATCACTAATTTTATAGATCAAGGTGTGATATGGGATTTTATTGATGTATTATTTAAAGTTCTAGCGATTCTTTTATTTTTTTTATTTATGATTACTAGTCTTGGTAATTATAAAGAATTAATTGGTAAACCAGTAAATTGGAAGGAATTACTTTTAATTCTGGGATTTTCAATAGGGCAGACAATATTAAACATTTGGGTTTTTATTTTTACTCTTTTTGGACTTCTTATAATTTTAATCTATTTATACCTAGCTCAAGGGATATAAAGAACTAATTCTACTATTTTGGTATTATGAGTTCAGAATTTTTATATATTGGGCATAGAGGGACCAGAACTGATTGTGATGAGAATACAATTGATGCTTTCAAAAGAGCTTTAGAATTTGGGGCAAACTATATTGAGTTTGATGTACGAAAGACTAAAGATGGAAAAATAATCATTATGCATGATTCCACTTTAGATAGAACCACAACCGGTTCAGGATTATTAAAATCCTACAACTATAATGAAATAAAAAGATTTCGAACTAAAATAAAAAATTCTTATATTCCTCTTTTTTCGGAAGTTTTAAAGGAGTTATCTGGAAAAACAAAATTTATGATCGAGTTAAAAGAAAATAATTTAAGAGATATATTACTGAAAATTGTTAAAAAAAATTATTTATTAGGTGATTGTATTTTTAGTGGGAGGAGTTTACAAGATTTAGGATATATCAAACAAATTTATCCCAACAGTAAAATATGTTATAATATCACTAAAGGGCTGGGATTCAATATCAATGATTTTTTAAAACTCAGCAAACATATAAAATTCAAGGTTAAACCAGATTTGATAAGTTTAAGATCAAAATTAATATCTAGTGAATTTATCAAAATATGTCATGAAAATGATATAAAATCTTTAGCATGGGACTTTTTCTTAGATAGTGACCCAATATCTCGTATTA
>CP070805.1:1817356-1843326 GCA_020343655.1 Promethearchaeota archaeon | reverse complement strand
TTTAGATTCCAAATGCATCTTATATCCGAAAATAGGCGTACATTCGGTATTACAACTTCTGAATTGTTTATTTTAGGAAAATCACCCGAATAACTTAAATTTAAATTAATAGATTGGTTAAATGCATTAAAGGGAATTGTAATATCCTGTAAAAAAGATCCATCAAGGGGATTTGTAAAAAAAGAATTGCTTGACCATGTATACGTACTATTAAACCATTGATAATTTATCTGTACGTTTGGAATTCCTGAACCACTTATATTATCATATCTTAGGAATCCTTCAACTCTAAAATCTTCTCCAGGGATTTTAGGAAAATTATCTATTCTAGTAATTTCAAAAATGGAGGTAGCATTTGCATAAATTATTAAATAATTTTCTCTATACACATTGCCCTTACTGTCATCAGTAACGTTTACTTGGATTTTATACCCTGAAATAGAATGTACATCAAATTTGAATGGTATTCTAAAATTAACGTTAAAATCACCCATTGAGTTAGTTGTATTAGTAAACTGAGGATTTATAACACCATCAACAAAAATTGCAATATCAGTAAATTTAACCCCGGTTCCATTATTATATTTGAGATTTCCCTTAATTGTTATTGTATCATTATGTAGATGGCGAGTATTATTTAACTGGTAATTTGTTATGTTTATACTTGCCCAAAATGCTGAAATTTTAGGAGTATCTCGATTTTTTATACTAGTATTATTTAAATCAACGAAACTAACATTTATATTTATGAAACTAACTGAAACTGTGAAAACAATAAGAATTAAAAATATTCCAATAGGGATATTTATCCTTTTTTTCTTGATCCTCAATTTTTTTTTTACGTTTAACATATTTTTCTAAATTTTTTATCACGGGATTTTATTTATCTCCTAGGTGAATTCTAATTCAGTTTTTTCTACATAGTTAAGATTATTAGCTATAGGATCAAAATAAACTATGATTTTTGTTTCAGAAACGTAATTAACCTCTGACCAGGCATCGTCGATTAAGAAAGATGCATTAAAACCTCCCCATTGATCCGTAAATACCTCATTGAACACAATTAATTCACCATTTAGCTTTTGAACAGTTACATTCACTTTCATATTCGCCATTGCTGTTCCATTATCCCAAGTTAAGTTCCCATAAACAAAAAGAGTGTCATCCACCCACCATAAACCACCAGAGATATCATGTGGTGTGGTATGATAACCCTCTTGGATAATTATTGCCTCAGCAGTAATATTTATTGGGATAAGAGAACTATTGGTATGAATCATGTAATCTGTTAATAAAACATTTGGAAATCCTGTATTTGGATATTCTATGCTCCCGTTAAAGTCAATTCTAATATAATACTTGCCTTGAGGGCAAATCTGATCGATTGAACTTATAACATAACTGAATGTGCCATCGTTATTTATAATAATTGACTGAGAGCCCACTAAATTAAGATAACCAGAAACTTCATCATATGTACTGTTTAATAGAATTATCGATACAATTAATCCTCTTAAGTCTTCACCACTTTCTTGTACAGTACCAGAAACACTGAATCCCTCAACGCCTCTTGCAACTTCATTTTTATCTGGATTTGCATTAATATCAACTGTATCATTAATAATTATATAAGTTGTGTTAATAGTGCTATATGTATGATATTGGACTCTTATTCTATGTAACCCACCATGTAAAGAAGCTGTTGGTATATCAAACTGATGAAATCCAGATGTACCTGTCCCCCCGGGAAAAGTGTAGGTTTGTAACAAGTCATTTGTAAAATCATCATAAATATATAATGGATTTCCATCAAGATCTAAAACATGAACAACTTGAACTTGAAAATGTGCCGTTGTAGTGATATTATATCTTTCAGGTGGAGTGCCATCATCATAAAAAGCAAGTGTTGGGTTCCATTCGACAGCTAGATATATATTGACTTGATTAGAATCATAAATATTTAGTAATTTCGGTATTTCAACAGAATTATATAAATAACCCAAATTAAATAATGCTGGATAAGGATAATTAAAAAAATCAAAAAAACCATAAAATTCAAGTTTTAGTGAATAATTATTAAGAGGTGTTCCTGGAATTACACCTCTATTGAAATCATAAAAGTTAGATCCGAAGGGAGATGGGTATTCTGGATTAGAAGGTGTTAAAAAACCAGTATAATCAAAGGTACTCCAATTCATTCTTAAATCTAATTGTGAATAATAAATAGGATTCCCAAACGAGTCAATTAAATCGCATTGTATGTTAAAAGGAATTTGAGTAGCAAGATCATATTCAAGAGGATCTGAATATGAAATAACACTAATTTCTATAGTTTCATTGACTATATAATACGAATAATTGTTATCCTTTCCAAATTTAGCATAAACTAATGTTGGACCTGATTTATGTGAATTCATTATATTGTAAAGAATTGAAGCTTCTCCGAAGGGATTCGTAGAATCAGATCCGATGAAGATATTGCCATTTGTATAATCGTAAAACTCAACAATTTCACCAGGAGCAGGAGACATTGTCTCTTCATCAATGAGTATTACTGAAAAATTAAGAAAACCACCTCGTTTAACATTTATTAAATTACCAGGATTTGGAGGTAATGGATAATCTGTTGGCTGACCATTAATAGAAAATAGCAATTTATATGTTAATTCCTCAGTTATATTAAATCCCATTCTAGAACTTGAATCATTTACAATACCCAAGGCCCAGGGAAATCCCCCCCATGTACCATTGAAATCAACACGAACCTCATAATTTCCTTTAGGAACCCAAGAATTTACATATACGAGTTCATTAAAATCTCCATTATTATCTGTATTTGTATAAATAATATCAAATGGATTTATTATCTTATTGTGTGTACCTGCTTGTAATAATACAAATTCTACAGTAGCATTTCTTACTCGTTGATTTGCTATTGGATCATTAACATAACCTTGAATATTTGTAATATTGCTGATAGAACGATTAATTGCAGAGGGATTTACACTTATTAGATTTACTTCTATGTCTCCATAAACCACACATGAAGTAATGTTGTTTGCTAGTTGATATGAAGCCATTATTATATGAGGTCCAACTACAAATGAGTTATTGATATTGATTAATATTGATGCTGTACCATTTTGGTTAGTATATGCTTCACCAAGAGTTAATCCTGAATTTAAATCAGTGAAGGTTATTCTTTTATTATCTATTGATCCTGTATCAGAACTTAAAGTAGCAGTCAAGTTAGCCTTCGAACCTCTATAACCTGCGGTGAAGTTTGAATTAACTTGAATCCTATAGTTAGCCATAGGATTTCCACCTACTCCAAAAGAATCAAAAATAAGATCCATTTGTACCCACATACCATTTCCAGAAATATCTGTTGGAACATAAATTTCAGCCCAATTATATAAATTCATATATTTAATTGCATAATAATTTCTACCTTCATTAAAATCAAAACCTTCCACAATACCTTGACTGTGAAATCCATCAATAAATCTACTTGATACATTAAAAGCTCTTGTAAATGCACAAAATGCAGAAGCAAATTCTGACCATAATCCTTCTCTATGTTCACAGAACCACTCTACTATGTCTTCTCCATCTGCGGGGGGATCAATTGTTAGCGCATTAATGTCAACAGAAAAATTGGCTTGAAGATAATTCCTTATTTTATTAGCAACAACAAAAGCATTATCATTCTCTTTAATAATCACATCTAAAGCATCATAATCATTTTTAAAATATGGATGTGTATTGATATAAGTATCTATTGAAGGAGGTAATTGTAAATAATTGTTTTTTATGAATATTGGGGTGTAATGTGCTTCAACAGCACTAATATTAATGTAATCATTAGAAGGTAAATTTAATCCAAATAATTCATACGTCATATTTACATCAGCTTCACTAGAAAATTGAAGATCTATCGTAGTGCTATTAAAATCAGTTTTATAAAGGGTAACTGATCCTGGATCTAAATTAGGGGCATTAACACTATTATTCATTATGAAAGGAATCGGGAAAAACGAAGGAATAACCATTGAATTAGCACCTAGATTAGGAGATATTGGCATTTTTAGTTGTATTCTATCTAAAAATGAATATTTTGATAAATAATCACCATAGGTAATAAAATCGTAAAAATTAGTTGCTGCTGTTGAGTGCCATTCATCTCCAGTAAATTCATCAAAACTTTCATATTTCCATAATTTAGTAGTCATATTAATAAATGAATCATAATCATATACTCTAAATACTTCTTCCTGAGCAGCTTGAGAACCTAAAAGTGCTAAAAGAGCCTCTGAAAAGTCACTTAAATCTAAATCATCAATACTGCTATCCATCATCTCTGATAACATCTCCATTACTTCTGCTAGTTCTTCTGGGCTTAAATCATCAAATAAATCTTGCCAAAAATCTGGACCAAATGGATAAGGGGGTTTTATTAATAAGGCATCTTCATATTCAGCATTAGCTTTTTCTTCACTAGGGAAAGGTCTTTGGGATCCAAATAGAAAACTAACCAGTGTTACTGAGAAAGCAAAGATAGCAATTAATATTATTGCAACTAAAGCAATCCCAAGAATTCTCTTTTTATTAATTGCGCTACCTAATAATTCCTCTCGTAATTCTGACATATTAAATTGATATAAACGTTTTTAATAATCAAAAAAAGTTTAGAATATTAATCAAAATTATTATTTATATAATTTTCCACATATTTTTAGTAATTGTTGTATTCTTTAAAAATGAATTTTTAGTAAATAATTCATTGCATTCGATTAAAATAAAATATGTAAAAATATGGAAGGATAATAAACTAGATCTCAAAGTATTTAAAAAAATTTCAAAAAGATTTTATTGAATGATAAAAAGAAAGATTGGAAATCTTTAAAATTCAAATCCGCATTTAGTACAAACTAGTTTTTTTGCATATATAGGTTTTGGGATATAACTCAGTATTCGCGTTTTATCTTCAATTTCTTTTACAGCAAATCCAGATGCACCACAATTAGGACAAAGTCTTCTTCCCGTTCCCATTTGGACAGATGTGCCTGGAGTCGATGTAGGAGTAGTTGATAAACTTGGAGTAGCACTATAACTTGTTGTTTGATTAGTAATGCCTTGTGCTAAACTAGAAGGCATAACTGCTTTAGGCTCTTTTAATTCTTCAATGCGTTTTTCTTTATATGAAATTTCTTCTTGTAATTTAGTTATTTGTGCTTGCATTGGTCCAATTTGTTGTTGTAGCATAGAATTATGTTGTTGTAGTTCTTGAACTTGCTGTTGTAATCCTGGAATATGAGCTTGTAATTGAGCACATTCGTCAGTTAATTTTTTGACTTGTTGCTGATAAGCTTCACTTGAGGATTGAAGAGAATTAATTTGATTATTTAAACGATTTACTTGACCTTCTTTTTCTCGAAGTTGAGCACTTAAAAGTGAATTTTGAGAACTAAATTCGTTAATCTTATCTTGTAATTGTCTAACACTTGAATCTTTTTCTTGGAGTTGAATCATTATTGAATCAAATTCTTCCCGGGAAGGGCCCGTTGGGATTACAGGAGTGGTTTGGGTAATTGGAGGAGTCATCTGTTCCATGATAGGGGGTGGAGTTGGTTCAAATACAGGCGGCGTTGGGGGCTGTAAAGTAGGGGGTGGTGTCAAAGTAGGGGGAGTTATAGGTTGGGGAGTTGATGGAGGGGGTGTTAAGGGTGTTACAGAGGGGGGGGGCATTGAAGGTACACCAAATTCTTTCTTTTCCTTTTTCTTTTTTTCATCATTTCTCTCATAATCATATGACATAATAATCTCCTTTTTCTTGCATTAAATTAAAAATAATTTCAAAAATTCAATAGGAATAATTATGATTATAGCATAAATGTAAATATAAAAGTGTTTGTATGTTATATCTTAAAAACAATTCCAATATGAACTTAATTTATCCTTTAAAGCAGGAATAAGTCTATTATTAAAATAATCTAGTAATTTTGGTCTAGAAGTTCTTAATTCTTCTTGTAACAAGTTATCCTCCTCCTCATTAAGGACTTTTAAGCAATTGTAAACGGCTCGAGCTTGTTTATCCAGTTGATATCCACCTTCTAATGTGATGAGAATCCTGTTATTTGCATATTTCTGTGCGATTGTTTTAATTTTTATTAAATATTTTGCAGGTGATTGGTAGGTCCAATTCAAATCTGCCAACTCATCTGTCCAATGAGTATCAAAACCCGCTGAAATTAAGACAAATTCTGGTTTAAATTCGTCACATATAGGTGCTATTATTTCATCAAAGTATATTGGGATTGCATCATCAGCAGTGCCAGCGGGCATTGGATAATTGATAATTTTACCAGCTCCTTTACCTGTACCAATTTCATCATAGTTCCCACTTCCAGGATAGAAATAGCCATATTGATGAGAATTAAACATCACTATTTCACCTAATTCTGACTTAGAACCTTGATAAAAAATGTCTTGAGTACCATTGCCGTGGTGACAATCCCAATCAATTATAACTACTTTTTTTATTCCTTTTTCTCTAAAAAGATATTCTGCTGTAACAGCAATATTATTAAATATGCAAAATCCAGCAAATTTATAGGAATTAGAGTGGTGACCAGGTGGTCTTACCAAAGCGAATGCATTCTTTATATTACCATTCAAAATCTCATCAGTAGCTTGTAAATTACCACCAACTGAATATAATGATGTTTCATAAGTTTTAGGACCTGCTATAGTATCCAGGTCTATATATTGAAGACGTTGGGTCTTTGCACTTAAATCACAAATTTCTTGTATCTCTTTTATTAATAGTTCCTTATGAACATATTTTATTTGATCTAAAGTCGCTTTTCTCGGTTCAATCATTTTAAAGCTTGGATCTTCAAGCAAATTCTTTTCCTTTAGAAAATCCATGATTTTAATCAATCTATGATGGCTCTCTGGATGATCTCCAATATTATGGTCTAAATAAACAGGATCATAGACTATACCTGTAGTCATAATGTTGTAGCACTATCTTTTTATTTTTAATAATTTAGATTAGATTATTTTAGTATCTACATATAAACTTAAAAAAGTTTCTTCATAGAAATAATTATATATGGACAAGACCAAGAAATATATGCTAAAAATCATAATAATTGGAGAAGCAGCAGTTGGGAAAACTAGTTTAGTTAATAAGTTTGTTTCTGGGAAATTTATTAAAGATTATCGGGCTAGTATTGGTACTAATATCTTTATTAAAAAAATTAAAATAGAAAATGATATTGATACTACAATACAGCTTTGGGATATCGCGGGACAAGAGCGGTGGATAAAAATGAGACGGCCATATTATGCTGGAGCTAGGGGAGTTATTATTGTAGGGGATTTGACGAGAAAAAACACATTTGATCAAATTGAGAAATTCTGGGCTCCTGATGTAAAACAATACTGTGAAATTGCCCCTATTATTTTACTTGCTAATAAGAACGATTTGAAAAAGGAACTAAGTGAATTAGAGGTCAATTCTTTAGGAGATAAAATTAATGCACTATCAATTATTTATACATCAGCAAAAACTGGTGAAAATGTCGAAGCAGCATTTAAAATCATCTCTGAACAAGCAATAAAAACATACTATTAAAATTGTTTATTTTATAAAGATAAAGGAAATAAGAATTAGATTTACTCTATATTTCTAGTAAATTTTATTTGATTACTCTTTGGCTCATATAGAGTTCCTTCTTTAACCAGTTCTTCTAAAGCACTTTCTATGAACTTTTTATCTAAACTCTCTTCTAACTCTAAAATTTGAATAACATTAGATTTTTCGAGAGCTCTCCAATTATTTTCTTCAAAAATTTCTTTTAATCTATTCATTAGAGTTTCTAATCTATTTAGACTGCTTCTAGACTGCCCGACAAAGATCCTATCCATATCAATTTTACCACTTGTCTCATCATATCCTGTATCTTTAAGATATCTCTTGAATAATTTGATAATTTCTTCGACATCTTCTTTAAGGACTTTATCCCTTAAAGCCATTTTAGCATAAGCCTCACCAAGCCTAACTAAAGCATCTAAATTTCTTGCTAAAATTGAGATTATTGCATCTTCACTGTCATATTGCCCTCTTAATTCCAGATAAAATTCCTTAATTCTTTCTTTAGCCTCATCAGTTAATACAGGATAATATGTTCTTCTTGCATGTTTAATATATTTTTTCAGGAGATCTCTAGAAATAGGGGCTAATGATTCATCATTTTCTTCAGGTATATCTTCTGGTCTTGTCATAGAATTTTTTAAAATAAATTCAGCCATTTGTGCATCATCTGCGGGATTAGGTTTATCAACAACTATAAAAATTAAATCAAAGCGAGATAAAAGAGAAGGAGGTAATCGAATATTCTGAGTAGGCGTTTTATATCTGTCATATCTTCCTGAATAGGGATTAGCTGCCGCTATAATAGCCGTTTGGGCTTTTAATGTAGCAACAATTCCGGCTTTAGCAATACTTACGGTTTGTTGTTCCATTGCTTCATGTAGAGCTGATCGATCCGCAGTATCCATCTTATCAAATTCATCTATAGCAGCAACACCCCCATTCGCCAGTACCACAACACCAGCTTCAAGATTCATTTGACCTGTATCAGTATCTTTTATTACCGCAGCGGTTAAACCTACAGCTGTGGAACCTTTTCCAGAAGTGTACAATCCTCGTGGAGATACTTCTATGGCGCTTTTCAATATTTCTGATTTTCCAGTTCCTGGATCTCCAACAAATAGTATGTGAATATCTCCTCTCTTATAACCCCCT
The DNA here is from genome assembly GCA_020343655.1 of Promethearchaeota archaeon. GTDB lineage: Archaea > Asgardarchaeota > Lokiarchaeia > Sigyniarchaeales > SOKP01 > Loki-b32. The sequence goes on along the minus strand of CP070805.1, from coordinate 1,834,511 downwards.
CCTGGTTTTCTCTTCCTTGTCCCTGCAAACAAACTTAAAGCTGATGCTAATTTTAGATCGTCTCTCCCATATATGTCTGGAGCGATTGATCGTGCGATTTTTTTTTGAACAAACGGTTCTTTAGATAGTTCATCAATTTTTTTCTTATCCTCTTTAGTGAGATCAATGGTATCTTCAGCTTTATCTTCAGGATCTATAAAATTTATATCAAAAAACGTCTTAAACAAGGTGGAATTATTACTTTTAGTTGATTGAGCTAAAACTGATTTAAAAATTCCCATTAATTTTACTCTATCTCCAGGTTTTACACTATCAACTAAATCATATGTTAAAATTCCTTGAACTGATCTAGGAATTCTTCCAGAAGGTAAATCTTCAGGAATTTCTTGAATCATTACACTTTGCCAATCAATAAATTCTGAATGTTTTGATAATAACCTAAAATCTGTTTGTGCTTTAGCTTTACAACGTTTATTTGTGCAGAATTTAGGCCACCTTATTCTGGAGGTTAATTGAGGAATATCAAATTGAGCTCCGCACAAATTACATATAAAGGTTGCTTTTTCTAATTTTGGTCTTATAGTAGAACATCTGACTAATATACCTTTAGACCAAACTAGAGAACTAATGTGTTTTGATCTTAATCCCCTTAAAGGAATGAATAATGGACTTTTCTTATCTTTAGTTGTTATTCGTACAAAATAATCTTGATTAATCAGTTGGGCGCCCTGAAATTTTAATAAATTCTTGAATGCTTCAACAGCATCTTCAATAATATCTTCTGGGTCTTTTTTTAACATTTCAGCAATATCAGGATCACTTGCTAGAAGATCTTCATAGAAAATAAGTAATGTATTTTCACCTTTAGCGTAAATATCATTAATTTGGTCTTGGTATTTATACACTCCCGGGCTTTCTTGAAATGACCTATAAAAATCCTCAAATCGCTGAACTTTATTAATCGGTTGACTAGGGCTTGATAAAGGTGTTGTTATAATCAATCACATAAATTTTTTTAATATACCCAATTATATTTTAAAATTTTTTAATCCATCTTATTAACGAATTGATTTTATTATTGAGTAAATAAACAAATATAAAAAGAACAAGACTGTCGTACGATTTACTGAATTGTAATTGATTCTGTCGCAATAAAAAATTGGATTCTATGTTTCTTTTAACTCTTGTAGGGTCGCACAAATAATTGGATCTTGGCTCATTTCACATCTTATTTTTAGAAGGGAAATAACTCTCTTTTTAATTTTGGCATTTTCATACTTTGCTGTTCGTCCTAAAATTAATGCGATTGAACGTTGTGCTTCCAAGGAGCCTTCACCACTCAGATTTTGTAATAGTTTTGTTAAGATCCGATCGAGCCCTACTTCTTGTATGATTTTAACAAAACTGTTAATGGAGCTAGTTCTTACTTCTTTTGATTCATCTTCTAATAATATAACGATCTTATCAAATAACTCTTCGATTTCATTGCTATAAATTCTAATCAGCCCAACTGAGGCTTCCCTAACCATAGGATCGATGCTTTTTAAATTATTTTGTAATTTATTAAAAGGAATATGAGAACTACTAAGTTCTCTAATATTTGTTAAAATATTCATAGAAGATCTGCGAACCCAATTTTGTTCATCATCAAGCAAAGATATAAGTTTTTCGATGATTTTTTCCTTATCGTCAACATGATTAATAACTTTACCTAAACTTGTAACCGCTGCTTCTCTAACGATCCATTCATCATCGATTAACGATTTATTGATTAAGGCATCAACAACCGAAATAGGATTCTTATAGCCAATAAAACCGAGAATTTTCACTGTTGTTTCACGGACAAATGAATCTTGATCGTTAAGAAAATTCAGAATCTCTTGAATGGGAATGATGTCAGGTGATTCTTTAGCTATTTCCAATAAAGATTTAGAAAGAACAATTCTCAGAGATAATTCTTGTTCAGTTAATATCTGAAAGAATTCAGATAAATATGGTTTTATTAAAGATGGCTCTTTTTGTGCAATTTTTGAAATAATGATTGATGCTGTTTTCTTTATTTGCTTGTTTTTATCCTTTTGTAAGAGTAAAAGGATTGGTTTCAAATCGATGTAATCAATGAAATCTTCAATCATTCCTTCTATAGAATTAAGAGCATTTAATCTCACATCATCATTTTCATCATAGAAATAACTTTTCAAGATAGGAATTATATTTTTTGGATCTCTTTTACCGATTTCAATTAATGTTTTTGATACAATACCTTTTGTAATAAATTTTGAAATATCTGGAGTTTTTATCAGATTTTGAACTATTAAATCGGGATTGTTTGCATAATTTTCTATTAAAATATCTGAAATATTCTCCCTTAATTGTTCATTTTCAAATTTTATAAATATTAAAAAAGTAGTTAATATTTTTTCAGGACTACGTTTCCATAGTCTTCCAAGAAGAGAAACAAAACTATTCAATATCTCGGAATTATTTGGATCAATTTTATTAATTATATTATCGATATCTAGCAATTCTGGTTCCTCTTCAAAATATTTTTCAAGGGCTTTTATAGCTGCTTGTCTCGTTATTTCATTTGAATCCGTCAATCCATCTAAGAAGGGTGAAACTGGAATATTATTTTTTTTAAAATTCCCGATTTTCGCAAAAAGATCAAAGATCGATGCTCTTACTGAACTTGATGGATCTTTTATTAGATGAATAATTTTAGAAATAACTTTTCGGTCAATTTTTTTAAATTCAAGATTTTTAATATTCTTAATCGCTGCGGCACTGATTTCATTGTTAATGTGAAATATTTTATCAATTATAATTTCTATAGGGATATTATAAGAGGAATACGCTAAAATATTAAGAGTTTCAACTTGAATCTTATGATGAGGGTCATCGATTAATTTTTTAATATTCAAATCTGAAATTAAATTATTATTTCTTTTTAATAATCTAGAGAATAATTTTAATCCTATAATTCTTAATCTCCAATCTGAATCGGTAAGGAGATTTAAAATTATATTTTTGGGAAGTTTTTGCACTAAATTAATATCTGCTTTTAAAAGTGTTGTTGCAATAGGAATACACTTATCATAATTTGGAGATTTTAATGCTTCTATTATCCAAGGTACAATTATCTCTGGAGCATCTTTTTCTAATTGAATAAAAATTTTGTTACAAATCTTTCTTGAAAAAGGATTATAATCACAAATACCATCTAATAATGAATTTTTGAATTTCCAATCATTAAGATCTATTTCATTTTTCAGAGGAATCCTTTCAAACATCAAAATTAGGGTTTCTTCAGCATGTTTCCTTATTTTTGGATTAGGATTCTTAATTAAATTAAATAGTGGAATCGGATCAAACGTTTGACCACATTTTGTAATTTTTGAATACTTAATATTGGTTATAAATTCGTTATTTCTGGCCAAAAAGAAGTATGAAGTAAATGTAACTAATACAATTTCTTCGATAACAGCAGCCCAAGCAAATGTTAAGTAATTAGGGACGATTTGATTTGTGAAAGTCCAAAGATTGAAAGTAAACAATAGTTTATCGGGATTTACTATTAAAAAGTTGACCAAAACATTAATACCTATAGATGCCATTAAATAAGCGGCAAAGTAAATATCAATTCCTCTGTATTTTATTTTTCTTCCCCAAAAACGCGTAAAATATCCCAATATTCCAAGAAAAAAGGTTACAAATACAAAAACAGAGAACATAGTAGATATAGCTAATTTTTCAGTAAAAAAAAAGATTACAGTCTGAAATAATGATATCCATGCCCATACAAATACGAATAACATCAATCCTAGAATAATATAAGGTCCTGGGTCGGACACAAACTGCTTCATTCCTCTTTTACTATCCTCAAAATTAAGAAAAATTGATCGTCTTATATCTGGAATCTGATAATAAACATTTGAAATACCAGCAATATACCCTTTCGATCCATAAAAGGTTAAAATCATTAGGGGATATATAAGCATCCAAGTTATCCAAATCATAATAAAAGGTAACCCAAGTAGAGATAGCAAAATAGGGGGAAGGAAAAATACTAATAGAAAAAAACTTAGAGCGATTAATACATTTATAAGCTTGTTTCTTGATATATTAATAATTTTATTGCTAATAAATTTATGAAATGGAGTCAATCCTTCGTCTGATTCTCTACTTAAGGCAATAAATAGGAAATCTATCAAAGGATAAAAAGAAATGTATATTAAACAAAAAGTAAAGGGGATAAGTAGAGCTAAAGGAGGTACTTCTGGTGGCGTTGTTGCTGGATCCAAAAATTCGGGTGATCCTACAGCATAAATCACAGCAACAGAAAAAACCACCATGATTGATAAACTAAAAATAATTCCATAAAATATACACTGGAATCTCTCTTTATTCCTAAATTCTCCTTTTTTAACTAAAGCGACTTGCCTATAAATTATATAAAACCCAATGAAAAAGAATATTATAAAGATTATTAGAAGAATTATTTCTATTACCAAGATTTTCACTAGGTTTTAAATTTATTAATAAAATAATAGTATGTTTATTTCTCTTGTATTACTTTTGCATAGTATATAAAGACTTATTAATTTATTAAATCTGGTGTAAAATTATTGGAAGTGATTGAAGAACGCTTAACTAATTCGTTAAAAAGGATAAACTTTATTTTTCGTAATGAAATAATTGTTACCAATTGCATTAAAAGTTATGAAGGTTTTTCTCTTTTAGGAGAATCTTTTGGTTCTTTCGAGAAAGGCAAAAACTATAAATTAAAGTTATTTTCTGCCATAGCTTTTATTGAAAAAGAGATATTAAAAATAGCTTCGACAGATAAATGTGATAATATTGATGTTCAAAGATATGCTATAGAAGAAAGAGATGATGTGAAACTAATCAAAAGAGCGAATAATTTTTTTTTAAATAAAATAAAGGAATTTAAGAGATTCATGGAAATTGAAATAACTAAAAAAAGTAAACCTAAAATAGATTTTGATAGATATAATTCATATACTTCCAATATTATCGATAGCCGGTTATTAAAACTATTAAAACTGTCTATGGCAGAATTATCTTTGGAAGATGAGAGAAAATTAACGAATTCCGAAAAATTTCTTTACAAATATTTATACAATCTCATTAAAACATGGAGAAATTTTTTTTAATATTAGTATAATTTAGATTATACTTATTTAAGAAATATCAGAGCTTAATCTGTTCTGTCCCGTATTTTTTGAAGTATTCTTCAATGATTTTTGCCATATCTTGACTCATGTTTAAATTAGGCAATAAATCAATTGCATTACTCATCTCATAATAATGAACATTTTGTTCTATAACGATTTCTTTTACACTTTTTCCATCATCTCTTAATTCATTTCTATTTGTCAATCCAATAGCGGCAATTATACTCACATTTAATTCCCTTAATAATTTAATTGTATTGATTAAAGATCCCCCTGTAGTTGTTACATCCTCAAGAATCACGGTTTCCCCCTTAGGTATTCCAAGAAAATATTTATCCTTTGGATCTCCGTGTTCCTTTTGTTTACCTCTACCCATTGATAAATGATAACTTCCAGATTTATAATTTTTCTGTTTTTTTGCCCATTTATATTGTGTAATAATGCCTAATTTTGTTGCTCCTTCTGGAACACCATAAAAACATCTTGGCTCTAAGCTTAAATATTGGATAAATGAAATAACGTAATCAGTTAATTTATCAATCAAAAACACGTCTGAAGCAATATTCCTCCAATTTACATACCAATAAGATAACCTACCAGATTTTAATTTAATAGGTTTTTCAAATAAACCAATAATATTCTGCTTTAATATAAATTCATTAAAACTTTCTTTATCCCAATCCATAAAAATCAAATTAGTATGGAATTAAATTATTTTAAAAGAAATAGTTTTCAATTCTATTAATTTTTATTTATTGGTCGTTTGCTATTTCATTCTTTGATATTTGCAAGAACTTTTCGAGCTTGTGATACTATTGTTTTATTAGTGTGTTTAGTTAAATTTTCCAATAAATTTTGAATTGGTGTAACAGCTCGAGTATTAGTTTCTGAAAGTTCTTCAAAAATAGAAAGTATAGACAGAATTTCTTCTTGATTTGATTCCCCAAAAATTTGTTTAACTTTAGGAATTGCAGTTTTATTTAGAATTTCATTAAGATATTGCGAAATTTCTGCTTCTACTTTAGGATCTCGATAGGATCTTAATTTATTACTTCTAATATACTCAACAAAAATAAAAGGCATTTCAATTGACCAATCTTTTATCTTTTCCAATTCAATTAATTGGATTACTCCACCATCATCTTTATAAAATAATTTTATATCCAATCACCAGTAGTTAATTTTTCAGGCAAATATTTTTCAGTTAAAAACTCAAAACCATGGGTTGATAAAGCTTGAATTTCAGCTTTAACATTCATTTTAAGAGATAATCTAAGATCCTCCTCCCAAGCTTTATTCCTTTTAACAAATTCTTCATTTAATAGATCTTTGATGCGTTTAACATCTACTTTTTCTAATTTCAGTCTGGCAACCTCCGGGATTTTATAAGTATCTAAATCTCTAGTTAAAACTCCAAGAAGTTTTATATTTGGGGTTGCTAAGAAGGGGGATTCATAACTTAAGCGTTTTGAACCCCTTAAATACACAGAATGAATATAATGACCGTAAGGATCACTATCAACTAAACTAAAAACTGGAAGATTTAATTCCTTGCTTAAACGCTTTAAAAACATACGGGTTGCAATATCTCCAACGCCTCCAGCTGTTAATAGAATACAAGGATATTTGCGCCAAAATCTATCTTCAGCAAAACGCATCATAGCGGCCTCTTTTTCTATCGCTAAAATAAATTCTGCGTCTGATTCAATTATTTCAATATTGTCAAGAAATGGAGAAATTTTCCAACCTCCGCTTCCTAATCCTTCAAGATCTATGATATCATTTTTATCTCTAATCCTAAGTCTACCTATACAAGTTCCATTTGCTGTGGCAACAATGTGGGTTGAATTTCTTGTAGTATAAAGCATTATTGCTGCATCTTCGATACTTTTATCACTTATTTTTTGCTCATCGAATAATTTAACGTCTGTATAAAAAACTTCTCTTTTAGTTGCATGGAGATCTTTAACTAGTAATTCATGTACTATTTCAAGAATTCGCATCAGTCTAGTAATATCTGCGACACTTGTAAGAGTATGGAATTGTTTTTCTTGAAGTTGTTGACCAAGAAGCAATAAATCGTTTTCTTCGTCCCAAATAATATTTGAACTCGATCTGGAAGGTAATTTTATAGAGGGTCTTCCTGTTTTATTTATTTTATCTATAACATTATCAACGAGTTTATATAACCTATCTAAAACATTTTTTCTATTAAGATCATCAATTTTTACTGTACTTTCTGGTAATCTAATTTCTTTTTTTTCAGTTCCTTTATTTATATATTCTTTGAATAATATTTTTGTTTCTTTTAAATCATAATGTTGTTGCTTTTTTGCCATTTTATCATCCTAATTATTGTTTTAATTTCCATTGTCTTTTACCCACTTTTGATTCAACTAAAACTTGTCCTTTTCGCTCTAGTTCTTTAAGTTTAAGTTGAAGATATCGGGCATCCATCATATCTTTAATTTTTAGTTTGAAAATGAGATGTTTAATAGTTTGCCATTCATCTGATAAAACGTTTAATATTTTTTCAGTTGTTATGATAGGTAATGTTGTTTGTTTTTGTTTTAGGGGTGCTAGTTTTTGTATAGGAATTGTTGCTTTAGGAGTTACCTTAATGGGGGTTTTTGCGCTAGAAATTGGCAATTGTGCTTGTTTTGGAAGAGTAGTATCGGAAATAACTTTAACAGATTCTGGAGGCTTTAATTCTATTGGTTTGGTTTCAACAGGTTTTTTATAAGATTCTATAATTTTGCCGATAATAACTGTTTTTGTATCTTTAGATAAAAGGACAATACCATGTTCTTTACAATATTCAATTAATTCATTTTTTGTCCAATTTTTAAGAGTTTTCTCGGTAAATAATTCTTTTTGGGGTTCAACTTTCTTAGAAATTTGTTGTATTTCAGCTTGTTCTTCTATCAATTCTTCCTTTTTAATTACATCTTCTTTAATTTCTCTTACTTCTGAAGGTTTCACAACAGGCGTGGGTTTTTTACCTATTGCATTCCTCATTAAAATTTCTAATTCCTTTTTATCAAGCTTAGATTTATGTATACTTTCACCTTGAAAGGCAATATTATATAAGCTGTTAACAAATAGGGGTATGTATTTTTCTATTAGACTGGCTCTTTTTTCACTCTTACGAAGACTTGCTTTTCTGTTGAGATATATTCTTAATCTTCTTCCTATTGCTTCAAGGCAAAACTTAATTTCTTTTATTAGATCTTCATCATCAGCCAAAGCATTTTTTGATTGGGACTTAAACATTAAATGCACAAAAGGTCCTGAAACATTAACTAATAATTTTATTGGTCCTTTTGGTAAGTTATTATCATAAGTATCAAGGTTGTAGTTTTTCCAATTAACTGCTTGAACTGCTTTTGTGATAGCACAATCTGCACTATCTCTTAATTTAGGTGTTCTATTTACAAATCTAGATAAAACATCCCTAGACCGTTTTGGAACTTCTAAATTTCTTGAATAAGCCATTACAGCCTCAACAACATAAGCTAAACCTTTTCCACTTGTAGGAGCTCTTGTTTCTGCTGAAACAAAATCATCATCTTTTGTATAATTTTCAATGAAATATTCAAATACCCCTTGGTAGGTGTCTATAGAATCTGTGTCAGAATATGTGAGAAGATCAACAATGGACTGCTTTATTTGCTGTGGATCTATTGTTTCATCAATGATATCAATGCTTCCTAATATTTCTGAGCCCAAATTAATGACCTCTTCTGGATCTATTGAAATATTAGTGATCGCGTCGTCAGTATCCTTTATCCCTTCTTTTAATAATATTTCCTTCTTAATTTTGTATAATAATTCAGATGTCTGATAAATGTTATCAATAGGGCCAGCAAAATCATCTACATTTTCTGAAATTCTTAATCCAATTTCTTTAATTAATGTATTCTCCAAAGTTGAATCACCTACTGGAATTACTGTATCCGTTGGAGGAGCCATATACTTGATAGATTTAAAAGCTAGAAAGAGAGAATTAAACTGCTCTTTTGTTATTTCGATTGGTTTAACTTTAGATATCTGGACTTTATTAACAAAGTCTTCAAAATCTGTTCGGTTTTTTAACTTCTTTAATTCAAAAATTCCATCTTCTCTTTCTTTAAACAGGTTATTTAAATCTACTTTAATTTTATCTTTTTGATTTCTAATATCATCGATTTTTTTCAACAGTTTTTTAATATCTCTTTCAATATTCTTTATTTCTTTTTGGGTTTCAGTTTTCTCAATACGATTATTAAGTTTCTTAATTTCTTTGTTTATTTTTTCGTAATCTTTATTGGATTTATTATAATTAGAGATTAGATTCCAATAATTTTCTTTTAGATCCTCTGATTCGACTTGATAAATAATTACTTTGTCTCTAGGTTTATCAGAACGTCCGAAAATCCGCTTCTCATTTCTCATAAAATATATTGTATCTGTCTTTTTCTGTGTTAAATTCACAAAACCATTTTTTAAAATAAGGAAATTTAAACGGTCTTGTAAATCCCTTTCAGCAATATCAACAATTTCTTTAGCTGTTTTTGAACTCATTCTTACAAAATTATCTTGTAAAAATGCAGAAATTGATTTTTTTTCTGATTTTGTAATTAAATCTTGCAGATCCCCTATATTAACTGAAGAAGGATGAGGTTTAGCATATTTAGGTTCTTCTGGGAAAGAAGTTGCTAATCTTCGGTAAATTTTTTCCTTCCCTTCTGGGTCAATATAAATAATTGTAACATGAGGATTCATAAATGCGGTTTCTTCAATATATTTCTCAACATAACCTCTAACATATTTTACATTTAAATAACTTAATTTAATATAAGTGCCATGGAGAAAGGGGCTGTCTATATCTGTTGGATGGATTAAATACTTTTTCTCATTTTTTGAAGTTGTAAAAAATTCTGTTACAGTAGCATAAACGTTATCTACTGATTTCGAAACAGTAATAACTGGTTTACCTGTTGTGTTTTGAGCATCGCTAAAGGCGCTTGGCGCTCCAAATCCTTGACTGCCTCTAGTTTGTTTCAATTCCATAGATTTAGATGAAGCAAGATATCTGCCAAATTTTCTTAAATCTATTTTTGCCATACCTGTACCATTATCGAAAATCTCAAAAGTAAAACTCATTATGTTCTTCTGGCTGATTTCAGATGTTAAAAATGAAGGTGCTTCATATTCCCTTATACGTACAATAACTATTGGTTCTACATCAATAATAAATTCAACAGGTTTAATGATCTCTTGCATATCATCGATAATTCTTTTTACTTCTTCCTCAACTTCTAATTCTTCTTCAGTAATTATTTCTCCAGATTCTTCTTCTTTTACTTCTGGCTCTTGTACAATAGAAATATCTGGTTCAACAGATTCAATGCCCAATTCTTGCATTAATGTATGTTTTGCTTCATTATCTAATTGCTGAGATTTTTTTTCTTCCTTAACAGTTTCAAGAATGGAGAATTTTTCCAAGAATAATTCTTGATCTAATGAAAACTTGATTTTTGAATCTGATTCTTTTATTTCTTTCCATTGAAAACTTTCAATAGCATCTAATGCATTATCTATAAACTCAGCACAATATTGTACATGTTTCCAATAACCAAACTCAAAACCAACTAACTGAGTCCGTTTACGCATGTATTCTGCGATTGTCCCTTGTTTTATCTTTCCTTCTTCTTTTGAAGTAATTTTAAATCCCCTCAAATAATCCTTTTTTCATTTATACTTATTAAAACAAATTATAGATATATATTCATTTATTATCAAATTAATTGATAAAACCATAGAATATTGGATAGATACTTAATTTTTAGTATTCAATTATCTACGCAAATTTTACTTAATTATTCACTTTTTACAGTAAATAAATTAATATTTAAATATTTTCATCAGATGATAAATTATAAAAAGAAATAAAAGTATATCCAAAAAAGGTTTTAAAATCTCTTTAATATATATTTAAGAAGTTCTTGTTTGATAAGCTTCGAGTGCAACATCAATAATTTTAGATGCAATAAACCTCTTAGTATTTCTTTCAACATGAGTAATATGTTTCTTTTTATCTATAATGAATACTTCGTTATACTTACTGCTAAATCCAATATCGTCTCTACCTATATCATTTGCCACAATTAAATCAGCTTCGGATTTTAGGAGCCTATTGTAAGCACGTTCTATTAATTCGCTTTTAGAAACATTTGTTTCTGCTTTAAAAGCGATAATAAACAAATTATAGTCTTTTTTTCTTGCGACATCAATGATTTTTGGAGTTAATTTCATATTAACGTGTAATTCTTCTACATTATCAGATGATATTTTTCCCTCAATGCAATCGACTGGTTTATAATCACTAACTGCTGCCGCGGATATAAAAAAATCATAATTATTATACGAGATTTCTTCCTTAACGGTTTTTATAAAATCATCTGTAGAAACAACGTGTTTAGTGTTTATATAATCTGGAAGTTTTATCATGCATTCTCCGGCAATTAGCAAAACCTCAGCTCCTCTAGCTGAAGTTTCTTTGGCTAATTCAATCCCCATTCTTCCTGATGATTTATTTGATACGAATCGAACTGAATCGATTGCTTCTCTTGTCGGACCGGCAGTAATTAGTATTTTCTTTCCCTCTAAGTCTTTCTTGGTAATTAATAAATCAATGACCCTATCAATTATGTCATCAATTCTTGCTATTTTAGCTTTTCCTTCAGAAATTCTTGGACCTAAAATCTCAACTCCGCATTCCCGTAGTTTAATCTCATTTTCCGCTAAAATAGGATGTCTATACATACTCTCATGCATTGCAGGAACAATTACAATTGGTATAGAAGACCCAAATGCTGTCGAGGCAACCGTTGTAACAGGTGTATCATCAATTCCATTTGCTATTTTTGAAATTGTATTTGCAGTAGCAGGACATATAAGAATTAGATCAGCTTTTCCGACGCTTCTAGGCCTTTCCCCTGCTAGATAAACATGTTCGACAGCTCCAGTTAATTTAGTTATCACTTTATTCCCTGAAGCCCATTCCATTAATGCGGGATTAATTAATTCTGTAGCAGCTTTGGACATAACACAAATCACTTCAGCGCCCAATCTCATAAGTTCTCTAGCTATAATTGGAGATGAAATCACGGCTACAGAACCAGTTAAACACATACAAATTGTTTTTCCCCTAAGAATGGTCCCCTTACTTTCGACAATGTCCTTTGACGGATGTTGAAAATTATTTTTTTTCATATTATTCCAGTTTTATTTACAATTTATCAATTAAACTTTCAGATTCTATATAAATAAAATTTACGCATAATAAAAAAACTAATGATAAAAGATTAACTCTACTATTAAAAATTCCAAATCAGTTTTATAATTGAATAGGGGTTAATAATGAAATTTAATATCCTGATTAAAGTTTTTTATTCTAATTTTAGTTCTGATTTTAAATAAATTAATCAAAAAATTATTACAAGTTCTAAAAAATAGGATTTAAAAAAAGATGCATAAAATTAGTGATTTGCATATTCATAGCAAATTCTCAGGAGGAGCGAGCAAAAACATCGATATATTTAATATAGCTTTTAATTGTAATATGAAGGGAATAAATTTAGTTGGAACCGGGGACTGTCTTCATCCATTATGGATAAAGGAACTAAAGAATAATCTAATTGAGTATTCAGATGGATTATTCTTTACTCCAGAAGTGCCAGATGTTAATTTCATATTACAAACCGAAGTTGAAGTAATTTGGAAAAATAATTTCAATGTTAAAAAAGTTCATTTTATACTTCTTTTTCCAAATTTTGAAAAACTCAGTGAATCTATAGAATTCTTATCAAAATTTGGCAATTTAGTTAAAGAGGGCAGACCAAAAATTTATAATTCTGCAGAGAACCTTATTTTTGGATTAAAATCAATTGATAGGGATATTGAAATAATACCTGCTCACATATTTACTCCCTTTTTTGGTATATTTGGTGATAATACTCATTTTAATACTATGAAAGATGCATTAGGAGATGGAACGAATTATATTAATTCTATTGAAACTGGATTAAGTTCAGATCCATTAATGGTTAGAAGTATTTCTGAATTAAATAAGGTATCTGTTATTTCTAATTCCGATAGTCACTCTACAAATTTTCATAGATTAGGAAGAGAGGCTACGATATTCAATTTTAATAAATTAAATTATCAGAATTTGGTAGACTCGATTAGAAGAAATAAAATAATCAAAACTTATGAGTTTAAACCATCACAGGGTAAATATTATTATGATGGCCATAAACCAGAACGACACTTTGATAATAAGGATTATTTTTGTAGTCCTAAACTTTATATTGACACTTGTCCTTATTGTAAAAAAAAATTAACTAAAGGGGTATTATCTCGAGTTCAAGAATTAAGTGATCAAACAAATCCCTTCAAATTGAATTTTCAATACATTGTACCATTATTACAGTTAATTTCCATTGTATTAGGAGGAACAGAGTATGATAGAAAAAATTTAACAGTATATCAAGAATTAATTGCGGATAATGGCAGTGAGTATGCCATATGGGAAGGAAAAAGTAACTTTGATAATTGTCCTGAAAATTTAGTTGAAGCAATTAACAAAATAAGGAAAGGAAAATTCTGGTTTATACCTGGTCATGATGCTGTTTATGGAAAATTACAATTCGAAAATTAGACCAATAATTAATTGCTTTTATTTACAATCTTGAATTTTAAATTCAATTTTGTACCAAAATTATGAAATTTTTTAAATTTTTCAGATTTAAGAATTAATTTGTCTTCTACTTGAAGTATCTCTAGGAATTTTTTGCCGTAATATGTTTTAAACACTTCAGAAACCTCATATAATACTTCATTTTTTTCAGAAAACCTTTTAATTTCTGAAGATTCAAATTCTTCTTTTCTAAGCTCAAGAATTTTATTCGAATATTTAAAAAATGGAGTATGTTTAATTTTTTTCAAATCAAATATTATTGTGCTTCCGAACTCATGTTTATTTAGTATATTCTTTATAATAGAATGGATTTCATTTAAAAACCTTGATTTAAATTCTTTTAAATCAATATTTGGATAAAGAGACTTTTTTAATATATCAGTATAAGGTAGATCTAATCCAGCTAATTCGTTATTTAAATTTAACAAAGTCAAAATTTGATTAGTATTTGACTCAATTTTATTTTTTAATTCCTCAAAAATGTAATTTCTTTCTTTAAAAATGTAATTCAATAAAAATTCATTAAAAGCTTTTATAAAGGCATTATATTTTGGTACAAATAATCCATTTGGATTATTAGCAACTAGTTCGTTTGCATGAAATGGATTAATTTCCCTATTTAATACTGCTTTTACCAGTGACAATGGATAATAGCCCTCTACAAATTCCATCCCTTTAGAAACACTTTTAATGGCATCCTTAAAAGAACATTTTGTTATTACATTGACGGTTTTAATGATATTACTTTCAATTTTTAGAGGTGTTTTTTTACAATAACACAGATCAAATGGTTTTAAATCATGAAAGAGTAAATTGTTATAGTCAGGAATTATTATTTGAGAGCTGTAAGCGTTAACTATGCTTCCTTGAATTGGCTTATTTGCTAAATCCCATTCAATAAGTATCACATCTTCTGAATATTTATGATCAATGCTATAACTATATTCTATGGTTTCACGGGATAAAGACAATCCATCAATTGATTTTATTTCATAATCTTCCAGTTCTCCCCAAAATTGTTGCCTGTAATAAAAAACATCTTGAAATTTGCTTAAATCGTCTAAAAATAGTTCTTTCATAATAAAGTAGTTGATCCCAATTTCAGAAGATTTAATTGTTTGCTCATTTAATCCAAAAAATCCAAGACGAGAAATTATGTAATTATAAACGGGATTTTTTAAATTATCTTCGTTATGTTTCACAAAATATGTGTTTCTTTTTTTTCTGAACTCCCCTTTAGCTCTTATTATATTATATTTTTCAATTAATAGTTTTAAAAATGCAAATTTCTTGAGGTAAACTTTTTTCTCCAATTCTTTTATTTCTTTTTTATATCTCTTATATTCAGTATGAAATCTTTGTTTAGGAATATCAATAATTTCAAATTGTTTTTTCAATAATTTTAATTTGTCAATGATACAGAAATTATCAATTTCAGAGTAGAAATAATCCAATAACTTCTTTTTTAAAGATTTTAGTTTATCTTGAGGAACGATTTCCTTAAATCCAGGATTTATTTCAATTAATTTTCCATAATTTTTTTTTACTAAATAAACTGAAAAATAATTACTGTTAAAATCTAAACTATTAACTAGTGTTTTTAGTTTATTGAAATATGATGCGATAAATGAAGCATCTTTAAATTCTGACATCTTATCAATGGATTCTATGATTCTAAGAAGGTCGAAAAAAGAATATTCCGGTATTGTATATAAAAATTTCTTAAATCCTTTTTCTATATAGTTATTAACTTTTATAAGTTGATTTTCTAATTCATTTTCGTACCCATTTTTTAAAAATTCAAAGAATTCAATAAATAAATTATTGTTAATTGCTGTATCTAAGTAAGTCTCAATGATTGCTTCACTTTCGAATTGGTTAATGATTGCTTTATTTAAATAACTTAGGGCTTCGACGCAATTATTATTATCAGAACAACGATTAGCCAATAGCAAGAAATTTTTACTCTTTTTATGCGATCCAATATCTTCCGATGTTAAATTGAAGCTTTTAAATTTTTCTAAGATATTTTGTGCAATATTACTATCAATAGTTAATAATATCTTAACTAAATGAACGCATATCTTTTTTTCTCTTTCAGAATGAATTAGAAATGATGGGCAATCATGAAATATTTCATTATTTAATTCATCTACTATAAGATGAAATTCACGCTCATTATCTAAAACTAAACATCTTATTTTTATTGGATTTTCTTCGATATTAATAATATTAATTTTATTGGAAAGAAACTTAAGTGATTTTTGATATAAATTTAAACCAAATTTATCAATTATTAGACTGGATATCGATTTTTTTACCATTTTTTTAGAATCTTGACTTAATTATTTCTGAAATTAATTTGGGAAATTCATTCCAATCTTTTATTGTAAGTAATTGTCCTCCAGCCACTTTTACCATTTTTTTTGCTTCTTTTAAATTGTATGAAGCCTCTGGACAAACTAAGATAAAATCCACTCCTAATGAGCGCATTTTCCTAAATTCATGCAGAGCTTCCTTGATATCAAATATTTCTGCGTCTGTAAATAAGACATTCAATTTTTCACGTGAATTAGAATAATCCTTAAATTGTTTATTTGCCCACTCAATAGCACTTTGTATTCTTGTACCACCTCGAGCAATAACGGAAAGTAGTTCATCAGCTAATTTTTCTAAATCAATTTTCTGATTAATTTCTTTTAAAACGTGTGTATTAGACTCAAAAAAAGAAATACCTAGCTCATCCTTACGCATCCCGTAGCATAACATTGTCACACAGATACTCATATAAGCAAGTTTATCTCCAGTCATACTACCTGAGATATCAAGTTCAAAACAAGCAGTTCGAATTCCTTTTGCGGTTTCAAAAACAAAAAAGTCGTCATATTTTATATGATCTAATTTCTTACCTTTCTCTAAGATATTGTATATAGTTTCCTCAAGATCGATATTTTCAAAATCATCTCCAATTGAATATGGTCTTACGATATTAATTGGGATTGGCCCTGTTGTAGAACTCCCTAAACGTGCTCGTGAATAATAAATGCCTAATTCAATTAACATTTTTTTTGCTAATTCTTTTACTTTTTGTTTTGTTGTTTCCGGTAAATCCTTACGATGAATAAACCATTGTTTAAGTAGATTTTCTCCACTGCCTGCAGATAAACAGGAGATCATCTTATTTTCCCCTTCCTGACCTCCGATTTGTTGAGCACTT
>CP070805.1:1730653-1817256 GCA_020343655.1 Promethearchaeota archaeon | reverse complement strand
AAATGTTGAGAT
Source organism: Promethearchaeota archaeon (assembly GCA_020343655.1). Lineage (GTDB taxonomy): Archaea > Asgardarchaeota > Lokiarchaeia > Sigyniarchaeales > SOKP01 > Loki-b32. Next base: position 1,817,244 of record CP070805.1, on the reverse strand, counting down.
TAGTGATTGTAGTATAGGCATTTATAGTAGATGGCAACATGTTGTATTGAATATCTCAAATTGTTATATTCGTAATTGTAATTGGGTTTCGATAACATCTAACATAGATATAAACGATTATTTCGATTATGGTGGTATTGGTATCTGTATTAGATCAAATGGTGGTATTATTGATGATTGTCGTATTGAAGATTGCTCAGTCGGGATGATGGTAGCATTTGTACCCAATCCTCGTAATAATGAATTAATAAATTGTGGGATTGTCCCTGACTTTCTATATATGTATACTACAAACTATGATAGCAGTAATACTGTTAATGGTAAACCAGTAGGTATATTCTGGGGCATAAATAATTTTATTTTTAGTAATGCTTCCCTATATGGGCAATTAATTTTTGCAGCTTGTCCTAACCTTACTCTATCAGATATTCATATCACTGAACCTTGTAGTATTGGAATTCAAATAGTTTCTGTTAGTTTTAACCAAACAACCTATTTGAATAATATTATATGTGAAAACCAGAAACTTGGTATGTATATCTATGGACGTGATATAGTTGGAGATAATCTATATGCTAAAAATTGCGAGGCTGGATTCTATTTTGTTGGTATAAAGAATGGTAAAATGACTAAGATTATGACAGATAATACTGATATACCTATTTATGCAATAACTCCAATTAATAATTTTACTATTGAAATTGAAGAATCTACAAAATTTTATTTGGTTGATCCACTTGCTTGGTATGGGGATAAACTCCGTATTGAATCTTCATATACATCATATAATGTATCAATGTCTTATATTTCGGAATTGGGAACTCAAGGTTATATTACTCAATTTAATGATATAGGTACTTATCAGGCTAGCCTTATTATACCACCGAATACAGTAACTGCTAATTTTACATTCATCTCAGTTCGCCGTTATGCCCGTCCAATTACATTTATAGATATTCGAGGTTTTCCTTTCTTCTGGTTCTGGAGTATAATAATGATAGGATTAGTAATTTTGATTGAATATTGTCGCAGGTTTTACCAGAAATAGGATTTAACCACTATTTATCAACAAAGGTGAAATATTTATATATAATAATCGCCTAACTTAATATACAAAATTCAGAGGTTTAGGTTATTAATCTATGCGTAAATTAACTAAACGACTATTATTAACATTAGCTTTGGGATTGGTGTCGCTTTTTTTAACATGTATTATTTCTTTCTTTATATCTAAAGCTATTCCCGGTGATCCAGTTTTAGCTTACCTACCTGATTCTTGGACGCAAGCACATTATGATGCAGTATATCATATGTTAGGATTAAATCAACCGATTATAACTCAATTATTTAGATATATTGGAAATATGGTTACGGGCAATTGGGGGCTTTCTTTAACTGTTTCTAAAGGAGCTTCTGTATATACATTGATAATGGATAGAATCACTTTGACTTTATTCCGTTTAATATTACCCCTAATTCTAAGTATTGTTCTTGGTTTCGTACTTGGAAATCATTCAATGAAATTTAAATCCAGAAAAGGAGTCAGAACAGTGCAATTCCTTTCACTAATAGGAATTGTAATCCCCATTACGGTACTTGCTATATCGTTCCAATTCTTTCTTAACTCTATCAATACTATATTTGATTTAGTGGTTATACTGATACTTCTAACAATTTCAATTATAGCATTAACTATATTATTAGTTCGCATATATCTTAATAATTTATCAATAGAAGCTTCAAAAAGGCGTTCGAACATCCCGTTTATCTTACTAGTTGGAGTTAGTTATGCAATTATATTTTTATTCTTAATCCAAACCGAAATGATGGTTAATTTTGAAGGGATCGGTGAACTTTTATTTCAAGCATTTAGTTCTGCTGACTACTATATTATTAATGTGATTATATTTTTAATCTTGTTTAGTTTTCCAATTTACATTATATTTTCTCTTTTCTCATTCTTTTTATTTGGAAAAGTTAAGAGTTTTTATAACGTCAAAAAATTAAGATCAGAGTAGTACAGTTAAATCCACTTTTACTTCTACTAGTAAAGCGATAATTTCATCTATGTCCATATATTTAGAGCTTTCTTGTTCATTATGTGTTTGATTTTATGTTATTTTTCTTCAGCTCATATTTTTTGTTATTTTATTGGTGTTCTGTATTTATTTATTTAAACAGAAATTTCTTCAATTATAACTAAAAGCATTGAAAAAACTATTCTTATTATTGGTATTCTAATTGAAAGTTAAATTTTTATTTAATAGATATTCATAATAGATATTATGAAATTTATTGATTTATCTATTCCAATAATTAATCCTGAGGAATTAATTTTTGATCCTGAAACGATGGAGTTAAATATAGCGTACAATAATCATGATCAGGGTGCTAAACAGATGGGAGAGATTTTTGAATTACAACCAGAAATCCATTTACCAATTGGAAAGGGTTGGGCTTCAGAAAAGATTACTTTGAGTACACATAATGGAACTCATATGGATGCTCCATGGCATTTTGCTCCGATTCAAGATAGAGAAACAATAGAAAAAAAAGCTTTAACTATTGATGAGATTCCCTTGGAATGGTGTATTGGTCCACTTATTGTTCTTGACTGTACTAATTATGAAGATGGTTATGTATTAACACCAAAGGATATTAATAATAAGTTAGAGGATATTAATTACAAATTGAAAGAAGGAGATATTCTTTGTATCCATAGTAATGCATCTCAGTACTATGGAACTGAAGAGTATATACATCATGGAGTAGGTGTTGGGAGGATGGCAACTTTACATATTATTAGACAAGGAATTCATATTGTTGGAACAGATGCGTGGAGTTGGGACGCTCCTTTCTCCATTACTGCTCAAAAATGGGAACAAAATCGAGATCCCTCCATAATTTGGGAGGGGCATTTTGCCGGCATTGAATTGGGATATTTCCAAATGGAAAAATTAACAAATTTAGATAATATTCCCCCTGTAGGAGCTACAATTTATTGCTTTCCAATAAAGATTGCTCGAGCTAGTGCGGGTTGGGTACGTGCTGTAGCTACTCTTCCAGAATAAAAAGAAATGAAATAAACGCATTTTCTGAGCAGTTTAATATTGTTTTTTATTTAAGGAAACATTTCTAGCAAAAACAATTAAAATTATATTAAATGAGGATTTAAAACAATAGTAATAAAAATTTTGTTCCCTTTTTAGAGATGGCAGTTTTAGAACTTGGCATTAACCTCGGTATGAAAAGTTTAGTTGAGATAAAGTATTATTCATCTTCAGATAATGTATTAAATACTAATATACGTGCTAAATTTCTCACCGGACTGGAAGACTTCATTACAGAGGTATTTGGTGATAAGATTAATGTAATATCCCTTTCAAATTTTGAGATTATTTGTTATTTTAAAATGGTACAAAAGCCAAATGAATTAGTTGAAGATAAACAACCATTATTATCATATGCCATTATTGAAAAAGGAACGGGTCATGATTTTGTAAAGGGACATTTAAAAAAAATAATCTCTCATTTTCTTAATCAATATGATATTAAGGACATTTTTTCAGAAGAATCTAAGTACTTTAAAAAATTTGAACCCCAAATTGATGAAATTCTCGGAGATTTAAGATTTAAAATAGATGATCGTATTAGATCTGTCTTTAGATATTAGAAAAGATTTTATTAAAAGAAATATGAAAAATTAAAAATCTATTTTATCAAAAATCCTTTTAATATTGCTAACATCCCAACATCAAGCGTTATTAATGCAATAATTTCAATTATAATATTTCTGAGTACTCCTCCAATTACATTGATAAAAAGCGTAAAAATTGCGAAAATTATTCCAGCAAAAAACCATTGAACTCTCCTTTTAGTTTCTTCCTCCATTTTTCTTGTCATTACAGCATATTTGGATACAACATAAATAGATAGGACTATTCTGAGACCATATACAAAAATAAACCAAGGGAGAGGGGTGTCGGTATCAACAATACTTAGTGCATATCTATCCATATTCAATGTTGGTCTCCAAATGAAATATCCTAAACTCATAATGATAAATAATATCATCAACGTGCCAAAGTATCTAAAACTCATTGCAACCTTTTCATATTTTTCTAATACGAAGACTGTCATCGTTAAGGATATAAAAATAAAGTTGAAAAAAATCTGACCAGTTACCATAAGAGGAATAATAATTTGTGAATTATCTGTAATTAAATGATAAACTGTGTAAATTAAAAATCCTACTGAAGATGAGATAAAGAATATGGTAAACCATCTATTTAATAAATTACTCGGATTCAAGCGCAACACATTAAATCCAATAGTAATTGAAATTATAACTGTAATTACTGCTGTAATTATTTTAATTAAATTATACATATAACAATCTATCCTTTTATTTATCTAAAAAAATTATATTTAGACCATATATTAAAATTTCAAATCTAGTATTTTCAATGATTCCTTAATAAATAAATTTTTAAAAAAAAAAACAATTTCTTTTATTCTTCTTTAAAAATATCTTCTACTAATTTATTATTTTCGACATCCTTGAAATGCACGAGTGAACCAGTCCAATCTTTTAAGATATCACTATACTTTTCTTCAAATTTTTGTACAAATTCTTTTAAAGGTGCTCTAATTTCTGAACTTTGAGTTCCTTTTATGAAAAGTGCTCCAAATATTTTATCCCCATATTCAAGAAGGATAGTTATGTCTCCATGGTCAATTTTTTTCAAAGCTTCAGTGGATTTAGTCATTTCTTTAACAAATGAAGTGATTGCAGAAAACATACCAGAAACTAATCCTGGATCTTGAACAGAATCACTTCGAAAAGCATAATCAAAAACTCCTCTCCCATCATCATATATTAAATATAGCCCTTGCTTTTCTGCTCTTTCAAAAATATATTTAAATTCTGGTTTCCAGATATCAATAAATTTGTTGAAAAAGAGATACTTCAGAGTATAATAAAACCGTTTCCTCTCATTCTCCTCCTCAGGTTTGAGTTCATCTAATAATTTATCTTCCTCTAAAAGATCTAATAGATCCTTTATCTCTTCTCTTTCTTTTTCAATTTGATCCTTGATTGCTTCTTTCTTTTTTGTAATTAAGTATTGGGCTTGTTCTTGAATATAATCATTAAATGAGATGTAATCCCTAATTGTAGAAAAAATAACCTTTTCTACATTCTTATCATCAATTTGGATGTTTTTACTTTTGAATGATTTCTTACTATAGAAGATTATCAAGGTCCAAATTATTATGTTAAATATATATCTAGTATATAAATAAGGAAGTGCTAATGCTCCAAGAACTCCAGTTAAATTAGCATTTAAAGCAGCAGTTCTAAGTGTGTAGAAGTTAAAGTTAAAAAGTGTTGTAAAGCTTATTTGACCAGTAATCCAATATTCTTCTGGAGAAAAGTATATTAAGGGAGGTACGTTGAGAAAGAGAAAGATTATTGAGAATATTATTATAACAGGTATGTAAGTAATAAATCCCAGGAAAATACTCTTGAGATACTTCATTATGAATGCTAAGAGTACCGTCATGATTATGATAGGGAGTAGTTCTATGACTATAAAGTTAAAGATGATCATTAGATCAAATAAAATTGCATCAGATAGAGTGGGGTTTACTGGTGGGACAAATTTCGCTGAATCAATAATATATTCACCATCTCCAAAAATATTATAAAATAATGGTTGAAATCCTACCATATTTAAAATTAAAAAGATAAGAACAGCAACAAAGGCTAAAATTATCGGATAATAAAAGTTTGAATAGTTAATTCTTTTAATCTTATCTTTTTTGTTTTTCCACCAGTCAATTAATTTAATGAAAATTAAAATAGATATTGGCTCAAAAATCTTGAGGAATAAGATGAAAATCACTGAAGCCATAATAAAATAAGCAAAGAAGTAAATGATAATTAATATTGATGATAAATACTGAGTGACGAATAATATTATTGATAATATTGATATAGGTGCTCCTACTGTATACAAACTTTTATATGTTTGTTTTCTTATAGCTTCTCCAAAGTAACTACCCTTTAATGCGATTTGTGAACTAAATAATAATTCAATACTAAAAATAAATATAGCCATGTAAACAAATAAAATTTCAAGAAACCATCCTAACGCAGTTTCTCCAGTTATTACGGGATTGGTTTCTAAACCAGAAACAGATAAAATAACTCGTAGAAGGTAAAGTGAAATTGGCAATAGTACAATAAGTAATTTTAGGATTTCTTTTTCTCTCGACCAATCATTTCTAATAATTTCTCTTCGAATTCTTTTTATGGGGCTTTCAGTAAAATGATAAGTCAACATTTTTAAATTTGATTGTGTCGAACCTTCTTCTTTTCTTAAACGATTCCATACATATAATATGGAAATGAAAGGAGCCACAAAAAAGATAAATGGTAATGTAACCAATGGATAAAATGCAAATAAAGAAATCAAAGAGCCAAAATGCGCAGCTAAAAATGTGAAACCTTGATTATTAGTTGGATCTTCTAAATTTTCTGGCGTAATATTTGTTTGGAAAATAATAGGAAGAAACCAATAAATTACGTAAAAAATTAAGACACCTAAATAAATCCTTAAAAAAATTTTTCCAACTAACCTTTTCCGAATGAAGAAATATGGAATAATTAAAATCAAAATAGGAATAATGTTTAGAACAATGGTAAGGGATGCTTCAATTATACTCATTATTTTCACATTTTTTTTTTTAGGAATTTTATATAAAACAAAGTATGCTATTTTAATTATAATAATTTAGCTATTTTTGAACATTTTTAATTTTAATATGACAAATAACAAAAAAATAGGAATAATAATTGATAGCGATTTTACATTCAAGCATTCACCAGTTTATCCACATCCGGTTTTTCCTTCTTATGAATCTCCCCTAAGAATTCAATCTATATTAACTTACTTAGAGAAAAAAAAGATCTTTGATGATAATAGAATAGTAAAAATAGAACCTAAAGTAATTGATGATTCTATAATTAATTTAGCCCATACTAAGTATTATATTGATACTATAAAACATCTCTCCAGTTTAGGGGGCGGTTTATTAAATGATGAGGTTTTTATTACATCAGACACATTTGAACTGGCTAAAAAAGCAGTAGGAGGTGTGATACAATCAATTGAACAGGTTATCAATCAGAAGGTAAGTCAATCCATTGCTTTAATAAGACCTCCTGGTCACCATGCGTTACGGGAAAATGGCTCTGGACTTTGTGTATTTAATAATATTGCAAATTCTGTCCTTTATCTGAGACAAAAGCTCCAATACAATAAAAAAATTGCTATAATTGATATAGATAATCATTTTGGTGATGGTTTAGTACAATATTTTTATGAAGATCCAAGTGTCCTATATTTTTCTATCCATGAATATGATTTTGTAGACGGAGATATAGGATTTATAAATGAATTAGGAGCTGGTGAAGGTATAGGAAAAAATATTAACTTCCCAATTCCAATGAATAGTATTGATGCTGATTTTCTGGAATTTATTGAAATACTCGAACCTATATTAAGAGAATTTATACCTGATCTTATAATTATTGCAGCCGGTTTTGATATGTATTATGCCGACCCTATAGGAAACTGCTTATTAACGACGAATTCATACTATAAATTTACTGAAAAATTATTAAAAATTGCCGAAGAGATATGTGAAGGTAAATTGGCTTTTATTCTTGAGGGAGGATATAGCATTATAGGTTTACCTGTTTGCGTTCATTCAGTTATTAAAGCTTTATTAAAAGAGAAGTATGAACGCCCTCCATTTGAGTGCATAGATTTCTCAAATAATTCTAAAATTAATGAAGTAAAAAAAATAAAAGCTGCGCTTAAAAATCTTTTATCTAATTATTGGACTTCAATGCAAAAAAAATTGTAAAAAAATTATACAAAACTAATTAACTTTTTAGCGTATTTTTGAGCTACAAAAAGTGTATCCCTCGGTCCTACTTGTGGATTTATATAGCAAACTAATGCCCCCGTGCCTCCGATTGGAACAGGACAAATAATAATATGACCTTTATGCATGATATTTGTTCCAATTTTTCTTTCTTCAATATTCTCTACTATCATATATTTAATTCCTTGAATAGTAATACTACTGATACCTTTTTCACCAAGTTCTAACTTTTGGTTAAGTAATTCATTGATTAAATCAAGATCATTCGTTAAATTCCAATTTTCTGTTTGAGTCAATAAATTGCCATCTTTACTTATTATAGCTACACCAAATATGTTTTGCTCTTCATTTAATAAATCATCAATAATAGACTCTATTTCTGAAGACATTTCCACCAAATATTTATTATTAAATTGTTATAATAACATAAATAAGATCAATTATAAATTTAAATATAATTTAAAAACAAATTGAAAAAATCACGGTGAAATTATTTGGCTTTCAGAATGTGGAGAAAAGCTATTCTATTATCTTTACGAGAGAAAAAGATATTTACCGTTTTTACTTTGATTTATACTATTTTAATATTTTTAACAAGCTTTTTCTGGGAATTGGCATTCAGCGGTGCTATTGGAGAAGCAGCAACTTATTTTCTTGCTATTTTCTTTGGTACTTCTTTATTTCTTTCTTTATTGTATGCTTGGATCTTAGTGTCAAGAAAGAGACGCGTATGGGCAACATTCAAATGTATCGGTTATACAAATAAAAATATAATGGTTTTAGTTTCAGGGATGATTTTATTTACTACTTTAGTAGGATTTATTGTTGTAATTGAAGTATTATTCCATTATACTGCTGCGTTAGCTTATTTGCACTCTGCTGATTTTTTATTAGGGTTTAATTCCATCTTAGTAGGATTACTTCCAGTTATTATTACCAGTGCCTTATTTATAGTTGTTCAATTAGTTGCCTTTATTTTAGCATATAGAAAAGTCCTCAAAGTAAGGCCAATAATAGCCCTTAGAAAAGTAGGAGGATAAGGAGGTAAAAGAAAATGTCATCTGATAAAGATATTATGATTGAGGCTGTTGATGTTAATAAAGAATATAGAAGGGCAGGTGCTATTATAAGAGCATTAGCAGACGTTAATCTAAAGATTAGATCTGGTGAATTTACTATCATTCAAGGCCCTACTGGTTGTGGAAAATCTACACTTCTTAATGTTCTCTCAGGACTTGATCTTCCAGACTCTGGTAGGATTATATTTGATGGAGAAAACATCGCTAGGGCAACTGAAGATAGATTAAGTAGACTTAGAAGACAGAAAATTGGTTTTGTATTTCAAGATTTTAATCTTGTCAATACATTAACAGCAATAGAAAATGTTGAGTCAGTTTTGTGGCCAACTGTTTTACGTCAGAAAGAAATTGAGAATAGAGCAATTGCTGCCTTAAGAGACGTTGATTTGCTTGATCGTAAAGATCATTACCCTGTTCAAATGTCTGGAGGGGAAAAACAGAGATGTGGAATCGCCCGAGCAATAATTCATAGGCCGAGAGTTATTTTAGCTGATGAAGCTACTGGAAATTTGGATCCTGAATCTGAAAAGCAAGTTATGAATTTATTAAAAAAAATTAATAGTGAAATGGAAACGACGATTATATTTGTTACACATAGAGATTTATCTCAGTATGGAACCAAAACAATTAAAATGGATAAAGGTAGGATAACTAAAATTCAATAAACTCAACTTAAATTTTTATTTAAATTAACTTCTTTTTTTGAATGTTTTTCAAATTATATTTTTCTAGATTACTTGAATCTTAAACCTCAATCCTAATGATAATTGTAAAATTGTTGATTGAAATTCAAAACAAAAATATAAATATATAAAGCGTTTTTGATAAATATTAAGGAAATTAAAATCATCTAATTATTTATGGTAAGGGGATAACCATGGGATGGGGACGTGTAATAAAATCGGGAATAGTTGGTATGCTTATCCTTATTCCTATGGCATATATATCATTTAGATTTTTGAACTTAACAGAAGGAGTGACAGGGGGTTTAATTCTGAATATAGATGAGGCTATAAGTTCAATAGGCACAATTTTAGGTTTAGGGGACGCTTTTATCGTAGAATTAATCGCAGGAATCCTCATAGGTATAGCGCTTATCTTTATATTTCCTATACACTGGTGTATTATTTATCGCCCCGATGATATTGGGTTACTTTTAGCGATTATACTTCCTTGGATTTTAACCTGTGTTATAGCTAGCGCTCTTTTTGCGCACTCTCCGCGCGAAGCCATACATACTAGTCTTTCTATAGGAATAGGATATTCTATAATTTTGTCAGTATTTTACCTTATAATCGCTGTGGCAGTACCATTTGGAATAGGAGCTGCAATATTGGATGGAGTATTAATAGGCTTAACAGATTTACCGTATCTTGTCGCAATTCTTACTGCTGTTTTTGAAGGATGTTTGGTAGGAACTGTTTTTGGGGCATTTATTGGAAGCTTGAGATATAAACCTAAGGGAATTAAAAAGAAGAAAAAGAAGGTGAAAGTTAAAGAACAAACCATGGAACCTACTGAAATGTTTCCAAGAGAAATCGTAGAAGAGGAAACTGTAAGTACTTCTTCATCTGATTTTTGTACGAATTGTGGTGCTAAACTTACTGCAGACGATTTATTTTGTACTAACTGTGGAGCGAAAAGATAATAATTAATAATTTTTAAAATTCTTTTAGATCCTAAATTATCTTTTAATTCTCCTTTTAATTTCAATAGAAAATATGGAAATTATTAAATCATGGTATTTTATAATATTATTAAAAATTCTATTTATTAAAACAGATTATGCCTAGGGAGATAAAAGGAATCATAATTAGTCGCTTAATTATATTGATTTCAATAATCGCAGTTCCCATAGTAATTTTTTTGATTTATTACTTTGCTGATTTTAATTTATGGTATTCGAGCGATGATTTACTTACGTTAGTGGTCATTAAGATTTTATCTCCTTCAATATTTAGTATTTCGTGGTTATTCTTCTTGATTCTATTCATTAATCGATTTGTTACTACTCTCGATAATTTTGATAAAACAATAAGCGTAGTTCCATCAAGGTTAAAGTTCTTCTATGGGATAAATGCAATATATATTCTACTTGTTTTTATATTCCCATTAATTACGCCAATTATCTCTATTCTTAGCTTTGCTTCTATGGCATGGAGATTGACAACTTTTAGAAAAAAAGCTTGGGATGAAGATTCAAAAGTTTCATTTATAACGAGATTTATGATAGTCTTATCATCAATAATACCAATTTTCTGTGCTATTAGTGTCTTACCTGAATACTTCAATTTAGCATCTTTCTTATTAAATGATATTTGGCTTCCGATACTTCCTTATCTTTTTATTATTTCATATTCATTATTTACTGCATTAGCAATTGGTACTTTCATTTTATTATTTTATAATGCTGGAATAAGTGAGTATGAGCAATTTTTAATAGAACCTTCAAAAAAGCGAACTTTTTGGAATATTAAAATTCTTGAAATATTCCTATTTGCCTTTTTTCTCTTTTTGGATCTTGGAAATTATGAAGTGATTAGCCTTTTCTATTTGGCGGGATTTATTTTTATAATTATCACATCAATCATTAACTTTTTTCAAGGTAAAAGCAAAATTAAAGGCTTTAAAAGCCATTTGATAGGATATATTATTGCTGCTATATTTATAGGCTCAAATGTAATTTTCTCAACTGCAGAAATATCTGGATTTTTACGATTTTCAAGCTTGATGATTTCAGCAGTACTATATGTTTTCGTTTTTTTTTATACATTTTTTCAGGTAGAATAAAAATACTTAAGATTAACAACTTTAATGGAAATCTTACAACTTTTTTCATATTTATATATTAATATTTATTTTTAACTGTTATTATAAAGAGCTATTATAAAATAATAATAATAGGTATAAAGAAATAAGCATATATGCAATTATGGCTCCATTAGTATCTTAGGATTATGGTGAAAGTTTGGAAATTTTAAGATTCTATTATATTAGAACAAAAATTATTAAAAAGTCAGATTTTGATTATTACCTTAATACTAAACTTAATTTTATAATTGCAAAAAGTATGTGAGAAATATGAAAAATTTAAATACAAAATCTCTGATGGTCATTACGATTGTTTTCACTTCTGTACTTTCAATGCCTATGGTAGTCATGGGTCAAGAAAAGGATTACGATGATATTTTCAATATTGATCAAGTTAATGTCGGGATCTTTGAAGGTTTTCGAGGGGGTTTTGGTGCGATATTTGGTAATCATTTGGGATATGGAGGTAAAATTTTAGGATCGATTTTTGAAACCCTTTTTCTTCAAGGATTAAATCTTACATCACATGAGATGTTAGATAATGTGTTTGTTTTAAGCGCTAATCGAACCCATCGTATCCCTATGGGTAAATACAATTTCGCTGCTGAAAATGATTCCCGTGAAATTTATTTTGCTCCTCATGAATATAATGATGAAGCAACTTCAATGTTAGGAGATTTTGGGCATGCATATTGCGTAGTAGAAAAGCAAGGTGAATATAATTATACAATAGAGATAGGAGCAGCAGTTACTCTAATTATTTGGGATAATGACCGATCATTTATTACAGCTGTAACCAAATTACTCAATTTTTTCAAGCAAGTATTGGACTATCAATTTTTAGGTAGAACAATTCCCGTAGACCTTATTCGGGATGGGATTTCATTGCTTACTTGGTTTATAATCCACATCAACGATATTTTTACTGGAGATGAGTTATTCATTTTAAATCCTATTACGTGGCAAAGATTAGATATAATTCCAGGAGAAGGATTTAATATTACAAAAAAATGGTATATGACTGGAAATGATATGGATTTAGATCCTTTAGCTGACCAGACTATTAATAGTTTCGGTGCGGCTGGAGAAAACCTGTTAACCACTTGGAACGATACTGCTAATAGTAGAAATGATAATTATATGCAATGGCTTTTAACCCCAACACATGGAAACGTTGCTGAAACAATTTGGACTCAATTCTCATTTGATTTAATTCAACTTTGGATTAAGAATTTCGAGATTCATATCGATATTGCCGCACTTTTTGATGCTGTTACTGGAGATAGTGGAGGGGACGCACAGGGCCTTATTGCAAATGCTTTTAAAGGATGCAATATCGATTTCTATTTATTTACCCATCACTTAGCAGGAGCATTCTTATATAATGATACTAATTCTGATGATGGTATCTCAGCTAATTACAAGTCTATTATGATTGATAATTCTACTGTTAACGTACCTAATAGTACCGAACTTACGCATAGATTAATATTAGGAACTGTGAATGGTGGCTTTATGTTCGATAACCCGAATATTGATCCAAGTAATAAAAGTGTTTCATGGGGAATTGATATTTTAGATGCTAATATATCCGCTGTTCCTTTAGGTGTTGATTTACATTCTTATTTGAATGCACCGCAAGAAAATCTCGATTATATTCACTTTGGTTTCACATTCGAACCAAAGGCTAATGCAACGTTAGGTGCAGCACATGGGTTAGTTAAATTAAATCAATTTTTTGCTCCCTGGAATCATCCTGAATCTTATGGTGCTAAGGCAGCGATACCAAATTTAGATCTAGCAATTCTATATGTGTCTACAGTTCTACATTTTGAACTTAATATAGCTACGCGACAACAAGCATTAGATAGTCCTCCAGAAACTCCTCCAGAACTTTTAAAACAAGAAGATTATAGGAGTACACAACATAAATTAATGATTGGAAATTACATTGGTGGCTCTGCTCATGATAAGCTCGAGTTTGTTGATATTGCTGGACCAGAATATGAATACGGAAGTGAATCTAGTAGATCGCTAGCTAATGCTAGTACAAGTATCATTCCACTTTTGGTATGGTTAATGGAGCATGATAGGCATGATACTTATGTAATAGCGGGAGGGGAAGAGGTTAGCACCTTTTCTTCTGATATTAGAATCCAAACGGAATTAAGCGTAATGGTGTGGGCAGTATGTTATCCTGAATTCGAAGACGGGAGCGGAATCTGGCATGATCCAACTTTCAGTGTCTATATGACATTTGAATCTGAAGGATTCTGGGCATTAATAGTGTTAATAGCGGGAGTCGGATTAGTTGGTGTTGCTACTATTTTGATCAAAAGGAGAAAAGACAGAAGGTTTTAAAATCAAATTTTAATTTTTCTTTTTTTTTTCATTTTTTTATATATTTTGTTAATTTTTATACAGATTACGACGTTTTTTGCATGAAATTAGTACTTTTTTCAAAATTATAATTCTTATAAAGTTTTAAATTTTGTAAAATCTAAGTGACATAAGAACTATAATTAATTTTAAATTCTGTGATAATTTATGACATTAAAAATGCAGAGACCTTTTTATGTTGATGAAAACAAACGGTGGTTTAAGAAATGGTGGCCAAAAGGTGTACCTTTTAATACCAGCTTTGAAGAGAAAACGACAAATGAATTACTAGATGAACAAGTTGAAAAATACAGCGAAGAAAATTTCATCTGGTTTTTAGATGCTTGGATTACTTATAGGCAATTTCAAGGATATGTAAAATCCTTTGCTACAGCGTTATCTAATCTAGGGATTGAAAAAGGTGATGTTGTTGGGATACATATGCCTAATTGTCCCCAATATGTTGTTGCGTATTATGCCATTACTAGGATTGGAGCAATTGCTAGTGGAATAAATCCTACATACCAAGCTGTGGAAGTACTTCATCAACTACATATAATTAAACCTAAAATGCTTATTGTTTTAGATGCCCTTTATGTACCATTTATAAAGCCAATAATTCAAGATTCAACAATAGAAATTATTGTTTATACTAATCTTACGGATTTAGCAGAAATTAAAGGTGTAAGAAAAGTAATTGGAAAATTTGTAAAAAAAATACCAACTGGTAAAGTAGATTTTCCCGGAGCACTTAAATTTAAAGATCTTCTGAAAACTGAAGTAAACATTCCAGATGTGAAGATTGACGTGAAAATTCATCCTGCAACTTATATCATGACTGGTGGAACAACAGGTTTGCCAAAAGCAGCGGTATTAACTCATTTTAATGTTGTTTCAAACACAAAGCAATGCAAATTATGGCTTGGTGGCGAAAAACCCGGAATTGGTAATATTGGTATACTACCTCTTTTTCATAGTTTTGCCCATACTGTAATAATGAATACTACTTTAGCTGTTGGAGGTTGGATGATGCTCTTTCCAACTCCTCCTTCACAAGCTGAATTATGTGAACAGATCGAGAGATTACCATGTAAAGAAGGATTAATTTATGCTGGAACTGAAATATTGTTTAAAAGACTATCAGAACTCAAAAATATTAAAAGAAGATTTCCAGGAGTAATGGGTAAATTAGTCTTATGTATTTCAAGCGCAGGTCCGTTACATAAACCCGTTCGAGATGCTTTTGTTAATAACACAGGAGGTAGAATTGTAGAAGGATATGGTTTATCTGAAGCTAGTCCCGCTGCGAGTGCTGGAAATTTATTCGGTGAGAGCCCAATTGGAAGTATTGGAATGCCGTTTACCGGAACAGAATGGGGTATTTGGCCCATTGATGATTTTAATGATGACCCTATATGTTTGGGAAATCCTGAAGATACAAATTTTGGGGTTGAACATACTGGTGAAATATGTATTACTGGTCCACAAATAATGCTAGAGTATCTCAATGAGCCTGATGAAACAGCAGAAACTATGTTTGAGTATGAGGGAAAAATGTGGCTTTTAACTGGGGATATTGGATTTATGAATGAAGATGGGACGATTGAAATAAGAGATAGGAAAAAACAGCTCATAAAATGCAGGGGTTATTCTGTTTTCCCTAAGGAAATAGAAGAACTATTAATGAAACATCCAGACATTATAGAGGTTGCCGTGGCAGGTCTTCCTGATGAGGAATGTGGAGAAATAATAAAAGCTTGGGTAGCGATTGAAGAAGATTGTGATTGTTCACCTCAAGCAATAAAGGAATGGGCCAAAAATAATATGACTCACTATAAAGTACCTCATAGTGTTGCTATAATTGGTGAACTCCCTAAAAACTTAATTGGAAAAGTCCAGAGAAGAGCATTACAAGAAGCAGATCCAATTTGGAAAGAAAAATACAGAAAAGGTAAATAATTTTTAGCTAAAATCAATAAAATTTTTCCATAACTATTATATAATCTCAAATTATAAATAGGTTTTTTACTTTAGCAGATTTACATAATTATAACCAGTATAATTTAAGAATATTAAAACAAATCTTTTCAAATATTATAAAATATATATCAAATACATAGAAAGATAAATATATCTAAAAATTCTAGTAGAATAGAATATAAATTATTAAAAAGTTAAATTTTTTTTAATAATGCAATACTAGATTTAAATTATTAACCACTCGAAGAGTTATTTAAATTTGTCTGAAAATTCAGAATTAGAAAAACTATTAATAGAAAGTGCGAAATTAGAAGGGGCAGAAATAAAAGATTCCAAACTTAAATTAATAGATAAGGTAATTCAAGAATTTGCTCCAGAAATAGCATATTTATATCAAATCAGAGAAGATGAATCAGAAGAACAACAGATAAAAACAGGACGCCTTCATGAAAATCGTATTCTAGGTATTATTTTGAAATTTTATTTAGAAGGAAAGAAAAAAATCAAAACTGGGGAAGTTGAGCGAGAATATAAACGGTATTTTAAGGAAATTGCTCGTTCTACAATTTCAACTTATTTAAATATGCTAAAAAAGGAATCTACGTTATACAAAGAAAGAGATGGGAGAATAGTCTATTATATTTTTTATGAAGATCCACCAATAGGAATCGAACCATTTTGGTTTACCAGAATCTTTTGTATAGTTCCTGCTTATTTTGATAGAGCAAATTATTTTTCTAATTTATACATTAATGCTGAGAAATATGTACAACAATTTATTAACGATTATAGTAGTGTGGAAAATGATGTTTATATTCGAAATTTTAAATTTATAACAGGATTAATAATTTTAAATATATTTAAAAATCGTAGCTCAAAATGTATACTTTGTCAGTTTAGTAAGAGAGAAATCTATAACAAATTAGAAGAGATAATTAGTGTAGCAATTAAAGACAGATCGGATGTATTACCAGAAGAACTATTGGAAAATGTGATTGAGAATTTCTCAGAAATACCAATGTTTAATGGATTCAACATTAAAAGTAGTGATAGTGAAAAAAAAATTGTCAAGGAAATATTAAGGTGTTCTGTTGGGTATAAAAAAGACCTAGATTTTCAAATTATGGTATCACTAAGAAGAAAAGATTTAAGATTGAAGCAAAAATTAGCACAAGAAGAACAAAACATAGAATTGTAATTTAGAGTTATATTAAAAATATTATTTTTCAAAAATAAGTTAAATATTAAATTAGTGAGTGAAAAGGTTTTATTTTATCAAAGTAAATTAGACTTTTGCATCATTAACCGTGATAAAGCTTCAAAAGTCTCTTCAACATTCTCACCAGTTTTCGAACTACATTCAATAAAACCATTTACTGCTCTTGACTTTGCAATATTAATACCTTCATCTCCTGTAACTTCACGATCGTTTACAAGATCTGCCTTTCCTCCGACAACAATAATAGGAAATTGATCTTCAGCTCTAAGTTCTTTTCTAATCACCATAAGCCAATCATCTATATGAGCAAGTGAACTATAATTCGTAACATCATACATAAAAAGGGCTCCATTAGCTCCTCTAACATATGTTGGTAATAAAAATCTAAATCGTTCTTCCCCACCAAAATCCCAAATTTGAAGTTTTATTTTTTTTCCATTGATTTCCAGACTTTTTACTTCGAAATCAACACCAATAGTCATTTTAGAATCTGACTTAAATAAATTAGTTAAAAATCTCTGAGTTAAAGTTGTTTTGCCACAACCAGCATCTCCGAAAATCACAATTTTATATGTTGCATCATACAATTTGCTTGGTTACCTCCCTCTTTTTAAGTATTTTCGATTTTGATTGTTTCTACGTATTTTAGTTTCATTTAGAGAGATTTAATGTTTTTTTGATTTGATTACTATTAAAATTTTAATAATTAATATCTTTTTCTTTCTATATAAAATATTTTGAAGTTGTATATTAAAAAAATTGTAATATCAGTTTAAAATTTTATGTCATAATTATTTATAGATTTGTCAACGTACTTGTGTGCTTCTTTTATATATTTTTTTTTAAAGATTCTAAAAATGCCAATCTAATTTGAAACAAATACCGTTACAGCAGCATTACATACGATAATTTTATCCGATGTATCTCCCAATTCCTTAATCATAATCCCCTGAGCAATTAATCCTCCTTTTACTACTTCAATAGTTTTTTCACCAAAAGGTATTGCCTTTAATACTTTCTTCTCATCAATATTTTCAGGATATGGCGCACCAATTTTCACATGAACTTTCATTTTTGCTAGATCCTTGGGTTCTCTTAATTCACAAATCTCTGAAAGACCACATAAACAGTTATTTGATATGGCATTTTTAACTGCTTTAATAGCAGCATTAGTGCAATCATCATTATGCCCATGTTGGTCAGATCCTATACCTATCTGATTGATAAACCTTCTCTCTTTCACGTTTTTATGCACATTTTAGGAATTTGAATATATTATATAAATTGTTATATTTCTTTTGTCAAAAACTTTTATTATTTGCCATAAAATAATAATGTAACATTATTTAGTGGATTAAATTTTGAATTATGTATGAAATAGATAATACAGTTTACAAGCGTTTTAAGCAGAAAAATAATATGTTGTTTAGAAGATTGTGGGATAATACTTTACCAACTTACCAACAAATGCTTGATACGAATCTTGAGGGGCATATCGAATCAAAAAAAGATGGTTATTCAAGGATAGATTTTGCTTTAGTGGCGGCAGGTTGGACTGTTTATGAAAGATTTCCTTATGCTTTCAAATGGGAAAGGAAAAGCTTGATGGATATTGGTTACGGTGTAAATTGGATGAAATCTAAATACAAAATAGAAGATATTGAAAATTTTACGAAGAAAATAAAAAAGGTGGCAAAATTATATGGGGCATCTTTAGTGGGTATCGCAGATGTTAATGATAAATGGATCTATAAAACAGGATTTATGAGACCCAACGATGTTAGTGAAGCCAAGGCTAAAAAGGAAGTTCGTGGTGGAATAGCCCCCGATTCAATATATGATCAACCTATAGAATTACCAGATGGAATAAATAAAGTGATAGTGATGGGCGTTGAAATGGATGAAGAAGCAATTTCGACTGCACCAACTCAACCAGCAGCTGCAGCCACAGCAATTGCATATTCAAAAATGGCGTTTATTATCTCATGTTTAGGAGAGTTTATAAGAAATTTAGGATATAGGGCTATTCAATGTGGTAATGATACCGCTCTTAGTATACCGTTAGCAATTGATGCGGGACTCGGCGCTTTAGGTAGGAATGGATTACTACTTACTCCTGAATTTGGTCCACGTGTGCGAATATGCAAGGTTTTTACAGATTTACCAATAATTTCTGATGAACCAAACCAAGGATTCATTGAGAAAGTTAAAAACTTCTGTAAGAATTGTTCCAAATGTGCTGAAGCTTGTGAAAACGATGCCATTACAAGAGAATCAAACCCTACTTTTAAACCCTTTTCGATTTCTAACAATCCAGGAGTGAAGAAATATTATGTTGACGTAGAAAAGTGTTTTGAATTCTGGGTTGAAAATTCCAGTGATTGTGGAAACTGTATTGCGGTATGTCCTTTTTCAAAAATCTCAAAATTCTTAACTCCTGATGAATTTTGGAGTAAAGATTAATTAATTTAAAGAAATAAAGGAAAGAAAATAAAAAAGCAATAACTTAATATTGTTTATATTCACCTTTATACCATGATCTTTGGGTTTTTCTAAGATCCTTTGGCATATCTTCATATGGAGATATTTCTTCTTTGAGTTTACAATCAACTCCATAACGTAGGTTTGTTTTAGGGTGAACATATCCTGTTTTTGAAATCCCATTAGCTGCTCTTAATGCTGTGCGTCTAGCAATTAGAGATGCCCCCTTAATGTAAAAATATCTCCATTTTTCTTCTTCTTCAACCAGTTCTATAAAAATTCCTTCGTTCATATCTGCGTTAGATTCGATTGGTACAAATTGACCAGTATCATCATTCCATTTCAACATAAAATGGTCTTTTTTTTCTGTCATTGTTTAACCAATATTTAACTTTTAGGTTATAAGAAATTAAATTTGATATTTTCTTAAAAAATTTTGACTTTTTTAGTTTTTAATATGAAATTAATAATATTTAATCTTATTTTAACCATTAAATCCATTTAACTTGAATATCATAAATTTTATGAGCTATTTTAGATAAATTTAACAAAACAGAAATATATTACAAACTGATAATTAATTAAATTATTGGGATTATATTCTATTTTAGAAAATGAAATTCATCGACAAGAAAACCATAGCTGAGATTTTAGTTGAACATCTTTCAGATCTTAGAACAGAAGAAATTGAAGCTCTATTAGAAATACCTCCTTCAGAGATTGATTTCACATATGCTTTTCCTTGTTTTAAGATAGCAAAACTTAAAAAAAAATCACCTGATATAATAGCAAAAGAATTAGAAAATGAAGTTAAACATACTAAATTTTTAGTTGATGTTGAAGCTATTGGTCCTTATTTAAATTTAAAAATTAACCCGAAGTATATCCTTGATTGTATATTTGAATATAAAGATGATTATGGAAGGATTCGAGATGTTATCGAGAAAAGGAAAAAAGGGAAGCTAAGAATTGTAATTGAATACCCTTCTCCAAATACTAATAAGCCTCTTCATTTTGGTCATATTAGAAATATTTTACTTGGTAAATCACTCTCTAATTTGCTCGAATATAAGGGACATGATGTTTTTCAGGTAAATCTATATAATAATCGTGGTATTCATATTTGTAAAAGTATGCTCGCATATAAAAAATGGGGGAATAATAAGGAACCAGATAAGAAAAGCGATCATTTTGTGGGAGACTTTTACGTAAAATATAGTGAAATGGCAAAAAAAGATGAACATCTTGAGGAAGAAGCCTACAAAATATTAAGATCATGGGAAAGTGGTGATGAGGAGACATTGAATTTGTGGAAAAAAATGAATAACTGGGCTATAGAAGGTTTTAAGGATACTTTCAAAAAACTTGATATTTCATTTGATAAGGAGTATTTCGAATCTGACTTATATCTAAAAGGAAAAGAGATTATTCTTGAAGGTTTGAGAAATAATAAATTTGAAAAGGCTGAAGATGGAGCTATTTTTGTAAGATTAAAGGAAAGGTATAATCTACCTGATAAATTCCTCATCCGTAGTGATGGTACATCTATTTATATTACTCAGGATATATATCTTGCTTATAAAAAGAAGGAAGATTATAATTATGACAGATCTATTTATGTTGTTGCAGATGAACAAAATCAACATTTTAAATGGTTATTCGCAATATTAGATCTGTTAGGATTTAAAGAAGATAACTATCATCTTTCTTATGGCATGATTAGTTTACCCAGTGGAAAAATGAAAAGTCGAGAGGGAACGGTTGTTGATGGAGATGATGTTATCGAAGAAGTAGAAAATCTTGCCTTAATTGAGGTTAATAAAAGATATCCTAATATTTCTGAATCTGAAAAGTTAAGAAGGGCAAAAATCATTGGACTAGCAGCAGTTAAATTCTACATATTAAAGTACAGCGCTACTAAAGGATTTGTTTTTAAACCAGATGAAAGTATTTCATTTGAAGGAGAAACTGGACCTTATATCCAGTATTGCTATGCAAGGATTGCATCAATAATTTTAAAATCGGGAATAGAAATTAGTAATGATATTAATTGGGATTTATTAAACCATGAACATGAATTATTTTTAATGAAACAATTGGCATATTTCCCTGAATTCATAGACTCAGCCGAAAAAACATACAATATTCATTTAATTGCTCAATATTTATTAACCTTGTGTCAAGTATTTAATTCTTTTTACTCATCTTGTCAAGTAATATCTGATAATAGAGAACTAGAAAAAGCGAGATTACTTCTTATAAAATGCGTACAGATTGTTATCAAAATTGGATTAAATATCTTAGGAATTGAAACACTTGATAAAATGTGAGAAAAAAACTTAAAAAGAGATAAAGTGAAATGAAGTTTTTTGATTTTAATGAAAAAATTAAAGATGATACTCAATTCGTGATTTTCGGAATACCTTGGGATTATTTAACTTCAATTGATTTACCCAATTCCTCAATCGCTCCTGAAAGTATTAGGAATGTGACAAATGATATTGGCTGGACAACAGAAATGGGAGATCATATAACCAAATTTAAAGTCGTTGATGTTGGAGATATATCGATTCAAAAAGTTAATGTAGAAAAAAATCTCAATACAATCGAGAATTTCATTAGAGATTTATATGAAGAAAATGAATATATAATTCCTGTAATGATAGGAGGAGATCATTTCTGCTCTTACCCTGTAATAAAATCTGTTGGAGATCATGTTATAAATAAAAAGGAATTTGGTGTCCTTATACTTGACTCACATTTAGATTTTTACCAAAAATGGGATAAAGGTGTGTATTCACATGCGACAATTTCACACAGGATATTTGATTTTGCATACATAAATAATAACAATCTCTTGATAGTAGGAGCAAGAGATATTGATATTCCAGAGTTAGAAATAGCAGAGTCAGAAAATATAAAATATCTAAGCGCGTATCAGTTGACTGAAGGGTTAAATAGCTATATAGAAAAAATAATAAGCTTTTTTAAAAACTCTAACATCCATAACTTGTATGTTTCTATAGATATTGATGCATTAGACCCATCTATTGCTCCTGGTACCGGTTTTGCAATTCCTGGTGGTTTCACTTATCGAGAAGTATGGAAAATTTTAAAAGATATTGCAGAAAATTTTGAGATTACAGGATTTGATCTTGTTGAAGTTGCTCCAAATTTAGATTTAAAAAATAAGATGACATGTAATTTAGCAGCAAAACTAATTATAGAATTTATTTCATTCATTGCCAACAAAAATAAATTGTGATTTAGTTGCCAGATAAAAGTCTAAAAGAATTATTAAGAAAAGTAAATCAAATCCGAATCACTGAAAATACAGACATTATTGATCTGATAACTTCTCTGAAAGATACAGGATTTAATGCGAAAAGATTAGCTTTAGCTTGCGAAATATACAGTGAAATGATTAATGATGATGATTGTGTTAAGTTTTTTGGATTAGCGGGAGCAATTGTTCCAGCAGGAATGCAAAGAATCATATATGATTTTATAAAAGAAGGTTTTATCGACATTTTAGTTACTACAGGAGCAAATTTAACTCATGATCTTGCAGAGGCTTTGGGGTATCATCATTTACAAGGAGACCTTGAATTTGATGAATTTGATGATAAATCTTTACATAGGGAAGAAATCAATAGAATCTATGATGTTTACATGCCAAATGAAGTATATGAAAGAATTGAAGATTTTATCTCAAAACTAGAAATTCAAGATTATCAAATGTCTGTTAGTTCTTTCTTAAAATTTCTTGGAAATCAACTTCCTAATGGTATTTATTCTATCCTAAAAATTTGTGCTGAGAAAAGTGTTCCGATTTTTTGTCCTGCTTTTACTGATTCTGGCTTGGCAATGCAATTAGGATTTCATCGCCAGAAACTAAATTTAAATCATTTTAAAGATATGTCAGATTTGGTAAATCTAGCATGGGATGCAAAGAATGCCGGGATTTGCATTGTAGGAGGAGGAGTTCCAAAGAATTTTATAATGCAGGCATTACAATTTTGCCCGAATTCTGCTATGTATGCCATTCAAATTACAATGGATCGGCCAGAATCAGGAGGATTGAGTGGTGCGACTTTGAGGGAAGCAATTTCATGGGGAAAGATAAGTGAAAGAGCAAAATATTCAACAGTTATATCTGATGCGACTATCGCTTTGCCATTAATATTTTGGTATTTAAAAAAAATGCAAAACTTAACTCAAAAATGAAGTAATTTATCCCAGAGACGCTTAAGAATTTTTTTAAAATATTTTTTTTAATTTTTGGTCAATAGTTTGAGTATCAGTTCCAAAAATGTTGTCAAGATTTTGTTTAAAACCTTTAAATTGAGTAATTTCCGACAAATTCTTCCCTTCATTTAATGTTTTAAATTCTTTTAACACTTCTTTTAATAGCGGTCGTAATATTTTGTGAATATATTTTTCAATTTTTTTTTCCTTATCCAAAATAGCATAAGAAATTATTAATTCAGGTTCAAGACTGTCTTCACCTTCAATTTTATCATCTATAAATGCAATAAGATATTTTTTTCCTTCAAAATATTCAATTAAATCTTTCGAAAAAGTAGATTGAGCAAAATTTAAAATAGCCGTAAGTAATCCACTTCTTAGATCTGTATCTATTTTTCCTTTTGTAGTTTTATGGTAACTCTTTTTTACTAAAGTAAATCCTCTGAATAACAGCCCTGCTTCTCGAATAACCATTATTATGAAATTAAATTAATATTTTGAGTTTCTACGTATAAACTTTCATAACTATAATAAATTCACTATTTTAATTATAATGATTTTTTATAATAAATTCTTTGATTATTTAACTAACTGATTTTAATTTAGGTATTTAATAAGAAATATTATTTATTCAATATTTCTTTATGATATGATTCCTAAGGAAAAAATTAAATTATGTGCTGAAAATATCGCAAGAAGTATAAATATCAAGAAAAAGGGTGAATTCGTTCTCATAAAAGGTGGCTTCTATTGTTATGAATTACTCGAGGAAATAGGATTAAGTGTTCTTAGAAAAGGAGGGATTCCTCACATTTTCTCGTATAGTGATTATTTTGATGAATCAAGATTTAAAGACGATCAAATAAAGGTTGAAACAATTGGAATAATCCCATCACATTATATAAAAATGTTTGAAAATATAGATGCATACATTACAATAGAACCACTCGAGGATCCTTCTATTCGTAATGATGTACCAAAAGAAAAACTAAAAGCGTTTCAAAAATCAGAAACTGCTTGGAGAGAAATACTCTATGGAATGAAAAAAGAATATGCTCCAGGAAAGAAATGGTGTTATGCTACATGGCCTTCGAAAAAGGCTGCAGCTTTCTATAATGTTGATTATGATTTATTTGAAAAATTTATTGTTGACGGTATGAGCATTCCAACCGAACAATTAAGTAATATCACCAAGGATGTGGGTAATCATTTTGAGAATGCTAAAAAAGTGTACGTTAATGATGATTTTGGCACAGATTTCTGGGTTTCAATAGAGGATAGAGTTAGAAATCTTGATGATGGAGTACTTTCAGATGAACAGATTGCTCGAGGAGATTTAGGAGGAAATTTACCTGCTGGTGAAGTTTTTTTCGCTACACATGAAAAACAAGGAGAGGGCACAATATTTTGTCCATTGACAAAGGTACGATATTATAGTCAAAAGATTTTGAAAAATGTTGAACTTGTCTTTAAAAATGGTAAATTATTGATAGATAAAATCTCAGCAGACAATGATATTGAAGAGTTGATTTCTTGTTTTAAACAACGTGAAGAACTTGATAGGGAAATGAATTTACCAGAGCTAAGAACATATAACGTTAGCGAGCTTGGTATAGGGTGTAACCCTATAATTAGCAAAGCAATTGGCTATATTAATACAGATGAAAAGATTAACGGTAGTGTTCACGTTGCTTTTGGATCTAATAACCATTTCGGAGGAACTTCAAATTCTCTAATGCACTGGGATTTTGTTACAGCTCCTAAAGTTAATATAACAGTTGAATATATAGATGGTTCCAAAAGGGACATAATGGAAAATGGAAAATTAATTGATAAATAAACTCTCATAAAAATTCAAAAATAATTTGTTTTTTTAAAATTCCTTTTGGAGTAATTCTTCTAAGAATTGTACTATTTTTTCTAATACTTCTTCTTTAAAAGTGATGCGTTCGGCCTTAATATTGTATTTCTGTGTAATTGTTTGTCTCTCAGTTGAAAAACCGATAAATACAAGACCAACTGGCTTTTCTGGAGTCCCACCTTTTGGCCCAGCAATACCACTAATTCCTATTCCAATATCAACTTTAGAAAGCACTCTTATATTATAAGTTAATTGTTTAACAACATTATCTGATACAGCTCCATATTTCTCAATAACCTTAGGATCTACATTTAATAAATCTATTTTTGCCTGATTACTATAACACACAATTCCTCTTTCAAAAACTTTGGATGCTCCAGATATATTAGTAAACATATGAGAAATGTATCCTCCTGTACACGACTCAGCAACGGCAATCTGCTTATTTCTATCAGATAATTTACGAATTATTTTCTCTATTCTCTCTAAAATACCCATAAATTCAATTACCTTTGAATTTCAAATTTTTTCCCACATGACCTGCAAAATTTTGCTCGTTCACTTAATGGAGTACCACAATATGGACAGTGCCAGATTATTAAAGATGTTTTACTAGGGGCTAAAATTTTATAAATTTCTGGTTCTTTAACTCCAAAAGGTTTATATTCTAAGTTCTTCTCAACAGTTCTTTTAAGGCATCTCGGACAATGTTGCTTTTTCTGTAATCCGTAATATAAAAGATATGGATTGAGTATCATAAATCCCCACATGATAAAAATAATTAGAAAAATTTCTGAAAAAATTGAGAAAGAAACGATAGTAATTGAGATAAATAAACTCAGCATAAGAATAGCAAAAATTCCAAATATTTTAATATTAAATCTCTGTCTTGTTGGATAAACATTCATCCTACAACTTTCACAAAACATCATATTGTTTGGATCTTGAACCATCTAACTCAATGTAAAATTTTAAAGCGAGTTGTTATTATTATTATAAATTAATAACAAATAAAAATAAATAAAAAAATAATATTTGTATACTTTTGAAATATATTGCATTAATAACAGAATTGAACTAAAAAAACCATTAAAGTGATTTAAATGGGAAAGGATGATGTTACTAAAGGATTCGTATTTAAAATAACTGTAATTGGTGATGGGGCAGTAGGGAAAACTTCCTTAATTAAAAAATATACTCAAGGTAGTTTTCAGAAGGATTATATTAAGACGTTAGGGGCCCAGTTTTCGAAATATGATGAAGAAATTGAGGGAGATAATTGCAAATTATTTTTTTGGGATATTGCTGGTCAACGAGAATTCGATTTCATGCGTCCTACCTTCTATAAGGGTAGTAAGGCAGCAATTATAGTTTTTTCGCATACTGATGATGATAGCTTTAATCATATAGAGGAATGGCATGAAGATATTAAAAAATACACAGGAGATCTACCGATTGTTTTGTTTGGTAATAAAACTGATTTGGTTGATGAAAAAGATTTAGATGATGAAATGGTAAAAGAAATAGTTGAAGATAGAGGTTTCCTTGGATATTATAAGACAAGTGCGAAGACAGGAAGTGGAGTGTATGAAGCATTCCAAGCAATTATAAAAGAATTATACTACAAATATAAAGAAGAATAGAAAATGTATGATGATATCAATCAAGGATATCCCAAAATTTTATTTTTCTCTTCAAATCATTGTGCACCTTGCAAACCAGTAGAAGATATGTTAAAAAGAATAAATATATCCCTGTTCGGAAAAAAATTGAGAATAGAAAAAATTTCGATTGACTTGGAAGATAATCGTCAGTTTACACAAGAGTATCGTATCACTTCAGTTCCCACTTTAATTATAGCAGATAAAAGACTTTCTCTAAATATACAAGAAGAAGAAATTATAGATGCGATTCTTTATGCGTTTATATCTTCAGTTAAAATATAATTTTTAAATAAAGATAAATAAAATTTATAAAAAAATAAAAATAAAGTGAAAATTAATGGATAGACAATTACTCTCCAAAATTCTAGCTCAGATGAGAAAGAATTTAAAAGATGGCAAATCTATAGGAGATATGAAAGTTGGGGCTCTATTAGCTCTAGGTCACCAACTAGAAGCGATTTTTTACTATTTAGGACATGAACTAGGAACTATCTTAAAAATTAAACCAGTTAAAGATATATCTCAAATTCCAGATGAATTAAAACGAATTATTGCTGAATTTAATCTTGGTTCAGCTGAAATAACTGAAAGTACAGAAGAAATATTACAATTAAAACTAAAAGATCATTCTTCTATAAAAGATTTAATAAAAAAAGGAATTAAAACATCAGGAAGCTTTTGTTCATTTGAAGCTGGATTATTAGCAGGAGTTGTAGAAAAATTAAGTGATCGTCATTGTTTTGCTCAAGAACTTGGATGTAGTCTACAAACAGGGCAGAATTATTGTGAATTTATGCTCGTATTCCAAAAAGACTAATAATCATTACAATTTTTTCATTAGTAATTTTTTTACTTAATTAAAAGGTTAATTTTTAATTTTGAAGTGTTATTAGAAAATTATTAATAATTATAAACTATACTTAGAATATAAAATAAAATTGTATGTTTTATATTGTATGATTAACAATGAGCGAACCAACATATATTATTAAAATAGTACTTCTTGGAGAGGCAAATGTAGGTAAAACATCTTTGGTTTATAGATGGATCGAAAACAAATTTAGAGAAAATTACAAATCAACATTAGGAGTTAACCTTCTAAAGAAGGATATGAATATATCAGGCTATGGTGAAGTTTCTGCTCAAATATGGGATCTCGGAGGACAAGAATCGTTTAAATCATTAAGAAGACTCTATCTTGAGGGTGCTAATGGAGCTTTATTAGTTTACGATACAACTAAAATTAAAACTTTTGAAAAACTTGATGATTGGGTCCAAAGTTTTAAAGATGCAAGAGATGATGCTCCTATAATACTAATTGGGAATAAATCTGATCTAGAAAACCAAATAAAAATAACTAAAAATGAAGCAATTGAATACTCAAATGCACATAATATGGGATTGATTATTACATCAGCTAAAACTGGCCAAAATGTTGAAGAGGCATTTATAGAATTAACGAAAAGAATTCTAGATCAGATTTCAAGTATTTAGAAATTTTTTAAAAGATTTTTAGTCTATTACTTTTTCTTTATTAATTTTTAGATAGAAAAGAATTTTAAATAACTTAATAACTATTAAAAATCGGTGATTTTGGCACTAATCTTTTTTAAATCTACCACCTTTATAAAGGAAGATTTATTTAAATAAAATTAACAAAAAAACCTTGAAATAAAGAATAATTTAATTTTTCAATTTTTTAATCATAATTATCACTCATAATTATCATGTCAGAAGAAGAATTTGAAGACGAATATGACGAACTTGAAGAAGAAGAGGAGGAAGGAGAAGAAGGGGAAGAAGGAGAATATGATTATGAAACTGATTTAGATTATAAAATCGAAAACGTAGTCGCAACAGTAACAGTAGAGATTACAGAAAAAATTGATTTAAATCAAATAGCAAGACGACATGCAGAGGTAGAGTATAATCCAGAACGGTTCCCTGGTCTCGTAATGCGAATTGAAAAGCCACGTGCTACTATTTTAATTTTTTCAACTGGAAAAATGGTTGTTACAGGTCTTAGACAAGCAGCAGAAGCAGAACGGGTTGTAGATAAGGTAGTAAAAAACATTAGAAAAGCAGGAATAAAATTATCCAATCCAGAAATTACGATTCAAAATATCGTAGCTTCGGGTGATCTTCATACCAACATTGACTTAAACATGGCTGCAATCGTGATGGAATATGCCATGTATGAACCAGAAGTGTTCCCTGGACTTATTTATAGAATGCAAGATCCTAAGACAGTTTTTCTAATATTCAGCACAGGACGCATAGTTTGCACTGGTGCAAAACAAAAAGAAATTGTAAGGGAGGCTGTTTTGAAATTAAATCAACAAGTTAGAGATTTAGGTGTAGCTAAAAAAGATATTGGAGATTCTGAATATCAAGATATTACCTTTATTTAAAATTTGGAATAGTAAAAATATATTCTAATCAATTTAATTTATTATTTTCTCATTTTTAGAAAAGCAACTGTTCTCATCAATTGATAAGGTCTAGGATAACTTTTTCTAATCTTTTCTGCGAGTTCTTACAGCATATTTGCCCATTTTTCGTAATTTATTTTAACTGCTGTAAAGATTCCAGAGATAACATCTAATTTAAATTGGCTTTTTCCTATTAATTGCATTAATAGAATTGATGTATTCATTATATAATGCTTCAACCAGTTTAAATTTTTTAGCTTTATTAAAGGCTAATAGAAATAGTTGATTAAGTGTTTTATCATTATTGATTTCGTAAATATCATCACCTAGACCTAATCTATCACTATGTTGGTCAAGGAAATTACATAAAATATACCTATTTTCATTTCTCATATTAATTTTGTTCAATGCTCCAAACATTCTTAAAATTAAAGGTGTTTGAAATTTAATTTTATTATGCTGTAAGGATTGAAATATCCTTAAATATTTATTTTGTTTTAAGGAAACCGACATAAATATAGAATTTAGATATTCGTTATTGAAAGAAAGTGTTACTAGGATATTATTATCAATTGGATTATCAAAATAAATTTATAATGGGTAATTTAAAATGCATAATCAAATCCTTCAAATTCATTTGTAGGTTGAGTAAATTTATGTTCAACTCTTTCTACGTGAGCGTGCCTAGGTCCTTTTTTCGAAAATTCTAAAAGCTCAAGTAATTTATCATTAGGACCTTCTGCTTCGATATATACAGTACCGTCAGGCATATTTTTAACATATCCCGTTAAACCTAAATTTCGGGCAACCTTTCGAGTAGTATACCGAAAAAACACGCCTTGAACGTATCCAAAAACTTTTATTATTATTTTAGACTCCTTCATACATTCAAATAATAAATATTTTTCTTAGAGTTGTATCCAACAACTTCATTTTTTATCAATGTTTCAAGGACATTAAATAACCACTTTTTACTTGTTTTTATTGATTTCTCAAAATCTTTAAGAGTAAGATAATCATTTATCGTTAATAAAAATAGGATTTTACTTTTTACAGACAAATGATTCAATTTTGTAATAAAATCGAATTTTACTTCATAATCATACTCTTTTGTCTTTAAATATGCAACTTCATTGCTTAATTTTGTTATTACTTCATCAGTGGTACGGAAGGCATCTAAACTAATATGAAACATGGTTTCTAAATGTTCTTTTATTTTCTCATGTTCCGTTTCTTTATCAATTTCTTTATTAAATTTTTCGAGAATTTCTAAATAATCATTACCATCATCGTACCTACTTAAAACTAGAACGATAATCATTTCCTTATTTTCATTATAATAAGATACAGAATTCCAGTTCTTCTCTTCTGTAATAATATAAGATTCCGTAAAGTTATGCGATATTGTTATTTGTTGCACTACTGGATTCGGGATTTCTAGATTTTCTGGGTATTTTAAATAGATTTTACCTCCTTCAACCTCATCCCAACGAATTAGAAAGATCCCTGTAGGCATATCAATCTTAATTTTAATGCAATCTAGTTTTAATCCTAATAATTAAATAGTCTTTTATTATTATTAATTTAATTTTTATTTACTTAATTAATCAATTATGATATCGATATAATATATGTTTGACCGCAAAAGGGTAAAATTTAACTATACTTACAGAAATTACCTAAAAAAATAAATAAGACGATATTGATTTATCACATAGAGGATTTAATATGGTTGTATTCTATGTATATATTTTAGAGGTTATTGCGAAGACTGGAAGAAAAAGTTATTACACAGGATACACCAGCAATCTCTATAGGAGATGGCATGAACACCGGTGTGGAACAGGGGCTAAATTTTGTCGTGGGAGAAAACATATAGAGTTAAAATATTTTGAAACATTTCAAAATAGAAAGGAGGCAATGAGAAGAGAATTGCAAATAAAATCTTTTTCTAAGCAACAGAAGAGAGAACTAATAAAGACTATAAATATTAAAGCAAATTAGATGAATTGATTCTTGACCAACCAAAATTTTTTAGTTTGTTTAGTAGGATTACCTGCTTCTGGTAAAAGCACATTTGCAAATACATTAAAAATTGCTCTCAAGAGAAGGTTTAATAATCTGGATGTTAAAATTATTGATCCAGATATAATTAGACAGATAATAACTCCAGATAAATTTATTCATGAAAAAGAACATTTGGTTAGACTTAGAAATCTGAAAATAATAAGAGAGGAGTTAGAAAAAGGAAATATTGTGATTAGTGATGATTTAAACTACTATTCTAGTATGAGGCATGATTTAAGAGAGATCGCTAACACTCTAAATTTAAGCTTTTTTATAGTTCATATAGCAACACCTATTGAAATCTGTATGAAGTGGAATAAAAATCGAGGGGAACCTATTCCAAGCACAGTAATTGACAAAATTAATGAAAAATTTGATAAATTCAATAAATATAATTGGGATTTTGCGGAAGCTACATATGATCTCTCACAAATATCGGATCTAAATGGAGTAATTGATGATCTATTAGATAGTATTATAGAGAAAATGGATGTTTTAAGGCGTGAATTAAGAAGTACAATTGTAGATCAATTTTCGAATGTGGATAATGAATCTCTAGACAAAACCACAAGAATTTATGTTGGAAAACTCTTACTTAACGCTCATCATATCAACTTAAAGAAAAAGATTATAAAATTAAGAAAAATCTTTGTGAAACAAAATAAGAACAAAGCACTAAGACAAAAAGAAATTTTAGAATCATTTAAAAAGTTTTTAGAAGAACGTTTAAACATTGAAATTTCTCAAAAGCACTTATAACAAACAATTATAAAAATTAAAGAAAAAGAAAATAAACCATCATTACTTTATTCACATGTGATATGTAGATAGTTATAATTTGAAATTTTAGTAACTATCTTGGAATTTTAAAAATATCAACTGAAAAAAACATGAATAATTCAGCTAAACTTAGAATAGAAAGGTTAGAAAAAAGTCGTAGTGGACGATCTTTATGTTATATCGATCAAGATGTAATGCTTGACTTAGAATTGAATACTGGAGATATAATAGAGATTAAAGGGAAGAAAAAAACTACTGGCATTGCTGTTTCAAGTATTGGCGATAGAGGGAAGGGAATTATCAGGTTGGATGGACTTCAAAGACTTAATGCAGGAGCAACAATCGGAGAATTTGTTACTATTCAATTAGCAGAAGTATTTCCCGCAGTAGAAATAGTCTTAACTCCAACACGCCCTAATATAGATTTAAAGAGACAAGCAGATGCAATTAAAGGAAAACTGATTGATAAACCTGTAGTTATTGGTGATATTGTTGATGTTTTCGGAACTTTTGTTCAAAAAGATTCTGGAGACAACCCAATGTCTGAAATTATGAAAATGTTTCAGTTTGGAGGGAAACGAAGACCAACATTAGGAACACTAAGATTAATAGTTGAAAATCTAAGACCTTCAGATAAAGTTGTTAAAATTACAAGAGATACAATAATAAAAGTTAATAAAAGAGTTGCTGTTTTAAATATTTCGGGTGGAGTTGTGACTTATGATGATGTTGGGGGTTTAACTGATGAGATTCAAAGAATTAGGGAGATGGTTGAATTACCATTAAAGCACCCTGAATTATTCCATCGATTAAATATTGATCCACCTAAAGGTGTCTTGTTTTATGGCCCCTCTGGAACAGGTAAGACACTTATGGCAAAAGCTGTATCTCAAGAATCAAATGCAAACTTTATAACCATAAATGGCCCAGAAATCATGAGTAAGTTTTACGGGGCAAGTGAAGGTAGACTTCGTGAAATTTTTAGAGAAGCAGAAGAAAATGCACCTACTATAATTTTTATTGATGAAATTGATTCTATTGCCCCAAAAAGAGTTGATACATCAGGAGAAGTTGAAAGACGTGTAGTATCTCAATTACTATCTTTAATGGATGGATTACGTGGTAGAGGGGAAATAATTTGTGTAGGTGCTACTAATAGAATTAATACCATTGACGAAGCTCTACGAAGACCTGGTCGATTTGATAGAGAAATTGAATTTGGTGTTCCTAATGTTAAAGGAAGAAAAGAAATATTTCAAATACATACGAGAGGTATGCCAATGGAAGAAGATGTAGATCTCGATAATTATGCTGAAATAACACATGGTTTTGTAGGTGCAGATATCATGGCGATTTGCAGAGAAGCTGCTATGTTTTCTTTAAGAAGGATATTGCCAAAAATTAATTTGGATGAACCAATTCCAAGTGAAATTATTCAAGAATTGAAAATTAAAGATGAGGATTTTGTTAAGGCTACCAATTTAATCGATCCTTCAGCTATGCGAGAAGTAATGGTTGAAATTCCTGACATTGCTTGGGATGATATAGGAGGACTAGAAGATCTTAAGCAAGAATTAAGGGAAGCAGTAGAATGGCCATTAAAATATCCTAAACTGTTTGAAAAGGCAGGAATACGTCCTTTGAATGGGATACTTCTATTTGGACCACCAGGATGTGGAAAAACTCTTTTAGCAAAAGCAATCGCAAATGAAAGTCAATCAAATTTCATAGCGATAAAAGGACCAGAAATATATTCCAAATGGGTAGGAGAGAGTGAGAGAGCTGTTAGAGAAATATTTCGTAAAGCTCGCCAAGCTGCTCCTTCCATAATTTATTTTGATGAGATTGATGCAATATCTTCAGGAAGAGGTAATTATGAAGGGACTCACACATTTGCTTCAATTGTAAATCAGATATTAGTTGAAATGGACGGAATTGAAAATCGAAAGGGTATAGTTATTATAGCAAGCACCAATCGACCAGATATTGTTGACCCCGCTTTTTTAAGACCAGGCAGATTCGATCGTTTAATTTTTGTAGAAGCACCCGATAATGAGTCCCGATTAAGTATTTTAAATGTTCACACAAAAGATATGCCACTCGCCGAAGATGTATCTTTAAAAAGAATTGCTCAGATTACAGAAGGATATAGTGGAGCAGATTTAGAAAATGTTTGCCGTGAAGCTGGAATGCAGGCGATAAGAGAAGAGATGGAAAAATTAGAGAAGATCGAAAATAAACATTTTGAATTTGCCCTGTCTAAAATAAAATCGACCTTACCTAAGAGTATTATCGAAAGATATGAAAACATGGCAAAGCAAATAACTGAATCCAGAAATATTAAAGAAACTCAAACTGATTTGTATAGATAACCAAATTTTGTTGATTATGTTTAATTTAATATTCTTATTGTTTCGAAAAATTGAGATTATAAATTTTGTACAAATTTCTCAATTCTCTCCATGGCTTCACTAAGTTTCTTCATTTCTGTAGCGTAAGATATTCGTATCATATAATGTGAAAAGGATCCAAAAATTCCTCCTGGTACAATTGCTACAGCTTTTTCTTTCATAATATCTCTTGAGAATTTTGTCCCGCTCAAATTGAATTTTTCAGTTGAGGGCATTATGTAAAATGCTCCCCGTGGTTTTATTATGTCAAATCCAATCTCGTTTAATCTATTATACACAAAATTTCGTCTTTTATCAAAACTCTCCCAAATTTCCTTAAAAAAATCAGTTCCCATTTTTAACGCTTCAATAAAGCCATACTGGGCAGGATGATTAGTTCCTGCCACGGTATATTGGTGATATTTCTCCATTAAATCTATAATTTCTTTTGAAGCAACAACATAACCTAATCTAAAACCAGTAGCTGAGAATAATTTTGACATTGCATTCACGGTAATAGTTCTTTCAAACATACCATTTAGAGAAGCAGGACTTATATGTATTAATCCATCGTAAATGTAATTTTCATAAACTTCATCTGTGATTAAATACAAATCATTTTTGATGATAATATCTACAATTTCTTTTAACTCTGTTAGACTTAGAGCATGACCAGTAGGATTATTTGGAGTATTGATCAGCATTGCTTTAGTTTTAATTGTAACTGAATTTCTTATTTTTTCAATATTAAGACTAAAATCTTTATTTCGTTCAACCTCTATTACTTTAACACCAAAAAATAAAGCGCAGTAAAAGTAGGAAACAAAATTTGGTGAACAAATAATCATTTCATCTCCGGGGTTAAATATTGAAGCAAAAGCTAAAGTAATAGCCTGACTACCTCCATTAGTAATAATAATATTATCTTTCCAATTGGCTTTGATATTATTAATTTTGTTTATTTTTTTCTCTACTAATTCTAATAACTCTGGAACTCCTCTAGTTGGAGCATACATAGTAATATTTTTTTTCAATGCATTTATATTTCCTTGTATCGCTGGTTCGGGTGTTGTAAAATCTGGTTGCCCAATCCCGAGACTAATAACATCTGAACGACTTAAAGCAAGATCAAACAATTCTCTAATAGCTGATTTTGGGGCTTTAGAAACTTTATGAGAGGTTTCTTTCATAATTGATTCTCTTGATTTAATTTTTTAATAAAATCTTCTCGTTAATAGACAGATACAAAAAAGAGTTTTTTGAGGTTATTAAAACTTTTTAAATATCTACTCCATGATTACTTAAAATTTGATTCACAAGAAGAGAAAAAGCTTCTTCGATATTTTCTCCGAGCTTTGCACTCGTTTCAATAAAATGACTAGCTTTGATTTTTGCGGCTAATTCTTTTCCTCTCTCTGTAGGTATTACTCTCTGATCTTTTAAATCAATTTTGTTACCAATTAATATATACGCCCCTTTCTTTTTTACATGTTTCTTAAAGTCTCTTAACCACTTAGAATTTATACTCTCTAAGGTATGATATCGAGTAACATCATAGACAAGTAGAGCTCCTTCACACCCCTGAAAGTACATACTACGAACCACTCGATATTTCTCTTGGCCCGCTAAATCCCACATGATTAATCTAACTCTTGTATTATCGAAATTTACATCTTTTCGGACAATATTAGCACCCAATGTAGGTTTGTAATCTTCTTGAAATGAACCTTCTACAAATTGGTTTATTAATGAAGTTTTGCCTACCGCTGCATCTCCAAGAATTGTTATTTTAAAAACGAATTCTCGCAAATCTTTAGCATCTTCTATTGTCATTATGCAATTTAATATTTTGTTGTAAGTATTTATAAGGATTTCTTCATCAATAACTTACAATATAATTTTCGATAATATAAGTATTTAATACTTTTCAATTTTCAATTTTGCAATATAACTATTATGATTTAGATCATATACATCTTCTTTATCCCTTTCATAAATAATCCTATGTCCTGAAGGTAATGATTTTTGTAATGAATGAACTAAGAATCCTTTAAATAAAGTGCAAGGGACTCCGATCTCCGAACAGAAGATGCACCTGTGTACTTGAAGAATTATTTCATTTTCGTTATTTTCTATTATATTAACTTTCCAATCTGTAATAATAGAAGAATTAATTTCATAAATTTTTTCTTTAAAACTTTTCCCAAACGGGAATAAATAGAACGAGAATTTCTTTCCAATTTCATAAAGAAGATCGGAAGAATCGTATAATAAACAATTTTGAGCAGAAATGATTTTCTTAAAATAAAAGAAATCTAATGTATTATTAGGATCTTCTTCTCCTATATCCTTTAAATATAACATCTCTGCTTCTCTTAGGATTGATTTCATCCCATCATAATCAAGTGTATCCTGATATGCTTGGAGAAGCGCTACGACAACCTTATTTTTTACAAATCCTTTATAATCTCCAATCATTTCTGTTAATCTTTATAACCTAATTTTTAAAATTATGTAATATTTTTTTAATCTAATTTAATTTTAGTACCGCTTTTATTCAGTACCAGAGTAGCTAAACTCCTAAATGCTTTTTCAACATTTTCACCATATTTTGCGCTAGTCTCACCAAAATCAACAGCATCTATCTCTTCAGATAACTTTTTTCCTTCTTTATATGCTACAATAATTGAATCTTTCAAATCTGATTTATTACCCATCAATATATATACTCCATCTGATCTACCAAAATTCTTGAAATCTCCCAACCATTTTGATGTTATCTGTTTAAAGGTTGAATAACGTGTTATATCATAGATAAGTAATGCCCCAGAGGATCCTTGAAAAAACATTCTAAATGTTAATTCATACTTATTTTGCCCTACGATATCCCACATAATTAGATGAACCTCAGATTTAATTTCGTTGAGAATAATATCTTTAAGTGTTATATCAACTCCTAATGTTAATTTTAAAGCCCATTTCCTTTCTATTACTTCTAACATTTCAAGTTAACCATTTTCTATATTGCTAATAATGATAAACTAAATTGAGGATTAGTAGCCCGTTTTATCTTTTTATCAACTTCCAAAATGTAAATTTCTCCTGTTATTGAAACTATAGTTGGTTGGATTAAATGTCCTCCAATTATGCTGTAATCTCTTGCTCCTATGGAAGCATGTAAGTGAATTA
This sequence comes from Promethearchaeota archaeon, assembly GCA_020343655.1. Classification (GTDB taxonomy): domain Archaea; phylum Asgardarchaeota; class Lokiarchaeia; order Sigyniarchaeales; family SOKP01; genus Loki-b32. The sequence continues at coordinate 1,778,708 of CP070805.1, read as the reverse complement.
TTGGATTTCCATCTATGAAGGTGATGTTTCCTATACATGAAACTAATTCAACATATTCCTCAATTGTTCTAGTTAAATATTCTTTAGACTCAATATCAAAATATCCAATTGTTATTTTTTTTAATGCACCAATACAATTAACAATTCCCGATTTAATGTTATATTTTTTCACTAAATCAATGATTGAGTTAATTAAATCCTCATCAGGTTCTATTTTTCCAACAATTACTCTTGTAATTTTAGTTTCAATACTTCTCAAACAAACACCATTAATTATTTTATATATTTATATTAAAAAAATTCAATTCCAATATCTAAATTTCCCAAAACTCTATCTACTAAGTTCTTAAATGTCTATTCAACTGTATCCCCATATTTAGCGCTTGTTTCGAAAAAATCACTTGCATTAATTTTTTTAGCAAGCTCCCTTCCATCTTCGGTAAATACTACTCTTGTATCTTGCAGGTCAATTTCATTTCCTATTAAAATAAAAGCTAATTCTTGTGTCGCTTTAAAAATCCTTTTTAATTTTTTATAGTTAAGATATTTTCATATTTTTTATAGTTGAGCTATAGAAAATATTTTTATGTATATGCTACAAATAATAATTTTATCTCCATTTCGAAAAATTAATTATAGTAAACTTTTATAACCATTATTAGTAGATTAGAATATGAAAAATTATGCTAGAGAAAGTTACAATATCAGGTGTAGAGTTATTATTATCTGAGCCAGCTCAAGTAGACATGGAATGGGTTGGAAATGATGATTTAATTAATCAATTAAAAGCAGCTTGGATGATTGTCGATAAGGATGATCTTCCTTTGAATCCTCGGATTCTTGGTAAACCAGGAGTTGGTAAAACTACACTTGGTTATGCCGCAGGAAAAAGATTGGGAAAGGATGTATATATGTTTCAATGTACAATGGATACACGCCCAGAAGATTTACTAATCAGTCCTGTCATCGCTTCAGGTAATAAAATTGCTTATGTTGCTAGTTCTTTAGTATCTGCTATGGTAAAGGGGGGTATATGTCTTTTAGATGAGGGAAATAGAATGAGTGAAAAAAGTTGGGCATCCCTAGCACCTTTAATGGATAAAAGACGTTATGTTGAGAGTATTATAGCAGGTATTAGAATTTATGCTGATCCTGAATTCAGATTATGTGTTACTATGAATGCTGATTCGAGTACTTATGAGATTCCAGAATATATTCAATCACGTTTGCAACCCAAAATATTGATTGAATTCCCAAATAAAGTAGATGAACTTAAAATTCTAAAGTATAATTTACCATTTGCTTCAGAAGAGATTTTAGAATATTGTGTAGATTTTCTTCAAAATGCTCATGTCCATGATGAGCCATATACAGTCAGAGACGGTATTAATATTATAAGATATTATATTAAATCAAGATTGATGAATAAACAAAACCAAGATATATTAGAAAAGAAAACATTTGAAAATGCTTCAATTCAGGTATTAGAAGAGGCTGCATTAAAGTATTTACCTGGAAATTATGAAGAATTTTTGAAAGAGCAGAAGGAAACAATTTCTTTTAAAATATTCAAAAATATTGAAGAAGTTAATGATTATTATGATGAATTTGTAAAAAAGCCTGATAAAGATTCAAATGGATGAGAATCCCTATATTAAATTTAGCAATATCTACATTATTCCAACATTCCATTCGCGAATAGAGTTTGCGAAATTAGTTCGTATAGCGTTATTTAAAGTATTCCCTGATGTAATCGCCGTTGAATTACCGAATAATGTACAAGAAGAAGTTATTGAGGCTGTTGAAAGATTGCCTTTTTTGTCTTTAATAGGATTTGCTGATACATTAAATCCCAAAAAATTGAACTTTATTCCAATAGATCCTGGAGATTCCATAATGGAAGGAATAAGAATCGGTCTTGAGCATAATATTCCAATTGGATTCATTGACCTTTCAGTCTCAGAATATTTACCACCCAGTTTCAAACTTCCTGATGATTATGCTATTAATCAAATTGGGCTTTATAAGTTCTATCAACAAATTTCGGATTATTTTAAGAAAGAGAATCGACATAAAAAAAACGCACTTAGAAATAAGGTGAATTTAGAAGATTTCCTTAGAAATCAAGAAAATGTTAATAATGAATATGATTATTTAGAAAAAGATATTCTTAGAGAAAAATATATGGCGGCTCATCTTTTAAAAATGATGCCATTATATCATAGAATTTTACTTATTATTGGTATGGCACATTGGGATAACGTGAAATACTATCTAGAGAATCCACAAGAAGTGGAAGATGTGGAATTGGATTTAATACCCCACAAATATGTAAAAATTTATAATATAAAAGGTTCAGATGCTAGATTTCTTTTAAGAGAATTACCATATCATACCTACAAATGGATGAACTTTAGGAATAAATTTTCAAAAAAAAGATTAGAAAGCGTAGAAACGCCTGAAGAGTTATATGAAATTCTAAATTCATATAACAAAATTGAACTAATAAATAAGATCTTAATTAAAGCAAAATATGATTATGAAGAGGAATTTAAAGAATTTGTAGATCTCCATAAATTGAAAACTTTATTTCAATATTCAAGGAATCTCTCATTAACAGATCAGAGATTATTGCCAAACTTATATCAACTGTTAATAGCTTCAAAAAATATTGTTGATGATGACTATGCATGGAAAGTCTTGGAAAAAGCTACCAAATATCCTTATGATGATGAGAGTGATAATTATGAAACATTGAAAATGAGAACAGAAGGCGCATTTGATCCAAGTGGTCGTTATATAAAACTACGCAGGCATCATCCTTATTCTTATGGAAAAGAACAAGAAGTTCCTTTAAAAGAAAGACCTAAAGAAAAATATCCGGGAGAATGGAAGGATAAATGGGAAGAAGGTAAGGATTTTACAGTTTCCTGGCCTCCTGAAGATATCTTAGAAGAGGATTACTTTGCCTTTATAAGGAAAAAGACTATCAAAAATTTAAAAAATCAGCGGATCAAGATCGAAGAATTTAAATCCAGCTTAATGGATGGGATAGCAATTAAAGAAACTATTAGGAATTGGGCTTTTAAGAAAAAGATCTATGTTCAAAACATACAACAAATTCAAGGTAAAATCGATACACTTGTTGTAATATTTGATAAGGATGATGGAGAGGTGGAAAAATATCCTTATAAATTAACTTGGTGGTCGGAACACGATAGAGAAAGCGATATGGCATTTTATTCAACGAATCCAGGAGATTATATTATTGGACCAGGGATTACGCATGTTGAAGTTGGAGGACTACTCTCAATATTTCCTGCCATATTTCTACGTCCAATTTTTGATTTTTATATGGATTATGAATATAGGGATACCAAAAATAAAGCAGAACGCCTTCTTAAAGCTGCTATCATTTATTCAAAAGAGCGCTATATAGCATATGTAGCAAAAGAACCTCCACGCAAATATTTCTATTCACTTGCAGGGAAAAAAAATCGTGAGTTAGTATATATCCCAGTAGATAATTTTAGCAAAGAATCACTTAAGACAATTAAACATATACATATCCTTGCAGGCAGAGATAAAAGAAAAATAGCTCATAATTATATTTTTTTGAATGAATAGGAAAAAATATAGGAAGTTCTTATAATTACCGTAAAATACTTATTTTTGTCTTATCTTTATTATTTTATGCTTGAAATCTATAACACGATGACTCGGCAAAAAGAGGTTTTTAAACCTATAGAAGAGGGTCGAGTGAGAATCTACACTTGTGGACAGACTGTTTATGATGATGTCCATATCGGTAATGCTAGAACCTATAGTTCCTGGGATGTAATTATAAGATACCTTCGATACAAGGGTTATGATGTTTTTCATGTTCAGAATTTTACTGATGTTGGTCACTTAACCGATGATGCAGATCAAGGAGAAGATAAAGTAGAGAAAAGAGCAAGAGAGCAAAAAATCAACCCTTGGGAACTGGTTGATAAACAAATTCAAGAATATTGGCAAGTCGTAGATTACTTAAACATTCAAAGACCAAATGTAAGCCCAAGAGCAACAGCTCTCATTCCTGAAATGATAGAAATTATTCAAATTTTGTTAGATAAAGGATATGCCTATGAAGTACAAGGTAATGTGTATTATGATGTTACTAAATTTAAAGAATACGGAAAACTTGGGAGATTAAAACTTGATGAAGAGAAAGCTAGAGCACGTGTAGATCAAGATCCCTTGAAAAAAAACTATTTTGATTTTGCCCTATGGTTAAATGCACGGAAGGGGGATCAAGTTCATATTATGAGATGGAACTCTCCTTGGGGAGAGGGATATCCTGGGTGGCATCTTGAATGTTCTGTAATGGGTATGAAATACTTAGGAGATACATTAGATATCCATGGAGGAGGAATTGACCACATCCCTACTCATCATCCTAATGAAATTGCGCAATCTGAAGCTGCCACTGGAAAGAAATTTGTTAATTATTGGATGCATGCTGAATTTATTACGTTAAATGGAAAAAAGATGAGCAAAAGCTTGGGAAATTATGTAACTGCCTGGGAATTAATTGACAAGCACGGAGGTCTTGTTGTGCGAATGGGACTTGTAAGTGGTCATTATCGTTCTGCAGTGGATTGGAATCAAGATGTAATTGAAATTGCTAAAAATAATGTAGAAAAAATAAGAAATTGTTTAAGTGCAATCGAAAACTCATCTGGTGGAAGTGAAAAAACGCTCGAACAAGCAATAGAAAATGTGAGAAAAGATTTTGAAGAAGCGATGGATGATGATTTTAATAATCCAAAAGCTCTTGCTGTAATTTATGAGTTTATAAAAAACATTAATAGTTCATTAGATAACAAAAAAGAAATCCTTATTAAAGCAAGGGAAACGCTACTTGAACTCCTCGGCATTTTTGGTCTTGATTTCATGAAGAAAGAAGAGGGTGTCGATATTAAATTAAATGAATTAATGGAGATTATCATAAATATTCGTAATAAAGCAAGAAAAGAAAAAATGTACAAACTGAGTGATGAAATAAGAGATAAATTAAAAGAAGCAGGAATACAACTTGAAGATACACCAGAAGGAACTCATTGGAAGATTGCTTCTTGAGATTTGATAGGACATTATTTATAAAAGATAATTCAATATTAATTGTCCAAAACTAGTTTACCGAGAAAAATGACCGAATCAATATCGGATTTAATAGATAGAGGATATCAATTGCTAAATGAAGGCAAAGAAGAAGCATTAATACAATTAATTACTAATTTAGAAAAACGAAATGATCTCAACCCAAAAGATAAACATTACTTTCAGTTCCTTAAAGGTATTTATTATATGGCTTCATGGAGAATTGAAGATTTACTGAGAATAGCTGAACAGATTTATAAAGAAAGTGAGAATCCTCTATATTCATTTGATGCATTATATCTTAAATTTTGGGCATATTGGAACCAAAAATTAATCTTGCGCCATAGAAGTGATGATCTATGGCGAGTTGTTGACGACTGTGAAAAATTGCTTAAACTCGCATTTCAAGAACCATTATTAGAAATTGAACCACGAAACGCGTTATATTATTATATGAAAGGTCATTTATATACTACTCAGCGTGACAACGATCAAGCTTTGGAGAATTATAAAAAAACTTTAGCAATTCTTGAACACCATGAAAAATATTCCTTTTTGATACCACCTCTTTTAACAGGAATGGGGAGTGTATATGTTGATAAAGGAGAAATAGAGCTAGCCTTAAAATATCACAAAAGAAATTTTGAGCTTACCAAAGGGAATTATAAAATATATAAAATAACTAATGGATTCTCTTTTCGTAATATTGGGCAAATTTACTACCAACAGGGGAAATTGGATCTCGCTGTTGAGAATCTTGAAAAAAGCCTGGAAATTCATGAATCATTTAAATCTTTTCTCATTCAATCGGAAGTGGGTTTGATATATGATAATTTGATAAGAATAGTACTAGATAAAGATTCTGTTGCAAAAGCACAAGAGTATTTGTATCGCTTTGAGAAATTAATTGAAAAAAATAAGCTTCCAAAGGATTTTTGGGCGTATATCTTATCAAAAGCAAGGTTATTAAAATCAAGTTCTCGAATCCGAAACCGAGCCGAAGCCGAAAAACTTCTAATAGAACTTATTGACCGGTATGACGCGGCAAAAAAAAGTGTAAATCGAAGTACAGGTGAGGAATGGACACCAACATTGATCGAGCTTTGTGATTTTTATATTGAGGAATTACGATTAACTAACGATTTGAAAATTCTAGATGATATTCAACCACTTATTTCAAGATTGCTAAAAGAATCTGAACGCACGAATTCTTACTCTTTGCAAGCTCAAACATATTTATTGCAGGGAAAAATTTCATTAATTACATTTAAAATAAAAGAGGCTAGACGATTTTTAACACAGGCAGAAAGAATAGCCGAGAGACACGGTTTGGTTCAGTTAGTCACTGAAATATCAAGTCTTCACGAAGATATTATGCAACAATTGGAAATGTGGGATGATTTAGAAGAAATAAATGCACCCGTTTCCAAACGAATGGAATTAGCACATCTAGGCAAAGATTTTGTCAAATCAATTCGATCTAGACTGATTAAGGTAGCTCAAGTTTCCGAAAAAAGTATTACTGTATACAAGGAACAAAAAAAATGTTTGGTTTGTAAGGGAAATATAGAGGGATTTAATAACTATATATGCTCAAGTTGTGATTCAGTATATTGTGAACACTGTGCACGAGCACTAATTGACATTGATAACACGTGTTGGATGTGTGAATCTCCCATTGATAAATCAAAACCGGTAAAATCCTTAAAACAAGAGGGAGAATTAGCCAATACTAAGAGGGAAAAGGTTAAGAAATAACATAATTAACATAGTTGATGGATATTATCATAAATATTCGTGATAAAGCAAGATAAGAAAAAATGTACGAATTGAGTGATCAAATCAGAGATAAATTAAAAAGTGCGAGCATACAACTTGAAGATATATCAAATGGAACCCGCTGGAAAATAAAATAAATTTCTTCTAGTTTTTTCTATATTAAAATATTAGTTAAAAAAAATCTAAAATTCAAAAGTAAAATTTGAAAAAATATAAAAGAATTATTCTTTAATAGTTTGTAACAATTCTTCAATTTCAGCTTGAATTACTTCAGGCTTTTTTGCTGTTTGTCCAGCTAACGCAAGTTGTCTTTCTACAATCGGACGATGAAGTGTATTCATAGAACAGAACGGGATTTCGCGAACTTTTGCAGGATCGTCTGGATCGATGACTCCGTAATGCACAAGGCAATTACATACTCTATCAAGGTCGAAATTGTAGCTATCTTGGAAATGCATTGATGAAACCATTAGATTGCGATTATGGAGGAAATCACCCGCGGATTTTAGGTTTGGGGCCATTACCAAACGAGCAAATGCTTGGTAAGTTTTGTTTGTAATGATTTTTTCGGGATGTTTAATAAATCGTGTAGCGCCAGCAAAATAATAAGCTTTGATTGCTTGACGGTAACCTAAACTTGTCATGTCGTCTACGAAATTCCCAATTTTGGCAATAAGTTGACCAAAATCATTTAAGTTAATCCCTTTAAGTAAACCGGTAGGCTTTGGAACTTCTTGCTTTTCAACCATATCCCATACTTTGTTGGACCAGCGAATCAAACCTTCAGCATCGAAGTAATTTTCTATAGGTTCCCATTGATTTTTATCATTAACGATGCATATGGTACAAAAACCGCAATCTTGATGGCTTGTCATACTAAATGGGGGCATATCATCGAACCATGCTAACAATTTCGTCATTTTTGCTGTAGTAGCGATCGGATAAAATTTGGTTACTGCGCCGTTTGTGTGTGCATTAATGGCTTCCTTTAAATCAGAGGTCGTATATCTAATGTCCATCAATTCTTCAAAACTAATACGTCCAGTCAATGAGACAGGTTGGAAGATAATTCCTGAGATAATATCACAATTATCTCTTGCATAATCTAAGATATTCCCGATTTGATTGTCATTAACTCCTTTAGCTACAGTTGGTACTAGCATAATGCCATAAAATCCAATCTTGCGAGCATTTTCAATAACTCGTTTTTTAAGTGGCCATAAATTAACTCCCCTAATCTTTTTCCAAACTTCGGGAGCATCAGTAGCATCAAATTGTAGATAAATAGCATCCATTCCGGCATCCATACATTTTTTCATAAATTCAGGTGATTTACCAAATCTAACTCCGTTTGTGGTTACCATGACTTCTGTAAAGCCTAGTTCTTTACCCTTACGGATTATTTCTGGAAGATCATCCCTTACTGTTGGTTCACCTCCAGACAATTGAAGTAAAACTGCTGGAATAGGCTCCATTGATCTGAAATGTTCCATAATTCTAACTAATTCTTTGAAAGTAGGTTCTACAACGTATCCCTTTGCCGATGCATTAGCAAAACAAATAGGACACGTCAAATTACACCTATTGGTGATATCAATCAAACATATATTTGGAGCGCTTTTATGGTTTGTACACAAACCACAATCATAAGGGCATCCTTTATTTACTTCTTTAATGCCAGATAAAGTATATTCAGGTTGAGTTGAATTGTTTATAGTGGATCCGATTTCATTTGTAAAATTTTGTTGCCATTTATAATCTTCTGGGTTAATAGAAAGTTTATCTTTGAATTCTCCATGATCTTTGCAAGTTTTTCGCATCATTACCCAGTTTGTTTCAGGATCAACGTAAATTTCAGCTGCAATATGTTTTACACATTCTGGACAAATGCTTGTAGTTGTTCGGATAATTTCTACTTCACTTTTAGTAGTTTGAGTAATTCCTTCAGTCATATGAATCAATATATTCTATAAATTTTTTAAACAAATAAATGTTTTATTGAATAATTATTTTACTAATTAACCTTTCTACTCTTAAAAACCTTATAATACCTTTATAAATATTATCGATATTATTAAAAAAGATTGAAATTCTTAATAAAATTGAAAACAATATTTCATTTTTTAAAAATCTTTGAGGGATTAATATAGCGATCTCTATAAAATATGAACAATATCAAATTATTGAGATTCTCCTAACTCTAATCGTTAAATTTCTAAAAATTTCATAGAAAGTTCTTTATCAAACCTAATTATTAGGTAATAACTGTTATAAAAAGCAATTTATAGTTTTACTTCAGAAAGAAGGATAGCTTTTTTGATCCTTAATATGATTATTATTTATTAAAGGTGACTCCTGCCCTACGAGACGCAAGTAAGCGTCAAAAATAAAATAGGGGGAGGAGGGCGAAATCAGAGTGTAAGAATTTACACTACCAAAAGACAAAAATCCAGGGTGTAGGCAGGAGTCATTTTATGTTTTTTTGGTTAATTAACTTGGTTTTTTTAATTTTTTGTTTATTATTTTTTGAAATAATTTTAGTTTTTGCTAAATTGGTGTTTATTTTTATTGATATATCAAATTTAAATTTTTATCTTAAAGATAATATATGACTAAGAGTTTATAAATGAAATCATTAGATCTTATTAGGTATTCATTTGTATCAATTATGTTTTAAAGAAAAAATAAATTATTGTATGTACATAGATCAACCATGTCGAGTAAAAAGAAAGAACAAACTGTAGGAAGACCCGAGCCGGAATTTAAAATTGATATTTTAACTATAATATGGATAATTTTTGGTTTTGTTGTATCTTGGGTAAATATGCTGATCATGTTAGGTTCTATGGAGATCTGGTCATACTTAACTATAATTTTTACAACAATAATACCTACAGTGATCATTGCTTTAAAAAATCGGTATTGGGGGTACGGATATTTATTTGGTTTCGCAATAGCTGGAATTCCTTTCTCCTTCTTAAATCCGCCATATGGAGATTTATTTATTGGATGGTATACATTTGCTACATCGTTTTTTATTTTCATTATTTTATGGTTGATTTTTTGGAAGACATGGAGATCTCTATCATCAATTAAACAAGTGAAAACATGAAAGAGAATAAAGCAAAAAGTTAAACTCTTAATTCTATTTTATACTAATATCATTTGCTTACATTTGACACATAGTTTTCCTTCAACTTTTGCTTTTTTAGCACATTCTAAGCAATATTTTGTCTTGCAAGCAGGACATGTGTAGGTTTCACCTTGGATATCACCTTTATGGAATAGGCAAAAATATTCATTTATTTTGAAGGGGGGAGGGAGCACTGGTGGAGGTGGAACTTCTTTATCACTCATTGAATCACGAAAAATACTATTAATTTAAATTTTTTTAAGGTTCTTTTTTTATAAAAAACTAAAAATTATTTTGAAAATTTTTTTTATTAGATTAGAGTATAAATATCTTCAATTATAACGCTAAGAACATTCGCAACAGACATAAATTTATTCTTAATAGTATCAACAGTTAATTCACCAGTATCTATCATATCTCCAATAAGATAAGTTTCGTAGAAGCATTTTTCCATTTCATAACATAATCCAGTTGTATGTAAGATTTCTTTGCTTAAATTTAATTCATTCAATACATTAGATATTCCTTTAACGAGATCTGGCGAAAATTCTTTTAATTTTACAAGAATCTTTTTAATATTTTTATTTTTTGTTGGAAAACAACTTATTTTAACAACATCTTCACGTGATATGAAAATTAATAAGTAATAGGGGGAATTTAATATCTCTTCTTTAATTTCTGAAGGAAAAATAGGATTTTTGTTAAGTTCATTATTGTTAATAATAAGACCTATAGAAATTTTATTTTTTTGAGCACTTTTGTCTGTTTCCATAATAATCAAAAACCTAAAGGTAATTAAAAGTTATATTTGAGTAACGATATATAAAGTTTGTTTATTTTTATTTTTTTATACGTTTTAAATAGTTTGATTTAGAAGAGATATGATAATTCATTAAATTTATATCATTCTAAAACAATTTTAATTTTCGACTTTTAAACTCCCAGTAATATTAAGATATTATTTGTATTTTATATTCAAATCCCTTTTTCAATACTTAACATCACCATCTATAAAAAATTAATTTTAGCTTCAATAATGGAATTCCAAAATAATTTTAATAAAAGTGATAATAAATTTGGATTTAATCTTGAAAAGTTTAATTCCAAGGAGTGTAGGTTTCATGCGATATATTTCATTGATTACGAAACTGGTGCTTTATTCGTAAGCAATAGATATTCAAATGATTTGAGTTTTTTAAGCGATGATTTAATCTGCAGTTTTCTAAACGCTATAAATTTATTTATCAATGAAATAAATAAGGGAGTCAAAGAAGAGCTTCAAGAAATTAATTTTAAAGATACAAGGATCTTATATGAAAGAGAAGGTAGGCTCTTAGCTATCGCGATTACAAAAAAAACAAATTTACATATGGAGAGAGGAATATTGCGTGAGATTGTAGAAGATTTCTATATTAGATTTAAAAGTTTCATTAATAATTTTAATGGTGCAGTAGACCCATCAATTCAAAATTATAAAAAAAGATTAGAAAGAATGAATTTAAACAAACTAATCAAATTTAATATTCATATTTAAATAATCAAGAAGTTTTCTCATCATCTTCATCCTTTTTGATTTTCTCAACTTCAGATTCAAATTTCTTAACAATACTTTTTGCGTCAGTTTTTATTTCAATACGTTTTTCATCAATTTCACGCTGTTCGTCAATTTTTTCTACATGTTTTTCTATTGTACCGATGATTTTCTCCTCTACAGCATCAAAATTTGGATGTAACTTAGTACGCTGTTCATCTAATTCCTTTAATTTTTCAATTCGAAAGGCTTTCTTCCCTATGGATGTTTCAATTTGTTCTGCTGTACTTCCAATATTCGGATGAATCTCTTTACGTTGTTCATCTAGTTCTCTACGTTTTTCTATCATAAATGCTTTCTCACCAATTGATTTACTGATTGCTTCGGCTGATTTCTCTAAATCTAGATGAATGTCTTTAAATTTTTCTTTTTCACGATTAATTAAAAATGCTTTCTCAGAAATAGTACCCTCTATAGCTTCTGCTGCTTTATCCATTTTAGGATGTAAACTAATACGCTGCTCATCTAATTCTCTTTGCTTATCCATTCTAAATACTTTCTCAGAAATAGAACCCTCTATAGCTTCTGCTGCTTTATCAATGTCAGGATGTAGACTTATACGCTGCTCATCTAATTCTCTTTGTTTGTCCATTCTAAATGCTTTCTCAGAAACAGAGCCCTCGATAGCCTTCACCACTCTGTCCTTGTCAGGATGCAAACTAATACGCTGCTCATCTAATTCTCTTTGTTTGTCCATTCTAAATGCTTTCTCAGAAATAGAGCCCTCAATAGCCTCCACCACTCTGTCCTTGTCAGGATGCAAACTAATACGCTGCTCATCTAATTCTCTCCGTTTGTCCATTCTAAATGCTTTCTCAGAAACAGAGCCCTCGATAGCCTCCACTACTCTGTCCTTGTCAGGATGCAAACTGATACGCTGCTCATCTAATTCTCTTTGTTTGTCCATTCTAAATACTTTCTCAGAAACAGAGCCCTCGATAGCCTCCACCACTCTGTCCTTGTCAGGATACAAACTAATACGCCGCTCATCTAATTCTCTTTGTTTGTCCATTCTAAATGCTTTCTCAGAAATAGAACCCTCGATAGCTTCTGCCACCTTATCCTTGTCAGGATGTAATTCTTTTAATTGAACAGCAGTTTCTTTTTGACGATCAATTCTAAAAGCTTTCTCATCAATTAAATCTGAGATTTGTTCTTTAACTTCTTCAAAAATTCTTATTCTCTCTTCTTTAGTGCTTTTTAAATACGCTTCTCTCTCTTCTTTTTCTTTCTTATAAAGGTCACCAACAATTTTCTTTTGTTTTTCTATTTCTTCACTTGATAACTGTTTTTCATTTTCACCCAAAATTTTCACTTTAAATTAATTTTTGAATTTTTTTTTTTAAATATAAAATCAAAATTCGTATTTAATTATTTTTATGTTTATACTATATATAAGTTTTAAATTAGAGAAGTATCTAACATGCTTAACATAAATATTAAATAAATCCATATTTATTTTATTGGAATGGGCTCAAAAGAATCATCTGTAATATGTTCCACGAGACTTAGCATTGTTAATTTCATAGTGAGCATTTCCATAACTTCTATTTCTAATCTCTTTAATTTTTCGGATTCTTTTGTTAGGTTATGTTTTGTTATTAATCTTTCAAATTCTTGTTTTAAGAGTTCTCGTAACTCATCTTGGTTATCTAAACTGATATTTTGAGTTTTAAACCAGTTATCAATTTCATTTTTAATTTGAATCTCTGTTCCATTAGTTGAATTGTAAGTTATTTCAACTTCCTTTAGATTTTCTAGATTTTTGATATGACTCTGATCTTGATACAATGGTTTTAGTAATAATCCAAGATTCATAACTAAAGGTTCTAGTTGAAGTTTTTCTAATGAATCTACTAAAAAATTAAAAACTTGATCTTTTTGTGTTATTTTAGAATAGCTGATATATTCTTGGATAAAATGCATTATTGAATTTTTTATTAATAATTCTTCAAAATCAAAGATAGAATCAGGTCTAATTTTAAGAGTTTTATTAATACAACTATATACTGAATCCATGAATGGTTTAATTTCTTTAAAAATTGAAAATTTATTTACAAAATTTAAAATGTCCCCTAGAATTTCTAATTTATTCTCATCGGGTTCCGTGTTAAAATGCTGATTAATATCTCTTTCCAAATTGAATTTATCATCAGAAATTGATAAGAGTTCCTTTAGCTCAGAATATATAGAACTTAAATCCACAATAATTTATTTGTTAAATATCTTTAAAAAAATTTATTTATTTTAATAAAAAAGCTAAGAAAATTTATCTTAGAATGTTATAGGGATTAATGCTTTAGTGCCATGTTTTTGAGCTTCTTGAAGTATTTTCATTGATTCTTCATATGGTAAAGGGACTAAATCAAATGCACTCATACCAGCTAATTTTAATTCGGCTCTAATTGTTTCTGCCATATTATTACAGTCACCTGAAAAAAATACATTTCTCCTACCAAATTCTTTTCTAAGAACTTTTCCAACTTCGTTTATAGCACAATAACCTGCTACTAATCCTCTAGTATATCCTTCTGATCTCAATTTTTCGATTAGATCATCATCATGTCCTTTTCCCATTATTATGAACCATTCCCCTTTGAATTTTTCTGGATAATCAAAAGCTAAACTCTGCAAAAAGATTAATGGATTATCTTGGCACCCCTCTCTACACAATAAATCTTTAGCTTTAATAATTTTTATATCTTCAGGAAATTTTTGGAACAAATTCCATTCATAAATTTCTTTATATTCTTCCAAATCCTTTCCAATAACCTTAATTTTACTCAAATCACCTTCTCCTAATCCTCGTTCAGATGCTAATTTTAGATGTGGAATTATATCAATTGTTAAGCCAAAAATTCTTGCTCCTACAACATCAACAGCTGAAGTATCAATACCTCCAATAAGGATATTAAATGGAATTATTATTTTGTCTTCCCAAGCTGAAGGAGGATAATGCCCATGAATAGTTCCTTCAGTACCATCTATAAGAGTTATGTCTGGTTGTAATAATTCATACATATCAATAAGTTTTGAATGCAAGTTGTAATTATGGTCTTTTCCACGATCTGCATGATGAGTAAAGCCCCATTGATTTTTTATACCTAATGTAACCACTGCCATAGAATGAGTCTTAAATTTTGGGATATTAATATATGTTACTGAATCTCTGTTTTACATAATTTTTACAACTGTTTGTGGTAATCTAAAAGTCATTAAATTATATCCTATAGGGTCTTTTTTTACTGAAGGTTTACCTCTAAATTCGAATGTTTCTGTGTCTTCTTCATCTAAGTATATAATTTTTGCTCCAGTTTTCTCACACACGTCTTTATAACCATTGACAGTAAAAACAAGCCGTGTGAAATTCCCTTGTGTGGAATTTTCCATAAAATAAATAGCCGCTCCTTTCTCTTTTAGATAAAGAATAACAGCTTCTAACACTTCAGGGGAAGTGTATGTATGCTTTTTAAAATCAATCCCATTCACTTTGATGTAAACTTCTTTTGATTTTTTAAGGATTGATACTCCAGCTTTCTCAATTTGATTAAAAATTCGCTTTACAGCTGATTTAATCCCTTGATTTGTATCTTCAATGTATGCTTCTGCCATAATTATTCACTTTTTCTAATAATAATATCTTAAAGTTGATAATTTATATCATTTTATGTAGTTATTTTTTTATATAATATTAAAAAATAGGTATTTGACATATGTCCAGATTGGGCAACTTTTAAATATGATGATTTCTTTTATAGTATTAAGTACATTTTATTCAATTATACTGATCCTTAGGTGATATTTACAGTGTTTAAAAGAGATATAGATCAATTAAGGTTTGATAATAGACCAAATAGGTTCATGGGGCAAGGTCCACCCGAACATCATGGACCTCCATATCAACCTCCATTTGGTGGTTTTCCACCATTTGGATCATTTCGACCATTTTCAAAAGGACATTTCAAACCTCCTTTACCGATAGGGCGGGAATCATTTCAAGAAATAAGAGATTTTATTATTTTATTGATAATTTCTGAGTATCCCGATGGAATTACTGGTTACCAATTACAAGATAAATATAATTTTCCAAGAGGAACTTTGATACGAACTCTACAGGAATTGGAAGAGAAGAAATATTTAGAATCTAAAGAGGAAATTATTGAAGGGCGAGCCAATAAATTCTATATAATAACGGATCTTGGAAGAAAATTCTTAGATGAATTAAAACTGAGATGGGCAAATTTATTTAGCATGATGTCAGAGATATCGCCCTCTAAGGGATTAAGATTGATATTATCAGAGAAAATAAATGAATTTGAGTCTAAAGATGATGCGATTGATTTTTTTAGAGGCGTGAGATCTTGGATGAAAGGTATGCTTCAACAAATAGAAAGGAGAATTGAAAACTTTAAAGGTGTTAAAGCCAACTTAGATAAGATAATTGAAGAAATTGAAAATATGGAATCCTTAAATAAAGATAAAGTAATAGAAATGGTTAATAAAGCAATTCAACAAAACGAGGAATATGATATTAATGATTAAAGAAGAAAAAGTTGACAAATCTGAAATTGTTTTAAAGTTAGAAAATTTAACCAAAAGATTTGGCGATTTAACGGCAGTCAATAATATAAATCTTGAAGTACATAGAGGGGAAACCATAGGATTAGTTGGTCCTAATGGAGCCGGCAAAACAACTACAATAAAGATGATAGCTAAAATTCTAAGACCTAATTCAGGGAGAATACTTATTAGGTCTAATCATAGCGAATTACAGGATTTAAATAAGATCTCAAGAACTATAAGTCAAATCGGTTTTCTAATCGATATTCCTGCTTTTTACAACATGACCGCATATCAATTATTGAGATATTTCGCAAATCTCCAAAATTATCCAAAGAATAAGATAAATCAAAGGATTGATGAGCTTTTAGAACGTTTCAAGCTCTCTGAATGGAAATATAAGCCAGTTAAAACTTTTTCAAAAGGAATGACACAGAAAATAGGAATTATTCAAGCACTTATACATGATCCAGAAATTATAATATTGGACGAACCTCAAACAGGTTTAGATCCATTAGCACGTGTTGAAATTAGGAAATATATCCGAGAACTTCAATCACTAGGAAAAACAATATTTGTAGCTTCTCATATGCTATATGAAATATCTGAAGTATGTGACAAAATTGCGCTAATCAATTATGGCTCCATTATAGGATTTGATACTGTAGAGAATTTAGCACTCACATTAAAGACTAGTGAATTAAACTGCGTATTACTTGAGCCTATTAAACCAAGTGAATTAGAACCCTTAATAAATCTTTTAACTGAAAGACTTGATCCATACCTTGATAAAGATCTAGATCCAATGGTATCAAAAATTCCAGTGAAGTATTATCCTGAGCAACAAGGGTTAAAGATTTTTTATGATGGAAGAAATGAATCAAAAGGAGATATTTTAAAGACTTTGATCAAGGAGTTCGAATCAGATTTTACTGTGATCTCATTTACTCAGCCAAGAACGTCTCAACTAGAAAGAGTTTATGCTGAAATGGTAAAAGATAACGATTCAAAAGAAAAAAATATATTAAATAAAGAGGTGTAAAAAAAATGGAAAACAGAAAAAATAGTTTTAATGGAATAAAGCCAATTTTTTACACTATAGTTTTTGAAATTAAAAAACAAAGAAGAAAATTTTATTTCTTTTCTTTTATCGCAATAATTGTAGCAATTTTATTAGGTTATGTTCTACAATTAATCCCCGGTTATCTTTTATCAGATACACAAGCAGAATTCTTTAATAATGGTTTACAATTTATTTCATTCATAACTCTATTTTCTGCATGCTTGTTTTTCTCAGGGATAATCTGTTCTGAATTTGATAAAAAAACGGGTTTTATAGTTTTTCCCAAAATAAACAAATACAAACTGATACTAGGGAAATATTTTGGTAATTTAATACTTGTTGTTTCGATTATAACACTTTACTATTTTATTTTAGGAATTCTCGGATTTTTCTATTATGGTGGACCAATTAACATCCGACTATTTTATTCATACGGTATTGCAATATTATATGTAATAGCATTAAGCAGTTTTGTAACATTTTTCAGTTCATTTATGAGAAGTGTAAATCTAACAATTATATCTACTTTAATACTTCTTTTAATTGGATTCAATATTGCTGATCAGATTGTGACATTGGTGTTTAAGGAAAGTTTTGAACCTTTATACTCTTTAGCATATTTAGGTAATCTAATTACTGGAATACTTGAATATCCTTTTCCAGATCCAAGATATTCTGAATTTTCATTTAGTGGTATGGGTCCAGGTGGTATGGGTGGTGATTTTTCATTTGGTCAATGGGTAACGCCAAGTATCGAGATGGGAATTGCACTACTAATTGTTTTTATAGTGTTTTATTTTCTATTAGCAGCTTATCTATTCAAGCGGAGGCAATTATAAGATGATGAAAAATACAAAATTTAGGACAATTGGAGTATCATTATTCTGCATAATTTTATTAGGGATGTTATCGACATCCATCGTTGCCAATGGAAATTATAATGTTGCTTTAACTAAAGGCACAGAAGTGCTTATTGTTTCACAATATGATGAAGCTGCTTGGAAAACTACAGTAAATGCCTCTACAACACCTTCAAATTGGTTCGAAGGAGACTCAAATCAAACTGGTGCGAAAAGTAAATATACGATGAAAGGTTGGAATTTTGTTACTTGGAATACATATGATGTATTTGTTTCATTATTTTTACCATTATTGTTTGAATCTGAAGAACTTATAACTCTATTAGGTTTAATGAACAGCCAAGGATATAACGAAACCACTATAAATACTAATTATACAAATACATACAATCTATGGGTTGGCCTACGTGCAGCTTGGAATTTTACGATTGGAATTTTTGAGGAAGATCCTACAAATACAAATGATGCACTTTTAATATTTAAAAATCCTACAGATTTCGATGATATTCTCAATAACTACAATAATTTATCAGTAGAACTAAACAGTCTTCCTGCATTCCAGTTTTCAGGATATAGCTTTCCAATCTTGAATGCAGAAGAATTTCTATGGTTATTTATCTTCAATGGGTTTACATTAGGTTTTCCATTTGCGTATTATTTAGCAGAACTTATTACTACACTCGATTGTGAAAATGCAACAGTTAGCGATAATGTTCTTATAATAAACCGCACTGGTGAAACAAACTATACTGTAGAAATTAGTTACGGTTCTGAAGGAATTATGTCTTCTTTTACTGTAAAAGATGAAGATAATAATATAATATACCAAATTGTCAGTAGTAATTCAGATTGGGTATTTTATACAATAATCGTCATAATTGCAATTTGCATTGGGGGCTTAAGTGCTTATTTAATTTTCAGAAAACTTAGGATTAATAAAATAAGGAATAGAAATAAATAAATTCCTTTTATTTTTTATTATTTTTTATATTATAAAGGTGGAACATTATGATTATCTTAAATATAACATTAGAAAATAATCATTTAATTTTTTTAGGGTTTATCCCTGTGTTTTATGAAATAAAATCAAAAATTATTTTTGGAATTAACATTTTAACAAGTTAAGAAAATGACAGAGAATAATAATTTAATTGAAGTAAAAAATCTGACGAAGATCTATGAAGAAGGGAATGTGCTAGCAGTAGATGATATTAGCTTCAACATTAAAAAAGGTGAAATTTTCGCTTTATTAGGTCCGAATGGTGCTGGTAAAACTACTACTATAAGTATACTAGCAACACTACTTTCTTCCACTAAAGGTGAAGCATTTGTAAACAATTATGATGTCAATAAAGATTCTGATAAAGTTAGAAAAAGTATTGGCATTGTTTTTCAAGAACCGTCTTTAGATGGCGAAATGAAAGGATGGGAGAATTTGGAATTGCATGCAATTCTTTATGGGATGCCTAAGAAAGAAAGACAAGTTAAAATACAAGAAGTGCTAGAATTAGTTGATCTTGATGATAGGGCAAACACTTTTGTAAAGAATTATTCTGGTGGGATGAAAAGGCGCTTAGAGATCGCTCGCGGATTAATTCACAAACCAACAGTCCTATTTTTAGATGAACCGACTTTGGGATTAGATCCTCAAACACGTAGAAAGATATGGGATAAGATTAAAGAATTGAATAAAGGAAACTCAAAAATAACAATTCTCATAACCACACATTATATGGAGGAAGCGGATGAGCTCGCAGATAGAATATGTATTATGGATCATGGCAAAATTATTGCTATGGATACTTCAGAGAATCTTAAAAGACAATTATCTGGAGATGTTATTGATATTCAATTTGAAAATGTGGAGGAGAGGTTTATGATTTCAGGAATCATTAGAAAAATAAAAGAAATTAATGGAGTGAAAAATGTGTCATTTGGAACTGCTGAGGGAGAACAGGAAATTATGCCTAATTTTCAACCTCCTCCAGGAATGCCTAATATTGATCCAGCTATGATTCAAGCTAGAATGCGAGAAATATTATCAGAGCCTAATAAATTAATCATGGCATGGAAACGTATGCCAATGGCTGCTGGAATGTTTCTAAATGCTCCATTAACAATGAAGAAAAAAATAGCAAATATGTTTGATGATAATCTATTAGAAGAAGTTCCAGGTTCAATAAAAGAAGAGATAATAAGAATAAAAAATGGAGAATTTGAAGAAGAGGAAGAGGAATTAGAACCTTCTATTTCAATCTCATGTGAAAGTGGTGGAAAACAACTCCCATTGATTATTCAAAAAATCAATGAAAATGGTCTTAAGATAAAAACTGTGAATATGCATCAACCCACCTTAGAAGATGTGTTTCTTCATTATGTAGGGACCGCGATAAGAGAAGAGTCATCAAATCATTCAAAAGATATAAGAAAAATGATACAAATGAGGCAATTGAGGAAGTGATAATAAATGTCTGATTTATATATTGAGAAATCAAAGGTAAATTACAATGCAATGTGGATATTAGCAAAAAGAGAGTTACTAAGTTTTTGGAGGAATAAATCAAGAGTAATATCATCAATAGCCCAGGGTATATTATTTCTTTTTGTATTTGGAGCAGGATTCTCTCAAGTAGAGATATTTATTGGTATTACTCGCGTTGATTCAAGAGCATTTAGCGCGTCAGGAATTGCGGCGATGGTTATTTTGTTTACAGGTATATTTGGCGGAATGTCAATTTTTAGAGATAAAATGTTTGGATTTATGAAGGAGTTATTAGTAGCGCCGGTAAGTCGTAGAACATTGATGTTAGGAAGAACAGTGGGAGTAGCTTTACAAACTATGCTGCAGGTTTCCATTATCATAGCACTAAGTGTTGCATTTCAATTTTTTGGTTATGATCTTAGTTTAATTTGGCGTGTAATGCTTATTTTACCAGTAGCATTTTTAGCAAGTATTGGAATCGTAGGGATTGGTTTAACAATTAGTACACGATTAAACGATATGCAATCTTTTGGGTTAATACAAACTTT
Source organism: Promethearchaeota archaeon (assembly GCA_020343655.1). Classification (GTDB taxonomy): domain Archaea; phylum Asgardarchaeota; class Lokiarchaeia; order Sigyniarchaeales; family SOKP01; genus Loki-b32. The sequence goes on along the minus strand of CP070805.1, from coordinate 1,757,550 downwards.
CATCGTAATGCCGATGATGTGGCTTTCAGGAGCTTTAATACCACTCCCTGTACAGATTACTATATTTAATCCTTTCACTTATAGTGTAGATCTATTCCGATTTGTTATGCTAGGTGTATCATATTTTCCATTTTGGATTGATATTCTAGTTACAGCAAGCTTTGGAGCAATATTAATACTAATTGGAGCCAGGTCATTTAATAAAATGGAAATAAGTCAATAAATTATTTATCAAAAAAACTAAATTTAATTCTTTTTTTATATTCTACATATTAAATTTAATATATTGGTGCTTCATAATACCATACTACGAATATTCTGGAAAGCAAATTTTTTACCAAATTAAAGAAAACAATTCACAAGATACTATTATATTCATACATGGGTCAGGAGGTAATTCAAATATCTGGGAGAATCAAATGTATTTAAATATAGATTATAATATAATTGCAATTGACTTACCTTCACATAATAAATCTAATACATTTCCAGAATTATCTCTAGACTTATATGTTGATGTTCTTAAGAAACTCATCGATTTTTTAAAACCTGAAAAATTAATTTTAGGAGGTCATTCTTTGGGGGGCGTTGTTACACAAGAATATTACTTTAGATACCCTAATTATGTCTCTGCTCTTATTTTGTGTGCTACAGGAGGAAGAATGCGAGTAAAACAAGACATTTTTGATTCTATAAAGCCTAACTATCAACTTTTTTTGAATAATTTGAGAGAGGGGTTATTTTATAGGAAAACTTCTAAAGAAATCATTGAAAACGCGATTTTGGAGGCATCTCAAATAGATCCAGAGGTAATCTATAACGATTTTAAAATCTGCGATGCTTTTGATACATTAGATAAAACAAGTTCAATTGAAGTTCCATGTTTAATAATATGTGGCAAGGCTGATATCATGACACCTATTAAATATTCACAATTTTTTCATAATAAAATTAAAAAATCAGAACTTCATTTAATTAGCAAAGCAGGTCACGCTGTTATGTTAGAAAAACCTAAACAAGTAAATAAAGCAATAGTGAATTTTATTAAGAATTATTTATAAAACAAGTAATAAATGCCTAGAGAATATACATATGGTCCATTTCAATCAAGACGACTAGGACTATCTCTAGGCATTAATGTTTTAGCTAAATTTAAATTATGTACTTATAATTGTGTATATTGTGAAATTGGTTTAACTGAAAAAGACAATTTAGTTTCTCCTAATTATAGAATAAGTTTGCCACCATCCCCTAATTTTAGAAAAGAGTTAAAATCGATTTTTAATTATGTCCCACATTTAAACTCAATTACTTTCGGTTATAATGGAGAACCTACTCTGAATGAAAATTTAGTAGATTTTCTTAATATTGCTTCAGATGTGAGGAGTGAACTAAATTGGACACATGAAAAACCAATTCTTACATTGTTCACAAATTCCAGTACTTTATTTTTTGACGAGATAAGAGAAAGAGTTAAGAAATTTGAATTAGTTTTAGCAAAATTAGATGTGGCTAATAATGATGATTTTAAGAGAACTAATCGTCCTCAAAATGAAGTTCCTGATATCGAAATTATAATTGAGTCCTTAATGAAATTGAAACAAGAAATGCCTAAAAAAAATAAATTAGCTATTCAAATCTTAGTTTATAATTCATACAAAAAGGATTTTCTACCAAATAATAATTCCAAAAATATTTATGATGTTGCTCATGCGTTGAAGAGGATAAAACCAAATATTATACAAATTTATTCAACTGCTAGAATTCCAGCAGAATATTTTGTTTTCGCAATAGATAATGAAAGGAAAAAAGAAATTGGCTATATCTTTAAAGAAATAATCAACGATGACAAAATTGAAATAAATATTTATTAAATCAAAGAAAAACTTTTAATTCTATAAAAATATTTTGAAGTAATCGAATCCTTTTTGATTATTAACAGGTTTAGGAAATAACTGAAAATTTTGAGAAGATATAATAATGAATGTAAAGTTTATTGCTGGGGTAGATATTGGAGGTACTTGGGTACGAGTTGCTCTTTGTACAGCAGACTTAATTGAGAAAAATATAAAAAAGAAAATTACTAGAACATTAAAGGAAACCAAATATTCAATTAGCAATTCAATATGTCAAATTCTATCAGAATTATTATCTGAAAATCATATTAATAAGGATCAAATTTTAGGAATTGGGATAGCTACAGCGGGTCCTTTAAATATGGAAAAAGGTGAAGTATTTAATAGTTCTAATCTTGGATTTAGTGTAATTCCTCTAAAAAAACCTATTGAAAAGAAATTTCCAGAAATTCCATTGTATTTCGTTAATGATTGTAATGGAAGTGTTTTAGGTGTACATTATTTTGAGGCGGAAGATGATGAGAAGGACAATCTGGTTTATATAACAATGTCTACTGGAATAGGTGGTGGGGTAATCTGCAACGGTCATCTATTAATTGGAAAAGAAGGTAATGCTGCGGAAGTGGGACATGCATTAGTCGAACCAAGAAGTAGATTTGTATGCAATTGCGGAGCTCATGGTTGTTGGGAGGTTTTTAGCTCTGGTACAGGAGTGCAAAATAGAGCTTTAGATGCTTTAGATGAGGGAGAATTAAATGCAGAAATATTGATGAGGATTGTTAATAATGATAAATCCAAGATCACAGCAAAAGAAGTTTTCCAGGCAGCAAGAGAAGGAGATGAATTATCTAAAAAAATTGTTGATGATTGTGTATTCTATTCAAAAGTAGGCATTGGCATAATTAATAATTTTTATGATTGCTCTTCAATATATTTTGGAGGTGCAATGATGAAAGATCATAAACAGATAATACCTTCTTTAATTAAACAATTTGAAAAGGATTCTATTAGATTTACTATTAATCACCCACCGAAGATTAAATTAACAAAATATAAAGATGAGATTGGGCTAAGAGGGGCATTAGCTCTTGTGAAATATAAAATAGATAAAGAAAAAATAATCTCTTGAATAAATTTAACAGATGATGATGGAACAAGATAATTTAGTCTTTACATTGAGTGGAATTAGAGGATTACCGAATAAAGATCTAAACTTCAATACTGTTAAAAAAATAGCAATTGCTTATGGATTATGGTTTGAGGGAACTGATAGAAAAGTTGTAATAGGCAGAGATACAAGACCAAGTGGGACAATAATTGAGCGGGCTGTCATTGAAGGATTAATAGCAACAGGCTTTAAATTGTTAAATCTTGGAATTTGCCCAACACCTGTAATAATACATACCAAAAATAAATTAAGTGTACCAGGGGGGATAATTATTACAGGATCTCACAACCCTCAAGAATGGAACGGTTTAAAATTATTGTCTACAAAAACTTTTTTGGGTAATGCTGATTTAGAAATAATCTCAAACCATTTTAAGAAGGTCGATTTAAATTCTTTTCAAAAAATCAAATCAAGTTCAAAAAATAATATAGAAAATCTAAATCCAATTAAAAATTATATTCAAGATTTATTTAATCATATTGATTATAGACAGGTAAAAAAACATAATAATCTTAAAGCGGTAATCGACACAGGTGCAGGTGCCGGGAAATTTGTAACTCCTAAAGTATTGGGCGAATTGGGTTGTGAAGTAAAACTCATTAATGATGAATTGCTTGTAAATAAAGACTTTCCACGAGAAATTGAACCCGTAGTGCGAAATCTCAAAGACTTAATAATGGAAGTGTGGCAAGAGAAATATGATATTGGATTTGCTCATGATACAGACGCTGATAGATTAGCAATTATTGGAGAAAATGGTGTTTGCTATCCAGAAGATATCGGATTAGCACTGATAACAGATTATTTTTTAAAAACACAAGAAGATAATAAAAAAGAATTATTTTTTGTTACAAATTTAGCATCTTCTTTAAGGTTTGAAGCGATTGCTGAAAAATATAATACTCAAGTTATTCGAACTCCAATAGGAGAGAAATTTTTAACAGAAAAAATGGGGGATCTCTTAAAAGATCCATCAAAAAATCGTTTAGTTTTTGGCGGAGAAGGTTCATGTGGAGGTGTTATGTTCCCATATTTCAATATGACAAGAGATGGAATTTTTGCTGCTGCAAAAATTATCGAAATATTGGTAAAAACGGGACAGAAGGTTTCAAAATTAGTAGAAAAGTTACCTAAATATTATTCTTATCGAGCGAAAATTAATATTAAAAATATGAACACTAAATTGATTATTGACAATTTAAAAACTGAGCTGAAGCAAGAGGGAGAATTAGTAGAACAAATAGACCAGGATCTTAGGTTTGGCCAAGAAAAGGAGTGGTTTGTTCTTATTCATCCCTCCAATACAGAAACAATAATTAGGGTTATAACTGAAGCAAAAAGGGAGTCACTAGCAAGAGTTTATTGTGAAGCAACTTCTGAACTTGTGAAACTTGTAATCGATAGAATGTAATGCGATTTTAATTTTTAAAGAGAATTATGTTTTAATCGTCCCATTATTTTCCCATTTTTCTTTAAGAAAGTTTAATCTTCCGTTAAATTTAAATATTTAATTATAATATATTTAATTTAAACACATTTGTTGATAAGATCATGCTAATTAAAGATCATGGATGGATTGGGTTGGATTGTGGAGATACCTTAGTCAATAATCCGTCTATTTGTAATTCAGCAACCATGACATATATGTATATTGGGTTTTTAGTATAGATCCTTATTACATTATCTTATATTTCACTGAAATCAACAAAACTTAGATACTTATTCTTTAAGAGTGTTTACATCTTTTATGTAAAGATCTATTAATTAGATTTAAATCCTATTTTTCGTAATTTCTTATACGCATTTATAACAAAGATACAAGAGTTCTTCTTATTCAAATGTGTTTTGTTTCTATAAATAGTTTATTAAAAAAAAATTATAAAGTGAGGTGAAAAAATTGTTAGAATTAAAGGATTTGTTGGAAGAAACAGAAAATCAGAAGCAAGAAAGAGTTCAAAAGCTAAAGGAGGAAATTTTGACTGATTATAAGGGCAACCAATTATTAAAGCAAAAATATGAATTAAAAATTAAAAATTCCAAACTCCTAGGGCTTTTGAAAAGATCAGAGTTAAATCCAAGATATGTTGAGGAATATGAGCAGCTTTTGAGTCATGAAGAGTATCTGAGAGATTATTATAGACAACCTCATCTCATATTAGAGGATGAAAAAATAAAGGTGGTTAATAATGACATTGAAAAGGAGTAAATTAAAGCAAGAAATAGTAGACTTCGAGAGTAACTACAAAATCATTGAGGAAGACCGAATCATACAAGGCAAATGGAAGTCGAATATATGGAAATCATACTTAATTCAATTTATAGAGGGTTTTCATTTAATCTCAGGAATTCTACTACCATTTTTTTTAACATGGGGGAAATTAACTTTTGTTGAAGTTATGTTCCTCCAGAGCTACTTTACAATAATGATATTGGTATTTGAGATGCCTTGTGGAGCTATCGCAGATTACATAAGTAGAAAATTTTCCTTAATTTTAGGAGCGCTTTCAACCGCATTCGCCGCTTTAATATATGGAACTTATCCACATATATTCATATTTATTGTTGGTGAAACATTATGGGCTTTTGGAGCAGCGTTAACTTCAGGGACAAATCAAGCTTTTATATATGACACATTAAGAAAACTTGGTAGAGAACATGAGATCTCAAAAGTCATGGCTAGAAACAGGAGTTTCATGTTATTAGGTATAGGAATTTCTGCTCCAGTTGGTTCAATAATCGGTGCATACTTATCATTAAATCTTGTAATGAGTTTAATATTCATTCCATTTATCTTAGCAACATTATTATCGATGACATTAAAAGAACCCAATCACGATTTAGAGAGAAAAAAACTTGATAATTATTTAACAGTGATAAAATCTGGCTTCAATGAACTCAAGAATAACCAAACTTTGAGATTATTAGCTTTTGAAATGATAATAACGGAGTCTATGGTATTTTTCTTAATATGGACTTATCAAGTTTACCTTGAAGCATTAAATTTTCAATTAATATATTTTGGATTCGTAAGTGCATCAATGACAGTGATACAAATACTCTTTAATAATGTAGTTCCAACTTTAGAAAACAGGATTAATAACAAGAGAAGGTTTCTTCAAATATATACAATGATTCCAGGTATTGGATTTATTCTTATGTCAGTGATATTCTTCATTCCAATTAGCATTCCTTTAATTCTCATTGTAATTGGATTCGGATTTTCACGGAGTTTGATATTCGTTAAGGGAATTAATAAACAAATAGAAACTGAGAATCGAGCTACTGTTATAAGTACAATTAATATGATAGCAAGTCTGATAAGGGCAATTCTTTATCCCCTTGTTGGATATTTCGTAATGTGGAATTTAAACATAACATTCATACTATTAGGAACTTTAATAATTGTTTTTACGTTAATCTCGAGAATAAAAGATGAATATTTATAAATTAAATCAATTTTTTTTTAAATCTATAAGTTTGACATGAATTAAGAATAATGTCAAAACGCTTACTTGTTTAGTTCTTCTATAATTATCTTAGCTAATTTTGGTCCAATTACTTGTGATAACTCATCTTTAGAACTTTTCTTAATATTATCAACACTTCCAAAATGGGTAAGTAATTTATTTCTTGTCGTAGGACCTATTCCCTTAATTTTATCTAAGATAGAATTTACATGCTTTTTCCTCTGCTTTTTCTGTAATCTTATCGCAAATCTGTGCGATTCATCTCTAACTCTTTGAAATAATTTCAATACAGAAGAATTTTTAGGAAGCGTGATTGATTCTTTCTTTGATGGTAAGTATATTTCTTCATATTTTTTAGCTAATCCAATAATAGGTATATTAAGACCTAAATCTTCTAAAACTGAAATACCGGCATTCAATTGCCCTTTTCCTCCATCAACCAAAATTAAATCTGGTAATTCTAAATTTCTTTTTAAAAGCATATCATACCGTCTTCTTAAGACTTCTTTCATCATTGCAACGTCATTAGGAGTAGATTTAGAACGAATTTTAAAATGTCTATAATTTTTATTATAAGGTTTTGCATTAAGAAAATAGACCATAGAGCCAGTTGCATCAGTTCCATTAATATTAGAGATATCAAATCCTTCGATAATCTTAGGAACTTTTGGTAAATTCAAGAGATCTTTTGTTTCCTCAAGAATATCATCTCTAAATTCCTTATCATCCATCTTGATTTCTTCCATTTGGACTTGTTGCTCAACTATTACCATAGCGTTTTTACTAGCAATCCGCAATAAACTTGCTTCATTATCATCCATTGGAGTTCTTATTTTTATTTCTTCATAAATATCTTTTAAGAAAGCTCTTAATACTTTAAATTTTTCATTCACTTCAGGAATTATAATAATCTCCGGTAATTGTGATTTAAAATCTTGATAATATTGTTCTAAAATTGAATTTAAAATCTCATCTTTTTGAATTAATTTCTCCCGTAAATCAAAAGTAAAAGAACTTCTATTTAAAATCCTACTTTCTCGGATATGGATAATAACCATAGCCAAAAACTTATTATCACTATAAAATCCAACTATATCTTTATTTTCTTCATTATTCATTAAAACATGTTGTCGGTCTGTGGCATGAATTATATCTTCCAATTTATCCCTCCAGAAGGCTGCTAACTCAAATTTTTGCTTTTGAGCTGCTTCCTGCATTTTTTCTTCAAGTTGTTTTTTTAATTCATTGGTTTCTCCTTTCAGAAATAATTCAATTTTTTTAATATTTTCACGATATTCTTCTTTAGTAATACTAGTGAAACATGGACCCGGGCAGAGTTTTAGCTGATAATACAAACAAGGTCTTTTTCTTTTCTTAATTGGTTTCTTACATGAGCAATACGGGAATATTTTTCTTAGATCCCTTAATATTCTTATAATTTCTTTTTTGTCTGTATAAGGTCCAAGAAATAAATTATCTTGAGAGTATTTTTCTGGATTCCTAATTACACGGATTCTTGGAAAGTCCTCATTGTAAAAAATTGCCACCCAAGGATACGATTTAGAATCCCTCATGATTACATTGTAACGAGGGAGATACTTCTTGATTTGGATATTTTCTAGGATTAACGCTTCTTTTTCATTTTCTGTCACAATATATTCGATAGTACATACTTTATTAACTAATTCCTTAATTTTTTCCTCATAGTATGGATCGATATAATGGGTTTTTAGAAAATATTGATTTACACGTTTTCTTAGGTTTTTAGCTTTTCCTATATAAATTATTGAACCGTCTTTATCTCCAAATAAATAAACACCTGGTTCATTTGGCAAACTTTTTCTCTGTAGCTCTATGTCCATCATATATAAAAAATTTTAATGAGAATTGTGATATAATAGTTTGATCAATTTTATATTTCTATCAATATAAGAATACAAGCAATATTAAAAAATAAAGAGAGTAAATGTTATTTATTATTATTAAATATAAGATAATAACTTAGCTTCTGACATAAAAATATCTTGCACTAAAAATGGTAAATATTAGAATTTGTCCGCGATGTAAGGAACCAAAATTAAGAAGTGCTGTTAATGTCACAGGTTGGCTTGCACCTGATTTATATGAATGTACTGCCTGTGGTTATGTCGGTCGCTTTTATATTGAAATAGATTCAGAAGATTATAAATTAGATCAAGAAAAACCATCAAGAGAATAACATAATTTGTTATAATAATAAAATATTATTTAAATACCGAAAGATAATATGGGAGTTGTGAATTTATCATGAAACAACTATTAAAAGATGCTCAAAAGATTAAATCCTTAGAGATCCAAGGTGCTAGTAACATTGCTATTAGTGCAATTGATTTTTTAAGTAGTTATGCCAAAAGATTAAAATGTGAGAATATTGAAAAATGTTTTGAGTTTCTTTACAATGGTCAAGACATTTTAATTGATACTAGACCAACGGAACCTGCTATGAAAAATGGCTTGAAATTTATAATGAATAAATTAGAACAAGAAAAAGAAAATATTATTGTTGAATATATTTCTGATATTATTGATAAATACAAGAATCAATATTATGACATGCTTCAAAATTCAAAGAAGAAAATTGCGGAAATTGGAGCACGACGGATTCCTGCTGCTGAAAGAAAATATGTTGTGATGACACATTGTCACTCTTCTTTAGTAACAGCTATTTTAATGGAAGCAAGAAAGCAAGGAAAAAATTTCAGGGTAATAAATACCGAAACTCAACCTCGATTACAGGGCAGGAAAACAGCACAAAGGTTATTAGACGTGGGTATTGAAGTCATTCACGTTATCGATAGTGCAATGAGATGGGCTGTAAGACATTTTCAAGTTGATTTAATCTTAATCGGAGCAGATAGCATAACTTCTGAGGGAACTATTATCAATAAAATAGGATCAAGACTCTTAGCATTAGTAGCCCATGAAGAACATGTACCTTTTTATGTTGCATCTCCATTATTAAAATACAATCCAGAAACCAATCTTGGTATTTTGGAGACTATTGAAATGAGAGATCCAAAAGAAGTATGGGAAAATCCCCCAGAAAACATAAAAATCCTAAATCCAGCTTTTGAAACAGTAAGTAGAAGGTATATAGACGGATTAATCACAGAAGCAGGAATTTTTGCCTCTAGTCACGTGACTAATTATTTTGTAAAATTATACCCGGAAATGGTGTAAAGTATTTTAACTCAAAATTAGCCCCATTTTTCAATCGCTCTGGCTAATTCAACATTCTTCATAGCATATTCTTTTAAATCATACCCCTCTAAAACTGCCTCAGTAGCTTGCCTTATCGCTTTCGCTCCGGCTTTAGTTCCATCAGGATGACCATGACACCCTCCTCCAAATTGATAAACCATATTTTTACCTAGTGTCTCAATTAATTCAGGAATATGTAAGGGACTCAAACCGCCTGAAGCAACAGGCAAAACAGGCTTAATATCTCTCCAATCCTGATTAAGCGTTGTCATATTGTTATTTTTAATTTTCCGTTCTGTTATTACCTTATTTATCTCTAACACCTCATTTTTAGCGCCTTCCATTTTTCCTATTATAGTTCCTGTGTGTAATTGGTCCATACCAATTAATCTCATCAATTTCGCTAAAATTAACATAGTCATTCCGTGTCTCTTATTTCGTGTAAAAGCTGCGTGCATTGCCCTATGAGCGTGAATTATCGCATCTTTATCATCAAGATATTCTCTAAGTTCTTGTAAAGCTGAAAATCCAATCGTTACAATATCAACCATTACATATTCTCCTCCATTCTCTATCACAAAATCAGCTCGTTTTTTCATGGTACTTAGAGGTGCTGTTATATTGGGCATATAAAATTTTCTTTCTCCAGTTTCATTTTCAACTTTATCTCTAATTTTTAATGTTTCCGAGATTCTTTTCTCAAACTTATTAAAAACCATACTAGTCAAATTTTCATCATCCTTGACAATATCCAATCCACCAATCCATGCTTCACCACAAATATTAGCGTGTTCGAATTCATTTAGCCCTACTTTAGGTTTTACGATTGTACCGAGAAGAGGTCTTCCATTTACTTCGGTTAACTTTTTAATACCTTCAATTCCGAATTTGGGTCCTTTATAGGCGCGGATAATATCTTTAGGAAAATTTATATCTAATAATCTTAGCGATTTTAATACTTTCATTCCATATATATTTCCCGCAATAGCACTTAAAATCTGTGGTAAATTATACGCTTCAAAAAGTTCTTTAGTGTAGGCGATCTTTATAATATTATTTTCAGGGTCAATGTAGAAAGTTGATGGCTTAAGCCGTCCTGCTATTTCGGTAGATAATGTAGCAATTTCTGTCCATGTACCGATTGAACTTTCTTTTGCGATTTCTTCTGAAGCATGTTCTAGATCTTTACAATCTGGTGAAATTTCCACATAATACATCGCAATCAAATCATTTTCGCTTGGCCTATAGTCCAGATTTACATAATCCACCATTTTATGTCACTTTTTATTATTTAAAATTTAGAATTATTCTATAATAGAGAATTTTCCTTAGAAGAAAATCAAATATTAAATTACTATAATAAAATCATAAAAAATTAATAATATTTTTAATTATTTTACAGAGTGATAATAGTATGAGTGAAGGAAATAAATCTTTCATAATTAACGTTAAAGACTTAAGTTTTAAGAACGAGCAACATGTCCTTGATTTAATTAGGTTCTTATCCGAGGCATTACCACAAATAAGCCTTAACCGGAGTGGAAATGATATCGATATAGAAATGCCAAAGAAATTATCTAAAAGGGCGTTGAGACTTAGAATAAAAAAATTTCTTTATAAAAATGGATTGCATAATGACTTTAGACCAATTTTTCACAAAACAACTGAAGCTGAAGGATATATTGTGAAAGAAAAGAAAATTGCAGAGCTAAGTTATTATTAACTCTTATTCTCTTTCAAAATAGTTAAATTATTTAAAAGAATATATTTAAATGTGTCTTTACAAGGAACTAATTTTAATATTTCGATTAAATCTATTAATGATTTAATCCGAAGCTTGAGTTTAGCAAGCCTTTTAGAGGTAGCTGGTTGGCCTAAACCAGGAAATGTTCATCGAACAAAAAATTTCAAAAATACTAAGTTTGAACATTTTTTAGCAGGAATCGTGGCAATCCAACCAAATTTTAGAGAATTTTGTGAAAAGATCTTTCAAATCCCTTTTAAGAATGAGGAAGATTATAAAAAAATTGAATTGGGTCTTTTTTTTAAGAATGCCATTGAAGAAATGATAAGATGGCAAGGTGGAGGTAATGTTTTATTAGGACATATACTAATTTTAGCACCTCTCGCTGCTGCAGCTACAATTTGTTTAAAAACAAAGCAATATAATATAGAAGATTTAAAAAATAATTTAGAAAAAGTCATTGAGAAAGCCACAGTAAACGATACAGTAAATATGTACAAAGCAATAAGATTATGTAATCCGGGAGGTTTGGGAAAAATTAAACAATATGATATTAATGATGAAAATTCAATCAATGACATAATTTCAGATAAAATAAATCTGAAAAGAATATTTGACCTTTCAAAGGAATATGATTTAATAAGTCTAGAATATTGTACCAGTTTTAATATTATATTAAATGAAGGATTACCATATTTTTTTAAAGTATTTAGTCAATATAGTGATATCAATATTGCTACGGTTAATACTTATCTAAAATTATTATCTTTAAATCCAGACACTCTTATTATAAGAAAATCAGGAATAAATTCAGCATTAAACATCTCTAATAGGGCGCTAAAAATCTTGAAATATGGAGGAATTTCTTCCAAAAAAGGTTTAGAATTAGTAATAGAATTAGATAATGAACTTCAAAAAGAGAATGGAAGATTAAATCCTGGAACTACAGCAGATCTCATTTCTGGAGTATTATTTAGTGCTTTGCTTTTTGGAATAAGATTTTGATTTCAAAAAAAATATTTGAGAAGAATAATTTAATATTTCTAATGATAAAGTTAAGAATAATTGCTTGGTCTTCGTAGATTATGGAGTTCTGCAATGAATGTGGCAGTATGATGTTACCCTCAAATGTAAATGGAGAAAAAGTGTTTAAATGTAAGTGTGGAGCAATTAAACCTTTTTCTGATGAACATTCGAAAGCCTATAAATTAACCACAAAAATAGAGCATTCGATTAGAAATGAGGTAACAAATCTTGCTGAAATTATGAACTGGAAGGAAGAGAATTTGAGAAGTACGATTAAAAATTTTAAATGCCCTCGTTGTGGGTATGACAAAGCACATTTAGAAACTCGTCAAACCAGGAGAGCTGATGAAGGAATGACCCATTTTATAACCTGCTTAAAATGTGGAAAAATGAAAAAAGTTGGTAGCTAAATTTATTATTTTTAATTAACAAGTTTTCTTACTATTTCTTGTTCTTCAATATTTTTTGAAAAAGTTAGTTTAATTAATTTATCTGAACTTTTTGAACCTGAAAGAATTTGAATTTGATTTGATGAGATATTTAGCTTCCTTTTTATAAGGTTTATCAGTTCTTTATTTGCTGTATTTTTTACAGGTTTTGTTTTAAGAAAAACTGTTAAGAAATCGTTGTTATTAACTATTTTTTGACTTTTAGAGTTTGTTTTAATATTCAATCTTATTACATACTTAGTATCTGAAAATTTCTCTAAAAAATTCATTGCTGAAAATATATATATTCATTTATAATCATATAAATTCGTCTATTCTCTTTTTTAAGAGATTATAAGATGGTTTCGATAACCTAATTCCTCCAGCTAGTTTATGACCCCCACCTACACCTCCTAATTCTTTCTTTATTCTTGAAATTACTATGTTTACTCCACTAGCTTTATTCTTCTTAAGATAATTTCTTGAACATCGAATACTTAATTTAATTGTTCCTGATTTTTTCTCAGGACCTCCTAAAAATAAAATTTTATTTGAGTCAAATAGTTCATTTACAGCACTAAAACTAGCTGTATCCGACCAATTACTAGGGGGAATTTTTCCTTTTACTTCCATAAATATCGCTTTTTCAGTTTCATAATGAGGTGTTTCAATTGAAAGAGTTCTCAAATTTTTAGCAAGATTGTCTATATACTCACTATAGATGCTTTTGGCGTAGCGCGTTATTGATTTTAATTGAATCATAGAAAGGGCAGCACTAATATTTTTGAAACATAATATGTTTAATAGAAGTGCATGTTCAAAGGCAAATTTTAATAAACCAGATTTATGAGGTAATAAAGTATAATGACCAAGACTTTCAAATTTAGCCTCATTTTGCAACAATTTGATTTCAGCATTACTTAAATCTATAACTTTAGTTTTTGGATTAATCGTTATATTATTTAAAAATGAATTGATTTTCTGATCTGATTCCCCTCCAAATCCTTTAAGAAAAGGTAATATACTATATTGCAGGCCTTTTTTAATTGATTCATGCATGCTTCCAAAAAGAATTAAGCCTTCTTTATCTAAAATAAGTTCTTCATCAACCAATTCTTCATATATCTCTAGATTAAATGATTGAAGTTTATCCATCGATTTTAACGAGTCTCCAGCAATTCCTATAACTGCTAACCACCCTTGTTTTATTATAGATGGTCTTATTTTTCTTGCGAACATATATGTTAAAGTTGCTCCAGCAATATGTTCAAGGCCATCATAGCCATAAATACTTGGATTTATAAAAAAAAGATTCTCAGGATGATCATCAATGTGTAAATCATCTTCTACTTCATGGTGATCTAAGATAAAAAAAAATTCTTTTCTATTTTTAATAATTGGGATTAAATCTTTTAAGTTTGAACCCACATCGGTAAAGATAAAAGCATTTTTATCAGTTTGCCTATTTGATAGAATTCCTTTAAGATAATTTTCCCAAGAAACGGATCTATTGTAAATAAAATAATCATAATTAAGATGCATCTTATATAATAAATTTTGGATGATGTATAGGCAACTTATTCCATCAGCATCGTTATGAGAAATATTTATAACATGTGTAAATGAGTGATCCATGAATTGGTCAACTGCGCCGTTGAGAACCCCTAAAAACTTAGTTTTATCTAATTTGTTGACCATTTACATCATTAATTTTAGTTATTCAAATTATTTCTCAATCAATAGTTGGAAGTATAGGTATCACTCAAGATCAAATATCTAAAAAATGAATTTTAAAAATGACTTATATTAATATTTTTATCTCATAATAAAATCTAATAAATTCCAAATAAATTCTATAATTATAAATATTCCGATTTCATTTAGGTTTTATGACGTAAAATAGATAACATACAAAATCTAGAGAAAAATTATTTAATTTATTTTAATTTTCTGTTCTAAATACTCTATAATTATAGAATTAATTATGGAAAATAAAAAACGGAATTGTACAATTAATAAAATTAAGATCTTTCTAGTTATTTTGACTATTTCTGTCATATTAATTCCGTTAGTTCTAAAAAGTATAAGTTTTAATTCTGATGCACTTATTTATGATTCTCACCTTAAAACAGAGGATTTCTCAAAGGATGATTATAATCCAATATTAACTGATGAGAAGCACTCACTAGGAAATATAACTATAAATGATATCGATTTTAGTGAGTTGGAAATGGGTTTTAATATCTATAATGATACTTATCCGCTTATTTGGGGAGATTATAATTCAAGTGCTCTGAACATGACACAAATTGATATACAATTTATTGAGACTACGGAGCCTGCAATTGTAGATAATTTGAACGAAAATGTAGAAGATAGAAAAAAAGTAACAGTGAAATTAAATGAAAGTATATTTGTTGAGTATAATAATTTGACATTAGGATATCTAATTTATCACCCCCGTTTAAATCCCAGCCGCTTATTAGAATTATATATCGATAATAACACTGATATTATTGAACTAGATGCTGAAACCGATTACATAATTGATAATGACGGCTTTCTCGTATTTAACTATGACAAATATTTTCAGAAAGGTCCCTTATTCAATTTTTCGATGTATTTCATCTGGGAATATGATTTATCTATCGGTTCCTGGAGCTTAACACAAGTTAGTATAACTGATCTAATCATGAGTGAAAAAGTACAAAATTTTACTGTTAAATATAGATATAATTTTACTTTAGCAGGAAAAAAATTTGGACAAACTATCAACGAACAAAATATTTACGTTGATAATATAGATGTCGCTTTAACAGTTAATTTACCAGATAAGAATTTACTGAACGATCATGTTCTAGAATTGAAAGGTGCCGTAGTTAGTAATCATTTAAATATAAATAAATCAATTGAGATAGTATTAGCCGATCAATTTTCTGCTGGTCAAAGTAAATTTTCATTAAATTTTACAACTTTATTTAGGTTGAAATTTGTGGATCCTGTTGGAGATACATGGGCAATAGACAGACTTGTAGCAAAAAGGAATATACGAGAAAGAATTTATTTCCCATCTCTAATAAATGGACCACCACACATATATCTCAAGCATATATCATTTTATGAACCTACTATTTATTTTGATCAATTAATTGAGGATCGATATGGTCAATTAATTGGTAATTATTCGTTATTTGAAAGAACTATCGCACTTTTTGAATTGAATGTTTCTCTAACAGGGAGAGAGGGAATGCGAGTGAAAATTCCTTACTTATTTGTTGGAGAAACATGTCCTTTTATAATTAAATACGAAGCAACTCAGAATTTAAGAATCATAATAACAGATAATATAAAAATGCCCTTAGTAGGAGCAAGTGTCGAAGTATATTATTCTGGTCAGAAATTTGGCACATATATATCCAATGAGCAGGTTCAGCCTATACCTCCTGGAATGACTAATGAATATGGAGAAATTCTGTTAAATGATGTTCCTCATGGAAATTTTACAATCCAAGTTTATTATAATGGTGTATTTCTAAAAGAATCAAATGTTAGTACTTATAATAATATAAATTATATATATACAGAATATCCTCATTTTCCAGTATGGATTTTAATTTTTGGAATTATTAATGGAATTATCCTAATTATTGGATTAGGATTTTATTTAAAATACAAAAAGATGCGATAAATTTACTTTGATAGTTATTTTCTGTGATAATATTGATGACTTTATTTTTTTTCTAGAGAAAAGAATAATGAATGAGATTTTTTACGAAATTAAAGAAGTTAAAAATAATGTTAATTTTTCCAGTAGAGTAAATGCAGAAATTATACTTCATTTTCTGGCAAAAATCTCTGAAACTCTGATATTGTACGAAACTAAACAAAATATAACAAAATCAGGTGATCCGAATAGTGATAAAGAGGTAATCCAAGCTCTACAAAAAGTATTTCATGAGGTAGACCCATCATTATCTTTAATTAAGGGTAAAATACGAGAAATATACCTAAGTTATTCCTCATAATAGTGTAAAGAAAGAAAGTTTTTAGATATGATTTCAATAATGATTTTTTGTTTTTCCATATCCAATTAGACGATAACGTCTATTTATAATTCTCGAAATAGCATAAATAAAATTTTCTGGTGGACATATTGGAGGATTTAATTTTATGATTACACTATCCTTCAATATTTTTGTAACTGTTCCTCCTGTTTTTTCCGTACCAACTACTAATAATAGTTTTTCATTATGTTTAAGTGAATGTACTCTGAGCATTTGTTCAGACCCAATTACACGATCTAAAAGGCTTACTTCTAATTCTACTTCATGAAGAACTTCTGGTAAACTACCTGGTTTTCCAACTAAATGCCCGATTAAATGATCACCTTTAGTCAAAGAAGGGTCTAATTTAGTTCCTAAACCTATGAGTCCTCTGGGCTTCGCATGATCTAATAAATTATTTCCTTGACTAATACTTATAACTGTAGATTTGATAGGAAAATAATCATCTTTAACTCGTAAACCTGGTCGTATTTCAATCTGGTCACCAATATTAATTCTTCCTTTTAAAACTGAACCACCTATTACACCACCTTTTAAATCTTTAATATCTATGCCAGGTCGGTTAATATCAAAAGATCTAGCGATTAAAAATTGGAAGTCCCCTTCACTAAGTTGAGGAGATGGAATAATTTCTTCAAATGCTCTAATAACTAAATCCATATTTGCTCCAAATACCGCTGAAATTGGAATAATTATAGAATTTTCAGCAACCGTCCCTTTGACAAATTCTTTTATTTGTTGATAATTCTCCAAGGCTTGTTCTCGCGAGACTGCATCAATTTTGTTTTGTAAAATAATTAAATTCTTGATTCCAGCAATATCCAGAGCTGCTAAATGTTCTCTTGTTTGTGGTTGAGGACATTGCTCATCAGCAGAAATTAATAAACAAGCCCCATCCATTAATGAAGCTCCACTCAACATTGTTGCCATTAAAATTTCATGGCCAGGAGCATCAACAAACGATATATTCCTTCTAAATTCTAACTGCTCTTTACAATGTGGGCATAAAAACCGAGATTGTCCTTTTTCTCTTTCCTTCTCAGCTAAGAAATAAGTTATAAATTGATCACAATTAGGACAGTATAATATAGTAGCATTAGAATAACCTAATTTTATAGAAATACCTCTTTCTTGCTCTTCTGAATGTCTATCTGTCCAATCCCCTGTTAAAGCTTTAACTAGTGTTGTTTTACCGTGATCTACATGCCCTACTAAACCTATATTACATTCAGCTTGTTTTTTCATTAACTCCTTTATATTAGAAGGTTTGACTTTAGCCTTTGGTTTTGGTTTAGGTTTTATTTCAGAAATAGGTTTTGCCTCATATTTAGGTTCACCTTTAAGACCAGATTCTTCAAGCAATTTCTTAGCATTGTTGATATATTTTTGTGCTGTTGTTTTCCCGACTCCTTTAATCTTTAACTTTACTAAGTCTTCAGGTTTAATAGTTGCTAACTTCTCAATGCTATCTATCCCTGCTGCTTTAATCTTGTCTGCAGTTGCGCTTCCTATGCCAGCGATATCAGTTAAATCATATGACATTATAGTTAATTTTTAAGGTGTTATGACAGCTGAATATATTATTCCTAAGAAAAATTAAGAAAAGACTTTTTATTAAATTATTTAATAAATTTGATAATTAAAAAAAACTTGACGCTAAATTCTATTATTTTATTTTGTTTCAATTGTTTTGATACCACCGAGTTTTTTGTCAAGCTCTTTATAAGAAACTCTCAAAAGACTATCAACATAAAATGTGGATAGTTTATTACAAGACTTACATTTAATATACACTGGAGCAGGATATTGGTTAGAATTAATATCATCCATTTCAATTTTAAAAATGATTTTTTTATTACAATGAGGACATGTATTAAATCGAAGAGGCATAAAAATCAGATAAGTTTCTTTTATAATAAATAGATTCTTATTTTTTAATTCTTATTTTCTATAATAAAAATAGAAATAATATTTAATGATAATATATGGTTATCTTTTCGATTAAAAAACTATTCTACTTATCTATAATCATCTTGCCTCTGATTCCCCTAGTTAATTTACATTTTAGTTACAACAACATTAATTCAGAAGAAAATAATGGATCAAAAAGAATTAGCCTTTCTAATGGATATATGAATGTTAATTTATCATTTATACCAGAAATCGATTATGCCTCATTAAATGATCTCTGGTACAATCATAAGATCGAAATGTTGATTATAACTCCAAATAGCTCTGATTTTATTAATGCTACGAAACCTCTAATGGAGTGGAAAAACGAAAAGGGTGTAAAAACCATTATTCTAAGCAATTTCTCTTTATATGAAGGGATAGATGATGCTGAAAAAATTCGAAATATGATCAAATGGTATTTTGAAAACGAAAATATTCAATGGGTTCTTTTAGCTGGTGATGCTCAAAATGATTTAATCCCTATTAGAAATGTATTTAATCCTGATGTATTTCGATGGGGTGATGGCCTACATGAGACTATTCCAGGAGAAAGTTATAAACCCACAGATTTTTATTATGCAGATCTAACAGGCACATGGGATAGTGATGCTGATGGAATTTGGGGAGAAGCACCTCAAGATAATGATTACTATCTGGATGAAATCTCTTGGATTCCCGATGTGTATGTGGGTCGATTTCCTGCAAATGATGCAATTGAGCTTGAAGCTATGGTGAATAAGACATTGAAATATGAGACTAAACCAGAGATTGGTGATTGGATGAATAGAATGTTATTAGCGGGGGGTATTTCAAGTTATAGTGTTTATGGTGATCCATCAGGGGAATATGAGAGTGTTTTAACAAATTATATACTAGAAAACTATGCAAGTTCGGTAATAAATTCTACTCATTTAATAGAAGAAGAAGGGAATCTCACTCGTCCAAATATTATTACATATTTTAATATGGGGTATTCTACAGTTTTAATGGCGGGCCATGGAGTTCCTACAGCTTATTATAGAAATCCTAGTACACAAGGTTATAATAGTTTAGATGCCAATAATAGTTTAAATGCAGGTAAACCTTCCATAGTATATTTAGATGCTTGTTCAACATCGAGTTATGATTATAGTGATAATAATTTAGGGGAAACTTTAATAAAAAGACTTGACGGTGGTGCTGTTGGAGTGATTGGAGGATTAAGAGTAACTTGGTATTTTGAAGATGATGTTAATCTTGAAAAACTAAATCGTGGAAATGCAAAATTATTTTGGAAAGAGTTTTTCATAAACAAAAAGTTTCAGCAGGGTAGGGCATTATATGATTCAAAAGTTGCATATATTAACAGTGATTATTATAATAGAGGAGAAGGTGCGACATTTTACGATTTTGAACGCAAAAATATTTTAACATATTGTCTTTTAGGTGATCCTGAGCTTGATATTTATACAAATAAACCTAAATTAGCATTAAATCCTTTTACTGAAAATATTTACGAAGGTCAATTAGTTTCTATTACAATAAAAGATATTGATGGTAAAATTATTCCATACGCAAGAGTTCATTTGAAAACATCTGATGGTGTATATCATACATCTTATGCTGATGAAAATGGTATAGCGAACTTCCGAGTCCCCGCGAAAGTCAATAATTATAATGTAACAATTACAGGACATAATTTAACCCCATCTTATTTCAATTTTACAACACTTCCAGATAATAACAAACCTCAGCTATTTAGGATAGATTACACCCCTCAGATTCCGACAACCTCAGATATAATAACTTTCAATATCGAATTTCATGATAATAATTCAGGGATAGAATCTATATACTTTTTTTTATCTAAAAATAATTTTACCGATTATACATATTTTCGATTATCAAACGACTTTGAAGAAAATGACGCTTTTTTTACATTTAACACAGAGAGATTATTGCCAGGTGAATATTCTTACTTTATTGTTGCAAGAGATTATGCAAATAATACTAACATTATTTATAATTCTACTTTCAAATTTACATTACCTAAACCTCTCATTGATTATATTATTCCTGTTTTAGTTGTAATGATTATAGGAGTTGTAGGAATTTCTGTTTTTGTTCTATATAATGGCTTACAAAAGTATTCACGTATGTTGGAAAGAAAATAAAACATTTGTAAATAAAGTTGGCTTATTTTTGTTTTGATTTATTTTTCTTCAAATTAAATAAATATATTATAGAACTAATAGTCCCAAATATACCTTGAATAATTAAAGCTAAAGCTATCAAAAGGACCGCTAGAAGATCATAATACACAAATAAAAAGATAATGATAAAAATTCCTGCTATTGTAAATTTTATTACAGAAGATAATTCACTAAATACAATTTTCCACTTTTTAGATTTTTTTAATCTATCTTTAATTTCTTTTTGATATTGTTCTTCACCCACTTCCTTTATATGCCAACTTCCTTCGATATTATTGGCAAAGAGAAAAAGACTCCACCAAAATATGAAGAAACTTAAATAAAAATCCAATGAACCAAGTATAATTATTGGAATTTGCATTAATATCATACCCTTCCATCCAATTCGTTTTGCTATTATATTAGTTTCTAATTTTAGTTCTTTAGTTACATATCTTGTACTTAGCATATCAAGAGCTCTCCCTAGTAACGTAATAAACATATTTACCAAAAATTGGTACCATTGGATATTTCGGAATATTAATTGATATATCATGATTAACAGTTTCACCCTATTTATGATTTATAAATTTAATGTTCTGTATGAAAAACTTTTTTTATTAGCTTTTATTATTCCTATTTACTTATAACCATATAATAAGTACTTTATTATAAAATAACCGGACTTATATAATGGTTATAAAGTGGTTTTAACAACCACATAAATTAACGCAATTCGCTAAGCGCCGGAAGTTAAACTTTTTCACGTTGACAATAGTACTTCTGTTGCGATATGTAAATCTCTGCGATTAGCATGCAGAATCAGTGGGAAATGTCAAACTGTAAATTCGTTTACGGTCATGGTGTTAAAGGAAAATACCCGGTCCCATCCGAACCCGGAAGCGCTTATTTATGTGGTTCTTAATATATTATCTCTTTAGATTTATCTAAAAATAAGTTTTTATATTATTAATTATATCCTTAATTATCACTGAATAATTCTTTAATTGCAATCTTGAAAAAGTGGAAAGTTATTCTAAAGACTATTGGAAGAAAGTGGTTTCTCTTTCTTATAGTCATTATCATAATTGTAGCTATATATAACCCAATAGCGGCAATTTGGATGACAGGCATCACGTTAGTGCTATTTCTATTATCTTACGTTCCTAGATTATTTTTTAATAACAAACTACGAAATTTTATGAAAAAATTTTATAAAATTGAAGACGAGCTAATTGCACGAAAGTTTAAGAAGCCTCTCCAAAAAATACAAGATGAAATGTTTGAGCTCTCACAAAAACAGGAGAAAAAAAATTGGTTAATTATTTTTTTAAATAAACAATATATCTTTTATCATCAAGAAACTATTGAAGCTTACAGAAAATTCTACAATAAAGGTTATAGTGAAAAAGAAATTCTTGATAATTTGAACGATTATAAAATTAGTACGAGGGCAGAAATTAAAGCAATTAAAGAATATCTCGTTAAGCTTGACAGAATTAGTGAAAGAGAAATCTCTGTAAAGGAACACCGAGAAAAACAAAGATTTGCTTAAATAAGTTTAAAAGATTTATCGTCTTTTTCTTCCCTTTTTAATGGCAGAAAATTCAACTATTATTCCCAATAAGGATTCCGTATCCATATATGCATATCTTAGACCAATTATTGTACCAGTTTGTAACACTCCAATACATTCTTGCCTAAATTTTTCTATAACAGTTTTTAAATCATCAACGTTGTATTGAATGTGATGTATTCCTTCGTTCCCTTGATCTAAAAACTCTTGATGAATAGATTCTCCGCTTTCAGGTTGTACTAATTCAATTTCAATTCCATTAAAAAGACGACTAAAAGCGCCAGTAACTGTCCATTTCGTCTCCTTTCCACGAAGTACAATTTTCATTTCTAGAGGACCTAATACTGTGAATTTGGGGATACCGAAAAATTGTTCCATTACACTTGCTTGTTTCCTAATGTCTTTATACACATAACCTAATTGGGAAATTTTTAGAGCATTGAAATCAAAATCAATATCATTCTGCATTTTAATTGTGCTTATTTCTAATTTTTATTGATTATATTTGTTTGATTTTTTATAAATAGATTTATATCAAATTAAAAGAAGAATAAAAAAATAAAAATAAAAAAAATTAAAATTAATCTATCTCTCCGAAATTTAAATCGAAGCTAAAGTGTTTTCTCACTGGTTTTTTGACATTCCAGACACATTTTAATCCTTTTTCAAATTGGACTAAGTCACCTTTCTTAAATTCAATTTTTTCTCCAGTATTCGAGTCAGTAACTTCCACTTCTCCATCTAAAATATAACATGTCTCAGTATCTCCATATGACCAATCAAATTCACTGACTTCTTTACTCCATGTTCCCCAAGATTTAACATTTAATTTTTCCAAATCTTCTTCTGTAGGGCTTTTCTTTTTCATTTTCATAATATATCACCTTATATGCATATCTATGAATTCTTCTAATAAAAGACTGGTAATAATTATTATACCGACATTAATAAAATTTATTTTAAAAATCTCTTTTAATGATTTAAATTTGAAAAAAACAATAAAAAACAAAAATAAAAAATTATTATTCAATTAAATTAATTTCAAAATATCGTTTCAAAAAAGAATATTAATTCGTATCTAGATTATAATTATAACATAAAAATTTTATAATCTTAGAAAAAAGCTCCAGAAGATTGATAGTTAAGATTTATCGCCCAAAAATTAAGAAGAGATTACAAGAATGCCACAGAAGTTTATACTTAAAATATTGACTGCAGGAGAGGGTGGTGTAGGAAAAACAACACTCTTACATCGTTATGTAGAGGGGAGATTCTCAGCTGAAACAAAAATGACGATAGGTGTCGAATTCTTCTTGAAAGAGACAGAAATTGACTCTAAGCAATGCACATTGCAGCTCTGGGACTTTGGAGGGCAAGAACGATTTCGTTTTTTATTAGAAAGTTATGTATTAGGTGCGAAAGGCGCCCTACTTATGTTTGATCTCACCCGTATAACTACTTTGGAAAATTTGGAGCAGTGGATTAATATTGTGCGTAAAGGTGACCCAAATCTTCCCGTACTATTCTTAGGTACAAAGCTAGATTTAGAGGATGAGATTATGGTTGATGATGATTATGCGATGTCATTTCTAAATGAATTTAATTTAATAGATTTTCTCAAAATCTCTTCAAAAACGGGTGAAAATGTTAGTAAAGCTTTTGAAATTTTAACGAGAAAAATTTTAGAGCGTCAAGCCTATTGAGTTCCAATACAACTTTAGTTATTATTGATTCTAATTTCATATTACTTCCTTTTCAGTTTAAAATAGATTATTTTAATGAAATTAAGCTAAATATTGAAGGAGAACTAAGATTTATAATATTTCAACAAGTTTTAAACGAATTAGAATTTAAAAGAAAGAGAGAACCGAAAGCTACTAAATTTGTAAGGCTCCTTGATGCAGGGTTATCATATTTGGAAAGAAATAAAGAGATGTACAATATTGAAATCTTAGAAAACTTTAAGGAAAATAATGAGACTACTGATAATTTCTTAATTAGAATGTTAGAAGATTTAAAAAAGGAAAATCAAAATGTGTACTTAGCTACTAATGATTCTGAATTACGTAAGAAAGCAAAAAAAAAAAGGATTAGTATAATATTTTTAAGACAAAATAAGTATTTATCAATAGATAGAGCTTAAAAAAATATAAAATAGTTATTACATTTTAAAGTTTCAACTGATATTATTAATATTCTATAAAACCAATATTAATCAATATTTATATTCTTGCATCTACTTAGAATTTGAATAAGAAGAATGTCCAAAACGATACTCTTGAAAGTCATTACAGCGGGAGAAGGTGGAGTAGGCAAAACAACACTCCTTTATAGATATATAGAGGGGAAATTTCTGGTTGATACGCGAATGACTATTGGTGTGGAGTTTTTCCTCAAAGAACTTGAAATAGAAGGAGAAAAAATATTACTTCAAATATGGGATTTTGGCGGACAAGACCATTTTAGACCATTTTTAAAAAATTATGCGTTGGGAGCAAGAGGTGCATTATTACTTTTTGATCTTACCAGACCATCAAGTTTAGAACGAATTGAACAATGGGTTAACATTTGTCGAGGAGAAAATCCAGGGATTCCCATTATATTCTTAGGTACAAAATTAGATTTAACAGATCAAATTACTATTGATGACACTTTTGCATTAAAGTTTAAAAAGAAATATTGGTTTTTTGATTATTTAAAGATCTCTTCAAAAACAGGTGAAAATGTTAACTTAGCATTTGAATTACTAGCGAAAGAGCTTGTTAAACACTTATAACAGTGCCTATAATCTATTTAATACTATAGTTTTAATATTTTCTTTGTTCAAATTGACTGAATTGTTTTTTAATCCTGTTTTTTCTATTATATTGTCAATATCTTCTTCCTTTATGCCATATTTTCCTAATCGATTAATTTTTAATTCTTTGGTCCATTTTTCAAGTGTTTCTATTAATTTCATGCAATATTCATTGATCTTATTTTCTTCTGTATCATATTTGCCTATTAATAATGCTCCTATTTGTGCGTGCTTCCTTAATCCTGGTTTCCCTGTGGGTCCTTGTTTTTGTAACATTTCAATATTCATTTTAGTGGCTTCCGCTAGAAGAGTACCACATACAACACCATGAGGAATTTTGAACAATCCTCCAATTGAAGAAGCTAGGCCATGAATAATCCCTAAACCTGCATTAGCAAGAGTAATTCCAGATATTAATGATCCATAAGCCATTTCTGAACGAACATTCAGATCTGAAGCCCCTGTTGAGCATGCTAATAAAATACTTTTACTCGTAAGCTTCATACCGCTATAAGCTAATGCATCTGTAATTGGACTTGCTTTTGGAGAAACGTATGCTTCAAGTAGTTGTGTAAAAGCGTCCAATCCACAAGCCGCTGAAATTGAAGGTGGGCATGAGATCATAAGTTCAGGATCAATTATAGCGATATTTGGTATTAGATTATCATGACGAAGTGATTTTTTAAAACCATCAGGCCCAATTTCACTAATTACTGCGTTTTTGGTTGATTCGCTTCCAGTCCCAGATGTAGTTGGAACTGCTATATATGGTATTTTTTTTCCATCATGAATTTTGTTTCCAACTCCCTCAAGGTAATTTTTAATTGAATCTTCTTTTGTCATCATAGCTGAAATTGCTTTTCCTGCATCTATAACACTCCCCCCTCCAATTCCAACAACTAAATCTAGGTCTCTATCTCTAAATTTTGCTACTGGATCATCAATAAGATTTGGCGATGGTTCTCCCAAAATTGAAAGCATTGAAAAATTGATTGATTTTTTTTTTAAAATTGAAGAAATTTCATCCCATTTCCCTGATTGTTTAAGTGAACTTCCACCAATTACTAATAAAATATTATTTCCGAATTTTGGAATAATATCATAAAGTTCCTTTAGTTTTCCAGCTCCAAAAATTATGTGCGGAATTCTAACAAAGCTGAAAGGAGGAATCATAACTTTTACCTTTTATCTTTTTATAAAGGAGTAAAAATGTTATATTAAACTATGAATCTCTTTATAATAGGTAAGATTTATAATTTACTCTAGATAATTTGTTTTATGACACAATTACACCGTTGGTGATCTACAATTAAAAAAGTTCATGAAACAGATTTTGAATATCGAGGTGGAGAATCTGGTGTTAAGTATCTTATGAGGGGCCCTTCGATAGACTGGGGAGTTATCTTA
>CP070805.1:1708270-1730553 GCA_020343655.1 Promethearchaeota archaeon | reverse complement strand
TGGGAACAGGAATAAATACACACAAGAATTTTGCTGAGTTAACTGTATCTTATCTCTCTAAAATCACTAACTTTCCATTTAAAGTTAATCCTGTAAAAGCTGAAGGAATTGCTTCCCATAATACTATTGTAAAAATTAGCGGAAATTTGCGGTTATTAGCCTTGTCCTTATTAAAGATGGCTAATGACATTCGTTGGATGGGAAGTGGACCTCGAGCAGGATTATCGGAATTGATATTACCACAAAATGAGCCTGGATCCTCAATAATGCCCGGTAAAATAAATCCGACTCAATCCGAGGCATTAATCCAAGTTTGCCTCCAAGTAATTGGGAATGATTCCGTAGTTTCATTTGGAGAGGCATATGGGAGTATATTGGATTTGAATGTGTGCAAACCTATTATGATAATAAATTTGCTTGAATCAATTGAAATTTTGATTGGAGGGATTAATTCTTTCATTGATTATTGCTTAAAAGCTTTGAAGGCCAATAAAGACCAAATTAATTATCAATTAGAGCGAATACTTATGGTAGTCACAAGATTAAAACCGATAATTGGTTATGATAAGTGTTCAGAAATAGCTTACAGAGCATTTAAAGAAGGAAAAACATGTAAACAAGTTATAAAAGAGTTAGGTTTAGAAATAGATAATTTAGATGAGTTATTAGATCCAAAAAACATGGTATAAAATTTGTGGTTAAAATAAGACAATTAAAATACTGCGCATTATAAAGATAAAATTAAGAAAATCAGTTAAAGCAAATAAATAAACTAGCTCAAATCCGCTTTTCTAATCGCAAATGTTTAAAAACAAATTCTTTAACTATTTTGTTGTACGGTAAAAAGAGGTATCTCTATGGTTGAAAATGGTATAAAAATCTTCAAGTTGAATTTTGATGGTACGTTTGATGAGATTTCTTATGAAAACATAAAAGAAGTTTTCACAATAGTTAATATTTTAGCAATCTATATCCAAAAAATAAAAACAATGTATATATGGATTGGTCGAAATGCTACTCAGGCATTAAAGAACTATATCTCTCAAATTCGAATATTATTAAAAGAAGAATTCCCTCGGTTTAGAATTATAAGAAATATCACTTTTGATATGAGATCAGAACCGTTTGAATTCTTTAAGAATTTGGATATAACTAAAGATGAATTATATGAAATAATTGATTATCAAGAAAAAAATGTGATTCCAATTTTAGAAAAAATAGACGAATTAAAAGAAAGCTCAGATAACTTAATAAAATCTGAAGATTATAAGAGTGCAATTGATTTATTGAGAGGAATAATTGAATTAGCGCAAGAAATCCAAGATGATGCTATTGTAACAGAACAAAAAAGATTAATATCAGAATTGAGCGAAAAATTTGAGAATAAGCAAATAGTTTCTAAAATTGAGGTAGAAGCTACTAAGGTGGAAAAAGAATATAAAGTGTTAATAAAGTCTAAAATGATATTAGAAGCTCATAGTCTAGTTGAATGTTTCATTAAAAAGTATGAAACTGTATATGATTTATCTTTAATTCCAAGTATAAAGGAATTAATTTTAAAAGAGAAAAAGAAGTGGTTAGCAGAACAAGAGAAATTAAAAAATAACCTCCTAAGATTAGAAAAAGATTTTAAATCTTCTTTAGAAAATTTGGATATATCAGGGGCAACTGAGATCTTTGAAAAAGGATTGAATCTTCTTTCTAATCTTGTCGATGATAAATTCAAGATTAAATGGGAAGGATTTAACAAAAATATGCAGGAGGCTAAAGATAAAGTAGAATTTATAAAAAAGTTTGACATCTTTTCTGAAGAAAGCATTAGCTTAAAAGAAAAATATCAATATAAGGAATTGAAATCTAAAATTAAGGAACTTATAAAACAAGCAGAAAAAATGGATGTCCCAGAATATCGTAGTAAACTATCTACGCTAAAAACTGAAATTGAATCTGCTGAAGAGTTATATAAGAAAAATCTTGACGAAATAGCAAAGTTAGAAAATATAATTAAAGATAATCAAAAAAATGATCGTTTAGAAGAAAATATAAGATATTGTGAAAAAATCATCGAAATTGCTAAATCTATAAAACAAATAGATTTAGTTAAGAATTATAATCAAATTTTAGAACAAACTAAAAAGGAAATTAAAGAAAGAAGAGAGTTCGAGGAAAATCAAAATACGTTAAGAAGAGACCTTTCAGAATTAGAGGAACGATTTAATTTATCATTAAAAACTATGGAAATTAGAAACCTAGAAACTAATCTGAAAAAAGCACGATCATTATTATCTGAGCTTTTTAATGAGGAAATTAAATCAAAATGGAAGAATTTTGAAGCTAACTTTCTTGCTGCTAAGCAATTACTAGACAACATTGAGATCTTAAGTAAAAATGGTATAGATGCTTTAAATGGCGGTTCATTTTCTGAATCATTGGAGTTTTTTGAACAGATAATAAACCAATTACAAGAATATAATAAATAAAAAGGAGAAGTAATTTGGCTGAAGATCAAACAGAACCTATAGAAGAAAAAGAAGAAAAAAGAAAAATTAGAGTTATTTCTCAAATTGATGATCTCATTGGTATACAAGGTCAGGCATATATAATAGGACAATTAAAAGATGCTTTAGCATATGCCAATCAGATTATAGAACTAGCTAAAACTGAAGACTTAAAATCATTTATTAGAGAACAAGAAGAATTAATTGCTAAAATTGAAAAACTATTAAAAGAGAAAGAAGAAAAGGAGCGAAAAAGATTAAGTGCTGAACAAGAAAGATTAAGACTTGAGAAAATTAAAAAGTTAAAGACTGAGTTAAACCAATTAGAGCGTAGTTTTATTGCAGGATTTATTGCAGAGGACTTTTTAAAAACTGAAAAAACAATCGATAAAGCTAAAAATTTACTTTCAGATCTTGATGATACTGAATCAAAAAGCAAATGGCAGGATTTTGAGAGAAGACATATTGAAGCTAAAACAAAAAAAGAGCTTATTGAAAAAGCTCAAAAAATAATAGAAGAAAGCATTGAATTGAAAGAAAAATTCCTTTTCGATGATTTAAAGTTAAAATTAATAGATATAATTAAACAACTAAAAAATAACGGAATTTCAGAACATCTTATTGAACTTGAATATATACAAAAGGATGCTATTAATGCTGAAAAAACTTATTTGAATGTTGTACAAACTATAGATAAATTAATAAAAGAAATAAATACACTTCAAGAAAGTAAAAACTTCAAAAGTGCAATTTCAAAGTGTGATAATCTTCTTAAGCTTGCTGAATCTATAAAAAAGGATGATTTAATTGAAACATATTTAAAAACTTTAACTAAACTCCAGAAAGATCTTAGTTTTCAAGAGCTTAAGGAAACTGTTGGTAAGTTAAACCAGGAGGGATTAAGCTTGTTAAAAAAAGGCGAAATAAAACTTTCAATTGAAAAGTTTAAAATGATTAAAGGTTCAATAAATTACTATCTGGAAGAAACCTAATTAATTCTCTAATTTATATTAATTGACCATAAAATACTTCAGTATCGTATTCAAACCTTATAAGTCCTTTTTCTTGATGCATTTCAAATATTTGCTTTAAATCAAGCAACATTTTACTGTATTTAGGATTTTCATCTAATGGTATATAAGAAGTAGAAAGGAGTCGCCCCTTTAAACCATTGTAATCAAATATTTGATAATTGTCAAATTTGGCTTTTTTATATTTTTTTTCTGATTTATTTCCCCTAAAAAAATTATCAAAATCGAGTTTACGCTTCTCAATAGCTTTATAATCTGTTCCATATTTTAAGAGGAATTTTTCATATTCCTTTAAGAATTCATTAGCATGCATTTTTCGACGATTCCATATTAAGATAACCCAACCTCCCGGTTTAAGAATACGTAAAAACTCTAACCTTGCTTTTTCTAAATTAAACCAATGAAATGCTTGACCCACAGTGATGATATCAATAGAATTTGGATCTAATGCAGTAGATTCTGCAGAACCATCAATACTAATAAAATTTGAATATTTACTCAATAGCTTTTCCCCCGCATTTCTCATATCAATATTGGGTTCAACTCCATAGACTAAATTCCCTCCCTTAAGAAATAGTTCACTTAGTATCCCTGTTCCTGATCCTATATCTGCAATTACAGAATTGACAGAGAGTATTTTTTTTTCTTTTAAGAATTTAATTATTTCTGGAGGGTAGTTAGGTCTGTATTTAATGTACCTCTCTACTCTTGAGGAAAAGCGTTTTTTTGGATCTTGTTTGAATTTTTTATCAAACATTAATATGTTAAATATAAAAAAAAAGTAAAAAAATTTGTATTAATTCATTGAGCATGTTTTTGTTTAATAAGAGTTAACTTCCCACCAGCCATTAATTCTTCTAAACCTTGTTCACTTAAAGAATGAGTTAACTCAATATCTATATTTTTTGTTATGTTTTTTAATGAAACTTTGCCAGATTTGATAGTAGTTAAGTCAATCTCAAATCGATCTCCAGCATCTATTTTATTATAATCTTCTTTATTTACAAAAGTTAAAGGAACTATACCAAAATTTAATAGATTAGCTAAATGAATACGCGCAAAACTTTTTACTATTACCGCTTTGATTCCAAGATATTTAGGCGCAATAGCTGCATGCTCACGACTAGAACCTTGTCCATAATTCTCACCTCCTACAATAAATCCCCCTCCCTTCTCAAGAGATCTATCATGAAAGGATTCATCAATCACATTAAAGACATATTTGCTAATTTCTGGTATATTACTTCTTAATGGTAAGATTTTTGCTCCAGCTGGCATTATGTGATCTGTTGTTATATCATCTTCAACCTTTAAAAGAACTTCTCCTTCTAATTTATCTGGTAAAGGATTAAATTCAGGTAAAGGTTTAATGTTGGGACCTCTGACAATTTCAATATTTTTAGCTTCTTCAGGTGCTAATGGTGGTATTATCAAGTTATCATTTATCATAAATCGCTTCGGCATTTCTAACTTAGGGAAATCACCATATTTTCTTGGATCTGTAACTTTTCCTTCTATAGCAGCTATTGCGGCAGTTTCAGGACTCACTAAGTAAGCTTTGGCACTTTTTGTCCCTGATCGCCCAAGAAAGTTTCTATTAAAAGTTCTTAGAGAAATAGCTTCACTTTTAGGAGCTAATCCCATACCAATGCAGGGGCCACATGCATTTTCTAAAATTCTTGCTCCAGCTTTTACTAAATAACCCAATTCGCCGGATTCTACCATATGATCGACTACCTGTCGAGATCCAGGAGATACTGTTAAAACAGTATTTATGTTTATAGTTTTCCCTTTTAACATATTTGCAACGACTTTAAGATCTTTTAAGGAAGAATTAGTACAACTCCCGACACAAACTTGGTCTACATTTAATCCTTCTAACTCTTTGACAGTTTTAACATTACCAGGACTATGAGGTTCAGCTATCAATGGTTCCAATTCACTTAAATTAATTTCTAATGTCTCATCATATTCTGCATCATCATCTGGTTCTAGTCGAATCCATTGATCTCCTCTCTCTTGAGCTTCTAAAAATTCCTTAGTAATTTCATCAGAAGGAAAGATTGATGTGGTAGCTCCAGTTTCAGTACCCATATTTGTTATTGTACCACGTTCAGGAACAGTTAAAGTTTTTATTCCTGGACCAATGTATTCTAAAACTTTATTTACTGCCCCTTTCACTCCTATTCTTCTTAAAACCTCTAATATTACATCTTTAGCAGATAAAAAGTCGGGAAGTCTTCCAGTAAGGTATACTTTAACGACTTTTGGCATTTTTAATTGGAAAGCTTCTCCCGCCATTGCAGCTGCAACATCAAGTCCTCCTGCTCCAATTGCTATTGATCCAACACCACCTCCAGTAGGTGTATGGCTATCACTACCTAGTAATGTTTTACCGGGCCGAGCAAAGCGTTCGAGATGCACTTGATGACAGATACCATTTCCTGGTCTTGAAAAATACAATCCATATTTTGCTGCAATACTCTGAAGATACCTATGATCATCGGGATTTTTAAAATCTGTCTGTAATGTATTATGATCGACATAACTCACTGATAATTCAGTTTTAACTCGTGATACTCCCATAGCTTCAAATTGTAAATATGCCATTGTTCCAGTAGCATCTTGAGTTAGTGTTTGGTCAATTTTAATGGCTATATCAGTTCCTTTCTCTAAGTTTCCTTCAACTAAATGTTGTTCTAAAATTTTCTCAGTTAGAGTTTTTCCCATCTTTTTCAACTATCTTTTATATTTTTTTTATGTTTTTGGATTAGATTAATTCTAAAATAATTAAAATTAAAATGCAATTAAATTTTTCTTTTAGAATTTACCCATCTTTATCACCTTTAAGATAAGGTTTAGATATATCAAAAACTTGTTTAATTATATATAACCCATAATATTGATTAACATGAGAGAAGATTTAGAATCCCTTACTAAAGAGGAATTATTGAATTATATTGAAGATTTATCCAAAAACTGGTTAGCCATCGATGGTACCTGGTTTCAAGCAGTTGAGAGCGAGTTCGGACTTGAAAGAGCCATAGAGCTTGATGTAAAGCAATGGGAAAGATTTACTATTATTGAAGCTAAAAGAATTATGAATCGATTTAAAATCCCAAAAAATGGTGGTATTCCCGCTTTAATTAAAGCTCTTAAATATAGAGTGTATGCAAATATTAATATACAAGAAATTATTGAAGTTTCAGATAATAGATGTGTGTTTAGGATGAATGATTGCCGTGTCCAATCTGCTAGAAAGCGTAGAGGACTACCTGATTTTCCTTGTAAGCAAGTTGGCATACCAGAATATAGTTTGTTTGCTAAAACTATAGATCCTCGAATAGAAACAAAATGTATTGCTTGTCCTCCAGATAGTCACCCAGATGATTACTGGTGTGCATGGGAATTCACTATCCCAAATATTATTAATGTAGAATGAACCCGAAAATTTCTTCTAAATTACATAATAAAAAATTTAAAAAGCTACTTAACTTAAAACTACAATAACAAGCTTAAAATTTAAAAGATTTTGAATATTTAACAAAATTATCAAACAAAAGATCTTTAAATTAATAAAATTGATGATATATGTCTGAAGAAAATATAAGAGGCCAAATTAGCGCAAAAGAAGATGAAATTACTCGAATAGAAGAAGATGCATCAAAAAAAGAAGCTTCTGCAGAAAAAGAAATTGAGGAAGAATTCGATCCTAAAATTGAAGAAGCAGAAGCAAAATTAAGTGAGGAAGAACAATTAAGAGATGAGGCAATTCAGAAAGTAGAAGAATGGACACAAAAAAAGAAAGAAAAGATCGCTACATCTAAAGCTACTAATAAGGCACTGGCTCAATTGAAAAGTGAAAAAGGAAAGGCTTTAAACGCTAAATTGAAAGAAATTGAAAATGATAAAAAAAGTAAAATTAAAGAAGTTCAAAGCGAAATAAGAGGTTTAGAAAAACAATTAGCTACCTTAGAAAAAGAAAGAGCTAAAACTTTAGAAGAGTAAATTTAAATAGAGAATTCCTTAATATTTTCAATAATTTTTTTTATATTTATATTAACATATTTGGCTCAATCTTGATAATCATAACTGGTTTTGGTCCTTATGGCAAATTCTCTACCAACTTAAGTAGCGAAATAATAAAAAAGATATCATTAGAAACTGAAAAATTCTCACTTGTAAAGAAGATCATACCTGTAAGTTGGAAAGAATGTATTTTCTCGTATAGAAAGCTATTATCTGAATCAGCATTTAAACCTGAATTGGTAATTCTTCTAGGCATTCATTCAAGTAAATATCTCCATCTTGAACGGTTTGGATGGAATTTTAAAATTGGCAGTGATATTGAAAATAAATTCAAATTTGGCCCTATAAAAATTTTCTCTCCCCCTCTGATTAAAACCACATTAAATTTGAATAATATTTATCATGCTATTAATGAAAAAAAGAATGTTTCAATTTCAAGCTTCGGAGGGTTATATTTGTGTAATTATCTCTATTATTGGGCACTTTTTTTATCAAATAAAGAATATCCTGTTATTTTTATTCACGTTCCAAACAGAGGAATTATTTTAGAACATATTAAAAAAGTTAATAGGATTTTAAAAGCGATAATAAAGATACATTTTAAAGAGGAATTATAAATTTAGAGGTAATTTTTGACCTTTTTCGTTTATGATATCTTTGAGAATTTCAGGTTGGAGCCGTAATTCATCGTAAAGCCAGTTTAGTTGCCTCATCTTAGAATTATAAATCTCTACTTCCTCTTCAAATAACTCCATTTCATGCATCCCTAAAATTATAGTATAACTATATTCCAAGAGATTGGATTAAACATATTTATCTATGTAATATCTATGTATTACCTAGAAAAGATTTCTGAACTCTAATTATTAAAAAGAAAAATAATATCAAATCTACATAAAGGAATTTCTAAGATCGCAAATAACTTTTTTGTATATTTTCAAGTTCATACATAATATTTTCGATTGGATCACCATGTATTACTTTATGCATCCTGTCGATTAATTCTTTAGGGAATATATCAAATTGAGCAATATATTTTCGATAATCTTTAAACTCATTTGAAACTTCATATATATCAGAACCTCTTTTAATATCGAATTCTCTTCTAACAATTTCTACAAAAGATTTAATTAAATCATTATAGAATTCATCTTCCAATTTTTGAGCTGTATAATTGATATCGTAGATCATATGATCATATTTTTTATTTACATTTTGGATTTCTTCTTCTCTTTTAGCATTTATTTCATCGATTTTCGGCTGAAATTCTTTCTTTTTTTTATCTAATTCTTCAAGTTTGGCTTTTAATGGATCACTCATAATAGTTTTTAGTAAAGGACATTATTTAAAGAATTAGTTAAAACATTGTTTGATACATGTCAGATTTAAAATATTAAAAAAAAGTCTTAAATAAAGTTCCTATATTATTTTTTCTTCATTTCTTCATAAGTAGGGATTTCAATTTCAGAAAGATTTAATTTATCTAAACGGGGTTGAATTTTACTTATAAGATTTGGAATTTCTTTTTCATAGAGATACACAGCAAAAGAAAAAAGACCTGTAATGAAAAATGGGAGTAGTATTAAAATTATTGGAGTCAAAATTGCTGCACCGAAACCAGATTCAGCTAATGTTGCAATGATATAAGTAACAAGAATAATAATTGTTGAAATCCCAGCATAGCCTTGAAATATATTAATATAAGGAGCATAAGTCCTTTCAATTAGTAGAGGTCTTCGTTTACCTGGATAAAATCTAAATATAACAACTTATTTAAAAATTTAACCAAACCAATATTCTGATATAATTTTTAATTTTACGCTAGCATGTCAAAAAAAATAGTTATTCCAAAGCCAGAGGAAGGGTTGAAATTTATTGATGTCCACTGTCATTTACCTTTTCCTCGTCCAAGAAATGATCAATTACCACCAGATCAAAATCAATATTTAGATTATTTGAAAATGGGTGGAATATATTTAATCACTAGTACTATAGATATGTTAACATTGAATTTAACTGAAAAATTCATGGAGCAAAAAGAAAAAAATTTCGGTTTTACATGTGGTTGGGCTCCACAAACAGTAACTTATACCCCTAAACAACAATATGATATTGCATGGAAAAGCTGGGTTGAGTATATTGAAAAAAATCAAGAAAAATACTTAGCAATTGGTGAAATTGGATTAGATTTTCATCATGCAAAAACTTTAGAGAAGAGAAACAGGCAAGTAGAAGTTTTCAAGATAATTTTAGAATTAACTAATAACTTCGATAAATCTTATGTTTTGCATGTCAGAAATGCTGCTGAGCGTGAATTCGATAGACAACACCCTAAACATAGGTATAATAAAAGAGATGGAGCAGTTAAAGAAATATTAAACATTTTAAAAGAGTTTAAAATCAATCCTAAAAGAGTACTGTGGCATTGTTTTTCAGGACCAGAAGACTATGGTAGAACTTTACCGAATCAAGGATTTACTCTCTCAGTACCCAGTTCTGCTTATGGATTTGAAAGGTGGAGAAGTGCTACAAGATTTTCACCTTTAGAATCACTTGTCACTGAAACAGATGCTTATTATCAACATCCATATAAAAGAGGGCCTATAAATGTGCCTTCAAATGTACGATATACTATTGCTGCTATTGCTTATTCTCATAAGGTTTCACAAAAATTAGTAAGCGAAAAAACAGTTGAGAATGCGATAAGATTTTTCAATTTAGAAATAGAATAGAAACTAATAATAATGTTTTATTAATAAAATTAAAAACTTAAATTATTAAAGTGAATGAATTGAAAATTTTAGTTACATATTACTCGGAATCTGGAAATACAGAAAAAATTGCGAAAAGTATTTTTGAAGGATGTGCCAGTGAAGAGGCGGATTTAAAACCCATAGATCAGGTAGATCCTTCAAGTTTGAAAAATTATGATTTGATCTTTTTAGGATCAGGAATATATGCCAGTCGTGTACATAAGTCACTAAGTGAACTAATAAATTCAGCTGAAGAATTACCCGAAAACTTTGTATTTTTCTGCACACATGCAAGCTTGGATATGTATCAAGATGGATTTAAAGTTGTTAAAAGAAAACTAGAGAAAACTACTACGAAAATTATAGATATATTCGATTGTATGGGTGATAATATCGGAGTACCAGAAGCAACGCGAAAAGCAATGTTGGATAGACTACCACCAGAACCACGGAAAAAGGCAGAGGAACATCAACAGAGGCTCAAGGGGCACCCAAATGAAGAAGACCTTGAAAATGCAAAGGAGTTTGCTCAATTAGTTATAAAAAAGCTGTAGTTCCTTTATATTTTAATCATTTTACTCTTTTTATTATTTCTTTATAAAATATAAAAATTAGACTAAAATTTATTTAAATATAAGATTTAATAATAATTTCCTATAATTTAATAAATTCTATTTAAAATTGATTTAAATGATAAGAAGTACAAAAATTATATTAATTATTGCTGCTGCAATAGTCCTTGGTGGGGCCTCTATATTCGGAATCATTGTTTTTGTTAATTGGGGTACATTTGAGTACTCAAATACATATTATTATCAAGGAGTTCCTTCACCTGTGGAAATTTTAAGTCTGAATAGTGATATTGGAGCAATAAATATTAATTATAATTCTACTCCAACTGATTATATTGTTAAAGTTGATTTAGATATTAGAATCGATGGTGGCTTTGTAGCCGGAAAAGCTTACTCTGATTTTTTTGAAGATGTAGTTTGGTTAAATGGAAGTATTCCTATAACATTTGAACTAGTTAAAAAAGTATTTACAGGATTTATTTTTCCCATTATATACGATATTGAAATTGATGTTACCCTCAGAACGGATATTATTTATGATATAACTGCTGTCAGTAGCACAGGTGCGATTAATATGGTTGTTCCTCAAAATATTGTTCTTAACAACACTAATATCGCGACATCTACAGGTTTAATTTTCTTAAATGCTGGTAAAAACACAACAGTTCAAGGAATACTTGGAATGAGCACTAGTACAGGTGCTATTGAGTTTTTTGCTAATCAAATTAATTTAACCCATGGTTTGAATACTCATACTTCAACAGGATCTCTTACTTTGAATTTTACGAGTTGTATTACTGGTGATAATATATATATAGATGACTCAACAGGGAGTATAATCCTTAACAGCTATAATATGAAATATACTAAAGATACCAATTGGTATATTAGTACTGCTACCGGTAGTATTTATGCTAACTTTAAGCAATTTGTAGAAATGAATGCTAATATTACAGGTACGATCCAGTCATCTACAGGGAGTATTGACATAATATATGATGATTCTTTAAGTAGTATAGGAGCGAAATTTACGTGTACTGTCGGTACGGGTTCTATCACATACACAGATTTAGGTGCTGGTGGAATGTCTAGGGTAAACGGAATAATATCAACTAATGATTATGATTCTGCGACAAATAAATTTACTTTTACCGTATCTACATCAACAGGAAGCATAGATGTGGTAGGACAAAGTCTTTAATATTAAATCCTTATCTTTTTTTTAATATTATTTCTATTTTTGTAGAAATATATTTTAGTAATTATTTTAATTTCATTTTAAACTCTTAGATAACATTTAATTTAGTGAATAATACAATTTTGTCACAAATAAAACCTTTTAATATATTCAAAATTTAAATAATTATCTTTAAGTAAAAGATATTTTTAAAAATCAGAGAATTGAGGTTGTATAAAAAATGGTTAGTGAAGATTTACTTAAAAAATTAAAAGATATGAGAGAAGGAGCGGGTGAGAGAAAACCTTCTGACGCTCTTCTATTGTGTGAAGCTATGAAACAACTAGCTCAAGAAAATGAAGATATAAAAGAAGAAGTAGAAGATATGGATCTTATTACTGCTCAATTTGAATGGACTGATGTTGGTTATAAATACTGGGTAAAAGTTGGAGAAGGACAAGTAGATTATGGAGAGGGTGAAGCTGAGGATCCAAGTGTTACTATGAAAGCAACATCAGCTACTTGGGTAGCGTTGGGATCAGGTGAGATTGAAGCTACTAGTGCCTATATGAGTGGAGATTTGCAAATTGAAGGAAATCTCCAAGATTCAATAGCATATGGGGAAATCAATAATATGGTCGGAGAAGTATTGAGAGAACTTAGAGGAGAATAATCTTTTAAACTCCACAGTTTAGTTTTCAATTCAATCTTTAAATCCTACATTTTTTGTTTCTTTATCTTTTTCTAATTTTAATTATTAAAAATTCTATTAGATTAATAGTCAAAAACATTATAAAACTCCATATTAAAATATCTAGAATTAAATTCGACCAATTAACATTCTTTTCAGCTCCAGGATATATAATTTGGCTCAACCAATAAAATGGAAATCCCCATGTATCACTTCCAATTAAAAAAAGCATTGGAGTTGTAAAGAAACCTGTGATTAGAGTAATAATTATTCCTCCAATAATAGATAAAAGTAGTTTTACTATTACTTTAACCATTTATGTGTTCCATCTCCCCGGATTAAAAATATTATTAGGATCCATACAATCTTTAATCTTTTCAAACAATTTTAGCCAACCGGGATTAATTCTCTTTCGCATTTTTTCTGTTATCCATGATGGCGTTTTATAAGGGATACAACCTAAATCTATGCAAACATCAGCAATTTCTTCTAATAATTTTACGATTCTTTCTTGATCTGTAAATTTCTTAAAACGAATTATTGGTCTGAATATTCCGTAATGACCACCTTTCATAATTTTAAGATAATTGAAGGAGGGTACACCATATTTATGATATAATTCTTCAGTTCTTTTAATCAATTCTTCAAAAGCATTTGAAGGAGCGTAAGCACCAAACCAAGTAAGTCCACTATATTCATGTAAAGAAAGGATTTGAGAAGGTAAATCATAAATATTTCGAGCTTTTAAATTAAAGAGCTTTGAAAACTCATTATAATCAATTAGGAGAATATTAGTCCCCTTTTTATTTAAATCCGTAATTAAATTTTCCAATATTTCTATTTTAGCTTCCATTTGCTTCTCTGTCTTTGCAGAAATCGGCATTACTCCTGTATATGGTGGTTCACCTGGATATTTTCTAGGTTCAGGAATACCAATTTCCATTTTAGCTACCTCTACTGAGAAAGCAGCAATATCATTAATTATATCTGCTCTTCCAACCTCTCTTAAAAAAGGAGCTATATCTGTTAACCCAAAGAAAAGTACAAGTTGAGGCTTTTCAATCGGTTCTTTTGGCCATAATTGAACTGAACATTTCGTAATAAGACCAGTCATACCTTGAAAGTTCACAAATATCCCAAGTAAATCAGGCATGGGGTATCGAGACCACCAACTATCAAAATTATCGCTATCTGTTCCATAAAAGCATGAACCAATCCTAGCAACTTCTCCATCTGCAGTTATGACTTCTAAACCATTAATACTTTCTGCCATTGAACCTATTTTTGCGGCTAAACTTGTCATACCGCTTAAGAGGGCATTTCCAACCACGCCAGCATAAGGAGGTGCATTCGGATAGCTATACCTTAATTGTGGATAATACTCATCTAAGTGTTTTTTTAATTGTCCAAATGTTACTCCTGGCTCTAAAACCGCGTACATCATATTTTCATTTACATATAGAATCTTATTCATTTTTTTACCGAAATCAACAATAATACCCCCGTAATCTGGAATTGTAAGTCCTCCAACGTTATTTCCAGTTGCGTATGGAACAATGGGGATTATATTTTGATTACAATATTTAACAAGTTGGACTAATTGTTCTACTTTCTCTGGAATTACTGCAAAATCAGGCATATGAGGTTCATTTTCAGTCATATCATAAGAATAAGGGTATAAATCTACTTCTTTATTTGTTACATTTGTAGAACCAAAGATTTCAATTAATTTTCTATAGACCTCTTCTTTAGAAGCTCTTTCAAATATATTTCTTCTATTAATTTCAGTAATTTCCATCAACCCTTTATCTTGTTTTTTTATTTAATTTATAATATTTTAAGTTAGGATCCGCAGCAACCATCGTCATAGAATCTACGAAAACATTATAAAATTTGACAATCATACTACTATCTTCACCTAATCCTTCAATTTCCATTTTTCCTTCATTTAATACATTAAAGGGATCTAATCTTCCATAAGCAATGTCTAGCATTGTTTGAATGTCTATTTTCACTTTCAGATCTGCATCCTCGTGATATTTTCTCTCAAAACTAATATTATTTCCCTTAAAAATCACAGTTATGGGATAAAAGGGAGTTATATGAAGGACAATGTTTTTATTCCAGTCTCTTATATGTTTAATAAATTTTTTGTCATTTTTACGGTAAGTAAAAATATTATACAAGGATAAAGATATCAAATCATCAGGCATATCGATATTTAGCATAATTTATTCTTAAGAAATTTTGATATAATTGGACATATAAACTTATAATAATTAAAATATGAATTTTTAAAATTAAGAATTATTATTGAGTAAAATTTCAAAAACAAGAAAAATTTTAGGGAAAAATCCCTCGTAATTCAATAGCTTTGGCGATCCTTGACACAGCAATAATATAAGCAGCTGTACGGAGGTTAATATTTCTTTCTTTTGAGATTTCATACACTTC
The DNA here is from genome assembly GCA_020343655.1 of Promethearchaeota archaeon. GTDB lineage: Archaea > Asgardarchaeota > Lokiarchaeia > Sigyniarchaeales > SOKP01 > Loki-b32. The sequence continues at coordinate 1,715,348 of CP070805.1, read as the reverse complement.
TTCAAAAGCTCTTAACATAATTTTTTTTAACTCTTTATTAATTCGGTCTAATTCCCAAAAGTAAGCACGGATATCCTGAACATATTCAAAATATGAAACACAAACTCCCCCACCATTGGCAAGAATATCTGGAATCACATGAATTCCTTTTTCAAATAACATTTTATCTGCTTCAGGTGTAACAGGTCCATTAGCACCCTCCAAAACGATTTTACATTTAATATCATTAGCATTTTTTTGTATAATCACATTTTCAAGAGCAGCTGGAATTAAAACATCACATTCAGTAGTAAGTAGATCATAATTTGTGATTTTTTTATACCTATTATCTTTATAATCATTTAAATAATTCCCTTTTTGAGTCCAATCTAATAATTTGTCAATTTCTAATCCATCAGAATAGTAAAGTCCACCTGATATGTCTGAAACTGCCAGTATTTTGCAACCTTCTTTATATAATAATTCTGCAATTGTCCCACCTACATTTCCAAAACCTTGGATTATTATCTTCTGTGTTTTCAAGTCTAAACCTAGTTTTTCACACATAGCTTCTAACACATAATATAATCCCATTCCGGTAGCCGGTTCTCTACCAACTGAGCCACCAATTTCAATAGGTTTACCTGTAACAACTCCAGGGACAGACCTTCCTTTATTCATTGAATATGTATCCATAATCCAAGCCATAATCTGGGCATTAGTATTAACATCTGGAGCAGGTATATCAATATCAGGACCAATTATATTTATTATTTCTGACGCATATCTCCTAGTAAGGCGTTCTAGTTCTCTAAAAGATAGTTTTCTTGGATCGACACAAACACCACCCTTTGCGCCACCTAAAGGCAAATTTAAGAGACTACACTTCCACGTCATCCAAATAGCTAATGCTTTAACCTCATCTAAAGTCACTTCTGGTGAAAATCTTATTCCCCCTTTACCAGGACCTCTTACTGTACTGTGATGAACTCTATAACCTTCGAAAATTTCAAGAGTCCCATCATCCATCACAATAGGAATAGACACTATTAATGATCGTTCTACTCTCTTAAGATATTTAGTAACATTTGGATCTAATTCCATTTCTTCAGCTACTATATCTATTTGTTTTTTGGCTACTTCAAATGGATTTAATACCATAAGTTTTTACCTTTTTTCAGTTAGAATTAAATAATATATTTTGAAAGATATATGATTTGCATTATTATTTTTTAGTATTTAAAAAATTTCTATAAAAAAATTATAAATTAACAAGACAATATTGGACAAATTTTAAGGGATCATTAGCACAACCCCCTGAATCTAATCCTCCCAATTGATCTAATATTTTTTGAGGGATAAGATTATCAGCAATCCACAAATCTTTTAAATTCATTAAAGATTCTAGCCCTTTAATTTGTATTATCTGATTTTGACCCAAATCAAGCGTTTCTAAATTTGTTAATGTTTCAAGTCCTTTGATTTCACTAATAGCATTCTCTGACAGAAAAAGATTCTCTAAATTAACTAAAGAATATAATCCTTTAATGTGATGAATAATATTTTGCTTTAAATTTAAAATTCTCAAATCTTTACAATCATCTAGACCCTTAATTTCTGAGATTTGATTAGTGTTGAGCCATAGGGTTTCCATACTTTCTAATGTATTTAAACCTTTTATTTTTTCGATTAAATTGTTATTTAGATAAAGGCTCTTTAATTTTTTAAGATTTTCCAACCCTTCAACATCTTTAATTTGATTTCCAGCAAGATTTAGCACTTCGAGGTTCTTCAAATTTTCAAGGTTTTTAATTTCCTGTAGTTGATTTCCTGCTATCCACAAAACTTCTAGATTTGTTAAATTTTCAAGTCCATTAATTTCTGTAATGTTATTCCAAGAAAGATCCATCCTTACTAATGAAGTTAGGTTATCTAAGCCTTTTAGTTTTGTTATTTGATTTCCTCTTAAATACAATTCTTCTAAATTTCTTAAATTTTCTAATCCTTTTATCTCTGTTAATTTATTACTTACTAGATGTAAAATCTTGAGGTTTTCTAAATTCTCTAAACCTTTAATTTCTACAATTTTATTACTACCCAAATTTAAAATTTCTAGATCGGTTAAATTGTCCAATCCTCTTATCACTACAATTTCATTGGAACTTAACTCTAAATTCTTTAAATCCTTTAGTTTTGATAATCCTTTTATTTCATCAATATCTTTTATCTCTAAAAGACCTAAATCAAGAAAGCCATTTTTAACTTCAAATCTAGTTCCTGCTAATTCAACAGAGTTCATACAGTTTACGCCATATAACTTTAAAAATAATATGTTGTTACTAAATCGATATAAATAATTATATAAGGCTTATTATTTATTCATTTTTTTTATAAAAAACTTATCATAAGATTAAGCAAGATTTAACCTGTTTCTAAAACATAATAAGACTTATTAAATCTAACTTCAGCGTTTAATTAATATGAAACTAGTTGTTTGTAAAGAATGCGGATACTCATTCGAAAACAAAGAAGAAGGAAAATATTTTTGCCCTAATTGCTAGAGAGAAATGAAATTTTTTAAATTCGAAGCTTTTTGTGGAGCTAAACCTAATGAACTTCATGAAAATAATTAAAATTATAAGTTAACATATTTTCTTTCTTTTTATGGCAAGAGCACTCTATATGGATGATTCCTATCTTAAGAATTGGGATACAAAAGTTGTAAGTGTCACAGATAATAAATACGTTGTACTTGATAAGACAGCTTTCTATCCAAAAGGGGGCGGTCAACCATGGGACGAAGGCTTTATTATAAAAGATGATCAGAAATTTAAAATAGTTTACGTTGGAAAATTCTCAGGGAAAATTTCTCATGAAGTTGATCGCCCAGGGTTAAAGCAGGGTGATGAAGTTAGTTGTGAACTTGATTGGGAAAGAAGATACACCTACATGCGATATCATACTGCTTCTCATCTAATTAGTAATATTCTTTTCAATAGAGCTAATGCGAAAATTACAGGGAATCAAATTGAGTTAGATAAAACTAGAATGGATTTCTCAATGAAAGATTATTCTCCTGAAAAACTACATGATTTTGTTAGTGAGGCAAATAATATTATAGAAAAAGATTTACCAATAACAATTGATTATATGTCAAGAGAAGAAGTGTTAGGAAAACCAGAATTAGCTCGTTTAGCTATAGGATTACCTGAAAATATTAAAGAGTTTCGCATTGTTAGGATAGGAGATATCGATGAGCAAGTGGATGGTGGAACTCATATTAGCCACTTAAAAGAAATCGGCAAGATAGAAGTGATTAAAACAGTAAATAAAGGAAAAAATAATAGAAGAATGTATTTTGTCTTAAAATAAATCTTGTTCTTTCATATAATAAATACTTTCCAATAAATCTATTTTAACTATATCTTAAACTCAGCCCCCAATCACTCTAGTCCATAATATTAATTTATCCCCTTCCTTTAAATCAAATTTATGAATTGCATCTTTAATGGTTATTGAATTTGGTAATTCCTTATTATTGAAGATTAAGGAATAAGATCTTTCTTCAGAGTTTGAAAATTGTTTCTGTTTAATAATATAATCGAGAATGGATCTAATTAACTGGTTATCTTTAACCTCTAACTTTATTAATTTCCCTGTTCTCGGATCTTCAACAGATAATCGCATGAAAGATTCGTTAAATTTTTGATTCTAAACAATATTTACTATACAATTAAGAATTCTATTATTTTTTTTACAAATAATTAATTAAATTTTGGTTAATTTAGATTTAGGTTTGGAACTGCTTTGGAAGTTCGAATGTTTTTTAGGAATATAATTTTTAACAAACCTTTTTATTTTTAAAAATCTAATCATATTTTAAGCATAATCTTCAACTATTTATTCCAATCTATGAGCAATTCAGGAAAAAAATTAAGATTTAAAGTTACTGTTATTGGGGATGGAAGAGTCGGGAAAACATCCTTAATTAAAAAATTCACACTTGGCACTTTTGAAATGGATTATGTTGAGACTATGGGTGCCCAATTTTCTAAATACGATAAAGAGATTAATGGTGATAATGTCAGATTATTATTCTGGGATATTGCCGGACAACGAGACTTCGATTTTCTACGCCCTTCTTTTTATAGAGAGAGCAACGCATCTATTATTGTATATAGTCTTGAAGAGAATCAGCTTGGAACGCGTAGTTTTGAACATATAGTAGATTGGTATCAAGATATTAAACGATTTTGTGGTGATATCCCTACTGTTCTGTTTGCTAATAAAATTGATTTAATTGATGAGGCTATTTTGGAGCATTCTAAAATTCAAGAAGTCGTGAATAAAAATAATTTCATTGGTTATTACGTCACATCAGCAAAAACAGGCCAAGGAGTCTATCAAGCATTTAATGCCATTATTGAAGAACTATATTATAAATCTAAAGCAATTTAAATTTAGTTTGAATGAATGTAGAATTTTAGTCTATTTATTCTTATTTTTTTTAAGTTAGAAATTCTTAAAGAAATAATAAAAAGTTTTTGACAAAATTGTTCTCACTACTAACCAAAAACCTTATTTATAAATTAATCTCATATTTATTTTAGATTAAATTAGAGGCGTCTAATAAAATATCTATTGTAATATTTTTATCATAAAAGAAACTTAAATGAATCTTAAAATGACAATAAACAATGAAGCACCAAAGAAGAAACTACCTAAAAAGGAACTACGAATATTAAAGAAAAAAACCATTATAGGATTTGGAATAGTTGCTGCTGTGGCTGTAGCAGGGATAATTGGGGGTATTTATCTTTTCAGTGAGCCACCTAAATATTCTAACTTGATTATTGGAACAAATTGGGGGATATGGCAATCGCTTGACCCATTAAATACTAATGTTCCAACAGATTATGATATTACATGTCAAATTGCTGAAGGTTTATTTGACTATGCAATGGCAAGTGATGGTTCCTTAGTAATTCATAATTTAGCAATAAACCATTCTTGGAGTATTGATTATTTAAATCTGTCTTGTAACCTCAGACAAGGCGTCAAATTCCATGACGGAACTACTTTTAATGCTGCCGCGGTTAAATGGAACTTTGATAGAATATATAATCTCATCGATCTTAATAAGAGTCATAAGTATGATTCTAGTTTTTGGTTATTTTCAGATGGTAAAAGGATTATCAATGAAACTAAAGTTATAAATGATTATACCGTTTGTTTTATACTTAATAAGCCTTATATTCCATTTCCTGCTGTATTAGCTTCTGTTTTTTCTTATATCTTGTCCCCCAACTCTACTCCATTTAACGATGTTATTCCAATTGATGGAGGTTTAGTTGGAACTGGTCCTTTCATCTATGATGATTATATTATGGGTGAAAAAATCTTGTTATCTTCTAATCCATCTTATTGGGGTGGTCAACCAAAGATAAATAAGTTAATTTACTTAATTCTTGATAGGACTGCCCGATATGATGCTTTATTATCAGGAGACGTTTCAATGCTTAATGGCTATAATCAATTATATAACCCAGACCCCGATGCTATTTATTATGATGATGCTATAGATGTTTATTCATTTTTTAATGACACTTCACTTATAATTCAAGAAGGTCCTCCAGCGTTCCACTTTACTTATCTTATTATTAATAATAAATTGGTTCCTGTGGAAATGAGGGAAGCAATTTCTTATGCTCTTAATTATTCTTATATTATCCAAGAAGCGATTAATGGACATGGTGTAAGACATAAATCTCCTATTCCAGAAGGAATGTTATATTCAAATCTAACAGGTATAGATTATCCTTATTATAATATCTCCAAAGCAAGGCAAGCTTTGAAAGATGCTGGATGGCCTGGAACCACAAATCTTACTGCTAATGATGATATTAGCCCAGGGAATGAATGGGAAATGTTAGTTACAAATAATACTGCACTTGAAACTTACAATTATACTTGCGTTGAAGCGAGGGCATCTGAGCTGAATTTACTTTTTTATTCCTTATTTGCAGGGGATCTTAAACAAATAGGAGTCAAAATAGAACTCGCTAATATAACCCGGGCGGAATGGTCTGCTATTTGTAAAGGAACAGGTGGATATCACTTAGATATGATTAATTTTATAATAATGGGATTTAATGGCCCAAGACTCAACGATCCTAGCCACATTATTCAAACTTTATACTTCAGTAGAGATTATATAGGCCATGATAATTTCGGCCAAGTTAACGATACATTGGTTGAGCAGTGGATTGAACAGGCATTAGAAGAACCTGATGAGAAAATAAGATCACAGATATATTACGATATTCAAAAACGTCTTACTGAAGAAGTTTTTCCAACTTGTTATCTTTATAGGAAAAATTATTTAAGTATTTTCCGATCGAATTTAAAGGGATGGGAAGTCCACCAATTTAAGTCAAATTTCAAAAATATTTACTTCGAATAGTATAATGAATGCATTAGATATTTTGGAGATCTAATAATAAAAAAAGTCCATTCGAATTATTAAACAATATATTATAGTTATTTTTTGTTGGATAATCATAGGATCTCAAATAGAAAATATTTTGCCCAGATAAGGGAGTATATTCGAATCCTACAATCTCATCAATAGCTCGAGGAAAAGATTGATCATTTTCATTGTAATGTAAGATGAAGTATGCCCCAACGTCTATATTATCATCTTCATACTTAAGTCTAATATTACCCTGATCATGAGATATGGTACCAGAGACGTTTGCAATCATATCAATATATTGAAAAATTTCAATTAAGAAATCTCCTTTTCCAGTATTGAAAGCCCAAGTACTATTTTGTGAGTATTCTACATCATATATTTTTAATTCTATATTCCCTGTTTCTTGGATGATTCCAGTAAGATTACCTTCTATAATACAGTTAGTGAAGTCATATTGAATATCACCTTTTAAAATGTTAGTTAATATATTCCCGATAGAAATCCCCCATGGAACTTTTATCTTAACGCCTCCTTGAATATTGACAATAATACTAATATCACAAATTACATCTGCTCTAAGAGCTACAGTTATATTAAGATTCTTTATTAGGGATAATACTTCGG
>CP070805.1:1690118-1708170 GCA_020343655.1 Promethearchaeota archaeon | reverse complement strand
TCAAACATCTTATAAGGTGTGGTTGTACTTTCTGCTCCATACAATGTTGTTGGAGCACCTTGGCCACCTGTCATACCATATATACTGTTATTAAAAATTAGAATAACACAATCGACGTTTCTACGGCAAATATGAATAAAGTGATTTCCACCAATTCCTAAGCAATCTCCATCGCCCGAAAATACGATAGGTTTTAATTTAGGATTTGCCATCTTCATACCTGTAGCTATTGCTGGCGCTCGACCATGAAGGGCAAAAACCTTTTGAGAAGCGTGATGTACTAATGTTACTAATTGGGTGTAACAACCTATTCCTATAATCACTGGAAATAATTTAGGATCTATTTTTTCATCCTCAAATACACGAGTAAACAGATGCCCTATTATACCATATCCACATCCTGCACAAAAAAGGGAATTGTAATTACCAAAAAGATATCCTCCCATTGAAAATTGGACATATGGATGGTCAGGTTTCTCTGTTGGATATCGTGGACCTAGACCTGACATTATTTAGATACCTCCTTTACAATTTTTAATATCTCATCTGGATGATGAAACACACCTACTTTGGGAATTTTTATTATTGGAATTTCAAGTTTATTAACTCTTTCTACCTGTTCAGCAATAAAACCAGTGTAATTTAATTCAGGTATAATAATTGTTTTGGCATTTTTTACAACCCTCTTTACTTTTTCATCAGGAAATGGCCACAATGTTATCAACCTAAATATTCCCGCTTTAATTCCCTCTTCCCTGGCTAAATCAACTGCACGATAACTACTCCTTACAGGTAAACCATATGCAATGATGATTATATCCGCATCATCTAATCTATATTCTTCGGTTATTGAAATTTCGTCCATATTAGAGTTTACCTTTTCAATTAAAATTTCCATAAACCCTAATGCATTAGATATTGGAATTCCTTCAGCATTATGAGGTAGTTGAAGGGGCATAAGTGGAAAATAGTCTGTACCGAGTATTGGAGGTTTTGGGGTAATGAATTCCCCAGTTTTATCGTCCTTATAAGAAAATTTTTTAGTATAATCTTGAGGTAATTCGCGATTAATAACTCTCTTAATTATTTCTTCTTTTGGAGGGATATAAACAACTTCATGAAGATGTCCTAAATATGCATCAGAGAGAATAAATACAGGACATCGGTAAATTTCAGCAAAATTGAATGCTTTTATTGTTAGATCAAAGAGCTCTTGGCAGTTCATAGGCGCTAATGCTATAACCTGAAATTCTCCATGACCCGCAAAGCGTATTAATCCTAAATCATTATGATGTGGAGCAGTTACGGGTCCATGACTCCCGGGACCAGCACGTTGAACATCACATAAGACAAAAGGAATCTCAAGATTTGCTGCCATTGAAATTGTTTCAACCATTAAAGAAAGACCTGGTCCAGAAGTAGCAGTCATTGCTTTTGCACCAGCTAAAGATGCCCCAACGACAGCATTTATTGATGCTATTTCATCTTCCATTTGAATAGAACTACCTCCAACTTCTGGTAACCGTTTAGCAAGATGTTCTATAACCTCAGTTGAAGGAGTTATTGGATATCCTCCAAAAAAATTCAAACCTGCAGCCAATGCACCTTCTGCCATCGCAACATTTCCCATCATAACATATTTACCTTCATGTAAATATCTTTTTCCATTCTTTATATTCATTTTTTTCTCGCCTTCTTATGTTTTAACTTTTTCAGTTTGTATTATTTCCTCATCCAGAACATAAATACACCAATCAGGGCAACAATATTCGCATCTACGACATCCAAAACAATATTTTTCTTTCCCTTCCTTTATTTTTGGAATATACGCGTTTCTATAATTGAGTTCATCACTAATTTCTAGAATACCGGTGGGACAAATTGCGATACAAGCAAAACAACCTCCACATCTGTCACTATTTAGGAATAAAGAAAATTTCTTCTCTTTATTTTCTATTAATTTCGGCATCTTATCAACTTTTAAGATGAGTAATTATATTAAAAGAATATTTTAATAATTAATAATTTGGGTAAATTCATTTTAAATATAGTTTTACAATTTTATCTAATTCCCTTAAGAGAGTTTCATTAATAGGTTTAATAGGCGATCTGCTTAGCAACTTAGAAGCTTCTTCTTTTGCCCTTTTTCTTGCAGATTTAGAACCTGAATTCTTCCATGAATCGCGTGTCATCCTGTCAATTATTTGACTTGGTAGGAATAATTCCTTTCTGAAGTATTTCAAAGTTGAAGGGTGAGATAATAATTCTTCTTTTTTACTATACTCATTTAAGATTTCTGAAGCAAAAGGAGTTCCATAATCCTCAATTCCTCTAATTAGTCTCTTTACCATCCCAACTATTTCATTGTCAATTATAAGCTTTTCAATACTTTGAGTGGATTCAAAATCAAGCATTCCAGGACCAGAGATCATGTTGATCCCCGCTAATCCCGCTAACAATGCTCCCATACCTGCTTCAAAACCGGCTTGATTATCAGGTATTTTTGAATCACTTAACGACATATACGCATGAGTAGGCATTTTCAAGAATTTCCCCATTTCAACATCTCCGATATTTATCATCATAGTTTCTATGGCACCCATAGGTGTAGTCCCTTGTTTCATGTCAAATACAGCCGGAGACCCGCCCCAAATCAAAGGGGCTCCACGTTTAGTCAATTGTGCAATTACTACTCCTGCAAGACATTCAGCACAATGTTGAGTAATAGAGCCAATTAAAGTGATTGGAGCATTAGCTCCTGCTAAAGGCATTGAGACAAATTCCGATGGAATCATATATTTAGCAGAATCAATTAAAGATTGAGTTGTGAGATCAGACCACATTAAGGGTGGGCTAGGACAAGCATCAAAAATAGCTAATGGTCTTCGAGCGAGATCCTCTTCTGAATTTCTACATGCTAACAGAATTTCATTCATAATTGGGAAGCTTTCTTTTCGGAATGTCCCAGTTACAACAGGTTTATAACAGTTAGACAATCCAATGTATAATCTATGCCAATCTTGAGCTTGTTTTGGGACATCTTGATAAATCAATGATGTACTTTGAGCTTCTATATATTTTAGTTGCTCAACAATTTTCGAAAATCTAATACAATCTTTAGATAAAGCGTCTCTAATTTCTCCAGTATTCTCATCAAGAATAAAAATTGCTGCTGATCCAGGATCAAAATATACATTATCTTCTTTTAGTGAAATATGGTCATTACCATCTCGGTCATAAAGAGTAATTTCATTTGGTACAGTTTCCAAACATTTATCAATTAAATCGGGTGGGAGAAAAAAACGTAAATCCTTATGTTTTATACCATGTTCATTAAATATTTCAATAGCTTCTTGATTCTCAATGAAAACGCCCTGAACTTCAAGAATTGATTTAGCTTCTTCTAAGATCAATCTTTTATGTTCTTCATCTAATATTTTGATCTTTGGTCTAATAATAGGCATTTGGATACTCTCAATTATTTAATTATTTAATAATATTAAAATGAATCAATGATTCCTCTAATTTCTTTAATTGTTATTGGAGATGTGCCACAACATCCTCCTACGATTTTTGCTCCTAATTCGATCATTTCTCGAATATCATTGGTAAATTCTTCTACGGGTTGTTTATAAAACGTTTTATCCCCTTCAATTATTGGTTGACCAGCATTAGGTTTTACTGAGAGTGGTTTTTCAGTAAACTTTGCTGCATCCTTTAGTAATTCAAGCATATCATTGGATCCTAATGTACAATTTGCTCCAATTACATCTACATTCTCATTATCTAAAGCTTTGATGCATTTTTCTAATGAGTCTCCCATTATTGTAAAGAAACCTCTTTTAGTCTTTTTATACGTGATAGAGGCAATTAAAGGTTTTTTAGAGATATCACGGATGGCATTAATTGCTGATAGAATTTCTTCCAAATCAGAAATTGTTTCAATATGCCAAAGATCAACACCTTTTTCCAACAATTTTGCTTGAGTCGAGAAGCTAGAATACCATTGCTCACTTGAAGCATTTCCTACGGGGGGTCTAAATTCACCAGTTGGACCGATATCACCAACAACTAAACATCCTGAAGGACAAACCTCTCGAATATTTTTTAAAGCACTTTCAATAATATCTTCAATTCTGCTCTCAAGATTATGCCTCATTAAGCTCAAGGGAGTCGAGCCAAAAGTATTTGTTTGACACATGTCTGAGCCAGCATCATAATAAGATTTATGGATTTGAGAAATTATTTCTGGTTGTTCAATGTTTAAGATATCTGGAATTTTCCCGGATGTTAACCCTCTCTTAATTAATTCACTTCCAAACCCACCATCAAATAGTATGATCTTGGAATCATCCTTTATCCAATCTTGAAACAACATTTTATAATCCTTCTTAAAAAAATAATTATTATTTATTCATAAGAGATTTAACTAATTTGACTGCATCAATAGCATTTTCAGCAAATCCATCAGCATCACATTTTTTTACCCACGTATCTGTCACAGGAGCACCACCAAAAATTACTTTGAATTTATCCACCAATTTTCTTTCCTTCAAAAGATCAACAATTTTTTTCTGACCTATCATTGTGGTTGTCAAAAGTGCTGAAACTCCAATAATATCGGCATCTTTTTCAATTGCAATATCTATTATTTTCTCAGCAGGAACATCAGCTCCTAAATCATAAACTTCGTATCCATAAGCTCTTAACATTGTGCCCACAATTGTTTTTCCAATTGAATGAATATCCCCCTCTATAGTAGCTATAACTAATGTGCCTCGTGAAATTTTTTCTGAACCGCTTTGAAGATGGGGAATTAGAAGATCTAAACAATTTTGCATTATTTGTGCTCCTCGCATTAACTCAGGTAAGAAGAATTCACCTTCTTCCCATAATTCTCCAACTTTCCGAATCCCCGCAGCATACCCTTTTTCAACAACCTCAAGTAAACTCAAATTTTCCTTTATAGCTTTATCTGCATATTCAAGGGCTTTATCTTCATCCAAATTTACAACAGCTCTCGACATCTCCTCGTAGAAATCCTCTTTTGACACTTATATCTCTCCATACATTTAGTTAAATCGCAACTAAAGTTCAATTAAAATAATATTTATTTACATATAATAAATTAGAAAAACCTTATTGTTAAATCGAAAAAAATATTTGCTAAGGTTCTTTTCTAAATCTAGTTCAATTAATATTAAATTGAGAGATAAGATGTCTAAGAAATTTTCTAAAGAACCACTTAGAGGAATGGATGATTATTACCCAGCTGATTTACGCGAAGTTAATTGGATACTCGAAACCATAAAAGATGTAGTAGAAAGATATAGTTATGAAGAATTTGCGTCTCCACAAATAGAGCCTGTCGAAATTTTTGCTGCAAAATCTTCTGATGAATTAGTTAATGAACAATCATTTATTATTGAAAAAAAGAAAGGAGAAAGACTTATTTTAATCCCAGAACTTACACCTTCATTAGCTCGAATGGTTGCTGCAAAGAGTCAAGAATTAAAAAAACCCATTCGGTGGTTTTCTGTTCCAACATGCTTTCGGTATGAAAGACCTCAAAAGGGTCGTCGCCGTGCTTTTATCCAACCCAACGTAGATATATTAGGTGAAGAAAGTCTATATGCTGAGCTTGAAATATTCAATATTATTGTGGATATATTTCTTGAATTTGGAGCCACTTTAGAACAATTTCAAATCCGTTATAATAGTCGCCGATTCATGGATTCAGTTTGTAAATTTATTCTTAAAATAGATGAAGATAAGATTCCAATTGTGTATAAAGTATTAGATAAATCAGATAAAATGGAAGAAGATGAATTTGAAAAATATGTAATTGATACATTCCAAGATGAAATTATTACTCAAGGTGTTTTCAAATGCACGGATGCTAGAAGTGTTGCTGAATTATTAAAGAAATTTGAAAATATTCCCGAAGTTTTTTATCAATCTGAAGGATATCTTGAGATAACTAATTTTGAGAGATTAATCAAAGAAGTAGACATTTCTAATTATTGTACATTTTCTTCTGGAACTGTCAGAGGTCTTGATTATTATACAGGAATTATTTATGAAGTTTTTGATACTGGAAAAGAAAATATAAGAAGTATATTCGGTGGAGGTCGCTATGATGATCTTTTGTCATTATTCTCAGATGAAAAAATAACTGGTACTGGATTCGGGATGGGGGTTTATACGCTTTCTTTATTTTTAAAAACATATAATTTAATTCCAGAAGAAATTAAAAAGAAAGATTATAGTGACACAATTTACATAGCATCTATAAATGAAGATATGTCACCGTATGCTTTTGAATTAGCTAGGATTATCCGGGATGAAGATCTTCCATGTATGATAGATTATAGATTTAAAAATCTAAAAAACCAGTTAAAAAGAGCCAATGAGTTAGAGGTACTTATAGTTTTAATTGTTGGACCTGAAGAACTAGCCGAAAAAAAGGTTACTATTAGAAACATGGTTTCTGAAGAACAAAAAACCGTTTATTTCGATGAAGTAATAGATGAGATTTACCAAATTATTGAGGAATTTGGCGATAATTGAATACGCTTAAGAAAGAAAATGAATAATTACAGAAAATTTTACAAAAAAGTGATGAAATTAAAGCTTTAGAAACAATTTCCAAACCACTTTATTTTTTTCCGAAAAAAATAAATATCCTAATTTTTTTTAATAAAATAGACATAAAAATGATTTGATATCCTTTAATCGCAATTGTTACTTAAAATTGACCTGAATATCAAATGAGATATTCAAACGGAAATAAAATACAAAACTCGTTGTTCTATCGTTAGAGGTTTTTTAATTTATTTATTCAAATTGGTTAATTTAAAGAAACAATTAAATGTAGATTAAAAATAATAAGCGGTTAATATCATTAATTCGATTTAAAGTAAAATTAAAAAGGTTATTTCAATGGTGGTGAAATGAATAAACAGGAAAATTTTATAAAAAGAGCATATGAAATCGTATCAGAATTAAAAATTCCTTTGGTTGATGAGAGTGTCCAAGATAATGTTAAATTTAAATCAAATAACGCCACTGTTACCGTAAAATTTGTTTTTGAAGAAGATGAATCAGTAATACGTGGTTTTCTAGGATTAGCTGAATATTTTCACACTGTCGTAATAAAACGAAGAGATAAATTTTATATACCTCATGACCATAAATTTTTTATTTTAGAAAGCAGTTAAAATCCATTGTCATTTCCCCAAATCTTTTACAAGATTAAATGAAACTTTAAAATTAGAATTACCAAAGTTAAAAGACAATTTTTGAAAAATATGTAAAGAAACTTGGGATTAAAATGCATAAATATTATTGTAAAAATTGTAAAAAATACCATTATCGAGGTAAAATCTATAAAGATCATTTGAATTATAAAAAAGAAGATGCAATTAAAGACAACTATCCAGATGATGAAAATATAAAGATAAATCTCGACATACTTAGACCAATTGCTAAACCACAACTTCAAAGATTGTTTAAAAAAATGAAATCTTCTGATAATCATGAGCTTTATAAAAATGAAATTATTAAATTAATAAAAAATGAAAAAAGGAGATAAAGATAACAGATATAAAGAATTCTCACGAAATAGATGAATATGAAAATACCTTAGATTACAAAATAAATAATATTGTAGCAACAGCAAAAATAGATCTTACAGGAAAGTTAGATCTTGTTAAAATAGCGCGAAAATTATATGACGCTGAATATCATCCTGAAAGGTTCCCTGGTGTTATTTTCAGACAGGATAATCCTCGATCTACATTTTTAATTTTCTCAACCGGTAAAATGGTTGTTACTGGACTCGAATTTGTTCAAGATGCGGAGAAAGCAGTAAGCAAATTATTAAAAAAGATAAAAAAGTTTGGTATTAAATCATCTGATCCTGAAATCGCTATTCAAAATATTGTAGCAAACGGTGATTTACATAGACTTATAAATTTGAATAAAGCAGTTCTTCTCATGGAATTTGTAATGTATGAACCTGAAGTTTTTCCAGGTTTAATATATAATATGAAAGATCCTCGTGCTGTATTTCTCCTTTTTTCAACAGGGAAATTTGTATGTACAGGAGTAAAAAAGGAGAAAATATTAGAAAGAGCAATTTTAAAGTTAAAACAAGAGATTAATAATATGGAAGTAACTAGTGAAAAACTCATTAAAGAGGAATTTGAATTAACATTCTTATAAAAACTCAATGAATTTGAAGAAATAGTATAATTGATTAATAATGGTAGAATTCTGTGAAAAATGTGGGGGAATGATGCTTCCATCGAAAAATAAGGGTAAAAAAATTCTTGTTTGTAATTCCTGTGCTCAAACTAAACCTTTAGAAGAAAATTTAATTGATTCTTATACGTTTAATAAAGAAATATATCATCCTCCAGGAGAAGAATTCAAAAATTTAGAGAAAATGAAAGATTGGAAAAAATATTCACACGATTAATTTCCTAATTTATAAATTATTAGGAATGTTAAAGCACTGAAAATTTTTGATTAAGAGAATGTAGAAATTCCAGTAAATTTGCCAATTTAACAAAATTGCTGATTAGCTATTAAAATTTATTAGGAATACTTTAATTTTAATTTAAATTTTTTTTAACGCTTTTTTTAAAATATTTATATTTGATTCAGGATAATATTGTGAGTAATCTAATATTTTTTCTTCAGAAATTCCATCCAACAATTTAGAGAGCTCAATTAATATTCTATTTTCATTTATGTGATTATATTCCCACAAATAGATTAAATCTAAAACCGTTTTTTCGGGATCTGAATATTTAACCTTTCCGTTTATGATTCCAAAATTAAACAAACCACTTTTAAATATTAAAAACCTAAACTTTTTTCCCAAAATCTTTATCGGTTTGTTATTTAAAATTCGGTTATTTATTAAATAAAGAAATCCATCTTGATGTTCATAATCGATATTTGTCAATTTCAATGCTGTATAAAGGCCATAATACCAATTTTCAACATGTTTTAGTTTTAATGCCTTTGCTACAAGTTCTAGAATTGAATAATTTAGCTTATTCTGGGTAATTTCATCAATAGTTTTCACATAATAAATATTATCTATGATCTTTACCAAATATCTACGAGAAATTAAATAATTACTGATAATTATATGATTAAAGTATAACTCTTTACAATACTTTTTTAATTCTTCAGAAGTTATAAATTCTTTATTATCTTGTCTTATTTTTTTTAGGACTCGATTCATAAATCAATTTTAGAGGTTTATTTAAATTTCAATTAAGAAAAATATTTTCTTCTACATTTATTTATAAGATATCTTAAGTTTTATTTGTTTTCGTTTATAATTGGACAATTAGTAGTTTGGAATATTAATCCAAATCTATTTTTTTCCTAACTTGATTGATTCTTAAAATAACTGTTCCATGAGTTAGAATTGAAATTGAAATTAAGCATATTGGGATTGCCCAATCTGTAAAAAATGTGCAAATTCCTGCTAAAAACACAAGAAATAGCCTTGTATCACGTCCTTGTATTGTTCTGGAAAAATAAATGCCTTTTTTTAACTCAACCTTAGCAGCAGTATAACTTATTGCATAGGCACCTGTTATAGTAATTATTCCTAATAAAAATGCATGTGTTATCAAAAGGATATTAAGAGAGTAAAATGTAAGCCCCAAAAATATAAAAACATCAACATAACGATCCATCACAGAGTCAAAGAAACCTCCAAAAAAAGAAGTTCTCCCATTAGCACGTGCTACTTCCCCATCAGAACCATCAATGATACTTGCTATTTGAACAACAATTCCTCCCAAAATAGGAAAATTCAGAAAAAACAATATTGAACCGATAATTCCCGTTAGAGCTGATATAATTGATATTAAATTTGGATTACAATTTGGCCAAAAGTGCAGAATTAATTTTGTTAATGGACGAGAAAAGTGTCTATTTATATATTTTGAAACTAGACCGTCTCCTTTTGCTGGCATTTCTATCAATTATTTACTTATAAAATTACTCATTCATAATTACTAAAATTTTATAGGATTTAATATCTTTTATGACTGTGTGATAGGAATTTCAATTCGTGCTAATTGGGATTTTGAAAAAATTTTAAATTCAATAATTGATTTGAATATTGATTTCTGTGAAATTCAGTTAGATAATCCCATATTTAAGTTCAAAGAACATCAAATTAAAGCTATAAAACTTCTTGATAAGTTATATTCGAATGGATTACAACTTTCTTTCCATTTATCATTTATTGATTTGAATATTGCTTCATTAGATAATAAACTGCGTTATTATTCAAGTAGATTACTAAGAAAGGAGATAAAGTTTGTAAAGAAATGGAAACCACTTTATATTGTTGTACATACTGGAAAAATTAGTGATACTTTTTATAAGATCCCTTCAATAAAAAAAAAAGCTCATAAACAACAAATTAAAACAATATCAGAATTATTAGAAGCCTCTAGCTCTTATTCAATACCATTTGCTATTGAAAATCGTCAAAAATCATTGACAACGGGCTTGATTGAAAAATTAAGCGACTTTCATTATTATAATCAAATATTCCCTTCTTTATACTTTTTGCTTGATATTGGACATCTTAATACTTTTTATCTTGACTCTAACGCATTAATAGAAGATATTAAAACTATTTGTGATTTCCCTATGATTGGAATTCATTTATCAAACAATTTTGGGAAAGATACCCACGGAAATTTAGAAGAGGGAACAATATTATTTATAAAATTATTTTCAAAAGTACAAAATTTAAAAAAAAGAAATTTGATAATTGAAAATAAATCACTAACAGATACTTTACAGAGTCTAGATTTTTTAAATAAAAAGATTCTAGGAAAAACATAAAATATGCTATATAATCATAAACCGCCTTTATCTTTGAATTTTTATTAAAACAACTTTCTATTTAATTAAAAGGTTATTTACTTTTTTAATAAAAAACCAAAACTTATATAATTATTAATCTTATTTGTAATACATCGGAATTAGTAATTTTATTATGAAGGAAATTCAAAAATTTTTTTGCAGATTTTTTGAAATGAAAAGATTAATTTTTTGCGATTATATCTATTTTGTTTTGGCAAAAAATATTAATAAAAACTAAATTATCAAAATTTTGTCGATCTAAATCATTTTCCTTTGCTTATAATTTAAAAAATTCAATGATAAAAGTGGCTTGTAATGTTAAATCATAATAAATTAGAGGGTTTAATTCTAGCAGCAGGTTATTCTAGCCGATTTAATTTTATGGATAGTAGATTTAAAAAGTATTTTTTAAAACTAAATAATTCCAATATTTTAGGATATGTTATCGCTGGAATGATTAAAACAGGAATAAAAAAAATAAAGATAGTGACTAGTAAAATCTTTAATAAATTAAATTATAGAAAAAGTATTTTAAAATCTATAACTCAACCATGGATTGATTTGAAAAATCTTGAGTTAGATATTATTGAAAATAAGATACCAGAGAGAGAAAATGGATATAGCCTTTTTTTAGGCCTAAATACGATTTCTTCAGAATATACTATACTTTCGATGGCTGATCATATTTTTTCAAAAAATATTTTTTCTAAAATGATAAAGAACTATAAAAATAAAGATATTCTTTTAGCGACTGATCCAATGTATAAAAAAGGATATTACGACAAGGAGGATGCTACAAAAGTATATGGAGAAAATTCTTTTATTATTAATATTGGAAAGGATTTAAAGTATTATAACCGACTAGATATGGGAATATTTATTTTAAAGACTAAAACTATTAAAAAAATTTGCAATAAAGTTAAATCTAATTTTCATAAATTTGGTGTAACAGACGTTATAATTTCAGGATTAAATTCAGATTTAAATGTTGGTTATTGTGATTTTCCGAATACTATTTGGTTAGATATTGATAATTATAAAAAATATCGTCAACTAAAAAGAATCTTTAGCAAAACTTCTAGATTTCATCCTTTTGGCTTAATTCCCACAGAGTATATTACTTTCAACACGAAAAATACAGAGGTGAATAATGATTAGTAAAATAAAAATTGCTATTGCTGGGCTTGGTAATTGTGCTTGTGCTTTAATTCAAGGATTTCAATATTATAAGAATAGGACGAACAAGGATGCTATTGGCTTAATGCATTGGGATATTGGGGGATACAAACCAAGTGATATTGAAATTGTTGCAGCTTTTGATATAGACCATAGGAAAGTTGGAAGGGATGTATCAGTAGCTATTTTTCAACCACCTAATTGTACTAAAATATTTTATAAAGATGTCCCCAAAACTGGTGTTATTGTTAAAATGGGCAAAATTTTAGATAGTTTTGCAGATCATATGAATTATTACAATGAAGAACATACATTTATTTTATCTGATCAAAGGGAATCAACACAAGAAGAAATAATAAAAGAATTAAAATCTTCAAAAGCAGATATGCTTATAAATTATCTTCCAGTAGGTTCTGAAAAAGCGACTAAATTTTATGCGGAATGTGCTTTAAAAGCAAAAGTAGGTTTCATAAACTGTATACCCGTTTTTATAGCGAGTAATGCAATATGGGCTCAGAGATTTAAAAAGGATAATATTCCAATAATTGGTGATGATATTAAGTCCCAATTAGGAGCAACAATAGTCCATCGAATATTGACAAATCTTTTCAAAAAACGAGGAGTAAGGCTTATGCGTACATACCAACTCAATACAGGGGGGAATACAGATTTCTTAAATATGCTTGATAGGCTTAGGTTAATTTCGAAAAAACAGTCAAAAACAGAAGCTGTTCAATCACAAACAGAAATTAGATTAAAAAATGAAAATATACATATCGGTCCAAGTGATTGGGTTCCTTGGCAAAGAGATAATAAGGTGTGTTTTATTAGAATGGAAGGAAACATATTTGGTGACATTCCAATAAATCTCGAATTACGCCTTTCGGTAGAAGATTCTCCTAATTCTGCGGGGGTGGTAATTGATGCTATAAGATGTTTAAAGTTGGCTCTGGATAGAAATCAAGGTGGTGTTTTATATAATCCTTCTTCATACTTTATGAAACATCCACCAATACAATATAGTGATGATGAAGCATATCAACTGACAGAAGAATTTATAAATGGCTTCTCAGAAGCAAGAATCCCTTTTATTGAAAAAAAGATTAAGCAAAATGAACAAAGTACTGATTAATAACTTCAAGATAATTTTAAGCCAACTGGACTCGATATGAGAGTTTATCTATTTTCTTTATTTTTAAAAATGTACAATTTAATTCCAGAAGAAATTAAAGAGAAGGATTATATTGATACAATATCAGATATGGTATTAAACATTTTATATTATAATTAGTGAGAAAATGAAAGAAAAAGCTTTTTCAATTTTTTATCTGAGCGGACTGATACTAACAACTATCGTAATGTTATTACAAATTTTTAGGATTTTCTCTTTTGATTTTATTTTTTTGCTTTTTTTCTGGAATGATTAAGCTATTTTGTATAATGATTATTAGATTAATACTAGACTAATACAAATAATTTATCCGATTAAATGACATTTATTTATATCTAGAAGAATTTATTATTTATTGAGATTATGTTTGTAAAGGAATTAATTGAGAGGATACTACAGAAGAGATCAGTAGTCTGTTTAGGACTTGATCCTAGAATGGATAATGAAGGAGAAATTCCTCAATATTTAATTGAAGATTTAGAAGAACCTAACAAAATAATTACTGAATTTAATAAAATTTTAATTGAAAATACTTATGATTTAATCCCTATAATTAAACCCCAAATAGCCTTTTATGAAAAATATGAAGCTCTAGACGCATTAAAACAGACCATAAAATTCGCTCACAAACATGATTTATTAGTAATTTTAGATGCAAAGCGAAATGACATTGGAAGTACATCTGAAGCATATGCACATTCTCTATTTGAAAATTTTAATGCAGATGCGTGTACAATAAATGCATACCTAGGATTTGATGGTGTACGTCCTTTTTTACAATTTAAAGAAAGAGGAGTTTTTATACTTGTAAAGACATCAAATCCAAGCAGTACAGAATTCCAAGATTTATTTAGTGTAAGATTGGAAAATGTATCTAAAGAAATTGTTCAATACGAAGCAAAAACACAAATTTTAAAGAGGAATTATATTCAAATGGCGGAATTAATACATAAGTGGAGTGCTGAATTATCAAAATTTTCAGATTTCACTAATTTAGGAGCGGTTGTTGGGGCAACTTTTCCTCAGGAATTAAAAGGTGTTAGGGAAATTATAAAAAATTCTTTTATTTTGATACCTGGTTATGGGGCTCAAGGAGCTCAAGCGAAGGATATTAAAAATGGTTTCTTAGAAAATGGACTAGGCGGAATCGTAAACTCTTCAAGACGTATAATTTTTGCATACAATAAAAATAAAAATTATACTCCAGATGAGTTTGGGAAAGCCTCTAGAAATGAAATTATTAATATGAGCAAACTAATTAATAAAGAAATAGGCATTTAAGAAAATTTTTACCCTGCAAATAAAAAATAGCCTAGATTTGAATTAATAAGATACATTGCCCAACTTAAAGGACCCATTATTAATATCACTATAATAAGAGACCGCTTTAAACCGAGTTTATGAAGAACATTTACAATATGTAAGTCAATAAATGCAGAAAATATTAATGTAAGAGCTATTATTGCTGGATCTGGACCACCATCACTATAAGCACCCATAAAGCCCATTAGAAGCATAGGAAGACTAATGAAAAAGATCATGCCGAATTGAATCCCAAAACTACCAGCAACCCACTTAAAATTTGTCTTATCTTCGGCTTTAGTAATAGCTAAACCAATTTTTAATACAAATATATCTGCAACTATTATTATAGCGGCAATAATTAATGGCATCATTTCATCTATTGAAGGCCATTGAAAAATCATAATTCTAACCTAAAACTTATAATGGGTTGTAGATTTTAAAAAATCAAATTATAATTAAAATAGTTTTTAACTAATAATATTATAAAAGATATAAGAAACATTTTTGATTTAAATTTATTTACTTAGATTATAACTATTCTATTAAAATCAATAATAAACTAAATAATTTGGAGGAAAATAATAAATAATAGTAGAAAGGTAATATGCAATGGTAGAAACAACAAACGAAATAAATCAATATGACGAAGAAACACCACGGATTGCTGTATTTATATGCCAGTGAGGCTTAAATATCGCTGAAATAATTGATACTCAAGCATTAGTTGAATTCTCAAAAACCCTCCCAAATGTTGTCGAATCATTAGATTATATAAGTCTTTGAACTGAACCCGGGGCAGAATTCATTAAAGAAAGGATGATTGAGAGCAATGCAAATAGATTAGTTGTAGGATCATGCACTCCAAAAACCCATGAACCTGTTTTTAAGAGTGTCTTGGAATCAATGGGCATTGATTCCTCTTATTTAGAGTTTGCAAATATTCGTGAACACTCAAGTTTTGTACATAAAAAAGATAAAGTAGGTGCTCAAAAAGTCGCTGAAGATATAATTCGATCTGCGGTAGCTAGAGCTTCTGTTTTAGAAAAAATATTAGTTAAAGAAGTTGATATAACCAAAAAAACTTTAATTATTGGTGGCGGAGTAGCGGGATTATCTGCAGGAATCGATTTAGCTGAAGAAGGTTTTGAGGTGCATCTTGTAGAAAAAAGTCCTACTATAGGTGGAAAAATGGCTAAATTAGATCGAACATTTCCAACAGATGATTGTAGTATATGAATACTGGGGCCAGTAATGCTTCAAGCGGCAAGAACACCAGGACTTAATTTATATACATATAGCCAAGTTGAAGAAGTTACTGGTTTTGTGGGGAATTTCACTGTAAAAATAAGAAAAAGGGCAAGGTATGTCACTAATGATTGTAATGGTTGTGGTGCATGCTTTGAAGTGTGTCCAGCCTTTGGATACAATGAATTTAACGAGGGAATGGATTCAAGAAGAGCTATATATGTGTCATTTGCTCAAGCAGTTCCTTCTTTAGCCCAAATTGACATGGAACGATGTATCAAATGTGAATTGTGTAAGGGTGCATGTGAAGTAGATGCTATTGATTTTGATCAACAAGATGAGATTGTTGAGATTAATGTAGGTTCAATCGTAGTTGCAACTGGTTGGGATGAATTTGAACCTCCTATTGGTTATTTAGGATATAATAAATATCCTAATATAATTACTCAACTGAAACTTGAAAGAATGTTAGCTCCAAACGGCCCGACAATAGGACATTTGGTTAGACCATCGGATGGGAAAGAACCGAAAATAATCCTGTTTATTCAATGTGTTGGTTCAAGAGACTTAAACATGAATACTTATTGCAGCTCAGGAGTATGCTGTATGATTTCAATAAAAAACAGTAAATTAATCAAACAACATTATCCAGAGGCAGATATTACTGTTGCTTACATGGACATGCGTGCTGCTGGGAAAGATTATGAAGAATATTTCACTCTCTCAAGGAAAGAAGGTATAAAATATATTAGAACAAATATTAGCAGGATAAAGGAAGATCCAATTACTCATAATCTAAAAATAGTTATGCAAAATACATTAGGATCTAGTGGATTAAAAGAACTAGAGTATGAATTGGTAGTACTTTCCGCTTCTATGGTTCCTGCTACTGATGTTAAAAAAATAGGGAAGATGCTTAAATTGGAAAATAGTCAAGATGGGTTCTTTAAAGAATTTCATGCTAGATTAAATCCTATAGATACAAAAATTCCTGGAATAGTTCTTGCGGGTGTCAGCCAAGGTCCAAAATCCATAGTTGAAACTATAGCACAAGGTAGAGCAGCAGCATCTTCACTTGCTAGACTAATGAGCAAAGACAAATATCGAATTTTACTGATCCGAGCATCGGTTGATAAAGATAGATGTGCAAAATGTGGATTATGTGAATTAAATTGCCCATATGATGCTATAAATCTAACAGATGATGGTGCTGAGGTAAATGAGATCTATTGCAGGGGTTGTGGGAGTTGTTTAGCTAATTGTCCTTCAGAAGCTATTACTCTTAGATATTATAGAGAACCTCAATATGAAAAGCAAATAGACGCAATTTTAGAAGAGGTATAAAGAGGTGAAATAATTGGCAAATAAATCTAATGGAGATATGAAAATTTTAGCATTTTTATGCTGGAAGTGAGGATATGGTGCAGGGGATATGGCAGGTACTATAAGAGCGCAATATCCCGCAACACTCAGACCTGTTAGGATTAATTGCTCAGGAAGAGTAACTCCTTCTTTAATGATGCGCGCAATAGGTAAGGGAGCTGATGGAATAGTAATCGGTGCTTGATACCAAGGAGAATGCGACTATGAAACTGGGAATTTGGTTGCAGAAAGGAATGTTAATTATGTAAGGGAAATTCTGAGAACAGTTGGACTTTCACCAGAAAGAATTCAAATGTTTCACTGTAGTGCTGCTGAAGGACAAAAATTTCAAGAAGAAGCTAGTCGTATTTCAGATATTATAAAAGACTTAGGTAGCAATCCTTTAAAAGATTCTAATTCTTCAAAAAAAGAGGAGAAGGAATCAAAAAAGAAAAAAACCGAATAGAATGACCCTTTCAAATAAATTTTAGTTGAATTGGGACTAGCCATGTGAAGGTTTCGGAATTCAATATTTTTATACTTATAGAAAAGTTTTATATCTTTCTTTTAAGTTTTTATTTTAAAAATTATTTTCTAATTTATTAATTATTTTTGTTGAAGTGAATTTAAGATGGGAAAAGATCCTGGAAAACAATTAAAGAAAGCGGAACAACTTTATAAAGCAATGCAGTTTAAACGAGCTGCAAAATTATTTAATACTGTTGGAAATAATTACATGGATTTAGGCAATTATGAATTAGCAAAAGATTGTTTTTTTAATGCAGCAAAAAGTGCTTTAAATGAGGATAAATACTTACATGGATTAGAGTTTTTAAGAAATGCTGGAAATGCAGCTCTCTCTAATAATCATTTCTTAGAAGC
>CP070805.1:1640279-1690018 GCA_020343655.1 Promethearchaeota archaeon | reverse complement strand
CTTCAGAATCTGCTATAATAAAACTTGAGTCTAAAGCAGTGTAGTCTATTCTAAATAATTTTACCATCCCAAACTTAGAGAAATATTCTGGAATAAAAATCCAAGTAT
This sequence comes from Promethearchaeota archaeon, assembly GCA_020343655.1. GTDB lineage: Archaea > Asgardarchaeota > Lokiarchaeia > Sigyniarchaeales > SOKP01 > Loki-b32. The sequence continues at coordinate 1,689,910 of CP070805.1, read as the reverse complement.
TATACAAACCTGCATCTGGAATATGAGATTTCCATGTATTTCCCTCATCATCTACCCTTCTGTTTATCTCTGTTGCATAATTCTGGTTGAATTGGTGTGTAGCTTGATCTGTTGAAGTGGGTTCATTAAAAAACATTAATTTAACCAATTGGCTTTGAAACCAAGCATCTTTCATTCTTCCATTTGTATCATTATAATATTTACTCTCATCAAAAACAGCATTTTCTGCCCAATTATCCTCCTCCCATCCATTCTTCTTATAGCGGGCATAATTATCATTGCAAATTTGTAGCATCCATGTCCACTTTCCCTCATCACCACCTAATCCGGTATATAAAAATCCAAAATATACTAAGACATAATCTGCACCTAACCTGCGAAATGCTTTCGCACTATAAATTTCATTAGTCTGCATCAACGCCATTCCTGTTAAACCTATTCTAGTCTGATTCAAAGTAGCATTATCGTTAACTGTTGTTACATTTCCCACCGGAGTAAGCCAATACCCATAATCCCACCACGAAACTACAACGTCTGTTCCTTTTAAATTAGCTTTAATCCAAGTTAGAGTTTCTTCCCAATCGTGAACAAGCCCAGCAGGAGACATTTGTCCGTACGACATTTGTTCGATAGCAATATCAGTTGTATGAACAACCTGAGCGATGCATAGAAATCCTACAACTATAAAGACAGCGAAAACTTCTGAGTTGCCTAGAGTTCCTTTTAGCTGTCTTCTCCTCTTTCTACTTACCCCTATTCTTCTTTCTCCTAAGAAGCTACCGAAAATTTTTAAAACATTGACTAAACCATATGCTCCTATCAATGCCGCAGCAGGAGCAAATATTAAGATAATACGGATCATACTCCCAGTAAAATAGTACATTAATACTATAAAAGCTATTAAAAAAATATCTGCAGCATTTAATCTCCTAAAGCAAAAATATATTCCTAAAGGTATTAATAATAGAGGAATCAAGGTATCATAATAGAAAACACTCCATGCACTGGGCATTTGCTCTGCAACTGAAGCTACAAGACTTACTTGTTCACGAAATAGAGGACTTAGGATAGTAAAAAATCTTGAGCCAAAACCGAAAGGGATAATCTCAGGAGCAATCCAAATTATTATCGCAATAATTAGTATTCCAGGTATAAGAAACCATTTTACCATTTTTATTAAACCATTATATAGAGCAGGATAATCACTTTTTTTTGTATGAATGATGTGAAAAATTAAAAGAATAATTGTAAAAAGGAATATTCCTCCTATTTCTAAATCCGAGAATAAGTCGTCGTAGTTGAATCTTGTAAATAACGAAAACATTAATAATCCAGTTCCTTGAACTCCCGCATAAGAAATTAATACATTTTCACTGTATTTATTCATTAAAACTAATATTACACTTATAATAGGAATTATTAAAAAAACAAATTGATATCCCCCCCAACTTAGAGATAAATAACCTAATGAAATCCCACCTAGAATTGAATAAAATACTTTTCCTGTCCTTATTGCTTTCAAGAAAAATAAGAACGTTAGTAAAGTAGCAAATACTCCTATTGTTTCATTATCAAAAAAACCTGCAGTTGTACGTTGTAAATATCCTGGATTGAAAGCTAGAAAAAATGCAGCAAATAAACCTGTCGAACGATTTAAAATTTCTTTTCCTAAAAAATACATAACTAATACAGTTATTCCACCCATAAATGCAGGAAAGAAAAAGCAAATTTGATATAATGAAATTGGCAATCCTAAAAAGTTAAATATATGATAGATTGCTACTACAGTAAAAGTAAGTCCTGGTCGTAAACCTCCTCGGTAAAAACCAGTAGGATACCAGCTTTTATAATCAACCCAAGTAAAATATTCATATAATGTGTGCTCACTCAGGTATTCTGCGTTATACCATTGGATCCAAGGGTCGAATGCTTTAATTAGAAGATTTCCTCTTATGATAGGGCTACATCTAATAACAATAGCTAAAACTACGACTAAAAATAATGCCACAAAAAATAAGATATTGCTAGTTTTTATGGATATCGATGTTCTGACACGATCACGAAAGTTTCTCAATGAAGCGAAAATCTTAACCATTATTTTTCATTCGAAGTTTAATATGTAGATAATTTAATAACCATAATTTAATTTAGAATATAAAAAAAATCCTTAAGATTAAAATGTTTTTCTTTAATCTAACATTTTGTAAAATTCAAAATAATGTAGAAAGATTCTGAACATTTTAGATTTTCTATAACTTAAAAATTAATTATAAAAAATAGAAAGGATTGTATATCAATGGTGAAATCAAAATTTCTCTTTAAAATTTATTATATTGGAAAGAAAAAATATTATGGATCGCAAAGACAACGTGATTTTTTAACAATTGAAGAGTGTCTATTAAATACTTTAATTGAAAAGAACTATATCAATGAAGTAAATAATTCAGATTTTGAATTCGCAAGTAGGACTGATCGATATGTATCTGCTCGAGGTGCATATTTCACTTGTATAACAGAAAAGAAGCCAATATTAATGGAAATTAATGCTGCTTTGCCAAAAGATATAGGTATTTGGGCATATACAAAAGTGCCATTCGATTTCTCTTCAAGATACGATGCTTTGATGCGCCATTATATATATATAGTGCCAAGGTCGCTAACTTATTTTCAAAATATAAGTACTTTAAATTTTAAGATAATGCAACAAGCTTGTAAGAAATTAGAAGGTCAACATGATTTTGCTAATTTTTCAAAAAAGGAAAAAGATAAAATAAATACAATAAGAGATATGTATTCTGTAAAGTTGTCAAAACAAAACAATTTCTTAGTTTTCGATTTTAAAAGTAAATCATTTTTAAGACAACAAATCCGACGAATAGTTAAAAAAGTTTTGGAATTAGGAAAAGGTGAGATTATTTATAAAGATTTTCTAGATTTGTTTGATAGTTCAAAAGAACATTCCTATCAACCTGTGGATGCGAATGGGTTAATTTTATGGGATATTAAATATGATGATACAATTGAATTAGAAATAGATCCAAAATCAAAGGAGAGAATGAATAATTTTTTTTTAAAAAAAGAAATCTATTTTAATTTTAAGCATCAGCTATTCAGAACTCTCCAACAACACGATTTTAGCTAATAATGCTTGAAGTTGAATTTCTTCTGTACCGCCTTGACTTAATCGATATTCAAATTCTGCCAAAAGTTTTGATAATTCAATTTTGATATTTTCTTGAACTTCCAAATCATAAATCTCCTTATGTAAATTTTTAATAATATTTTGTCCCGAAAGACCATACTCTTTAATTAAATCATTTAAAAGCTTTATAGATAATTGTAATTGGCCTTGTAAGGCTGTGTTCAAAAGTTCTTTTATCTTTGCTGGAGGAAGCTCTCCTGCCACACGAAATACAATCTCCTGGTCGATTTTTTTAGAAATTGTGCCGCATGATTGCAAATAATTTATTGCTCGTCTACAATCACCCCGAGAAACATCTACAATGGCATTTAGGCCACCAGAAGTGAGAATAATGTTTTCTTGGTTAGCAACATCTTTTACTCTGCCTTTAATATCAACATTATTTAATGAAGCAAACCTAAATACAACGCACCTTGATTGAATTGGAGGGATAATTTTATTAGAATAATTACATATTAAAATCATACGACAATTCTTTGTGTATCTCTCCATAGTTCTCCTTAATGCTTGTTGAGCAGGAGCAGTCATATTATCCGCCTCATCTAGAATTAATATTTTAAATGGTATATCTGCTGGAGGACGTGCTTTTGCAAAATCTTTAATATAAGTTCTGATCACATCAATACCACGCGCATCACTGGCATTTAATTCTAAATATGTTCTATTGGTTGCCATTTTTCTACCATACAATTCTCTTACCATTGCTAAACCGGACGTTGTTTTTCCTGTTCCAGCAGGCCCAGCAAAAATGAGATGGGGCATGGATTTATCTTTAACAAATTGTTTTAAACGTTTTATTATTCCTTTCTGATTTACAATTTCATCAAGAACTCTTGGTCGATATTTTTCAACCCAAGGTCTATTTTCAAAAGACATGACATCTGAGAGTGATTCAAATTTTTTTATTATTAATATTAAGAATTAAATTTTCTTAATTCTTTATTAATATTCATATCTATAAAAAAAGATTAAGATTTGTATGACTGATTTTAAAATTACTAAAATTAAATCTCGATGGATTTTGGATTCACGTGGAAACCCTACTGTTGAAACTGATATTTTTGCGGGAAAACATTTTTCCAGAGCGGCTGTTCCTTCAGGAGCATCAACAGGAGTTTTAGAGGCACTTGAACTGCGAGATAACGGAAAAGCTTTTATGGGAAAACATGTATTAAAAGCTGTAACTAATGTGAATGAAATATTAGGAAAAAAATTAATAGGATTTGATATTAGAGAACAAAGTACAATAGATAAAGAAATGATATCTATAGATGGTACAGAAAACAAGAGTAATTTAGGAGCCAATGCAATTTTATCTGTTTCATTAGCAGTAGCAAAATTAGCTTCTAAACTATCTGAAGTCCCTTTGTTTGCCTATCTTTATAATTTAGCATATAATAAAACGAGAAATAATTACTTGCTCCCCCTTCCATGTTGTAATATTATAAATGGAGGCGAACACGCGGGTAATAACTTATCAATACAAGAATTTATGGTTTTACCTGTGGGTGCTAAATCTTTTTCCCAAGCAATACAGAACGTTACTGAAGTATATCAAACATTGAAAAAGTTATTAGCGAAGAGATATGGGCCTTCTGCGATTAATGTAGGTGATGAAGGCGGATTTGCTCCGAATTTATCTTTTACATCTGAGGCTGTGGAAATAATTATTGAAGCAATTGAAACTGCTGGTTTTCTAATAGGTACCGATTTTGTTCTTGGAATGGATGCAGCTGCGAGTGAATTTTTTGAAGATGGTTTATATAATATAGATGGAAAAAAACTTGCTGAAGATGAATTATTAGAATATTATATGGATCTTATACACGAATATCCTTTCAAATCTATTGAAGATCCATTTGATGAGAAAGACTTTAGAAACTTTTCAAACTTAACTGCTAAAAGTAGTAATATACAGGTGGTAGATGATGATCTTACAGTAACCAATATAAATATTCTTGAGAAAGCGATAAAAGAAAAAGCGGGAAATGCATTACTACTCAAAGTAAATCAGATTGGTTCTTTAACTGAAGCTATAGAAGCCGCAAAAATGTCTTTTGATAATGGATTTAATGTGATGGTTTCACATCGTTCTGGTGAAACTGAAGATACATTCATCGCCGATTTAGCTGTAGGATTGTGTACTGGTCAAATTAAAACAGGGGCTACATGTAGATCGGATCGTAATTGCAAATATAATCAGTTGTTAAGAATAGAAGAAATTCTGGGCGACAAAGCAAAATATCCACAAAGATTAGATTCTTGGAAAGATTTTCAATAACACTAACTTTTCTTATGAGTTAATTTTTTTTATTATTCTTTTATGAATCTATATACATGAACATCAATTTTTTTAGTATTTTGAGTATGAAATGGAAATGCACGTTCTAGAATCATAGTAAATGGAAGGACATTGTCGATTTTCCATTTTAATTTTTTAACATAATTCGAAATAAATTTATAGATCTTCTTATTCGCCAGATGAATAGAATAAATTATATCTGAAAAAGAAATTGCTTTTTTTAAAAAAGCTCTATCAGCAAATCTGGTTTGTACTCCAAATGGAGGATTCATAATTGTTGTCACTTTCATATTTTTATGTATTAATCTTTTTGAAATTTGGAAATATTCGATATCAGCACATATTGGAAAAATAATTTGTTCCAATTCAAGAGTAAGAATATTTTTTCTTAAAATATTTAAAGCATTCATATCAATATCAACACTTAAAACATAGTTCGCATTAAAAAGTGCACTTGCGATGGATAATCTTCCTGTTCCAGCACCCAAATCAATTATAAAAGCTTTATTAATATCTTTAAATTCAAAACCTGCATAATATATAATATCTACAGCGCAGTTTGCATCAATACAATATTGTTCCAATTCAATTTTAGGGTTAGTAAACGTTTCTGTTTTTTGAATAATAGAAATTAATTCCTTTTTGCTAATTTTCATCCGAAAAAATGTTCACTCTTTTAAAATTAATACATCAAATTTATTTATCTTATTTAATAATACTTACTTAAATTAGAAAGAGTTTAAGAAATTAAAAAACTATTGTTGATATTTTTGGATAAGAAGTCTCTAAATGGTAATGATATTGTTCTAACTGGCGACTATCTGGGAGTAGTTGAGGAATTCCTCCCTGATAAACAATCCACATTCATAAAAGATGGTCAAATTTTTGCGAGTAAAACAGGTTTTATTACGATTAATAAGAAAGAAAGAAAAATTGAGATCAGTACACATCAAGAGAAAGATCGTAAGATTGTTAAAATTGGAGATATTGTTATTGGCACCATTCTTTTCTTACGCCAATATTCTGTTGGAATCAACTTTTATACAATTAATAAAAAAATTCATTTTAATTCAAGTTATTTTGGTAATATTCATGTATCTCAGATTTCAGATAGATATGTTGATAAAATCAATGACGCTTTTCAAATAACGGATATTCTAAGAGCTCGAGTAGTAGCACAGGATTATAATGAGTACAAATTAAGTACTGCGGGTAAAGAACTTGGAGTTATTTATGCTGATTGTGTAATCTGCGGGAATTCACTCACCAAAATTGGTTATAACAAACTAAAATGTAATCGATGTGGAAACATTGAATCTAGAAAGCTAGCCAGTGATTTCGGAAATGTAACTAATAATTTACGATTTTAAGTTTATTTTTTAATTAGAGACAAAAAAAGTGTCCATTATTGAGAAAAGTTGGAAAAAAAGTAATTCATTTCTATAATAATAGCGGTTCATTGGATAATATAATTAAATTTCTTGAAAATATTCAGAAAAAAGTTAATTACCTTAATTTAAATGTTTCTGTAGAGGGAAATAGCATAAAAGTCACTCTTTTTGGTTCAAGAGATCTTCAACAATTAGCAACAGAACGATTAAAAGATTTAGCGAATCGTTATTTGTGAGAAATCAGTTTTTTTAGTAAAACCAAAAAAAATTTATTTGATTTTACATATTTTTTATTAAGATTATCAAATCCCAATCTATAGGAGTTTTCGCAATGGCAAAAAAGAAACCAGTCAAAACAGAGGATAAAGACGAAGAGGAACTTGATGAATTAGTGGATGAATTATTAAACGATGAGGACATCGAGAATGTTTACCCTAAGTTAGAGGAAAAAGAGGAAACTGAATTAAAAACTCCATCAGCAGAAGAATCTGTAGAGGAGGAAGAATTAGAATTTGAAATAGAAGAAGAAGCTATGTTTCCTGATTATAAGTATCTTAATCTAAGATTAAGTAAAGGTCAGGGAGAAAATGATTATGAATTAATGGTTGAGGGTCAATCACATGGATTCTGTAATATTCTTGTCAAACACCTATTAGAAATAGAAGGTGTAAATATTGCTGCATATAAAGTAACAGGTATAGAACCACCAAAAATCTTTATACGTCTTGATAATTCAAAAAAATTTAAAATTAAAGATATTTTGAATAAAGGTATCGAATCTCTAAGAGAAGAAGTAGTAGATGTTCAAAATTTATTTAAAAAATTAATTTAAAGTAATAGACTCTTCATTATGAAAACTTTATAAGATGCCCTAATTCTACTTATCTTAATGGATTACGAGTTTTTAATTAAAGATTTAAACCTTAATAAATCTCAAAAGATTATCGGTACTGACAAAGGATTAGCTAAGATTGGAGATGGAATTGTAAACGTAGCTTATTCTATTGCTAAATCTATTTATCTGACCAATAATAATCCAAATAACAATATTATTCGTACAGGAAAAAAAGTTGGTAAAAATATTTTAGAAGCAGCACTAAAAAATGCAAATATGAAGAATTTTGCAAAAAGTAGAGCTAATGCGCATGATCTTGCTGATACTGTGGAATCATTAGTAGCTTACGTATGGCTTAATAATAAAATGACTTTAAAAGAGATAATAGATGTTTTAGCTGATAATCTTACGGGCAATCTTTATATTAGAAATGAAGAAACAAAAAATGCTACTGTCGCTTTTACTAATCTCTTGAATTTTATGAAAAAATTTTTACCTGAGAAATAAAAAAATGAAAGAAAATCCTATAATAATTGGATTCGATGATGCTACTTTCAATTTAAAAGCTAAATCTAAAACAACTCAATTAATTGGAGTTATTTGTCAAGGTATTAGGATGGTAAATGTTGTAAGTACAGAAATTATAGTAGATGGTAATAATGCAACTGAAAGATTAATAGAATTGGTTAAACAAAATCAAAAACACATTCAATTTATATTAACACATACCATTACTTTCGGAGGATTTAATCTCATTAATTTAAACAAAATTTATAGTGAAATAAGAAAACCTGTTATTGCTGTTAATGATCGTAGGGTTGATCTCGATTCTGTAAGAAAAGCGATTATTTATAAGTTTCCAAATACATATAAAGAAAAAATACAAAACATTGTTGATGCTGGAAACTTATATCAAACTCAAATTGAAACTGCAGGAGGAATATCAATTATTTATTTCCACTCAAAAGGAATTGAAAATAATAAAGTAGATTCACTCTTACAAAAGATCTGTGTAGATTCTAAATTACCTGAGTGTTTACGTTTAGCCCATCTAATTGGAAGATTGTTTTGAAGAATTTTAAATTAATTCCTAATTAGTGTTTATCTCGTATTCTAAAATTTCACGCATTCTATCTCGTAAGTCCAATCTTATTGCAGACATTCCATATGTGCGCATACCTAATTTTTTTTGAACTTTTTTAGCACTTAAGGCATCTGGAAGATCTTGTTTATTAGCTATTGCTATAACTTTGGAGTTTAAATAACGTGAGAATTTATCGTAAATATCTTTAGTTTTTTTAATATTTTCTTCTGTAGAATCACATACCAGAACAGCTAAACCTGCTCCTCTTAAAAAATCCTGCCACATGAAATGATATCTTTCTTGACCACCAAAATCCCAGATATTGACCTTTTTTCCATCCAATATTGAATTTTCAATCTCTAATCCTACAGTAGGAATTCTCTCTTTCGATATTTCGCGCCCTTGAAGTAAACTTAATAATGATGATTTTCCTACACTACTCAATCCTAAAAAACAAATCTTTGTTTTAGTAGAAAGAACCTTATATCAACCTTTTCTAATTAGAAACTTCTTAAGTAGAAAAGGCAAATAAAGCTTCAAAAAAGAAAATAATATTTGTATAATATCTAAATATGTTTGTGAGAATACATTTAACTATTCTGGTTCTCAAATGAGAGTTTTAAAAAATTGAAGCTAATTAAAAATAAAATTTCAAAAAAACAATTAATAAGTTAAAATAGAATAAAAAAATCAAAATGTAGGTTTTTTATGCTCCCGTGTCAATTTCCTTGACAATTCCAACGGCAACTGTTCTTCCCATATCACGTACAGCAAATCGGCCCATTTCTGGAAAAGCTTCATACTTTTCGAGACACATTTTCTTTATCGGTGAGAGCTCAACGAGGGCAGATTCATTTTTCTTAAGAAACTTAGGTGAATCTTCAATCACAGCACCAGTTTTTTGATCCATCTTTTTAAGCAAGCTGGAAAATTTAGCAGCTATTTGTGCCGTGTGTGCGTGAATTACTGGAGTATAGCCTTGAGCAATTGCTGTGGGGTGCCAAATAACTATAATTTGACCCGTCCATTTTCCTTTAGGGGTAATCACAGTTGGTGGATCCTTTGGATGACCTAAACAATCTCCTCTACTCGCATCTGCCATTGTAATACCTCTGATACTAAAACCAACATTATCTCCTGGTATGGCTTGTGGAATCTCTTCATGATGCATTTCAATACTTCGAATTTCCCCTTGAAAACCAGTTGGCATGATTATTATTTTATCCCCTTTCTTTAAAATTCCAGTTTCTACTCTACCAACAGGAACAACACCTGTTCCCTTAATTTTATAAGAATCTTGTATGGGAAGTCTTAAAGGCTTACCAGTTGGTTTTTCAGGAAGGACGAATTGATCAATCGCATCAATCAAAGTTGGACCATCATACCAAGCCATTTTATCGCTCTTCTTTGATAGGTTCTCCATTGCCATTCCACTCGTTGGTACGAAGGGTACATCCTTCAACTTAAAACCTATACTGCTTAGAAGATCTCCGACGGCATCTTTACATTCATTAAAGCGTTTTTCAGAATAATCATAAATATCAGCTTTATTCACAGCCACAACGATTTGTTTTACGCCTAGAGTTTGTGCTAAATATGCGTGTTCACGAGTTTGTCCATTTGCAGCGATTCCAACTTCCATTTCACCCTTCTTTCCAGAAACAACTAAGATAGCAGCGTCAGCTTGACTTGCACCAGTAATCATGTTTTTAACAAAATCAGCGTGGCCTGGGGCATCGATAATGGTAAAATATCTATTTGGGGTTTCAAATTTTCTAAACGCGAGATCAATAGTGATACCCCTCTGTCTTTCTTCTTTAAGACGATCAAAAACAAAAGCATAAGACCAAGAATCTCTATCATATTCCTTTGCAATTTTTTCCAACTCACGGGCTTCTCTATCTGTAACTGCTCCTGTCTCGATGAGGAGAGCACCCATCATTGTTGATTTACCGTGATCTATGTGCCCAATAATTACTAAATTCAAATGTGGTTTTTCAGTTGGCATATTTCATCAATTACCTTTTATTTTTGTTATTTAATGTTTATTATTTTACTAATTCAATAAAATATATTTTTTAATAGATGTAATTTTAAATGTTGATGAGTTTATAATTTTTACTATATTTAATCTTATTGTTTAGGTTTAAGGGGATGTTTTAGAAGAATTAGAGAAAATTTAGGTAAAACTGTACACTTGAAAAATATTGAAAATAATCATCTAATTTTTAACAAAAAAAAGAATAAAGAGATATTTGGAAACATAAATTTGACTCAAATAAGAAATATAAATGAGTTTCAATTCTATTTAACATTAATTGAAAAAACATACAATATAGGTTTTAATATGGTAAATGGATATACTAATAATATTCTTAGGGTGGATTTAACATCAGAGAAAATCTCAATTGAAAACTCTGATGATATTTTCAATAGAAGATATATCGGTGGAGAAGGTTTTGTAGCTTATTATCTTTTAAAGGAATTAAAAGTAGGTATAGACTCCTTAAGTCCTGAAAATAAATTAATTTTTGCTACTGGCCCTTTAACTGGGTTTGCCATTCCTGGAGCAGGTAGAAACAGTGTAGGAGCAAAATCACCTTTAACAGGAGGTTTTGGAGAAGCAGAAGTGGGGGGTTATTGGGGCGCAGAATTGAAACATGCTGGATTTGATGCGATCATTTTTGAAGGTAAGGCAAAAGATCCTGTTTATCTATGGGTACATGATGGTGAGGCAGAATTAAGAGATGCATCTCATCTTTGGGGTAAAATAACTGGTGAAGTTCAAGAAAAAATTCATGAAGAATTGAGTGATAAATATATCCGTATAGCACAAATTGGTCCTGGAGGAGAAAAGTTAGTACGATATGCTTGTATTATTAATGACTTAAGAAATGCTGCTGGACGTACTGGAATGGGTGCTGTAATGGGATCTAAAAAATTAAAAGCCATAGCTGTAAGGGGTAATCGGAAACAGGAAGTAGCAGATAAAGAGAAATTAAGGGAATTATTAAAGTTATTTAATGAGGAGATTCAGATAAGAAATGCAGGTTATTTTGAATTTGGTACGGGAGGAGATTATATGGAAGAAGCTGCATCATCTGGTAATCTATCATTTCGAAATTTCAGGGATGGTGGATTTACTAATGCGAAAGCATTAGATCCTAGAACTATCAAAGAAACACTAGGACTTGAGAAGGACGGATGTTTTGCTTGTTCTATTCGTTGTAAAAAAATTATTAAAATTGGGGATCCATGGAATGTTGATGCCATTTATGGGGGACCGGAATATGAAACTTTAGGTGCTTTAGGCTCTAATTGTGGAATTGATGATGTGGCAGCAGTATGTAAAGCAAATGAAATTTGTAACAAATATTCATTAGACACAATCTCAACGGGGATTTCTATTGGTTTTGCGATGGAGTGTTATGAAAGAGGAATTTTGACAGATAAAGATACTGATGGTATTAAATTAAATTTTGGCAACTCTGAAGCAATGGTTCAAATGGTGAAAATGATTAGTGAACGTGATGGTTTAGGTGACATACTAGCAGAAGGTGTTAAACGCGCTGCTGATAAGATAAAAAATGGATCAGATAAATTTGCTATGCATGTAAAGGGAGCTGAGATTCCAATGCATGAGCCTCGTCTTAAACAGGGTTTAGGACTTGGTTATGCAATTTCTCCAACTGGAGCAGAACATATGACTAATTTACATGACGATACAATTGCTCATAGTAGAGTTATGACCTATCATGGCCCTATAGGAATTTTAGAACCTTTAGAGATGGATGATTTAAGTCCAAGGAAAGTAAGGGCTTTAGCATATTATACTAATTGGCGTTATTTATTTAACGCCCTATTGATGTGCTATTTTGTCTCTTGGCGTTATAATCATCTTACTGAGATTGTACAAGCGGTAACTGGTTGGAATACTTCTATATGGGAATTAATGAAAGCAGGAGAAAGAATATCAACTATGGCAAGAGTTTTTAATATTAGAGAAGGTCTTACCAAAGATGATGATTGGTTACCTGATAGGTTTTTCGAACCACATACTTCAGGAGCTCTTTCTGAAACAGCTATTGATCCCAATAAGTTAAAGAGTGCAATCCAAACATATTACAAAATTATGGGCTGGAATGAGAATGGAATGCCTACCCAAGCAAAACTTGAAGAATTAGAATTAGAGTGGGTTGTTTAAGCTTTTGAAGAAAGAGTTATTATTTAATTACTTTATTGTATTTTATCAATATTCCTAGATTTAAGATTTTAAATCTTCAAATAATTCTTCTCTATTTTCTTTTATTAAATCAAAGATCTCATTTAATTCTTCTTGGAAATTTGTAATTTTTCCTACAGAATCATAGATTTCAACTATAACCTTTTCTTGTAAAAATTTTTTAAAAACCAATTTAAGATCGTGAATATTAACATGAGTTTCTTTAAAAAAGTCCAATAGATGATGTAAATAAAGAGCTTTGATATATCCTTTTTTATTTTCATCTTTTTCATTAAAATATTTTAACTGTTGAAAAATTATACTCTCATTACTATTTTCAAATTCTACATCATCTTTTTGGTATAAAGCCCAATTAAAACCATAATCTAATGCCCTATTTATCATGTTGGCAATATTTTTTTTAATTCCGGCTTTTTTAGCCCATTTATTATGAATAAACCAATTAGGAATTTTTCATTTCACTTTTCATATGTCTTTTGTATTTGAAAGATAAAAAAAATAAAAAATTATAGATCGTTAAATTAAATTAAGAATTTAAAAAAATTAATTAATAAAAAATAAACTTGTCAATACCATGGTGAAGAGTAAAACAAAATTCCCAAAAGATGGAGAGTTTGTTATAGCCAAAGTAACAGAGATACAAAACCAATATGTGTATGTAGATTTAATTGACTTTGAAGGTTTGGATTCTGAGGAGTGTGCCAGAGGTATGATCCATGTATCAGAGATAAGCTCTCGGTGGATTAAGAATATTCGTAATTATGTTCGAATTGGTCAACGAGTAATTTTACGGGTACTGAGAGTAGATACAAATAAAGGACATGTTGATTTATCATTAAGAAGGGTTAATTCTGCTCAGAGAGAAAATAGATTAAAGGAATGGAAATATGCGGTAAAATTTGAAATTTTATTACAATTTCTTACAGAAACAGAAGGTATTGATATGACACTTGATAAGGCTTATGAATTAATCGGATTTCCAATACTAGATTATTTTAATACTTATCAAGAAGCAATTGAAGGACTTAAAGAAAATGGAGAAGAATTACTATCTGAATTAGATAATATATCTGAGGAAGTTAAAAGTGTGTTATTAAAAATAATTGATGAAAATGTAAAAATCTCAACGGTGAGTATATCTGGTAAGGTGAAACTCTCTTTTACTACAGAAAATGGGATAGACTTAATTAGAGAATCATTACTAGAGGCTTTAAAAATAATTGAGAGAAAACAAACAAGGAATATTAATATTAATTATATAGCAGCCCCTTTTTATCGATTGGAAGTTATTTCAAAGGATTATTTGGATGCGGAAAATATTTTATCAGATGCTTTAGATGTTATTGAACGCAATGCTGAAAAATACAATGGGAGTTTTTCTTTTGAACGCGATTAATAGATATATTATATGATGTTAAAAATGACCAAATACCTTCAAAAGTGTAAAGAGTGCAACAGGTACGGATTACAGAATCCTGAATCAAAATGTCGTTATTGTGGTGGTCAATTAATAAATCCAAAACCTCCGAAATTCTCTTTAACAGATAAATATGCAAAATATCGATTAAAATATTTTAAAGAAGAATTTGATAAGAAGTTTAAATAGGATTAAAAAAGTTCGATTTTTTCTGCGAATTTTTCATAAATAAGAATTTTTGCATTCTTTTGTGGCAGATTTGCAATGTCTTCTTTTTCAAAGGGACCATAGTTTATAAGATCAACACCTACTAATGGAGGAGTTTTTTTTAAAAATCTTATGAGTGTATAATTAAATTTTTCTCGGTCAGATATAATGGTGGATTTAGAAATTATTGAACTTTTTTCATCAATCGAAATTGTAGATTCTGCAGGGGTACCTTTCATTTCTAATTTTGATTCAATAACTTCTTCAGGCTTAAATTTCTCTTTACCTTCGTATAGAGAAATGGCTTTTACCTTCTTATATCCCTTAATAGAACTTACTAAATTTTGATATAACAATTTTTCGGCTTCAATAACATCATTTAAATTAATTTCTTTTAATGCTAGGGCAGAATTAATTATTTTAATTTCCCGAATCTTCAAAAAATCGTTAAATAAAAACTTAAAATTGTCTTTATATGACTGTAATATACGATCCTTTAGATCATCCATACCTTCTTCTTTATAATCAATTATATAATCTAAGTTTCTTTTATAATCACTAAATAGTTCTTGGGTTAGCTCCGTTAAATCTGTTTGCTGGAATTCAGTAAACCAATGCTGATATAATCTTTCATAATCTCTTCGTAAATTCATAGAAACCGATTTTTTTAGTTTAACATAATAAACAAGTATTCGTGAATTTAAAATTTTTAACTAAATGGTTTTAGCAACTCCTTTACATAATAAAAAGACCGCTATATGGTGAGGGACTTCTATTATTTCTCCTTGAGAATAGGGTCCATGAGTTTCACCTTTCATTTCTGTTGCTGGTATATTAGATTCAATTATTTCTAATTTTTGAGTAATAAATTTATCACTTTCAAATACAATTGGATCTAATTTTTCATTTAACTCGTCTAAAGGATTGAAAACCTCAATCTCATCTGGTAATAACTCTTGAACTTTGAATCCTGTTTGCCCATGTAAAGATCCTGGATATCTAATAAGTCGATGAATGTCAATTGTAACAGGAGTGTCAATTTCTATTCCGATTTCTTTAACTATGGGTACTAAAAATTTATTCCAATCATTTAAGTTAAACCCAAATAATGTCCAATTATTCCTGTGAGAATTTTTAATTGTAATAAGGAAGTCTTCTTTAAAGTTTAGAAAATTCTCTATTTTTTTTCCACTAAAGTTAAATCTTTTTTTATTTGATAATATTATCTCAATTTCTGGATTAGGTTTTCTTAATATCTCTTCAATTTTCCGAAGAATTTTTTGAGACCATCCGAGCGTTTCTCTTGAGAAACCAAAAATGTTTTCCCCAATTCTTTGCAAACCAAAATTCTCAAAAGATAGATTTTCTCCAGTAATATAATCAACGATTTCTCTGCGTTCATCACTAGATAATGTCCTTAATTTTTCATTCTCAATTTTTAAATGGTAACCCCTATGCCCTGAAAAAGTAATCTTTATGTCTTTAATACTAATACCAAAATCGGGCAATAAAAAATCATAAATTAACTTAATTATTTCATTTTTAGCTAGGTTTAAGCATGCCTTACAAATCCAATTTAATGTTTTAAATTTAGATTTACCACATTTCGGACATTTTTCTGGCATACCTCTTCCGTTATTTCCACATTCTTTACAATACCAAATATCGTGGTCATCCTTACATGGTGTATAGAAATGATCTACATCAATGTCTATTATAAAGTCACACCCATAATACTCTTTACTCTTCATTTCCTGATTTTCCGGTTTTAAATAAAGCGCTCCGCTTGAATATACATGTCTAGGCCCATTGTTTATCAAGAATTTTACTAAACTATCTTTATTTATAAAACTCATGTGTCTATTCATTAGTATTTTTGTATCCCATGGAATGAATCCAAATTCTCTGTGTTCAAAATCGGTGATAATTGGTATTTCAGAGGGCTTCTCCTTATAATAAGCTTTAAATAAACGCTTAAGATAGTCAAGATCCTTCATTTTGTTTCTCTAAATTTTTTTTAGAATTCTTTAATTTTCTGGAATTACGATACTCCATTACATCTACATATCTTAGAGGATGATATATCTCTTGTTGTTTTTCCTTTGTTTTTGAATAATAGCCTTTTAAACATAACTCATCATTCTTTTCAATTGCCCTACATAAATTATAAGATTTTAAAGATTTGCAGGAATAGGGTGTATATCCTTTTTTAATCGCATATTTTACTTGATATTCAGTTTTTTCTCTATCAAAATCAGGTAGTTTTGAAAATACATTAATTATTTCATCCTCAGGATATTCAAGTGCATTTAAAAACCACAAAATATAAAGTCTCTCTATATGTATTAAATTCTGACCTTCTTCTGCTTTAGAGAGTATTTCTTCTATACAAGGAGGAAATGTTTTTAACATATCTTTTCCTCTCTTATATTTTGTATCTAATGCATATTCAAAATCTTCTTTCTTTTTCTCCCAAAGATTTTTAATTTCGTTAAATAAATCTTTAAACTCTGGGTTCTTAAATAATTGTTCTCTAAGTTCTTTCAATCTTTCGAGATTAATTTTTTTTTGAGTTAATAATTTTATCCTTACATATTCTTGAATAAGTCTATTAAGGTTTTTAGGTTTTACATACACATAACCTTCAAATAGAGCATTATTAACTAACTTTCTATATGGATCTTTTAAATTTGATGCCAATTTTAAATAATCAATAAAAAATATTTTGAATTTAGTTTTAAAAATTTCCTCTTGGTCTTTTATTACTCTCTTTTTATAAATAATTGGTTCTTCTTCATACTTTACTTCTAAATTTAAATCTTGGTATATTTTAAATAAATTATAGTCTCGATCTTCATTCAATTCATTATAAGTATTTTTAGAATAAAGATTTGCAATCCTATTTGAAATTGATTTATTATCTAAAACATATAAGAGAATTCTTAAAATTATATACAGATAAATATTAAGATTATCTGCTGCATAATCCTGAATTAATTCAATATTTTCGAAAGCAGCATTGAAAATACTTAATATTCTTTTCTTTAAAAAACCAACTTTGTCTGATTTAAAGACTTCATGTATAAATTCTAGGGGATCTTTCGATGATATATCAGAATAATATTCCTCTAAGGAAGGAAGCCAAGGATATCGCTTGATTAAGTCAAACATTTTAAAAACGACCGGAAAATTCTCTAATTTTAAACCTATATATTTAGAATCTAACAGACATGATGAGACTAAACTTTAATAGATTAAGAGTAAATTAATTTACTGATAATTTTAATGATTCTATTAATAAAATAATAAACAACAAATTGAGGTTGGATTCACTAAAATTCATCCATATCATCTTCGTCTTCGAATTCAGCTTCTTCCACTCGAGGCGCTAAGAAGTAGCTTAATTCTCCTCCTTCAAGAAGGTTAAAAATCATTTTTAAAGGATGATCTGTTTTTAATGAGATTTCCAACTTTTCGGTGATCGAAGCAATTTTTAGTATAGCTTTCAAAAAGGTCAGG
Organism: Promethearchaeota archaeon; assembly: GCA_020343655.1. Classification (GTDB taxonomy): domain Archaea; phylum Asgardarchaeota; class Lokiarchaeia; order Sigyniarchaeales; family SOKP01; genus Loki-b32. The sequence goes on along the minus strand of CP070805.1, from coordinate 1,671,710 downwards.
GAATATGCTCCGCTACTGGTTCCACTAAGAGCATGTTCTATTAAATCATCCTCGCTAAGATCATACTCCATTTCACCGATTTGTCCTGTTGAACTAAAAACTAATCCTTGATCTTCTACAGCAGTCATATTAAGAATTTCGGAATATATTTCAGCGTCTTTTATCGCTTCAACTAGGAACTCTGGTTCAATTACCCACTTTGATGGATATTCAATCCTTAGTAGGTTATCCATAGGGATTTCTTCAATATCAATATCCAATAATGCTAAGCTAAATGTTCTTGTGCGGGAAATACCTTCACGTTGCATCTTTATTTTAATTTTTTGATCAGCTTCATTGAAATCAATTTCAACTGAATCATTCGCAGCACTTCTCTTTAAAATTTTATCCAAATCATCTAAATTTAATCCAACTTTTGACTCTTTTTCACATTTATAACCATCAAAATTCTCCTTTTTAATCGATAGTTTAAGTAAACATATTCTGCTTGGATCCATTGCGGATATCATAAACTCTTTTGGAGTGACTCGAAACTCAGTTTCATCTATAATACTCGCGAGAGTTTCGACAATTCCTTTCAAGATCCGACTATTTTCTAATTTTAATGTAAAGCTCATATTCTTTCAGCAAATTTATTCAATTATAAATAAGATAATATTGTGTAATTCGCATTATTAATAATATTTGATATTAGTCTTTTAATAATACCAATTTTAGGTTTTAAATTAATTATTTATACTTATCTTAAATTTTCAAATTTGTATTAATTAAATAAATGATTCTTATTTAAAAAAAAATGTCTTTACCGTCCGCAAAACAAAGAATAATAAAGGATATAGCTATTGATGATGACCGAATTCAGGTAACAGGATATATAAAGAGCAAAATAAATGATAATCATATTGTTTTAGATGATAAAACTGGTGAGATAAGCGTTAATATCATTGGAATTGATGATTTTAATTTTAAAGAGAACGATTTAATCAATGTAATAGGAGATCTTGAATTACAATCTTCTGGAGAGAAATTAATTAATGCTGATATAATTCAAGATATGAATAAACTAAACTTCGAATATTATCGAAAATTGTACGAATTGAAAAAAGAACTTGAAAAATAAGTAATAATAATGCCAGATTTTTGCCCTGATTGTGATAATCTTCTCCGGAAAAGAAAAATAAAAGATAAATTATTTCTAGTTTGTAAATGTGGATTTCAAAAAGAATTATACAATAATCCTGATGAAATTCAGAAAAGCATTCATAAAAAAAAGAAAGCTTTAGAAAAGAATTTATTAATTCTTAGTGAAGAAGATAAAATTTCTGTGCACCTAAAAATTAAAAAAGATTGCCCTAAATGTGGTAATTCAGAAGCAGAAACTTGGCAAGTTCAAATAAGAAGCTCTGATGAGCCAAGCACTCATTTTTTTAAATGTACTAAATGTAAATATACTTGGCGTGAATAACAAATAAATTACTTAGTCTATTTTATATTACTGAGATAAAGAAGAAATTACGTGAAAGAACAGTTTCACGAAGAATTATGTTTAAGAAAGGACTTCTAAAATTTTAGTGAGAATTCTAGCTTTCCCACCTGTAGATTGGAGTAAAGTTTTTCCACAAACTAAACATTCCACATCAGTTGCAGAACATCCAAAAATTATTTGTTGATTACCACAATTTAGACATTTTACACGTAAGAATCTACTTTTTGGGTATGGAATGAGTTCTTTTTCTTTTTTATTAGCCATATTTAATCACATTTTTTATACTTCTTGTAGTTCAAGCCGTTTTACTCGGTAAGACTTAGCATACTGCTTTTTACCACATTCAGTACATTCTAATAATGGAGTTGATTTCTTATTAATTTTTGCGTTTTTATGGAAAATCTCTTTCGGGAAACTGCCATATCCGCTTTTTTTTCGTTCAAGTCTTCTACGTCCATGATTTAGCATGCGTTCCTTTCCCTTTTTATATAACGAGACGTTATGAACTTGATGACTATGGCAGTTGGGACAATATCTTCGCGTTGTTCGTGGATACTTCAATTTTGAGACACCACTATTATCTAATTACCTAAAGTAATTGTTTATAAATTTTAAATTTTATTAGTTCTGGTTAGTTCTTTTTGAATAACCATCATATAATAAAAAATAATTTAAATCTTATTTACATAATGTTAATAAAAACATAGTGATTGAGAATTCAAATGTTTAAAGAGAAGTTTAGCGAAGGTATAATAAGTGCTAAGCAATTTGATAGAGAAGATATTGAATACATTTTAAAGAAAGGGAAAGAAATGATTCAAATCAAAAATTCAAATATACTTCAAGGCAAAATCTTAGCTACTTTATTTTTTGAACCTTCTACTCGTACTCGTCTTAGTTTTGAATCTGCTATGTATAGATTAGGTGGAAGCGTAATTGGATTCCATTCTGGAGATGTTTCTTCAATTAAAAAAGGGGAAAGTATTGCAGACACTATAAGAACAGTAGAGAATTATAGCGATTGTATAGTTATGAGACATTCGCTTGAAGGAGCTGCAACTATGGCTGCCAAATTTGCAAAAGTTCCAATTATTAATGCCGGATCTGGAAGTGGAGAACATCCTACTCAAGCACTGTTAGATTTGTTAACTATCACTGAAGAATTAGGGCCATTAGATGGATTAAATATAGGTTTAATGGGTGATCTTAAATACGGAAGAACAGTACATTCGCTTTCAATTCTTTTATCAAATTTCGATATTAATATTTATTTCATAAGCCCTGTTGATTTGAAAATGAGAAATAGAGATAAAGATTTTTTACAGCAGAGACAAGTTAAATATAAAGAAATAAGAGATTATAGAAAAATATTAAATATTTTAGATGTTCTTTATATGACTAGGATTCAAAAAGAGAGATTCGTTGATTTAGAAGATTACGATAAAATTAAAGGATTTTATATATTTCAGCAAGAGGACCTTAAAGAAACAAAGGATAATTTTAGATTACTACATCCATTACCCAGGGTTAATGAAATTTCTCCTGATGTTGATAGTTCAAATAAAGCAATTTACTTTAAACAAACTTATTATGGGATTCCGATGAGGAAAGCTCTCTTAGCAGAATTAATGGCTAAATGATATTAAATCAATTTTCTTATTTTATATTCCAATTCTTAGAATACGCAATCCTTTAAAGAAATCGCACCAATTTTTGATTCAAATAGAGTTTTCAAAAGAATTTCTGAGGATAATTCATCTGTATTAATTTTTTCTATAAATAAAGTTCCTCCATTGATAAATTTCTGAAATTTTTTAAACAATTTGATTCTTTTATCAAGAGAGAGATTTGATTCAGTTCTAATCATTCTTGAGGTATATCCATTTACTTTTTGATTATACTGTGCCATCCCATTATGAAAAGAATCTATTAGATAAGAACCATAATGAGGCTGAGATAATATGAAATTATTGTTATCAACTTCATTTCTTTCCTCAATAATTTTTTTCATTAATGATAGGATTTTTAGTGCAAAAACTTCACTTTTTTCTGTTCTATCAAGTTCGATTCCACAGTGATTTAAAATAGCTTCATTTAAACCGAAAAAACTAATAGATTTTAAAGATTTTTTGAAAAATTCTTCTGTATTTTTATTTAGAATCCTAGTAACTACAAAATTCCATTGTTTTAGTGAATTTAATTTTTTCTGTACTAATCTCTCTTTATATTTAAACAATTCAAATATGGAATTTAATTTATCTTGCAATAGATCTAAAAAGAAATCATCATTTTGCTTTGCTTCTACTGATATCATATGTAAATTGGTAAGAATCTTATCTAAAATAATTATATCCTCATTAGGATTTGAAATTTGAACTATTGTTGAATTCAATAAATTTGAATAATTCTTATCATATAATATTAGATTATTTTTATTAGAATCAGATATATAATTTTTTAATATACAAAACTCTAATTCTGATGAAAAAGGCGATGGTATCTCAAAAAAAAGTAATGGTTTTATGCGTCCTCTACTTTGCATATTCAAAGAATTAATAAAACTTTTATCAATTTGGGTTTGAATTGAACATTCTTTGATTAATCCTTCATTATAACTAAACTCCAATGAAAAATGTGATTTACCATCTTTGAAAAGAGAATTTAGCCAAAAAATTTTAGAAGTCAATAGATTGAAATTGAATGATTTTATTTTGGGTAATTGAAAAAAAGAGAGAAATTGAGTATTAAAATCTCCCAAAAGTATGTCTTCAGAATAAAATTGGCTTAATTCGTATAAAAGATCTAAAAAATGAATAATTAAATCAGAAAAATCTGTAGCATTTTTAATTAATTGGGGAATGTCTGAATGTTTTTTGAAAATATGATCAATCAACGACTTCGTGTTTATATACAAACTTAATGGTCTTAAACTCCAATAATTCAAATGTAATAGAGCAATTTCTCCAGATAAATATAAATCAGCAAGATTTTTTGGTAAAAGGTTTAAAAGTAAAAACTGCTCAGATACATCAGAACCTAATCTTTTAATAAAGATTTCAGGTGTAATCTCACCGTTCTTGGAATTAAAAATTTGAAACACTTCAAATGGAGGAGTTCCTAATCGAGTCAATTTATGTCGCACTTCTTCTAAACCATTTTCTAATAAAACAGCATTAATATATTCCCGCATTAATGGAGCAGTCATATACTCTATATGTGTCTTAGAAAGACGCTCTTCTACTTCATGAGCAATCTGTTTAGCTAAATGACGTTCCAATTCCCCCTCTATCACTAAATATTCCTCTATTTTATTAATATCAAATAGTTCCTTAGAATATTTTGAGGTTCGGATCATCCTTGACTTTTTTTGCTTATTTAAAATTTGTTCAATAGATAAGATCTTGTCTATTATTTGTTCGCCTAGATATGTAATTGAATACCCTTCTTCTGAGGATCTGACTAACCCACTCTTTTTTAATATATTTAAATGGAAAGATAAGTTTCCTGAAGAAGAATCATTTTCTAAAACTTCTTTTTGAAGCTTTGAAAAAGATAATGGGATTTGAGTTTTTTTTAACTTTTTCAAAATATCAATTCTAATCTTCTGACCTAAAGTCTTGAGTTGTTTTTCCAAAATATTTTGGTTTTTGTCGGCATCCAATTTACTTATTGTCCCTGTTAATTTTCTTTTATTCTGCTTGACTAAATAATATATTTAGCAATTATATAAAAATTTAGGAATTTTCTCAGCAACCAATGAATATGAATAATACGTAGGTGATATGAAAGTTATTTTTTTAAGAAATAATCTTAGAATTAAACTCTTTTTATTTACAAGATTTTTATAATTAAAATATTGGACTCCAATTTTTTTATATAAAAAAAATAAACATCATAAGTAATACAAATTATTTTAAACTTTGATTAATAGAAGTGGTTTTTTTATGATTTGGAATGAAATAAAAAAAAAAATTAGTATGGGTACTATTGGTTTGTGGGTATTATTTATAATAACTACATTTGTAATGATTATTCTCGCGGCAGGAGTTTTTTATAGTTTTGAGTTTTGGATGCCAATTCCAATTGGAGTAGTTCTCATATTCGCTATCATAGGGACAATTATAGATTTTTATAGTAAAAGAAAAGTTAGATTTGGGATGATTGGGTTTTGGACATTATTTGCTATAACAACTTTGGTGATGTTTATTCTCCAAATCGCAGTTTTCCCACCTTATGAGTATTGGATCCCTCTAATACCCATTGGATCTACACTTATTTTGGCTATATTTTTTACTATTCTAGAGTATACAGCAAACGAAGTAAAATTCTGCTCAAAATGTGGAAAACAAATTGATGGTAAGTGGGAATTTTGTCAAGAGTGTGGTACAAGAGTTCTTATAATTTGCCCATCTTGTGGTACAAAAGTAAAAGGAAATCCTAAATTCTGTCATATATGTGGAATAAATTTAAGTGAAATTAAACTTATTCAGACTTCTCGAACTCATGTAAAATATAAAGTTGAGGGACATAATAATTTCTGTCAGCAATGTGGAGCGCCATCTGAATCTGGAGCGAAATATTGTGTGTATTGTGGTACACCTCAATAATTATTCTTTTTTTATATTTATTTAATATCTATCTTTAAACTCATTTTTATAAACAAATTGAAAGATATTTTTCTTTAAAGAGGTAATTTTTTCCCACACTTATAACAAAACTTATTGAAACTTAAATTTTTAGCATTAAAAATAGGAATTTAATAACTGTTCTAATGCTTTTTTCATTTTGTTTAATCTCTTGTACATTATCTTTAAAAGCTCCTTTATAATATTCTTTTGGACTCATTTATTGCATTTTTTCATCTTCAATTGGCCAAATTCTCATTTTAATCGCTTTAATTCTTCGCCAACTCCTTAGATAAGGGATTAGAGACAAATTTGAATAACATATAAATCGAAATGTCACTAATGTCCCTATATATTCATAATTTTTGAGAACTATAAAAAAGAAAATGGTAAATTTTTGAAGTAATAAGTTTTTCAAATATGATTTACATAAAAAATAGAAACTCCTTCAACATATATAGAATTAAATCTCCTATAATAAATAACATTGAAGATAAATCTTTAATAAAAAATGATTTGTGAAAATCTATAGAAATAATTATCGTGCAGAAACAGCAATTCTCTCAATTTCATCTTTTCGTTTAACAGCTCTAGAATCTTGACTGTTATCTGCTGCTAATATTAGTTCTTGAGCTAAATTTTCTTCAAATTGTTTTACATTTAAATGAGATCTAGCGCCTATTGCTTGAACAATATATTTTATAGCCAAATCAACTCGGCGCTGTGGGGCGATATCTACTGCTGAAGCATAACTTATCCCACCCATAGCAATCTTAGTTGTTTCTTCTCTTGGTGCAGAATTACAGATCGCATCTACTAAAACTTGAATAGGGTTTTGTTCAGTTAGCAATTCAATTAATGTGAAAGCATTTTCTAAATTCTTTAGAAGTTTACTTTTCTTACCAGAATTATAAGAGCTCTTATGACCTTTTATTTTACTGCCAATAAATCCTGGAGATAACAACCTATTAGAAAATCGCTCTATTATTGAGACTTTAGAGGATTTCCAAAATCTTTTATGTTCATGTCTACCTGCTGAATGTGGAACTATGATAGGTTTTAAATTTATGTAATCTTCTAGTGTTCTATCTTTAACCTTTATGTCCTTAAAAGGCCATTTATTATAAAGTTGTATTTCTTTCTTTGCCTTACTCATAACTGATACCCTCTTTAACGAAGTGGTTTCTCTTTCTTTCCCGCCAATAAAGCCTCAAGTGCTACACCATTTACTTTGACAACTTTATATCTTACACCTGGCAAGTCACCAATACTTCTACCTTTTGCGCCTCCAATTCCTTCAATAATAACCCTATCATGCTCTTCTATGAAGTTAAGTGCCCCATCTCCTGGAAGAAAAGCGGTTACACCTTTTCCATTCTTTTTCAATTGAACCCTTACACACTTTCTTATTGCGGAGTTTGGTTGTTTACTTTCACGACCAACCTTCTGAAGAACAATTCCTAAGGCTTGACATGACCCTTCGAGAGGATCAACTTTCTGTTTTAATTTAAGTTTTCTTCTTTTATATTTTGTTTTAGACCATTTAAACTTCTTTCTATTAGCTTTTAGCTTTCTAGCAGCGTATAATCCTTTCGGAGCTATTGACAACACCTAATATAATTAATTAATAGAACTTTAGTAGAAGAAAAAATGTTTCTTTAAACTTAAAATTTATGCTAAAAATGAATTATTATTAAATTTAGATTATCTTATTTTGAATATTAAAGTAGATTTGATCATCTACTAAAGATAATTTTGTAATTAAATCAAGTATTATTATATAATGAGATATCTGAAAGAACAAATCATATATTTTTTGTATTAATGATTACATTATCAACTTCAAAATACCTTAGAACCAATTCTTTAATTTTTCTTATCATGGAACCATCTTTTCCAATAGCTTTTCCTCGATCTTGAGGACGTACTGTTATTATTACAGTTTTCTTTAGATTTCTACTTTCTTTTATTTCGATATTTTGAACCATAATAGAATTTTTAGTAGTTTGCAATATATTTTGAATGAACTGGTTAAGGTTTTCAGAGAATGCAATGACGTCAATCTTTTTTTGGAGTTTTGATTTCAAATCTTTAACGTGTTCACCAGCTTTCCCAATTGCTTTTCCAACATCTTCCTCTTTTACCAAAAATATAATGATTTCGGAACCGTTTTCAGGTGATTTAAATATTAAACAATCTTTTATAATAGCACCTGAAATGTTATTAAATAACGAAATGAGCTCCATTGCTTCCCGATCAATTTTAATATTCTTTTTTAACATGTAAAAATCTAGCTAAAAGTTTAGTTAATATTATTTAGTTTTTAATGAGAGCAATTCTGAATCTCCAAAATCAATCACTCCTATAACAGAAATCATATATGGCTTAGCACAAGCTAAACCCAAATCCCAGCTTGAGCCTTTATATTTATAAATAAAAAGTTTATCTTTTAAAAGAGAATTATAATAATTTAATTGACTCATTAATTCTGTTGGACAATTATTACTTACAATGAGCATTTTAAAGGGATTTTCTCTTAAATTCTTAAGAATTTGATTTTTTCCATATATAATTTTGCCAGTTTTGTAGGCGACTTTGATATTGGTGTCAACATCAAATTCTTTTGTTTTTTTCCTACTTAGATCAACTTTATCAGCAGCAGTTTTACTCTTTCTCTTTGCCATGATATATTCAATCGGTATTTTTATAATAAGTAATAAGAATAATACTTTTTTAATTTTTGATCTTTTTTAAGCAAAATTATGTTTTTTCGTCATAATTAAAAGTTTTCTATTTACTACGCCTTTTTTTCTTTTTGTTTAATATATCTAAGTTAGCATCAAGATCAAACATTACACTAACACGGCCTGAACCAATGGGACTAATTTGACCCACTATTACATTTTCAGGTATTCCAAGTAAACGTTCTTCTTCTCCATAAAGTCCAGCATCAAGCAATTGATTAACTGTTACTTCAAAAGCAGCTCGAGCGAATACGCTAGATTTTGAACCTGAAATTCCATGTCTACCAATAGATTGTATTGATCCTGAATAACACATTAAATCTGCCAAAATTAGTAAATGTCTTAAGTCAACATCTAATCCTTGTTGTTCAAGGACTTTTTGCGATTCCTTTATTATCATCTGACGTGCTGCTTCAATACCATATAATTTTTCTATTTCGTGAATATGGTTTGAAACGGTTCTTGTTATATCTACTCCCTCTATCTGGATTACACTTTGCATGTTTGTACCTTCTGTTTTAATTATCCACTCATTATTATCATCTGAGGGTGTCAATAATCCTCTCTTTACTCCTCTTATTCCTTTAACAACCTTTTTAAGAATCTTTTCTCTTAATTTCTGCAAACTCTGTAGATCCTCTATTCCTGGATCGATGATAATAGAATTTCCTTCACGTTTTATAGTCCCTTTTTTCTTGTACCGCTTTAAAATTTCTGGAATCTCATTAATGTCAATCCCTTTTTTTTCACATATTTCCGGAATTAAATTAATTACAATATTCCAATTCACAAAATCTAAATCAACATCATGAGTTATTTGTTCTATACGTATCTGCTCGATACGGTTATGAACTTCAATTGCTTTTCCTTCACTCTCGTTATAAGGAGATTCGAGATGTATTTCCATTTGTGGTGTTGAAGGAAATCTACGAGCATCCACAATTTCTATTAAACGAGGTAAGCCTTGAGTTACAGAAAATTCTTCAACTCCTGCGTAATGAAACGTCCTTAAAGTCATTTGAGTTCCTGGTTCACCTATTGATTGAGCGGCTACGGTTCCAACGGGTTCAGAAGTTTCTACGAGGGCATTGTTAAAATTAATAAAGATTTTGTTTAATAAATATTCAAGTTGTTCCTCTTCTAAATCCTCTTTTGTTACTTTTATTCTAATTCTTTCAATTAAATCTTCAGGGATTCCATCCTCTTTTAGTATTTTCAATTGTTCTTCAAGAAATTTTGGACTTATTTTTGTCATTTTTCTCCAACCTATTAAATCTTGTTAAATTCTAACCTTGTTTTTGTTCTTTCCATTCTAAATAAGCTTTAGTTTCTTTCCCCCTCCAAATGGCTTTTTTTCCTGTTTCTTCCTCAAATTGTTTCTGTAGGGTATTTTCATCAACTTCCTTTTTTGTAGGTTTTGTTGTAGGAGTAGGTTTTTTAGTAGGTTTTTTAGTGGGTTTTTTAGTGGGTTTTTTAGTGGGTTTTTTAGTGGGTTTTTCCTCTGTAATCGTTTTCTTCTTAGGGGTAGCTTTTTTAACTTCAGAATATTTTTTTATTTCCTCACGCACCTTTTCAACGTCCAGAGCTTTAGCTTTTAATAATAAAACATCTAAATTTACAGCAGCGCCATGATCTGTGTGCATTGCATCAATACCATCATCACCGAAGCAAAATTGGATAATATTTTTATCTGAGTTTCTTACGGTCCCATCATTTTCAACAACCATATCTTGTAAGGCATTTACTAACCTCCGTTGCATGTATCCAGAAGTACTTGTTCGCACTGCTGTATCGACAAGACCTTCTCTACCACCCATAGCATGATAAAAGAATTCTTCTGGTTTTAATCCATTTCGGTATGAAGAGGCAACAAAACCACGAGCTCTAGGACTTAGATCATTTACTTTAAAATGAGGTAAAGTTCTCATACTATACCCCCGATTAATTCTCTCTCCTCTAATGGCTTGTTGTCCAACAACAGCAGACATCTGTCCTAGATTTAATATATTCCCACGTGCACCAGATTTGGTCATTATAACTGAATGAGCTTCGTCACCAATGAATTCTGCAGCAGTTTCCTCCGCTTTTTTACGGGCTTCTGCTAATACCTGCCTAATTCTTAATTCTAAAGTTTCTCTCATTGAACGACCAGGAGCTCTTCTAAGTATTTTAGTATCATTATCATAAAAAGCTTTAATTAGTTTCTGAGATTCTTTGTTTGCCTCTTCTAAAATCGCTTGGATTTCATCATATGCATGCCCATGCACGTATACTTCATCCAATCCCATAGTCATTCCATTTTGTCTAATAACATATAGGAGCATTTTAGTAGCGCTATCTAAAAATTGTCTTCCAAGTGCATTACCGTGATCCTTAATAATACGTTGTAATATACTGTTTGATTGCATGGCACCAAAAGAATTCTCATCGATAGTACCAGTTATCAATTTACCATTTTTAATTACAACATACGCATCATAGGTGCAATTTTCCTCTTCACAGATTTCACATTTTTTGCAAAATTTAGATTTGACTTTAATATTTAGATCATCTGGAAATAATGTACTGAAAATTTCTTTTCCAGAATACATTGGTTCAGGTTCATTATTTACAGGAGTGAGTTGATCCAAACTAAAATTAGGATTATTTTTATAAATATCTCCAATATATAATAATTTTAAGGTGTCCTTTTTATTGTAAATTGAATCTTTGCTAGTGAATTGAAATACACTTGAAATAAAATCTTGAATTCCACCTAAGATTGGTCCACCAAATCGTGGAGATAGTATATGTTCTTGAACTTTAAGAAGTAATTCTGCCTCAGTTCGTGCTTCTTCGCTTTGTGGTACATGTAAATTCATCTCATCTCCATCAAAATCAGCATTATATGGAGGACATACAGTTAAATTAAGCCTAAAAGTCCTTCCATCCATAATTTTTACTTCATGAGCCATTATTGACATTCTATGAAGTGAGGGCTGACGGTTGAATAATACTAAATCCCCATCGTTTAGATGACGCTCAACAGTAAAGCCTGGAGCAAGCATATCAGCGATTATTTTTCGATTTTTAACATATCGAAGATCAATCCTCCTACGATCATTTCGTATAATATAATTGGCACCCGGGTGATTAAATGGTCCATTTAAGACCATTTGTTTCATCTCTTCAATATTCCAATCATTAACATTAGTAGGGATAGTCAAAATTTTAGCAATTTCTATTGGGACTCCTACTTCATTAATACTAATATAAGGATTTGGAGATATGACACTTCGAGCAGAAAAATCAACTCTTTTACCACTTAAATTACTTCTAAATCTTCCCTCTTTCCCTTTCAGTCTTTGAGTTAATGTTCTTAGTGCTCTCCCAGAACGATGTCTAGCAGGAGGTATCCCAGATACTTGATTATCTAAATAAGTCGTAATATGATATTGTAATAGTTCCCATAGGTCTTCAACAATTAAGTGTGGCGCTCCAGCATCAATATTTTCCCTTAATCTTTGATTAATTCGAATGACATCAACCAATTTATGTGTTAAATCATCTTCAGAACGAATTCCACTATCTAAAGTAATTGATGGTCTTGCACATACAGGAGGTATTGGTAAGACTGTAAATATCACCCATTCAAGTCGAGCATTTTCAGGTGATATACCAAGTATCCTCAGATCGACATCGCTCATTTTTTTTAGTCGTTCTAAAATCTCAATAGGTGTTATTCTCCGTGATCCTTTTCCTTCTTCTTCTTCATAGAATGTAGTTGGTTTCTCGATAATTATTTTTTTTTTATTACCCCCACAGTACGGACATGTTTTTACTTTTCTGGCTCTTTTAAATACAATTTTAGCGGCATCCTCATCACCTTCAAAAAAAATCTTTCGATGCTTTAACTGCTCATGTCTAAATCTTTCTTTTTCCTCTTCAGTGAGCATTAATCTAGAACAATCGGGACAGATTGAACGAAGAACTTTTAAAACTTTCTTCGCATACCCTACATGAATGACTGGTCTTGCAAGTTCAATATGGCCAAAGTGTCCCATACAATTGCTTACAAGATTACCACAAGTTTGACATCTTTGTCCAGGTTCGATTGTTCCAAGTCTCTGGTCCATAAGCCCACTCGGAATCGGGAGACCATCCTCATCATAGGTGTCTGCTGTTATAATACGGGCAGATGACATTTTACGTATCTCATCAGGGCTTAGGAGACCAAATTTGATCTTTTCAATCATTTTGGTCCTACTGAAGCTATAGCTCATAAAATTAAAACCTCCAAAATAATACCTCATTTAATAGTATTGAAGAAGAAGTGTGACTCATGGGAGAAAACATCCTCTATAACAATTATATAATGTTAACTTTAAAAAACAAGAATACGAGTCTTCCACTGTACGTAAATAAAGATAGCAAATATTAAAAATTTTACTGTTTTAGGCAACTTTAAGTTTCAAATAGATTTTAAATCAGATTCTTTTTAGAAGAGTTTAATTTTTTAATATATTTAATTATTAAATAATGAAAGTAGAAGAAGTTTTTAGAAGTAGAATTGTTATATTTATCTTTCAGATTCTAATTCTAACACTATTTATATTATTTATGGATTATAGGATTGATATTAATTTTGATGGAGGCATTTTAGAAGAACAAAAAGCTATAATACAGTTCTTAGCAAATTACGTTTTGTTTGATAAATTATCTGGTTTATATTTTATATATTTTGTTTGGATAATAGTATCATTAATTCCAATATTCATCTATAATGATTTCAAAAAATCGTATTCAATGAATTTAATGGTATTTTTCTTCCCAAATTTTTTTCTTTACATATTTTTATCAAGGTATTCACCCATATATTTTAATTCTAATTTTCAATTTCATTTTTTACATACAATCTTACTATGTATAGTGATTGTTTTGATTTCGATTGGTATTCCATTAATACTAAGAAAAATTAAGAAATTTATAAGTGAGACCCCAATCGAAGATTTACATGCTATTGCTAGTAAGAGTAAAAAAATATGTCCAATTTGTGGTACTGAATACGAATCTAGCCCAAAATTTTGCTACAAGTGTAATACAGATTTAACAATACCAATTGAGGATAAAATTAGAAAAGAAGAATAATATGCATTCACTAGAGAGATTATTTAAGCCGAAGAATGTAGTAATTTTTAAAGTAAGCCGGGGTATTTCATTTTTCATTGAGGGTTTTAGAAGACAAGGTTTTGATATAGGAAAATTATATTTAATATCAAAAAGAGAAAAAGAATTTTTCGGCTTAAAATGCTATAATTCTATAGATGAAATTCCAGAGGATATAATAGATTTATTAATTTTATCTGTAAGGAGAGAATTACTTATTCAATCATTAGAAGATATTCTATCGAAAAAGAAAGTGAATTTTGTTCATATATTTACAGCGGGAACAGGGGAATTTGATGATTTAGGTATAGAAATTGAGCGCAAATTAAAAGAATTATTAGATAAGTTCAAGCATACAAGAGGTATAGGCCCAAACTGTATGGGTTTATATAGTCCACGTGGAAAAACAGCGTATTATTCATCATTTCCTGTAGAAAGGGGAAATATAGGTCTTATTTTTCAATCAGGAGATTTGCACTCTAAAATGATAAAGTTTGGTTCACGAAGATATAATCTTAGGTTTTCAATAGGGATAAGTATAGGTAATTGCATAGATATTCAAATTTCAGAAATTTTAGAATATCTCAATAAAGATTTTGAAACTGATGTAATATCTATTTATTTTGAAGGAATTTCGCCATTCCACAGAAATGAGGGAAAAAAATTATTCAATGTTCTGAAAAAAATGAAAAAACCAGTTTTATTTATGAGAGGTGGAAGAACAATAAGAGGTCAAATTGCTGTATTGACTCATACAGGAGCCATAGCAACAAGAAATGATATTTGGGGTGCCATTTATAAACAAACTCCCATTATTGAAGTACCTCCTTCTATAGATGAACTAATTGATTATAATTTTCTTTTTTCTAGTTATATATCTCGGTATCGTGAATTAAAGAAGAATATAGTTTACCCCACAAACAAACGAGCTTTAGTGATTCTTTGGTCTGGTGGTTTTGGCATCTTAGCAACAGATACATTGATAGAACTAGGATTAGAATTACCTTATTTTGAAGGTGATGCTTTGGAGAAATTAAAAGAAATATATCCGATAAGGGTTGGCAGTTTATCAAATCCTTTTGATTTACCTTGGTTAACTCATCAAAAAATATTTGTAGAAGTTTGTAAATCCGCTATTAACGGAAAATTTGATTTAATTATAGTTGAAACCGATGCTTGGAAAGATATGGAGGGAGAACGTTTCAAAGGATATTATAATAATTTGTTAGAATTGAGAGAGTATGTTGAATCATTAAATAAGATTTTTATTATTATCTTACATCAATATCCCAGTGAATCTCAAGCCAAATTTAACCAGTTACTACTCAGTGATAAGTTCATTGTTTATCCTACGATTGAAGCTGCTGCTAAATCATTTTTGAAATTATATGAATTTGGTAAAAAATTAACAAGAATCAATCAAGAAGATAACTAATTCTTATCTTTATTAATTTTCACACTTAAGGGAATTATAATAAAAAACAATAAATGCATTCTTTAATTTACTTATTCAATGCTAGGAGAACTTATCGCAATTTTTGCTGTGCTGACATTTGTTGGATCTAATGTTATTTTTCGTAAAACAGAGCACGAAGTGAGTCCAACTTTTATCAATTTCTTTAGAACAGGAATAGGCACTTTAACATTCATATTTATAGCTCTAATTTTAAATCAATTAAATCTTGTCCTGATCATCCCTTGGGAATTATGGTTAATTTTAATTATAAGTTTTATCTTTGGTCAAGTGATAGGGGATACTGCTTATTTTTCTGCTCAAAAAGAGCTAGGAACTACCATCGCTCTGGCGATTTCGATGACATTTCCTCTTTTTACATTCATGTTGTCTCTAATTTTTCTAAACCGACCATTTAAACTTAATTTAGTTTTTTCTTTAATTCTAATTAGCATTGGAATAACTACAATTGGAAAATCTAAAATAAATTCTGAGAATTCGAAACTTGAAAGAAATTCTGTCTTAAAACGCTCTATAAAATTCAGAATTCAAGAAATTTTTAACAAAGATATTATAAAAGCAATAGGTTTTTGTATTACTGCATCTCTAGGATGGGCTATTGGTGCAGTAATAATTGAATTTGCTACTATTCAAATAGATCAGATAATTCATACGAAAGAATTAAGTTCCATAATAGGAAATGTAATTAGGTTTCCCTTTGCTTTTTTGATTTTGGGTTCAATGGTGTTGAGAGAAAATCATTTGATGAAAAGAAAAGAAAATCCCCCGAGTCAAAAGAAATCCCTGCGTTCATTGATTATATTATTAATTGCTTCAATAATCGGCACTTCATTAGGTGCATATCTATATACTGAATCTGTACATATCGCAGGAGCAAATGTTGTTTCATTAATTGCCAGTGCCAGTCCTCTATTTGCTCTTCCCTTGACTTACTTTGTAAATAAGGAAAAAATTTCTAAGTTTGGGGTTGTTGGTGTAGTTTTGACTATTTTTGGAGTAGTTATTATCCTTATATAAAAAACAGAGATTATTCAAAATATTCTTCAAACAATTTAAATTCATCTGAATTTTTTTTTTTAAACTCGGTAAGTTCTGCTTCAGTTAGGGATTCTTCTTCATAAATATCATAAAATTTTAATTTGAGATTTTTTCTTACTTGCTTTTCTAATTTATTAATCTTTTGTTTAGTTGCGAAATACTTTATCATCTTAAATTTCATTTTTGTTATTTTCTTTTCCCACTCTTTAGTAAATTCACCATTTTGAATTTCTTTTAAGATTTCCATCATCTTATCCTTAAGAGGGAGTTTCCTAAATCTTATACCTCGACTCATAGCCCCATATTGGCTTGTTTGAGAATGAAAATCTAATTGTTTAATTAAACCAACATCTGCCATTTTTTTGTAGGTATAGGACATTTCATTACTCAGATACATTTCAATAAGCACTGCCTCCGGAGGGTATCCCGCATCGATTAAAGTATAAATACTTGATAATAATACTCTTCCAAACGCGGGTCCAAATGCTTGTTCATTAAATAAATCTAATTCGGCTTCTTGCTTGAAAGTTATCATTATAGCTCCTTTTTTTAAGGTTCCTATCCCTTTAGCTAGGGCGAGTAGGATCTCTTTTGCCTGCCCAGAAACATCTTGTTCAATTGCAATAAAACTAAAAAATCCTTCATCTTTAAGAAAATTCTCTCGCACTCCAACGCCTATCATTCTAGGTGCGATCAATATTACATCTGCATTTTCGGGGGGTTTCAATAGGTTAAAACCAATATTATAGCCACTGGCAAAAACAAGAACGGATTTATGGTTCAGATAAGGACTAATTTCTTTCTTAAAAGTCTTATTCATTATCTCATCTGGGATTAATATAAATATAATATCTGATTTTTTAGTAGCTTCTTTAATTGAATAAACGGGAAAGTTATCTTTTAAAGCAATCTTCCTATAATCATCTTCAATATTTCCTACAATTACATTTACACCTGAATCTCTTAAGTTAAGAGCTTGAGCTCTCCCTTGATTTCCGTAACCAATTATGCCAATTGTTTTTTTATTTAAAATTGAGAGATCTCCATCTATTTCATGAAAAATATTAACCATGCTTAAAATCTCCAGATTGATGCTATATATGATATAAAAAAGAGATCTTTTAAAAATTGGTCGATAATCTTCTTTATGGCAATCGATCGTAATCCAATGTATTCTTCTTCAATATTTTATCAACAAGTTCTTGAAAAATTAGTTCAATATTATAATTCTCCTTGGAAGAAGTCCTATGAAAATCAGTTTCATTATGTCTTTCCTTAAACCTTTTAATAACTAAATCATCAACTCTAGCCTTTTCATCAGCAATTTTAACAAGATCGTTTTTTGCGCCTATTATCATACGCGGCGTATTTGATTGTCCATACTCCATTAATTTCTCATACCACCAGTCTAATCTTAATAAAGTTTGAAGATCTACAAGATTAAATACCATGAAAATCCCATTAGCACCATTTATGTAATATGGAAACAATTTTTTGAATTGTTCTCGTCCACCAAAATCCCAAATACTAATTCTAACAAATTTGTCTTGTCCATCAACGATGATAGGAATATCTTTTGTATAGAATTCGATTCCTAATGTTTCTTTTGTGTGTACATCGAATGTGTTAAAACATAATCTTTTCGCGATACACGTTTTCCCAACTCTCTCTTGCCCTAAAATGCATATTTTGAAGATGTAAACCGGTCTACCTTTTTCTTCCATGTTAGAAAGACGAGTTATTTTTTCAGCCATGAGAATAATAGTTTATTGTATTGTTAAAAAAATTTAAACTTAATAATTAAAAATAAAAGTTTGGATTTATAAATTTTGAACATTTTAATATAATTCGATGTTGAATATACTTTGAACGATAAAGAATTATATCCTGATTATGAACCGAAAATAACTCCAGATTCAGTTTATGACTATTTGGATAAAACCAGATTCATTTGTTTTTAAGATTATTGAAGAAATTGGCCAACCAAGTTTTTCTATGGGGAGAAAAAAGAACCGAAAATAGATTTGATAATATAGAGAATTTTATTTCCTTTTAACAAAGTTATTAAGAATTCACATTACTAAGAACAGTTCTTAAATTTAATATTCCTTTATAATGAATCTCTACATAAGATGGCTTGATGTGCTGCCAAGAACCATCGTTTACAATTTCTATTGGATGTCCATTTATCGTTCCATTGTACACTCCCTTATTATGTGAATGACCATATATTAAATGATTAACTTTTGAGAAAATATCATCCTCTAAGAACTCTTGTATTTCCTCTAAATAATAATCTAGTTTTTTTGCACGTTCCCATTTCTTCATTATTCGCGCGTTCGCTTTAATTAATTTAAATTCCAAATTAGTTAATTCTGAAAAAAGTGCATCTATTGATTCTATAGGCATATTTTTTAGTGTTGCTAATTCTTGTTTCATTTGTCCAAATGTAATGGGTTTGATTTTTCTACCATTCTTAATTATCTCATTCCAGAAATAATCGAAAGTTTCTTTTATTTCAAAATTATTAGAAGAAATCATAGATTTCCATACTTGCCCTACGAAAAATCGATAAATATCACTTTCAAACTGATATCCATGTGTCATTAAACACATATAATTGCTATCTAAATCAAGCCCCTCAATTCTTACTTTATTAATCGGATTTTTTTCAATTTGATTGCGTGAATCGTATAATAAGAGCATGTCCTCGTTGTTCCACTTTTTTAATATTATGTATTGACCAATAGAACCATTATCAAACAATTCACTAATATTGCTGTTTTCAAACTTGATTAAAAATTTTTCTTTTCGCCGTTGAAATTTCTCGTCATAATCTCCGGTAACAGGAACTTCATGATTTCCAAGAAGTAAAATTATGCTCAATTTGTTTTTAATTTGAATTAATAGTGTGAGAATTTCTTGGATTTTTTCTCTTTTTAAGAGAGTTTCAGGAATATCTGTACATAAATCAATAAAATCTCCTAATATTATAAGAGCTTGTAATTCATTTCCGAACTCTCCATTATTAATTTTTCTTAAAAATTGAATAAATAAATCCTTCTCACTATCCAAGGAACCTAAGTGGTTGTCTGAAACTACTAAAATTTTAGGATTAGTTACACCCATTTTTTAATTCTCCAATTTTAGATAAACATTTAAATCTAAATAAAGTAAAATGTAAGAGAATTATTAAGGAGATTCCCTAACTTTTAAATTAGTGTAAATAGAATATATTTATATAGTATTGTTATTTGAGAAAAGTTTTAAAATTTGCATCAAAATTGTTATTCTGTAAAAATCTTTAATGATTGATACTTCGATAATTTATCTTCTATGAGATTCTCTATAAAATGGGCAATAAATTACCCCCAAGTATAACAAAGTTCACAAACTTCTTTTTACAACAGCATCATTCGAAATCAAACATTGATCATTTCTTATTAACTGAATTAACTAATAAAAAATTAATCGATTTTTTTCATTATTTTTTTTTGTCGACCATATTTGATTGATCAGATTTATCGGATTATTGAAGATCAAACAACACATTTAAATATAAGAATTACTAAATTAAATTTAAATACAATTTATAAAAAAGATTAAAATAAAGTTAAAAAACTAGTGGAGGAATAAAAAAATGGCCGCATTTGCATGGAGTCCTTTACGGGCTCTAATGAAGAAAGCTGGAGCTGAAATTGTAAGTCGAGCCGCAGTTGATAAATTAATGGATTATTTAGAAGAATACGCAAAAAGTTTAACTGGCTGTGCGCTTGATATTGCCAAACACTCCGGCAGAAAGAAAGTTACTGCTGCTGATATGAAAATCGCTATTAATTTAGTGTAGATCGTTAATTACGATTTAATTTTATGCGATTTTTATATTTCCAGCATTATCCAAATATTTTTTTTTCTATTTTTTATTAAATCCTTTTACTTCTTTATTTTATATACTCTAAAAGTCCCAATTAAATTTATGTTATCTAAGTATAATTGCGAAAAATGTGGAAATAATCTATTAAGGAACAAATCTCTACGTTCAGACGGTGGTATATTCAAAAACCACCATTTCCTATTCAATTTTGATTTAGTAATTAGATAGAAGAATTATTTTCAATTTTTATTTATTGGTAAAAAGAAAAAAGAAATGTAATCCCAAAACCCACACAAGGTTGTCCTTGAGTATCTCATTTTTTTTACACTCAATTCATTCTTACTTGGGATTTTTTATATTTTTATCAATTATGTTTGTCATCATTTCTATTGAAGGTCTATCTGTTTTGTCCTTTCCTATATATTTCCAAATAATTTGGTTTTGCTTATTGATGAGAAATTTACTGGGTACTGCTTGTTTTATTTTATAATTTTTTCCTCCACCGGGCGCAAACCAGTAAACATCATATTCCTTCGCTATTATAGCACCTCTATCAGATATCATGTCAACAACAAAATTATTTTCTTCTTTAAACTTCCTCAAGAGTCTAACACTATCGCTTGCAATTGAGATTAATTTAATTTTTCGACTTTCAAACTCTTGGATGTTATCAGTCAACAACTTTAAGTGTTTTTTGCAATGGTTTCACCAATTTCCACGAAAGAAGTCTATTAACACCCCATCATAAACTTTGAGAAGATCAGTAAAATTTATTGGATTATCGTATATATCTACAGTATCTATTATGGGTGCTTTTGTATTTAATTGTAATCCTTTAGGTCTTGGAGGTTCTTCCTCGTTTGAATCTGCCATTGTAACCACGATAAAATCTTTTATAGTATGGTAATGGAACTAAACATTTTAAATATGTATATTTATTTTTAATAAATCCTCTTCAAAAAGCTATTAACAAGGGTTCTTTATCTACTCACTTGAAAATTTCTCAAAAAGAATCTCTGTTATAACATCAAAAGCTTCTTCCACGTTCTCTCCCGTTTTAGAAGATAATTCTACAAAAGAAGCAAGATTATATTTTTTTGCAGCTAATATTCCATCATCACGAGGAACTGCTCTAAATTCATCTAAATCCAATTTTGATCCAATTAACATTATAGGAATGTCTCCTGCGTGTTCTCTAATTATTTGCGTCCAATCGGGAAGATGATCTAATGAGACTTGATTAGTAATATCATACAAAAAAAAAGCACCATTAGCACCTTTACAATATTGTGAGAGTAGGAATCGAAATCTTTCTTCTCCTCCAAAATCCCATATTTGTAATTTTACTTTTTTATCTTTAAAGGTTGTTGTCTTGGAATAAAAATCAACACCTATAGTTAATTTAAGGTCCTCCTGAAAATAACCCGAAATATATCTTATTGTTAGGGATGTTTTCCCTACAGAAGCATCTCCCAACATTAGCATTTTAAATGTATAATCGTATTGTGTCAACCTAATCAATATTTTTTAGTATTTTGGTGTTTTCTCTGAATGAGTAATTAGAAGGGTTAAACCTTAATATTAAAATAGATATAATTTTTGTTTATAATATTAATATACCTAATATTAATTAATTTTTGTCTAATTTAAAATTTCATAAAACAAATAGTAAAAGATTAAAACAAGAATGAGCAACTGCACATGGAATTATTGAATAATTGAAATATACAAAAATGAGAGATAATAGAAATCCGAAAGTAAAATAATATCCAGAAAAAGTAATAATCGTTGTTATAGGTACCAAAAACGGAGGAACATGATAAATAGTAAAACAGATAGATGAGATAATAATTGAATAGATTAATTTTATTTTTGTGTTAAACTTTTTAATAAGGAATCCTCTGAAAAAAGCTTCTTCACAAGGCCCAACTACAATTATCTGTAAAATTACAAAAATAATTAATTGAATAATAGTGGGTTGGATAGGTGCTGTGCTAATAGCTCCTTCTTGAGCTTGTTCGACAAATTCGGCACCAAATAGGTTTCCTATAATAAAATCTCTGAAAAAAATAATGATATAATTACCGAAAAAAAAAAATAAGATTCCAAGACTTAATCCAGATAATATTTTTAGAAAAAGATCTTCATTTTTTTGAAATCCCATATCTTTCATTATATCTATAAAAGACTTTTTCTCCAATCTGCTGGAGATTAACGCAGGGACTATAACAAACAATAATTCCAAAAATGTTAAACCTATTAAAAGCCATGGATTTTCTCCTAACTGCATAGCCGTTTTTCTTTTAGTATTGTATTCGATTAATCCGTGTAAATCAAAAAATTAAGCATCTCATTATTATTATTATGAATTCTATTATTTGTACTTTAATGACAATTAGGAATAAATATCTAAATTCAGAAGAGCAAAATTTTCAAACTCTTTCTAATGATAATGTAAATATTAATAATTTAGGGCTTACTAAAGAGCAACTTCTATTGAAAAATCTTCAAATCATTGTGAATGAATATTTATCGCTTGAAAAATTAAAAAGATCTTTTGTTAAAATTGTCTTAAAAAATATTGATGAATTAAATTTTTCCAAATTCGTTGATTTTCCTCGATTTTATATTAAAGAAGAATTTTTGAAAAAAGATGTATCCTCCGCCAATATAAGAGGATTAAATGTTGTTAGTGTTGATGGGAGTTCGGTGACTAAAAAATTTATGGATGTTGATTTTTCATTTTTAAAAGCCATTGCTGTAAAATATAATTTTCACAAAAACCATGCGGCAAAAATTGTC
Organism: Promethearchaeota archaeon; assembly: GCA_020343655.1. Taxonomy (GTDB): domain Archaea; phylum Asgardarchaeota; class Lokiarchaeia; order Sigyniarchaeales; family SOKP01; genus Loki-b32. Next base: position 1,648,522 of record CP070805.1, on the reverse strand, counting down.
TATTATCCCGATTTAAGTGGTTTTAATAATTATTTTGTACAAGGGAATTTCATCAACCAAGATGAAACTGCAGTAGATACTAAAAATTCTATTGATATGACATTTATGGAGATCAATCTCTTGAATAAGATGATTAGGAAATTTTCAGACATCGACATGATAATAATTGATGGATCAATTGTAGTTATGCCTATAAATCTATTGTTTTCCAAAGATCCTGAAATATCTAGAAAGTATGATAAACTTTTAAGAGAATATCATAAGTTATATTCGAATTGTAAAGATAATGGAATATTATTAATAGGTTCAATTAAAGATACGAGAACTTCTGCATTATCACATCTTTTAACTGATTCTATACAGCTATTAAAACCTAATCATTCAAGATTGGCTGATTTTGTTAGAATCAAGTATCGACAAATAATAAAGTTCTTTTCAGATACAGATTTATTTAACCGATTACTTAATAAATCTGAAAGAACATGTATCTTTAATTGTAAAAGAGAAATTGATAAAATAAGAGATACTGGAATAAAAAAAGAAATTCCATATTACTTTCCTCTATCGTTTTATGCATTTTATCTAAAAACTGCTCATTATGATACCCCTTGCAGAATAGAGTTTTTTATGGATGAAAGGCACTCTTTTAAAAAAGCTTCAGAGAAAGCTGACTTAATCACTTCAATCTTATTGCCAATATCAAGCTTGAACGAGCGTTACGGCTTACCAATCCCTCAAATTGAAGCTCATAGGAGAGCAATTTTTAAACCAAAAGAAGTAGACTTATTACTTAATAATTTAATTAGGATTTTAAGCACACATGGGATATATTTATTAGAAAAAAGAAGAAACAGAAGACCTTTTTAAAATTTAGTAAAATTTATTCTGTTTAATAGAATATCTTCAAAGAAGAGATGTTTTTTTTTTAAAATTTGTTGATTTAAACCTCTTTGCTTTAATAATTCATTTAATTTTCCTAAATCAGTTTTACTTGAACTAATAAAATATATGTAACAATTATGATTAGTATTAAGGAAATTTTTGGCAGTATCAAGGAATTGAATAATTATTTCATATCCCTCTTTACCCCCGTTCCAACTTAAGTCAATTAATTCTTTGGATTTGTTTTCTCCTAAGGATGGTAAATAAGGGGGATTAAAAATTATGATATCAAAAGAGTGTTTTAGAGAATTTGGAAAAGATTGAAAAAGATTGGAAATAAAAAATTTGATCTTATCTCCAAGATTATTCGCTTTTGCGTTGTGCTTAGCACATTCTATCGCTTCTTTTGAGATATCTGACCCATAAATTTCAGCTTTAAAATTTAGATTAACCTTTTGTAATAAATGTAAAAAAATTGCAATAATTCCTGTTCCAGTACCTAAATCGAGGATTTTATTAATATTTTTTATATCAATATCATCAAAATATTTTTCATTAACGTGATTCTTCAAATAATCAATAATTAAATAAGAATCATCGGATGGATGATAAACATCTTTATTATTGCAGTTTATTATCGGATCCGGTAAAGATTTAATAGTACTCACAATTTTCTCATATTTTTTCGTTTAAATTAGAAAACAGTTTACTTAATTCTATAAATTCTTCAATTTTTAACCTAAAAACCTTTATATTATTATACTTATTTGTTTGTAAAATTTGATTTATTCGTAATTTATTAAACTTTATTATTTTATTATTTTTTAAAAATAATTCCAGAGCATTTAATAGATTTTTATTCTTATACGGCATAATGCCCGCAATAAATTTTAGAAAAAAATTTTTATTATCATCGTTTAATAAAAATTGGTTAATTTCCTCTCTTGGACTTATTTTTATTAATGATAGATCAATATTTGGTATAGGAAAGAAACAATTTCGAGATACAAAAAAGTTATTTTTTAGTTTCATAAAAGCATTAAAACTTACTGTAATTCTTGAGAAATTCTCGTAATTTCCATTATAAAAGATTCTATCGACGATTTTTTTCTCAATAATCATAATTCCTTCAGGAGGATTTGAATTATAAAATATTTTTTCAAAAATCGGGCCAGTTATACTATAGGGTATGTTGGAAACAACCTTATTATGGATAGGGAGATCAAGGTTTAATATATCAGCGTTTATTATATCAATATTATCATATTCTAAAAATTTTTTCTCAAGGTATGAACAGAGCCGAGGATCTATTTCGATAGCGTATACTTTCTTAACTTTTTCTACTAATTTTTCTGTTAAAGCACCTAAACCTGGTCCTATTTCTAAAATTATATCATCTTTTAGGAGCTCTGATTTAGTAATAATTTTTTTGATAATATTATTATCAATTAAAAAATTTTGACCTAAGCGCCTATCCGGACTCACTCCTAACTTATTTAAAATGAGTTTTACATCTCTTAATTTCATAAGACTTATTCATATTTTTGAGTCTTGCTAAAAAGGTAGTACTTTACATCTCTTTGAAGTTCTTTGATAATTCTCTGTGCGATTAATTTTGCTGGATTTGAAATACTTGTTCTATCAGCAATGTCTTGAAATGTTCCGAATTTTTGCCTTTCTCTTGCTTCAAGTATTTCCCACATGTGTTTTTGTCCAATCCCAGGTAATAACTTTAAAGCATGCATTCTTGGAGTAATAGATGTAGAGTTATTAAAGAAATTAATAAATTCTTCTTCATATTTCATAATTTCTTTTTCTAAAATTGGTTGAATTAATGCTTTGGATGTACTAGTTAAATCGTTATAATCTATTTTTTTTAAAACTTCTTTTAATTTTTCTTCATTTAAGAATTCTTCATATGTTTTTTGTTCTTGAACTTGAATATCAGAATTCTTATTTACTTTTACTTCGTATATAACAAAATCAGGAAAAGTAAGGACTTGTGCTATTGGTGTTTTTGCCCAACTAGGTTTATCTTCTTCGGGATGGCCATGTATTAATAGATCTAAGATAACGACTTCCCGAAATTTTTTGATAAATTGCTTTTTCGTTCTCGGTCCACTTCGATAACTTCTTCTTCGTGGAGGACCTCTGTATCGCTCTCTTCTTTCCATCATTACAAATTAACTTGTTTTTTACTTTTATGTTTACCATTTCAAAATTAATTTTTTATGAACTACTAGATTAGTTGGGCTTGTTCATTAGAATTTAAAACAAAACAGACTTATAAATTCTTCGGATTTTATAACAAAGAATCAAAATTTTATAATTAGGATAGAAATTTCATTTTAAGATGATTTAAGTTCTTCTATTTCTTCTATTATTACTTCTAGTTGATCATCTGTTAGAGTTTTACCAGTAAAACTTTTTTCTAATACCATTCTCAATTCCATAACTGTATTTGGATCTATGTTTGCGATATTAATAGCATAAATTTCTTCAATATCATACTTTTCCATTAAAAATTTAATTATTTTTTTTGCAGTTTTGGCATCATATTTCGCAAATTTATTAACATAATTATATGTTATTTCTTGAAAGTGGGACATTCCCTCCTCATTGTCAATCTTTTCTAATCTATCCTTAACATATTCCATTATTTCCTTTACTTCAGGAATAGAGACTGTTTTTTCGTCTTTTTTTCTTCCAGACATGATAATTCCTATGGTTATCGAAATTTTACTTTACAGAAACAGAATTCAATCTAAGGTGTTCTTTTCCAATTATTAATGTTTTTTTAGAGTTACCTAACTTTACATCAACCAAATAGCAGCGTCCTCGTTGACCAATTATTGTTCCTGTACGTCCATGATACCTTGAATGAGGCATTCCTCGCTTATGTTGAGAAGGATCTGTAATGATATCAACTTTATCATTCACATTATAATCTATTAAATACTTTTCAACAGAGCCTAAACCTCTCTTACGAACATTTTTTCTGTGTTTATGTCTCGTTTTCGTACGGAATCCACGGTGCTTTACTATTGCTACACACCTTTTAGTTGTTATAAAACTAATTAATAAATTTAGTAGAAATATGAATGATTGTTTATTTATTTTTTGATTTTGGAAATACGGAACTGTTTATAATAAATACTATGTTGAGATTTCTAGCACATCTAATTCTTTACAAAGTAGGGGCATTTCAAAAAGTTCTGAAAAAGAAGGATATGTACGCCCTTCATCGCCGTTGATGAGTTCTTTTATGTAGGTTCCCCCTTGTGTCTCTATTTTAAATTCAAGTAAGTTTGGTTTAATTAATTTCCCATCTATTTTATAAATACGTTTTTCTCTTATTTTATCGGCGCGACGATGTGATACTCTATAAGGAGTCTGTTGATGGATTTCTTGATTTTCAAAAACTTTTTTTAACTCAATTAATTTTTGCTTAAAAAATTCTTTAGATATTTTGTTTTCTGTTTTTACAATTGCTTTATATACTTTTTTTGTATTTTTTGCTTCAGTTTTAAGTTTGATTACTTCTTTCTTATTACTGTATCTTAAATTTTGAATTTTTATTCTTTTTCTATTAATTTTATTAACTTTTCTTTCAATTTTCGTTAAATCCAAATTTCTAATTTTTGGATTTCTTAATTCAAGGATGAACGGTCTTCCTTGTCCCAACATTCTCACATCAATATCTTCTCTTCCAGCACCATGAAATTTTGAATCAGTTGCTTTTGATTCTTTAATAAACTCTGGATTTATTAGATCTTCTACACTGGTTGAATATTGTTTTCCAGTAAAATTACATAATTCACAACCTCTCCCCATACAATTCTTACAAAACCAATGGGTTTGAGGGATTCCTCTGATTAGTTTATTATATCTTCCATAAATAAAAAGAGATTTTATTACTATTTCAACTTCATTTGCTTCAAAACCAAAAGTATATATAATTAAGACATCTGGATTGTTAAATTCTGGCGTTTTATTTAGCGTTATCATTAAATCTTTTCCTACTACGCGATTAAAATGACTTTTGAAAGATTCTCCTTCTAGCAGATTAAATTCTGTCTTAAATTTATCTTCTTGATTTATAATTAGAGATTCAGGACTCGAACCTATTAAAAAGCTATCGAATTCGATTTTATCAAGAGATTGTCCTGCCTTAATAATATAATTATGAATATTTGAAAAAATATCATGGCATAAATAACAGAGTTGAATTGAATGGTTCTTTGTGTAATCAAGTCCTTCATTATCTAAAACTTTTTGAGCGGGTAAATAATTGGCATTTTCAGCTAATAATTTCAAATTAGTAACTGCTTCTTTTTTTAGAAAATCGTTTCCAGATAAATAATTTTTATGATTTTCCATAGTTATTGAAAGTAATAGAGAATTACCTCTATCAAAGTTAGTTGTATTTGTACCAAGGAGAGAAAACATTCTACCTAGGCAATGAATACATATATAATATTTCTTATATATCTCGAAAACTTTATCGAAAATCATATCTACTTAAATTAAGTAAATGATTGTTTATTGATTTTATTAAGACAAGAAAGTGTATTAAAAAGGTTTTAAAATTAAAATTTATTTTTCTATATAATTTCTATAAATATTACAGTTAATAAAATGAACTAGAGTATTTGTAATATATTTTATTTTTTAATAGAAACTACAAATAAGAGAGTTTTAAATGTCAGAAAAGAAAAACGGATTCGTTAAATGGTTTGATGCGAAAAAGGGATATGGATTCATTAGTATTGATGATATGGATGATGTATTTGTCCATTTCTCAAATATTGATATGGATGGGTTTAAAAAACTTGATGTAGGCGATGAAGTAGAATTTGAACTAAAAGAATCTAAAGAAGGAAAAGGTCCCGAAGCATTAAACGTTAAGATCATTTCAAAGGACAGAAGATATTAAATCGTTGATTTAAAAAGACTGTATTATTTTTCTATTTCCTTTTAATTTATAATTAAGTAAATTTTTTTGGAAATTTATTAATAAACTCATCATCATCTTTCACAAGAGATTTAATTGTTTTAATTTTTGCAGGTTTTTTTAAAATACTTTCCCAATATTGGCGATATCAGCCATATCGTTTAATGGCAGTCTGTTTTTTATAATTTCGAAGAATTTACCCTCTGTATAATTAATAACCAAAAATAAAAAAAAAAGTATAATTTTTCTAATTTCCCGATTTTTTCTCCCACTCAAAATCTATAGTAATTTTATCTTTAGCAAAATAGTAGGAAATAAGCAAAATTAAAGAACATATCGGCCCCCATACGATTAATCCTAAAGAATATTCTAAAGAGCCGACCTTTAATAATGGTAAAGCATCAATAGCTACACCAAGAACAAATACTCCAAATGCTTGAAAGATATTAAGAATTATCGCTGGATAGCCTGCATAAGTTCCTGCTTTTAATTCTCCGGTGGATTTCTCATCATCTTCCGCAACATCAGCATAAATAATATATGGGAAGAGATACCATCCTCCTAGCATTCCCGCTATACCAATGACAAAAATTATTCCAAAAACTAAACCTGAGCCAAGAGGGATTAATCCCATAAATGTAAAAAGAAGAAAAACTGCTCCAAATAGGAATATATATAGGAGTGTTTGTTTTTTCCCTTTTTCCGATATTAACTTCCTCCAAATATATAAAAAAACTAGGATCCCTATGATAAGAAACGCAGCAACTATATAATAATCAGTACCACCTAAATCTAATACATCGCTAGAATATGTCAACATTACATCAGTTACAATTGACCAGGCTAGACTTGAGATACCAATCATTATTATGACATATAAATAATTTCTATTTTTCAACACATTTCTAAAAGTTTCCCATGGTTTTGATTCAATCTTATAATGTGGTTCTGTTGGCATTAATAATGCTACTAAAAAGAATAGAACTATTGCTATTATTCCAAATATTATGATAAGAAGCAAATAATCGATTGGGGGTGAAGTATATATATCTATTTTTAATTGATCTACATAATTTGGTATAATGAGGAGAGAAGCAATTCCCATTGCCCCATTTCCAATCCATAGAAAGATATTCTGAAATTGAGAAACAGCAGGACGTTCAGAAATTTCAAATTGTTCAGCTAACCATGCTTGGTATATTGTTGTCATTGAATAACTTATCTTAAAGAGTATGTCCCAAACTAAAAACCATATAAAAATAGCAATTTTATCATTAAGATCAGGCACCATAAAGGAGGGTAAGAATAGAAAAATAAATGAAATTCCTAATAGTGGAGTTAACGCAATTATATATGGTTTTCTCCTACCCAATCGAGTATATTTGGCATCGCTAATCCAAGGTATAAAAAATTGAGATAATCCTATGACAATAAATCCTATAGCTTGAGCTAAAGTAACCAGAGTAGCAGGAACGCCATATCCTGAATAATAAAGATTAAAAAAAGCAAATCCTTCAATTCCTAGGACTAATGAGCTTCCAAGTCTCGGCATGGCATAGGTTATTTTTCTGCTATTACTCGCTTTCACTCTATTTATCTCAGTTGATTCGCTCATTTTGATTCACAGTAATATAAATACTTTTTTTTTATTAATAAAAATTATTTTAATATAGATTGGAGATTAATATATTTAAAGATTTAATTATACTGAAATATAATAATTATAATCAGCCTCATTAAAGAAGGGAACTGGAAACTATAATGATTTTTTAATCTTCTTCCTGATCCCATCCAAGATCTTTTAAAACAGAGCCTAGCGCTTCAGATTCTTCCTCTAATACAAATTCAGTATCATATTCAGAAGCAGATATTTCTGATTCGAAATCTGGTGGAGCTAACTCTTCAAATGCAGGTAATTCATCAAGAGGGGGCAATTCCTCGGTTACTATAGGTTCTTCTGAAATAGGTGTTGGTTCTTCTGAAACAACTTCTTCTTCAATTTCCATTGGAGTATAATCATCAAGGGGAACTGGTGGAACTTCATCCCCATATACTTTAAATCCTGTTTGAGTTTCTTTTATTATGCTTTCAGAGATCTGAGATGTCTCAAATTCAGCAACCTCTTTCATTTCTTTATCAATCCCTAATCCTACTGATTTTGGAATCGAAACAATACCGCTTTCAATTGATGCTTCGAGTTCTTCGAATTTAACATCCTCTTTTTCCCAATCATCTAAAAATCCTAATAAATCATCTAAAGCTGCTTTATCTTGATCAAGTGAAGGTTTTACTATTGGTTTAGCTGCTTCTTCTTCCTTTTGCTTTTCAATTTTCTCTATTTCGGATTCTTCAATAGAGAGCATCATCTCTGTTTCTTGATCTCCAGAAATTAATTTATTTAATTTTT
>CP070805.1:1629580-1640179 GCA_020343655.1 Promethearchaeota archaeon | reverse complement strand
TTGGAATAGGAAGTGGGTCAACAATAGTATATGCTGTCCAAAGATTAGGTCAAATAAATAAAGAAAAAAATTTGAATTTAAAATGCATTCCTAGCTCCTTTCAAGCGTATCAATTAATTATTGAGAATGGATTAGAATTAGCTTCTTTAGAGCAGTATCCAGAAATTGATTTAGACTTCGATGGTGCAGATGAGCTAGACAAAGACCTTAATTTAATTAAAGGTGGGGGCGGGTGCTTAGTTCAAGAGAAAATTATTGCTTCAAACTCGAAGGAACTTATAATTATAGTAGATTTCAGAAAAAATTCGGAAAAATTGGGCATGAATTGGAAAAGAGGAGTTCCTATAGAAGTAATTCCGATGGCTTACTTCCCAATAATGAAAAAATTAAAAAAATTAGGTGGAAATCCAGTACTTCGAATGGCTCAGTTAAAAAGTGGACCATTAATAACTGACAATGGGAACTTCATTATAGATGTGGATTTTGGGGAAATAGAGAAACCTTTCGAATTAGATAAAAAGATTTTACCTATTCCTGGAGTTGTTGATACAGGTCTATTTATTGGGATGGCTTCTAAAGCATACATAGGAACTCGAAACGGTGAGGTATTAACTCTTCTTAAAAAAAAATAACAAATTGAGAAAAAAAATAGAAAAATCTACTCATCTTGTCGAAAGAACGCGAGGGATTCTCCACAATGGGGACAGAATTTTTTTGGTTGAGCAATTAAATTTCCACAAAATGGACAATAAAATTGTCCTAGTTGGGATAATGGCTCGGGCGTTATATACCTTTCTTCTGGTTCTTCATATGAGGGTTTGTAATAATATTGAGTAACTTTCGGATATTTTTTCCTTCTAGCATAATAAATTGACATACCTACAATTCCAATAAGTGCAATAATGGATATTACAATAATAATAATCATAAAAGGATCTATAGGTCGTTCAGAGATCAATAAAGCGATTATGAAATCTTCAAATTCTCCTTCGCTATCATATACAGTCATGTAAAGAATTCCTATGAACCCTGTGTCTGTGAAAGTGTCATAGCTCGATACTGTTGATATTAATTTTTCTCCTGTTATAGTATTATAACGCATTGAATCTGGAATGGTAAATGTGCCCTCAAATTTATCTGTAGGCAATTGATAATATAATTCTTCAACCTCATAAGTACTTGGTACAATTAAAGTAGCTATCCCTTGATCTGTTAAATAAAATATGAATAGATTTATAAATACTCTCATATCAGAGTTAAGATCTTCATAAGTTACTGAATCTTCTACATCAACTTTAAAATTAAAAGTAGTACCTTGAGACACTTGATAAAAGTAAGAATATTCATCGGTTTCTGTATCTTCAAAAGCAATATCACCCCTACCAAAATTAAAAGTAGAGCTTGATTTCAATATTTCTGGGGGATTATTAATAATCTGAAATGTATATCTAGGTGAATTTGGATTAGTATAGTTTGTATTTATTGGAATTATAAAATAAATAGCGTAACCAGAAGGATCTGCAATATTGGGATCAAAAATATTTGTATAATAATTGAAACCAGTATGACTAAATGTTAAAGTCTTATTTACGGATTTTTTATTATTGTAAAATGAATAAGAATAAATTGATAAATAGCCCTCTATATTACCGTATGTTGGTTTATCCATCTCTGCTATTAAATTTGTGTTAACTCCATTTGCTCTTGTAATAGACGGATCATCAGGGGGTAGATCACTAGATAGATCAATTATCTTCGGCACTTCGTTTTGCTTAATATATACGATTTTTGTAGTTTTATTATATTCTTTTGGGCCAATTGTCAGATTTACCTCAATAGAATATGGTGTATAACTCGGATAAGGAAGATCAAAGGAATCATTAAAATAAATTCCATTAATATTTAATGTGGTATTTAAATTGATTGTCGTTGAGTAAGATTCATTCTTAATACTTACCTCCAAAGAAGTAAAATCCGAAAGGGTTAATGGAGATTCTGAAGTTTGATTTTTTAAATAAATAGATAAATCAATTTTTGGATTTGAATTACGATATTTATCTAAATCAATATTGATAGAAATATCTTCAGTCGGTAAGAAGAATTCAATTACATTTTTTAAAAGGTTAAAATGGTCTTGAATATAATTTGTTGTTTTATAATTCTCGAAAATCCAATGTAAATCACCGAAAGCTAAAAATTTTCCCTTTCCTTGAGAATTTCCGTCATATAAAGCAGCTACAGTTTTATTATTAATAGTTGCGATAGGTTCAGCATTATTAGAAACGGTAAAACTATTACCATAAAGCCAATAGAATTTATCTACATCTTGAAAGATATTAGTATTATTTAAATTATTTACTCCTTGAGAACTTACAGTTGCTCCTATACCTATCCAATTATCATTCATTATATTTTCTTCATTAATTTGAATACTTACATTTAATCTTGAGAATAAATAATTAATATTCTCTACAACCAGATCTTGATACCGGGTTCCTAAAAATAATAGATTACCCCCATTTTCAAAATATTCCTTTAAATTTTTAATTTCTAAAGGACTATAAGGTAAGATAGGACTTTGTAGAAATATTATGTCATACTGGGCTAATCTTTCTTCTGTTAATATTGAATTGTTTAAATTTTTATTATAATCGGGAGTCCAATATTCCATATTATAGTCAATTGAAATATTTAATTCAGCAAGATCTGCCATAGCATCATAAAAACCCATCTGATAATATGAGAATTCTGGAAACCAATCATTTAACCCATGGTATGATTCCATCAATATTTTATGCTCTGGTAATCGTATGTCTAATGTAATATTTACAACATCATAAACGTGTGCTCCATCTGTTAGATTAAGTTGAAAATTTCTAATTCCAGGAGTTGCATCATTATCAATTTCTAATTCCAATTCGAGAAAATCAATTCCAGAATCTGAAAAACTTAAATTCGGTTTATTAAGTGAAATAGTAATTCCTTGTATACCACTTGAAATATTAAAATTATAGGTATTGTTCTTACCAGAGATTATTGTTAAATTAAACTTTTGATGATCTCCTGGAAAGTGTAATAGATCATAAGGTTTAACAGGAAGTTCATTTGGATAAAACTTTGCTGTATCATTATAATCTAGACCCAACTCGCTTAAATAGTTTAAAGATTCAGAAACGTTTATTATTCCTGCTCCAGATTTAAGAAAGTCATCATCATATTCATTTGGGAGCTTTCTTGCTCCTTCCAATAATGCAATCCTTGCGGTTTCTGGTGTAATATAGGGGTACGCCTCCAATAAAATTGCCAGTGCTCCTGAAACTATAGGACATGACATACTCGTTCCACTTAGAGGTATATAATCCGCATCACCTGAAAAATCAAAGATTTCTCCTCTGTAACGCTCTTCTTTTGAAATAATGGAACCAATTGCTTCTGTGGAAATTATATTTACCCCAGGAGCTACTACATCAGGGTATCCAATATAACTAAATGTAGGACCCCAACTACTAAAAGAAGCTAAATTATCATTTTCATCAGTAGCTCCTACAGAAATTACATCAATACCAGAAGCAGGTGTGGAAGCAGTGAAATATTCAGGACCCGAATTACCTGCTGAGGATACAAATATAACTCCAAAATCATTTTTCGCATTTGTAATTGCTTGTGTAATAGAATCAGAAATAATTGGATAGTCCCAGCCAAAACTCATGGAAACAATATCAGCTCCAGCACCTCCCAATCTAGTTGGCTTGGAACTCCATTGGATACCATTTATAATATCACCATCTTCTCCTGCTCCACTAGAATTTAATACTCTCGCGTTAATTAGCTGTACTCCTGGAGCTACACCACGATATTTTCCTAAAGACCCGCCTCCATCGCTTCCAACAATTCCTGCAACATGCGTGCCATGGCCCATAACATCATCTTCAAAAAACTCATCAGCAACAAAGTTACTACTATTTATAATAGTCAAATCAGGATGGCTATAGATCCCTGTATCAAGGATAGCTACACGCACACCCGTCCCATTATACGCTAGATTTTCTGCTCCAATAGCATTAAGCCACCAGTTAGAATAGTCATCTATATTTAAAGCACTCAATTGAGGAGTGTCATCAGAAAAATAAGGTAATTGATATATTTTTGATTTATAAATTTTTTTTATTGCTGAGATCTCATGTATTTTCTTTTCATTACTAATTAGTTGAGTGTAATCTATTCTCAAGTAAACTCCAGGAATTATGTCATAATTGCTTAATATTTTATAATCTTCAAAGATTGAATCTAAAATAGTAATTCTATTCTCCTTACTAATATAATCCTCAAAGAGAACAATAATTTTTGTATCTACAAAATTATTATTTTGATCCCTAGTCTGATTTAATAAAAATTCCTTAAGTAAATCGTCATATTTTGAACCTTCAATTCCATTATAAACTTCAGAATTAAAATTATTTGAATCAGCTTGTGTAAATAATGAAGAAGGTAAAGATTCTAAATCAACTGTGGATTTAAGATTTTGATCATAATATTCAAAAGTTATTAACTGTACTCCAATCATCGGAATAAAAAAATAACTGACAAAAATGACTGAAAGAATTAAGAGGCTCTTTTTTTTTTTAAGTTTTGTCATAGATTGATTATATCAAATAAGAACACTTATTTAAACCTAAAGATTTTAACCTAAAATTTTTTAAAAATTGTGAATTGTAAATCTTTTATTATAATATCTGAAACAGTTTAGATGGAAAAGTAAATTCAGAGTCTGTTTTCGAAAGAAATTTCATGGAAAAATTAGAATTAAATAAAAATCTTGGTTAGATTTTAGAATTTATTCACTCTTTTGTATTTAAATATTGCTGAAACTAATAAAATGCCAATTAGAAAGATTGAGTTTTACACATTAAATTACTTTTCGAGTCATCTTAAATACAACAGGGCGCTATAATCAGGACAACACGCTTTGTGAGTGTTGCCATCATCTTCAAAAAAGTGATAAGACCCACCCGATTCTAATACACGAATATAAGGATAAATAGAGTTAAATGCGGCAGCACAAATTTTCCCACGATCTTCAGGATAGAGGAATTTTTCCCCAACTACATGGCCTAAAGGACAATTCCCCTCTTCAAGAATATCAGCAATTTCGATAGAAACTTTAAATGGTGACATAATTAAGATCTAAAATATTAGATCGAAAATAAGGGTATAGTTGATAATCGATAGACATTTTTTATTTACCCTACTAGTAGAAGAACTAGAAGGTATAAAAGGCTTTTAAGGAAAATTATCTTCCATATTTTTAAATCTGATTATAATCATCATCGAAAAATAATGCAAGATCCAGAGAGAGATCAGTTAAAAATTCTGATAATAAGAGAGAGAATACATCGTTATAGGCATCAAATTAAGAAAACAGTAAAGTATAGAGAAAAAGCATATATACTGAGTTTTTGGAAAAGACCTTTTCAATGAAATGCTGGAGAATTACCATTCAGCCTACCAAGGAAAAGAAATTACCTTTAATTCTTTTCCTTTTTTCCTTAATGGATAAAGTCTAACGTTGAACAAGATTAGAAGAAAAGCAAAGCATAGAAAAGCTAAGCAAGGCAAAGCAATACTAAGCAATATTAATGTTCTCTCTTTTTTTCCTTTTTACCCCTTCCTTAATGTTCTTCAAATTGGGGAAAAAGTTAAGCAGAATCATGGACCTGGCGGGATGGCCGAGTAGAAAGAACTTTTCTCGCTTATCGAACCCGCGGCCTTTCGCATGCCAAGCGAACGATCTTCCACTAATCCACAGGCCCATATATGTAAATTTTGATTATAAATTTACAAAATAAAAAAACACTCCCAAATAATTAAGTTTTATTATTTTGAGATTATAGAAGTGTGTCTCTCTTAAAATATTCAAAATATTAGAAAAACTCAGCACTCAAGAATTTAAAACATTTTTCTTTATAAATAACCCTTGAAATTTTAAGACATTAAATAATTTTACTGCTTTAGGATTTTAGAGAGATATTTACTTGAAAAATAATCAAAATGTTAGAAAATTTTGTCCCTACACAATATTTTGGAAAAAAAGTAGATTAAGGAGAATAAAAAAAACTAAATCTGAAATTTGAGTGAAATTGAAAAAAAAAGAGTAATTTTTCAATTATATAGGTTTATATAATTATTTCCTCTTACGTAATAATTCTATTGTAATTACCGATATTCCTATTCCACCTACGATTGAAATAATTGTAACAATAGTTATGTTAAGAGGGAATACTTCAGTATATTTTCCATTTTTATCTAAAGTATCAGGATCTACAGCGATATAAGTTTCAAAAGATTTATCTTTGTATCCAGAAGCAGAGATTATTAATCTTAATACTATAGGATCCTCTCCAGGCGCTACTGTTATTGGAACCAAGGACACAAAATATAACCCATTCCCTATATTAACAATATTATCAGAGACATCAGTTTCATTCCACCACATTTGAATTGTGGCTGAATCAATTGCTTGTTCAGCCTTATCATATACAAATAGAGTAAGATTAAAGTTTTCGATTGAATAAGTACTTTTAACAATGTCTAATTGCATCTTTTCCTGCCAAGTTGTGGGAAGATCATTTGGATCTAATGGGTCACTCCCATAAAGATATTCATATCCATCTAAAAAATTATCGTTATCTGTATCAATGAGTGTGGGATCTGTAGCTATAACGCTAACCTCGAATCCGTCCGATAAACCATCACTATCCGTGTCAATATCTTCTGGATCTGATCCGAGTAAGATTTCTGAGTAGCTGGAAAGCATATCCAAATCAGAATCTATGAGTTCTAAATCTTTATTCCTTAAAAATGTTGAATCTCCAGAGAGACCTTGCCAATAAATTCTTATACCTGAGATTGTAGGACTTAATGCATATACATTAGAATCATAACTTCCAATCACGATCTCAAGCCTCCCATCACCATTAATATCTCCTAGAGCTGGACAAGAATCAACATCATTGAATGTAGTATAACTCCATTCCTCACTTCCATCCTCTCCATTTATAGCATATACTTTATTATCACGACTTCCTATAACTATTTCAAGTTTACCATCATTATCTATATCTCCCAACGATGCAGAAGAATGTATAGCATCTCCTGTCGTATAATTCCATACTTCACTTCCATCTTCACCATTTAAGGCATATATTTTATTATCATTACTTCCAATTACAACTTCAAGCTTTCCATCATTGTCTATATCTCCTAAAGCAGGAGAGGAATAAATTTTGCCTCCAGTTGTGTAATCCCATTCTTTACTTCCATCCTCACCATTTAAAGCATAAAGCAGATTATTGGAGCTTCCAATTAATACTTCAAGCTTTCCATCTCCATCTATATCTCCTAAGGCTGGAGAAGAACTTGTATGATCCCCCGTTGTAAATCTCCAAGCTCTTGTTCCATCTTCTATATTCAACATATCTACATGACCTAATCCAGAACATCCTATAACAATCTCAAGCTTATCATCACCATCTAAATTTCCCAATGAAGGAGTAGCGTAAATAGCTCCCGTCATCGAGTAGTTCCATAGCATAGTACCATCCTCTCCATTCAGAGCATATAATTTATAATCAGAGTAGCTAGCTATAATCACATCAAGTATCCCATCATTGTTAATATTACCTAACAAGGGAGCAGAAATGAATATACCACCTACTGTATAATTCCATACTTCGCTCCCATCCTCTCCATTTAAAACGTACAATTTACCATTATATTCTCCTATTAGCACCTCAAGTCTACCATCATTATCAATATCTCCTAGAGCGGCAGAACTAGATACTGAGCTTCCTGTAGTATAATTCCACAATTCAGATCCATCTTCACCGTTTAATGCATAGATTTTATTATCATTACTTCCAATTACAACTTCATGCTTACCATCACAATCCAAATCTCCTATTGCTGGAGAGGAATATATAGAACTGGATGTTGAATAGTTCCATAACTGTGTTATAACCCCTGAAATCTGTGGAACTTTCCATTTGATATCATTATTATCTTTTAGCACAGGTGTTGATATTCGATTATTTTGAATCATCAAATTCATTCCTGATAAGAGAGCAACTAAAAAAAAAAATACTATACATTTTTTATTATATTTCATGGCTTTTACCTTATTCAATTGCAAATTAGAAAAAACTAATTATAGTACTTATAGATTCAACTTTCATTTAAAAATGATTTCATTTTTATATTAGGCGAATGAATTTTGAATTAAATTTTATTTTTTTAGGGATTTTTGAGGAGTTCATTTGAATTTTTAATTATGATCGTGAAACGATGATTTCACGAATAAAATTCATAAAAAAGATTTATATTTTATAGATTATGTTGACAAGGCATGGACTATCGATTTTATAATACTTTCTCTTCTCCATTTGATACTTTTACTATTGTATGGAAGGAAAATGGCTCTGAATTAATAATC
Organism: Promethearchaeota archaeon; assembly: GCA_020343655.1. Classification (GTDB taxonomy): domain Archaea; phylum Asgardarchaeota; class Lokiarchaeia; order Sigyniarchaeales; family SOKP01; genus Loki-b32. The sequence continues at coordinate 1,631,691 of CP070805.1, read as the reverse complement.
CAGCGTATATTTCTTAGTGACCCTGAACTTAAATCCGAAGTGAAGGCTCTAGAATCTTTCAAAAAGATTGAGTTAGGATCATCTTTATCAATTATGTCGCTCGGTGAGAAGATACAAAGATTTTTTAAAGGTGAAGATGTAAAGTTTGACTTAGCGGTGCTTGATTTTACTAAGTGTTCGGAAGTTCAAAAGAGAGTACTTATAGCTGAAAATGGCATTCCAAGAGGGTGGGTTAGTGTTTATAAGCGAATTGCGAATCATATAGGAATAAAAAATGGAGCCAGAGTTGTTGGAAACGCACTAGCCAGCAATCCATTCCCTATCGTTATTCCTTGTCATCGAGCAATTAAAACAAATGGTGAACTCGGGGGATATCAAGGTGGTACTAAAATGAAACGTATTCTATTAGAGATAGAAGGGATAGAGTTTTCAGATAGGGGAAAAGTTATTACTGATAGAATTTATTATTAATCAGATAAATAGCTCTTTTACAATTTGGAGGTATTACAAAAATCGTATTATTGTGAACCCTCATGACAATTAAAGAAGTTTTAATGATTGGTAACCCTAAATTGAGAGAAAAATCATCAGATTTAGAAGATTTCAATTTAGATTTTGTACAGCATCTTCAGGATCTCAAGGATACACTAACTTATCTTCAGGAAACTAAAAAATTTGGTAGAGCAATTGCAGCACCGCAAATAGGTGTTATGAAAAAGTTAATATGCTACCAATTGCCGAAAAAATCTTTCTACATGGTCAATCCTAAAATTACTTGGAAAAGCGAAGAGATGCTAAATGTGTGGGACAGTTGCTATAGTTTTGATATTGCTTTCTTTGTAGAGATTCAGAGGCATAAAACCATAAAAGTAGAATATCAAGATGAAAATGGAAATTTAGTTTTTGAGGATTTTTCTGACGATCTTTCAGAATTAGTCCAGCATGAAATTGATCATCTTCACGGAATTTTAGCAACTGATCGTTTAAAAGATGTAAAGAAAATAATTATGAGGAGTGAATGGGAAAGGAGGTTTAGAAAGAGTGAATAGAATTGGTATTTTAGGAGGTATGTCTTATGAATCCACCATTAAATATTATGATTTGCTTCTCGAAAAGTATTATGAGAAGTTTAATGATTATAATTATCCTGAAGTAGTAATTTTCAGCTTGAATTTTCAGAAAGTAATAAATTTAGAACATGAAGATGATAAATCATATTATATAGAATATTTAATGGAAGGGATTAACTCATTAGAAAAAGGTGGAGTTAGTTTCATTGTAATGGCAGCAAATTCTCCACATGCGGTATATGAAGATTTAGCTAAATTATCGAAGGTGCCAATTTTGAGCATTGTAAAAGCCACAGCTGAAAAAGCAAGACAAGAAAACATGAAGAAACTGTTATTACTTGGTATAAAATTTACAATGCAATCAACTTTTTATCAAGAATATTGTAGAAAGTTAGGTATTGAAGTAATTACACCTTCCAATGAAGAACAAGGTGTTATAGATAAAATAATTTTTGATGAATTAGTAATAGGTTTTTTCAAACAAGAAAGTAAAAAGAGTTTGCTCCAGATAATAAATAAATACGATAATGTAGATGGTGTAATTTTAGGATGCACTGAATTGCCGTTAATATTAACTCAACAAGATACAGATAAAAAATTGCTTGACACAGTAGAACTTCATGTAGAAGCAACTCTTAATTATTTCTTAGCGTTATAAAGTTTTTTTAAGTCTCAAATGCTATTTATTATAATTATAGTCGAGTGGTAATTGCTTATTGGACGCTTTAAATTAACAAAAGTGAAATTCAAAGACCTAGGGCCTATTATATTAGTAATGGTATTATTATTCGTCTCAACTGCATGTGCTAATATGCTTATTCCGAGTTATGCGGCAATACAAGAATATTTTAATATTCCTGAAGCATTTATTGCTATACCTGATGCTTTTTTTGTGTTAATCAGCGCTTTTTTTGCTTTACTTTGGGGTTATTATACAGACAGGATTAACAGAAAGAAGGTGATAATGGCGGGAGCTTTTTCATGGACAATTGGGATGATATTAACTGCTATTTCAAATTCTTATTTTATGTTAGTAATTTC
>CP070805.1:1599179-1629480 GCA_020343655.1 Promethearchaeota archaeon | reverse complement strand
AACAAGAGATGTTGATGCTGCTAATGATTTAAAAAAAGCTGCTACACAATACACTCAAAAGGAACCTGATTTTATTGTTATAACCCATTATCATATGGACCATCTTATGGGAACCTCGCTGTTTGACAGATCGACTCCAATATTGACTTCTGATCGAACTCTAAAGAACATTCAAACAGAGAATAAGAAAAGAATTGAAGAATTTAAGAATATGGATCTAACTGAGATGGAGGATTCTCTTAAAACAGAAAAAGATGAGGACCAAAGAAAAGAAATTGAAAATGATCTTAAATTTCTTAAAACCATTCGTTCAGATAATTTTTCTATTCGAGAACCTAACATTACTTTCAAAGAAGGATGTGTTATTCATGGAGGAAGGAAATCTGTTCACTTGCGCACTTTTGATAAAGCTCATACTGATGGCGATGTTATTGTGTATGTCCCAGAAGATAAAGTACTATTCGCAGGAGATTTATTATTTTCACGCACTGATCCATGGTTAGGTGCCGGAGATCCTGAAGGATGGATATCTGTGAATGATGAATTAATACAGCTTGATTTTAAAGTTACTGTTCCAGGACATGGAAAATTAGCATCTAAAGAGGAATTTTCCTTAGAAAATAAATATATCAAGGAAATATTTGAATTGGTGAAAAGACGGATTGATTCTGGAGAGGATCCAACCAAAATAAAAAGAGAAGATTTCTCTAAAGATTTACAATCTTGGAAAAGTCCAATATTAGAGTGGAATCTTAATTTTCTTGCTGAATTCTTAAAGAAATCTTAAATAATTTTTAAGATTTTAACCTAAAAATATATTAAAGGAGTTTATTTCCTTTTACAATTTTATAATATCTATCGCGCTCTTCTCGAATAATCTTAATCTCATTTTTCAAATCTAACAGCGTTTGTTTTATATTCTCCTTTTCGTTTGTTATACCCAATACTTTATCTTTTAATTTCTTGATCTCGAGTTTCAAATTCGGAATTGATTCACTCTCCCTTTTTGCTTTGAGTACCTGAAATTTTAGTTTTTTGTTAGTCTCATTCATTTTTTCAATTTCTTGTTTAAGTCTCTCATTTTCAAGTTTAACTTTTCTAATTTCTGATTCTATTTTTTCAGCACCTTTTTCGATTTCACCTTTATCAGTTAATTTTGCTTTTAAGTTATTGATTCTTTCATCTTTCTGATCCAACGCTAATTTCTGTACATTTGTCAATCTAGTTAAATCTCGATTTTTTGCAATTAATGTTGCATTATATTCATTTAATTCTGCCATTTGTACACTCCAATCTTCTAACTTTGAATAAAGCTCAGCTACTTCGTTTTTTAAAGCTTCTACATTATGAAGATGCTCTGTTCTATCAGAAACCAATAAAGAAACTTTTTGAGCAAGATCATCAATTCTTCCCTTTTTTTCCCTTATTTCTTGTTGAAGTTCTTGTCTTTCCTGCCAATACGCATCAAGGTCTCCTTTTTCTAACAATTCATAGGATTTAGAAAATAGCTCTTCAAACTTTTTTTCCTTTCTTTTTGGCAATAATTCAAAAGCAATTCTTCTCACTTGACCTTCAAAATTTCTTGGAAGGATATCCTCGTTAGAAAGAAAAACTGTAAGTACATGATCTCCTTTTCCAATAAAATGTTTAGACGAATGTCCTGTAAAAAAACTAGCTACACTAAGATCACGTTTTATTTGCATTTCAAGGTAATTGGGACCTGTCCTTATCTTTTTATGTTCATCGAAAACTGTTTCTAACATTGAGTCAGTTACACCTAATTGCTCACAGATATCTTGTGGATATTCCGCATCTATAGATAGCTCTGATTTCTTGTTCAGATTTAGAATCACAATTCCTTTCAAGGTGTAATACCTCAGGAATAATAAATTGTAATGTTTCTTATGTACAAATATAATATTTACTTCAATATTTATTAATATACAGATTAAAATTGATATATCACGACTATTGTAGTTTAAGAATATATGTATGAAAAAGTCTCTACTATTTTATTCATATCCATAGCTAGATAATTTTGCTTAAATACTGAAGCAAAAAAAGCACGATCTTCAGGATTGAAATAATTATAGCCAAATTTTTTCCATTCCATATTAGATTGTAATGGAGCAAAAAGAGCTATTCGATCCTTAACCAAATTCATCAATAATAAATTATTTTCTTGTTTAGAACTATTTGATAATATAGTTAATAATACCTCTTCACTAAAAGTATCCCAGGTGTCTTTAAATTGTATACAAAATCTTTTTATATCGAACTTATTGTCTACAAGTAATTTTGCTAATGCCATTATAGAAATTTCGTATGTATTCATTTTATTCTGATGAAAATTAGGGTTAGAAACGATTAAACTCGGTACAGATTTTATTTCTTTTTGATTTTGAGCTGTGTTATACTCTGGTAAAAGTCGTAATTGATTTAATCCAAGAATATTTCTAACATCCGTTAATGTTCCACCAGTATCAAAGAATTGCTTATTAATAATGTATTTCATTAATTTTTGTGCATGAGCATCTCCAAAATATGGATAATCTGATGCAAAAAGGAGATGTTCCGACCATATCCGATTATCTACTCTTTGTTTATTATTTGAAATGTACCAATTTCTAAAACTTTCAAAGAAATTTCCAGCACCCGCACCATGTAACATTGAAAGATCCCCATAAGTATTTGGTTGGACAACAGTATTGTATACCTCATAATCATCAATATTTCCTTGAGCAAAATGAGCTATTATAACTTTGAAGTGAGGTAATAAATCAGGATAATTAGATTGAATTACATTTCTTGCCGATCTAATTAATTTCCCAATTTCTAAAATTGAGCCCCTGCCTCTTGTATCAAAAATAACGGGCATTGAATAACTCGCAGCTTCTACAAGAACATTTATTACTTTTTCAGAAGTAATTTTATCTATATATCCTTCTGATCGAGGATGTAATTTCAAGCCCCGAAGCCCCAACTCTTCCCTTATATATTTCACTTCATTTACGGCTTTTGCTCCTTCCATTGGATCACAGCGACCATATCCAATTAATTTCATAGAAAAAGGAAATCTCGTTGTAAACCGTGAGACGTTTATATTACTGGCCCTGTATAATGCTTCAGGGTACTTACCCCGAAAAACGTCCTGGAATGGAAAGCAAACACCTTGATCAATAAATGAATAAAATTTAGATTTTTCTTTTAAATCAGAATGTCTCTTTCCTAGTTTCTCAAGCTCTGTATAAAGATTATGTGTAAAAGGAAAAGGAGTAAAGAACCATGATATTTTTGTAAACTTGCCATCCATTGTAGTCGTAAAAGACTGTTCTCCGGTTTTCTCCCAATCAGCTTTGATTCTTCCTTGAACATTTCCCCAAAAATCGAATGTTCCTGCTCCTGGAGCTAAAGGATTCATCATCGTTGCCCCGTCTACATCTTGACCAAGGTGAGAATGAGCATCAATTACAAGTAAATGTTCAATTCTTTTTTTTCCGTTTTGTTCTATAGTACATGATAGCATAAAAAAATCAATTATTGTTCTTGTTTAGGAATTAGTAATAATTACCGAATTAAAATTTAATTATTACTATATTGTCATGCAAATTAAACTAAAATTAATAAAATAAAGAAAAAAAGATAAAAAATTCTTGTTTACTTTGAATTTTTTGAATTTCTGAATTAAAGGGATTCTTTTTAAAATAAAAACCATTTTTTTTTATAGGATGGACCCCGCCGCAATACTGTTTATCTTAGTTTTATTTGCGATTTTGATGACGTTTTTTTCTCAAGATAAGATTGATTTTTTCCCCATCGCATTAATAATAGGAGCCATTGCAGTTGTTTCAATGCTCACCCTTTTCAATGTTGGAGAGGAAGTAATTCTTGAATTTATTAATTTCAATACGTTAATCTTTATATTTGCTATGCAAATAATTATCTATTTTGCAGTAAATGACAGAGTCTTAGAATATTCTGCAATAAAATTGATTCATATTACGAAAGGGAATAACCGGTTATTCTTCTATATGATTTGCCTGTTTACAGGTATAATTGTTGCCTTTATTGAGGATTTAACCCTTTCTTTGATATTAATTCCATTAATCTATAGGACATGTCGAGTCTTAGAAATACCAGCGGGTACCTACATGATGGGGATGACCATTACAATAAATATCGGTGCTATACTCACACCTGTCTCGAGTTTAAAAAATTTAATAATCGGCCAGGAATTTGGGTGGGGTTTTGGTGAGTATCTTGCCAATATGGGCATCTTGTTCATAATATCATTAATATCAACCATTTTTTTGATTGATAGGTTTATATTGAAAAAAGAAGAGAAACCAACTGCACGAAATAAGAAGATATTATTGGAAATACTTGACCCGGGAATAGTAATCGAAAATAAAAAGTACTTTCTAATGACAATCATTATTGTTTTAACTACATTCGTTTTCATGTTCCTAGGATTTGAACCGGCACTTGTCGCAATCATATCTGCGGCTATTCTTCTTCTTATTCACTCTAAAAAAATTAATTTCTCAGATCTTAAAGATGATATTTCATGGAGAATCATCATTGTATTTGCAATTTTATTCATTCTATCAAATTCGTTAGAACACTTCGGCTTTTCAGAGTTAATCTCCTCAGGATTGGTAAACCTTGTAAATAAAAACATATATCTCGCAGTATTGATAACATTAGGCATCTCTTCTCTCTTATCCGCATTTCTTGCAGGAACACCCGTTACCATTATCCTTCTCCCGATTTTTTCGGCACTTATAGGAGAAGGTTTTTTTCCTAACCCAATTATCATTGCTTTCATAAGTGGTGTCAATATGGCCGGTAATTTTTTACCACAAGGATCTGCTTGTGATCTTCTCACCTTATCAATGGCAAAAAAATACAAAGTGCGGAATTTAGATTACAAGCGCTTGTTAAAAAATGGAGCGCTTTTCGCAACTATTCATTTCTTAACTATTTTGGGATATACAATGATTTACACTTTAATTTTAAGTTAAGAAATTTAAAGATGAAATTATTTAGTTGAAGATATAAACTAATCCCTCATTTCTTTTGGAAGAGTTAAAATCCCTGTAAGTGGATTATTTAGAGGATCCTGACAATATTGTATTGTAAAATAAATCAAATCAAATAAAATGCTTGGATTCTCTCCATTTTTTAATTTATAATCATAAAGGGAAAGCTGGTATTCTGCCTCCGTTATTGGTGGTTCAGCATAAGAAACACTTCCAAAAACAGATTGTAATAAAGGTTTCATAAAAGGCGAATAAAGAAAGCCTAATTCTTTCAATACATCCTTTAAATAAAAGAACATTCTCTGAACTGCTTGCATCATATACCTTATAGGTTGATTTTTTGGTCCGAGATATTGTTTTGCGAATTCTGGATCATATTGTGCAAGTTTTTCTCGTGTAATATTTATAGGTCGGAATAAAGAAATCAAACCTCTCTCAATTGCTCCCTGACGATTTGTAGCAATTGTTTCACTACCTGCATCGGGTACCCAAACTCCCTTTTCTAATAGTTTTCTAGCTTTATAGCACATAGCTTGGATCAACATACCAACTCCGATACGCCGACAAATAGAAATTTGTGCATCACTAATCCTGACTTCAATTGTCCCCCAATCAGTCAGAGGAAAGACATCTTGAAATCTTCCATCCTCTATACTTGCCTTCTGAACAGTTTGAAGAAAATAATTGACAGAATTCTGATTGAGATCGGTTAAGTAAGGGATATAATATTTTGGGTCATTCCCACTTAGCATTGTAGTATTGTATTTTAATCGCAGAGATCTGGTGCAATTGGGGGCTGTAATACGTCTATTAATAATCTTTACAACATCTGTGGGTTTATTATTCAAAATTGGTGAATTACATGTAAGAGCTATTAGATGTGGGATAAAATTACGAATCATACAATAAGCTTGAATTTTCTCTAACTCTGAATTAAAAGAACCTAAATGCGAATGATCGGCCTGACTCACGCCTCTCATATACTCTCGCGTCGCGGGATTAATTGCGGAAGCGATAATGTGCAGATCCTTAGGTAAAGTAGCTTTTGCTAATAAAAATAAAGTTGAACACCAATAAGCCAATTCTTCCACATAAATACAAGGAGGACTTACAAGTTCTAGTATATAGGTAATTGCTGTTACATTTCCATCTCTCGCAAAGGCATCTATATCAACATAACTATCACCTAAAGCATACCGAAGATTCATAGCATATCCCTTTTCAAGGTCATCTCGGCCCCAAGGTCTAGCTAAAACTTTTTGTCTAATATAATCAGGAACAGGTAGAAAATCATCTCTCCCTTCGTACAAAATCTCGTCCATAATTTTAATAGCATCTTTCACAATTTCTTTCATTCTGTAAACCATTTCTTCTCCAGGAGGATAATCTCCATTGTCATCGGCAATAATTAATTCCATTTCAATGCCATGAGTGAATGGCAAAGGAGTCCAATGTTCAGTATCCCAGAGTATTTCTACCCATGGTCTCTCAGGGATATGGACTTCTCGATAATCTGTCCCAAGAAATAACTTATCACCTGATCTATCAATATTTTGTCCCAATGTGACTTCTGGTACTGCTACCTTACCTTTTCTAGCGTACGATTGTGAAAGAGTGCTGCTACTTTGATCTACTTTCTTTTTCTTCTTTTTCTCCTTTTTTTGCTTCTTCTTCTTGTCCTTTGCCATAAAAGCCTTCCCTTCTTATTGCTCTATACTGTTTTCTAATTTAAAGATATCTTTATATCTTTTAAAATATATATAACAAAATCTAATTTTATAATTTTAGTTTAATAAATTTATTTTATAATAATGATTGGATAAAAGATTTAAAAACATTATAATCGTTGATAAATTCGTAAGACAAGACCAAATTGATGATTTTAGATTTGCTAGTGGGAAATATTTGTGTAAGCTCATCATAGATTTTACCACCTTTGAAAAACGAGTCATCAACAATTAGATTGATAGTTTCTCCCATTTTTTTAATCTTTGAGTAAAAAGATTCTTTTAACTCAGTTTCAGCAGACATGATAACTGTTGGTTTTCCTAAATATGGAATGAAATCTAAATTAAAAATTAAAAGATTTTTAGGAGATCTTTCGAGATTTTTAAAAAATTGTTTCAATGAGCTTTTAAGCGTTTTCAATTCATTTTCGTTATAATTATCTTTTGATGGAAAAAGGTAATATGCTATTGATTTTTTAAGGGAGTATTTTAAATCGTTATATACTCGATCCAGTATTGGAAAAATACTAAAATCAAAACTAAACAAAGATAGAAACGCGATATTAAAATTGAAATCATTTGTAAGGACATTATTACTTACATTTCCCCCAGTCAGACTAAAATTTTTAACGTCATTATTAACAGTGGAAATATAAGTATTTAATAAGTAATATTGAGAGAAAACTGATTTAGCATCTACTTTTTTTCTGATTTCATCAAGCATTACATATATTATATCAAAAATATCCTTACTAATTTTTTCCTTGAGTTCTTGATTAGTTATAAGTTCAATAATGGAATGCACTGTCTGAGGACTATCAACTTCCGCAAGAGATGAGATAGCATTCTTCAGCATCTTATAGGATATTTTCCTAGATTTTTTATCGGTTGAAAATTGATCAAATGATTTTAGAGTTAAATTAATAATTAAGTTTAAAACATTAATTAGTTCACTTCTTTCATTTTGTTCGTGCAAATTTTTAGCAATATTGAATAAAACTTTAGCTTTCAGAATACTATCATCAATAAGATTTACTAAATTCAGAGCTAATAATGGATTTGACTCAATTATTTTGGCATAAATATTGATTAATATATCTTCTTTAACTGAACGATTTTTAATTAGATTTCCAATTTTTATTGCTTGTTCAGGATTATTAGATAATTGATCTAAAGCTATAGATTCAAACAATTTTTGTTGGATATCTAGATCTTGTAAATTTGTGACAAGTTGAACTATCATATCAAGATTTCTTGAAGCATAAGCTCGGATTAAATTACTATAGAACTTAATCTGTTCATTCTTATTAGATAATATAAGTGCTAACTCTAACGATTTTTGTGGATTATTAACTGAGAGATACCCTTTAGCAATATTTTTTACATATTTATCTATATTATCTCGTAACTCAGAATTTGCTGATCCTATAGCCTGAGACGCCTTATATTCCTCTCTCAATTTTTCTAGCTGCTGTTCTGCAGTTCTTATTACATCATGAGTCATGTCAATGATAAATTCTTCAGAATTAAATATTTCAACAGCTTTTTTAATTGAAAACGCTTGTTTTTTAAAAATGTCCTTGATTTTACTAGTTTGGGTAATTTCTCTCACTTTTTGTACTTTAACTGTATACTCTACAATCTTAAGCCAATAAGCATTAATATTTAATTTACCAAAACCATCAGCAGTAGGATCTAACTTTAAAGTAATATTCTTGGTCTCTCCTGGGGCAAATTTAATATTATCATTAAAACTTTCTGGTTCTACTTTAATATTTAAATTCTCCCCCTCAAAATCAAATTTAAAATTCTCTTCTTTACTCGAATTGTTTATTGCTTGAATTATGATCTCATTTTCAATGCTAGGAACTAATAAGTTTTGCGGGAATTTTGTTATGTTTAAAGAGATGATTTTGTCTGCGTTTGACATATTTTAAATGATTTTTTTATTCACTTGATTAATACTAATTCAAAATATCTCATTACTTTTTAGTTTTACAATTATTAATGTATTAATCACTTTGGATTGAATAATAAAATCAGATCGAAGATTTATTTTCCCATTCTTCGATTTCTTTTTATATAATCTTCTAAATCCTCGATTACCATTTCTTTATTATAATCAGGCCATAATTCGTTTCTAAATTTAAATTCAGCATAAGAAGAATCCCACAACAAAAACCCTGAGATTCTTGCTCCATCGTCCATTCCAGTTCTAATGACATAATCTAACGGAGGAAAATTTTTTGCATAGAGATATGTTTTAATCAAATTAGTATTTACCATTTCTGGCTTAACTCCATCGCTAATTATTTCCTTCACAGCATCGACTATTTCTTCATGACCGTCATACATTATGCAAAGATTTATAAAGTTTTGATCGTGATCTTTAGTAAATTCAATTAGTTCTTTAATTTTCTTCCTTGCATTTGGCGGAAGCATTGGAATCCTACCAATGGCATTAAACCTTACTTTTTCTTCTTTAACAATTGACTCATTTATAACATTATCAACTGCTTTAACCATTATCTTGTAAATATATTCAAGCTCTTTAAGGTTACGTTTCCTCACATTTTCAAGTGATAAAATATATAAACTTAAATAATGGATCCCTGCATCAAAAAAATCAAATAATCTTTTTTTTAGATTTTCATAACCAACTAAATGCCCTAAGTTCACATCAAGGTTTCTCTCTTTCGCCCATCGACGATTACCATCAATAATTAATCCAATATGCTTAGGTAGCTTATCCTTTGCGGTTTTTTTTAATTCTTCTAAAGTAGTTACCATCTAACCAATTAAAAAGTTGTATTTATTTCAATATTAATATTAGTATTAAAAATATTAATCTTTTCTCAAAATTTTAAACTGATATGTTTTTTCAGTTTTATTGCTAAAGAAAGGAAAAGAGATGAAATCCCTATTTTATTGCAGTTTTTACCACTAATAAGAGTTTGAACTGTTACAAATATGAAGTGTAACCGAGAACTTATATAGAATCACAACTTCTACTTAGAATAAGATTTACTTCGATAAGTTTTTGAATAAATAAACATTATCTTAAAATATTTATTTTTTCATCTGGTTAAAGGAAAAACATATTATGCTTTCAGACGATTATCTTTTCGGTAATATAGGCATCGATTCTATTGGTTTCCATTGTCCTCGACACTTTGTAGCCTTAAAAGAGCTTGCTTTGGCGAGAAAAATAGATCCTGCAAAATATTCTAAAGGGCTTCTATCTAAGGAAATGCGTGTTGTAGAAGCTGACGAAGATATTATCTCTTTAGGGCTTAAAGCAGGATATAACGCTTTACAAAGAGGAAACATTTCTCCTAAGAGCATAGATGCATTATTCGTTGGAACAGAGACAGAGGTGTATGCAGCTAAGAGTATCTCGAATATATTTGCTGAAATGTTGAATATATCCCCCAACGCGTTAACACAAGATGTGTACAACGCTTGCGCTGGTGGAACGCTAGCAATTATTAATGCAATCGCTATGATCGAAAAAGAAATTATAAATAAAGCTCTTATTATAAGCGCAGACATCTCTTCATATCATCTAGGCTCCCCCGGCGAACCTACACAAGGATCAGGAGCAATCGGGCTCGTTATATCAAAAAATCCTCGAATTGCTACATTCAGTAAAAAGTTTGGAAAGGTTTCAGGAAATGTTAATGATTTCTTTAGAGCTCCTAACGATAAAAATGCGCGGGCTTTTGGGAGTTATTCTCAAGATACTTATCTCAATTTTCAATTAGAGGCATATGATGATTTAATCAAACAGATTGGGGATTTCCACGCAGATTTTTATACGTTTCATGCACCATTCGGAAAACTTCCGTTAAAGACAATGCAACAAATAATATTAAAGCGGTGGATAAAACATATAGTAGATTTAGTGAAATTTGACCGTAATAAAATTAGATCATCAATTCTAAAGAAACTAGATTCCTTTTTACATGACGTTATTGTATTACCTGAATACATTTATTTAAAACTAAATGAAAGAGGATTCTCTTCAAAAAGATTGGAAAAACTTTCAAATTGGTTGAATACAAATATAAAAGAAAGAGTACTTCCTCAACTACGAGTTCCTATGCATTTTGGAAATAGTTATAACGCGTCTCTATGGAGCCAAGTTACTTTTTTACTCGAAAATCATGCTCGTGTTAATGATACTATTTATTTTGGCTCTTATGGCTCAGGAGCTACATGCATTTCTGGGCTCTTAAAAGTCGAAGAAAGATTTAATGAAATTGTACAAAAAAGTCCGAAAATAAATGATTTCATTCATTTAAAGAAAAAGAAATCCGTATTAGAATACGAGTTAATAAAAAATGGTGATGTTAAGCCAATTGTTTTATTAGGACGGATTGTTGAGCATGAACAAAATAAAAATAGGGGTTTTACACTTCATTTGTGTGATGAAGGATGCATTATTCCGAATATAAAAGGATTGAATCATTGTCCTAAAGGTCATATGGGATACCATGAACGGTTTTTCCCATTATTTGCTAAATTAACATCTGAACCAGTTGCTCAGAATGATAATAATAATCTTAGGTATCTAAATAAAGGTTTAGTAAGAGTAGCAAGTAATGTAAGTAAGGGCAATTCTCTGGAATATGAAATAAGGAGAGTTGAGACGGAAAACGAGGAAAACTTCAATGCAATAGGTCTTTTGAACTGGACACCTTTCTATATTAATCTCCCAAATCACCATGTTTATTAATTTATTGTCTATTTTTTTACGTAGGTTAAATACGTAAAAGATGAACTAAAATTTGAGAAGATTTAGAAAAAATTTATTAATTTTTAAATTTATGAAAAAATAATGAAGGAATTTCGGTCAGATATTTCTGGATTTTACAAATTATCGATAGAAGAACGTCAGAAAATATTATCTCGGCTTGTTAATTTAAATCAAGATGAAATAAAAATATTAAATAATCTTGGATATTTTACGCCAACTCAGATTGATACGCTAATTGAGAATGTAGTAGGAAGTTTTCAATTACCATTTGGTCTTGCGTTTAACTTTAAAATCAACGATAAAGATTTTATCATCCCCATGGTTATTGAGGAACCTTCGGTGGTCGCAGCTGCTTCAAACGCAGCTAAAATAGCTCGAAAACATGGTGGATTTCATTCGGAAAATGTACAATCAGTTATGATTGCCCAGATTCAAGTTACACAATTAGAAGATATTGAAATAGCAAAAGAATATCTTGGAAAGAATAAAGAAAAGTTATTAAAAATAGCAAATGAGCAAGATCCGCTATTATATAAGTTAGGTGGGGGCGCCCAAGATATAGAGATAAGAGAAATCCAAACTAAAAAAGGAAAGATGATAATTCTTCATTTATTAGTTAACGTTTTAGATGCCATGGGAGCGAATGTGGTCAACACTATGGCTGAATCTATTAGTCCTTATGTAGAAGAAATAAGTGGTGGAAAAGTTTATCTTCGTATTGTTTCTAATTTAGCAACACATCGATTAGCTAGAAGTAAGGCTATCTTTGATAAGGAAATGTTAGGAGGACAAGAAATTGTTGAAGGTATTTTGAATGCATATGAGTTTGCTGTAGCTGATCCTTATCGTGCAACAACTCATAATAAAGGAATAATGAATGGTATCGTTGCTTTAACACTTGCAACAGGTAATGACACCCGGGCTATCGAATCTGGTGCCCACGCTTTTGCTTCTTTGAGTGGACAATATTCTCCATTAACTAAATTTGAGCTAGATTCTAATGGAAATCTAGTTGGAGAGATTGAGGTTCCTCTTGCTCTAGGAATTATTGGTGGGATGACAAAATTACATCCTATGGCACGACTGGCTTTAAAGATTTTGAACTTAAAAAATGCTAATGAGCTTTCTCAAGTAGCTGCAGCTCTTGGTCTAGCTCAAAATGTTGCAGCTTTAAGGGCTTTAGCGTCAGAGGGTATACAAAAAGGTCATATGGCACTTCATTCTCGCAACATCGCAAAATTGGCCGGTATACCAGATGAATTTATAGAAGAAGTTGCCAAAAAAATGGTCGAAGATAAAAAAATTAGAGTTGATTATGCGAAAGAAATTTTGCAGCAAATTATTGATAGTAAAAACCTTTAGTTTTATAAAAAGTGTTTCTGTAACTAAAATCATTAATGTTATTGATTTCGTCAAGATAATCAAGTATGTGAGATGAGTTTTATGGGATTTAGAGAATATATAGACCAAATTGATAAGGAAGGATTACTCCGAAAGGTAGATGTTGAGGTTTCTAAAAAATTAGAGATCTCTGGAATTTTAAAGGAGATTGAACCAACACCAGTTATATTTAATAATATTAAAGAATCAGAATTTCGTGTAATTGGAAATGTCTTCTGTACGAAGAATGTGATTGCTTCATATTTCGGTGTAACTCCCGCAGATCTCATACCAATGCTTTCAAAAGCAATTTCTATGCGTTCTGAACCAGAAATAGTGTCTAATGCGCCTTGTCAAGAAATAATAGAATCTGATATAGATTTAGATAAAATTCCTATTTTATTTCATTGTGAAAAAGATGGTGGAAATTATATTAGTTCTGCTGTTGTCGTCACGAGAGATCCAGATTATGGTCAAAATTTGGACTTTCACAGAGCAATGCAGTTTTCAAAGGATAAATTTGCAACTCGAATCGTAAAAGGACGTCATTTCTATAATTTTTTAGAAAAAAATGGAGAAGTAGAAGTAGCCTTTTGTATAGGAAATACACCTAACATCCTAATTGCTGGAGCAACTTCTGTAGATATTGGAGTTGATGAACTTCATATTGCTAATGCATTGGAACCAATTAAAGTTGTAAAAGCAAACTCAGTAGATCTTATGATACCAGCTGAGGCAGAATTTATTTTAGAAGGTCGCGTTTATATGGAAGAAAGGCATGCAGAAGGTCCCTTTGTGGATCTTACTGAAACCTATGATATGATCAGAGAAGAACCCGTTTTTGAAGTTACAAAAATTACTCATAGAAAAGATGCGATTTGGCAAGCTTTACTACCAGGTGCCCTTGAACATAAAATACTGATGGGGATGCCTCGGGAACCTACTATATTCAAGAAGGTAAATGAATTAGGAGTCAAGTGTTTGGATGTCAATATTAGTCCTGGAGGATCTTCTTGGTTACATGCAATAGTTCAAATTGATAAGAAAACAGAAGATGATGGAAGAAAAGCGATGGAGGGAACCTTTGCAGGGCATACAAGTTGCAAGCATGTTTTTATTGTAGATAAGGATATAAATATTTATGATCCTCTATCAGTAGAATGGGCGATGGCGACTCGTTTTCAAGGAGATACCAGAATGATTATGAAAAATAAAGAACCAGGAAGTAGTTTAGATCCAAGTGCTGAGCCTGGAACAAAGATGACTACGAAAATTGGTTTTGATTTAACTAAACCACTTGTAGTCAAAGGAAAGAGTTTTGAATTAGCAGAATTTCCAAGAGTGGATGCTAATAAATATTTTTAATATAAGGAGTTGGCAAAAATGAAATTGACATCAGAAGAGCAAGATATGTTAGATGGCAAGTATGGAAAAGCGGCCAAGAAATCCATGGAAATTTTAACTACATTAGGTGAAATCTTTGACGCCGAATGCATGGTTGAGGTTTATGGAGTCCAGATAGCTGGAGTTTCCTATGCCAATCTTGGTGAAGCGGGTTTAGAGTTTTTAAATAAAATGGCAGAAGATGGCAAGGTTAGAGTTTTAACAACTTTGAATCCTGCTGGGATGGATCGTGAAAATTGGCAAGCCTTAGGAATTGATGAAGAATTTGCTAAAAATCAGAATCGCGCTATTGATGCCTTTGCTAAAATGGGTATAATCACTACATGTTCTTGTACACCATACTTAATTGGAAATGCTCCTCATTTCGGTCAACATATCGCATGGGCAGAGAGCAGCGCTGTGTGTTATTCAAATTCTGTTATTGGTGCTCGGACTAATCGTGAGGGAGGACCAAGTGCATTAGCTTCTGCCCTCACAGGAAAAACACCTAAATACGGATATCATTTGGATGAAAATCGTCATGGGCAAGTTTTAGTAGAGATAAATGCTCCAGTTAAAGGTACCGACGAATTTGGTGTATTAGGAAAGATAATTGGAGACAAATTAGTTGAATTAGGAAAAAAAATACCTTATATTACAGGAATTCCTTCTGCTACGGTTGAAGAGCTCAAATCTTTTTGTGCATCTATCGCTACTTATGGTGGAACAGCATTATTCCATATGGAAGGGATAACTCCAGAATACAATAGATACCCTAAACCAGCTGATATTATAATAGAAATTAATCAGGATGATCTAAATAAAACTCGAAATGAACTTATTGATGACAATCTTGAAATAGATTTTGTTAGTATTGGTTGCCCTCACGCCTCAATTCACGAAATTGCAGAAATCGCAAGGTTATTGAAGGGAAAGAAAGTAAAAAAAGAATTTTGGATCACTACCGCCCGACCTACTAAAAAAATTGCTGATGAGGCGGGTTATTCCAAGATAATCGAGGATGCTGGTGCAAAGTTTGCTGCAGATACATGCTGTGTTGTAGCTCCAATTAAAGGACGTTTCAAGGGAATAATGGTTGATTCAGCAAAAGCTTGTTATTATGGTCGAGCAAAGAATAAATTTAAAGTAAAAATTGGAGCAATTGAAGATTGTGTTAAGGAGGCAATAGCATGAAATTAGAGGGTAGAAAAATCTATAAAGGAATTGCAGAAGCAGAGGCAATCGTAACTAAAGATGGAATTTCATTTTATGGAGGAATTGACCCTGATACGGGCAAGGTAGTTGAAGTAGGACACGAACTTGAAGGTCAATCAATAACTGGAAAAGTTTTAGTTTTTCCAACTGGAAAAGGCTCAACGGTAGGATCATATACTATGTATAGAATGAAGAAAAACAATACAGCACCAGTAGCAATCATAAATAAACAAATAGATACTATTGTAGCAGTAGGCTGCATAATTAGTGAAATTCCTTGTGTGGATAAAATTGATATTAGTAACATAAAAACTGGACAAAAAGTTATTGTTAATGGTTCAGAAGGAACTGTGGAGGTAAAATGAATGGGTTTTGGGAAAGGTTATGGAAAAACAATCCTATTTGGTGAGCATTTTGTAGTTTATGGCTTACCAGCAATCGCATCAGCTTTAGGATCTTTTACCACTGCTAATATTAAAATCGCTCAAGGGAAGGGATGGACAGTTGACGATCAGAGACCTGCAACACCTGGTTATAAAAAAAAGAAATATCATGAATCTATGCAATCAGTAAAAAATGTAATTAATCATTTAAAAATAGATACTAAAAATCAAAAACTTGAAATAACTTTTGCTGGTGATTTAATAGCTGCTAGTGGAGTTGGTGCTTCAGCTGCTCAATGTACATCCTTAGCTCGTGCCCTTAATGATAGTTTTAATCTTAATTTGAGCGATGAAAAGATAAATGAAGCGGCCTATGAAGGAGAGAAAGCTTATCATGGAACTCCTTCAGGTATCGACAATACTGCTTCCACATATGGGGGATTAATTTGGTTTGTTAAAAACTTAAATGGAGGAAAAAATACAATGGATCTTCTACAGTCTCCAAAAAAGATACCATTAGTAATAGCAAATTCAGGGATAACAGCCTCAACTGCTGAAGTTGTCGCTGATGTTAAGCGTTTAAAGGAAGAAAATCCAGAAAAATTTGAAAATATTTTTGGTGAATATAAAATGTTAGCAGAAGAAGCTAAAAAAGCCCTATTAGAAGGAAAAATATTCAATATTGGAAGTTTAATGAATCAAAACCAAAAATTACTACAAGATATCACTGTTTCTGGAGAAATTAACGATAATTTAGTTGAAATCGCTCTTAAAAACCGAGCTATTGGAGCTAAAATGACAGGAACTGGTCGAGGTGGTTTGGTTATTGCTTTGGCTGAAAATGAAGAAATACAAGAAAAAATTGCCAAGGCGTTTGAAAATGAAGGATTTGATGCCTGGAAAACAATGATTGGATGAGTGCAAATAAAAATTGAAAAGCAATAATGAGATAATTCTGTTAAAATTAGGTGGAAGTTTATTAACTAATAAAAATAAGCCTTTTTCACTTAGAGAGGAAACTTTAGAAAGTTGTCTCACTCAAATCATTGAAAGTAAAAAACCTCTTATCTTAATTCACGGGGGAGGCTCATTTGGACATCCTCTTGCTAAAAAATATCAAATTTCTCAAGGATTAAATGAAACTATTGAGGATCAAATAGTAGGTCTTTCCAAAACGCATGAGGCAATGAATAAATTTAATTCCATAATAATAAACAAATTTTTGGATAAAGGTTACCCAGCAATTTCAATTCAGCCTTCAAGTATTTTTATACAAGACTTTAATGAAATTAATCTTAAATCTATTGATCCTATTGAAAAATTGCTTGACCTTGGAATAGTTCCCGTTCTATATGGAGATATTCTTCTTAGTAAGGATTTTTCTTTTTCGATTCTCTCAGGAGACCATATTATTTTAAAATTGTGTGAGAAAATTCGAAATTTTAAAATCTCAAAGGTTATTTTTGCCATAGAAGAGGATGGAATATACGTTAAAGTTAATGGAAACGAAAAATTAGCTTTAAAAATAAATTCCAACGATTTGGACGATTTAAAATTGGCTCAATTAGATCAAAAAATAGATGTTACTGGAGGTATTAAAGGTAAATTAGAAACCATTAAAGAGATTGTAAAGTTTAATATACCTGTTCAAATCATTAATGGACTTAAAAATAAAAATATCATTAAAGCATTAAATAATCAATATATAGAATGTACTAATATTGGAATACCATCTGATGAAAAAATTGTAAGTAAACTATATAATAGGAAGATAGAACACTTAAAAATACCTTTAGAGTACAATGTTCAACATACAAAGAACTATTTTGACGATATCAATCTAATTCATCATCCCCTTCCAGAGATTGAATTAGATGACATTGATCTTTCTATTGATTTCTTTAAAAAAAAGGTTTCTGCTCCTATATGCATTGCAGCAATTACAGGAGGACACCAAATTTCTAAAGCAATTAATAATATTTTAGCAAACGCTGCAAAGACAGAGAATATTGTTCTCAGTGTTGGTAGTCAAAGGATAGCATTGGAGGATCCTTCTACTATTGATTCTTTTAAAATTGTACGTGATGTAGGCCCAAATATACCAATAATAGGAAATATAGGAATAGGACAGCTATGCGATACTAAATTTAATTTAGATGACTTTAAAAAGTGCATTGAGATGATTAAGGCGGATGCTATGGCTATACACTTCAATGCTTTACATGAACTTGTGCAGAGTGATGGTAATCTTTCCTATAAAAATTTCGAAGAAAATTTTAATGAAATAAGAAAAAATCTGAAAATCCCAATTATTGCTAAAGAAGTTGGAACGGGTTTTAATAAAGAATTAGCTTTAAAGCTTGAATTATTAGGATTTGATGGATTTGATGTTGGAGGAACGGGGGGTACTAGTTTTGCAGCAATAGAATCAATACGTGATGATTCTAGCTATGAAGTATTTACAAGAAAAATTGCAGATACTTTTCGTGAATGGGGCATACCAACACCAGTAAGTATAATCAATGTTAGAAATGTTACTCAAAGGCTTATAATCGCGACAGGTGGTCTAAGGACGGGGGTGGATATTGCTAAGGCAATCTCAATTGGAGCAGATTTAGGTGGATTTGCATTTAAATTTTTAAAAACCGCATGGCGCGATTATAAAAATAATACACTATCAAATACACTTAAAGAAATAAAAACTCTGAAACAAGAATTAAGATCTTCATTATGGTTAATGAATGTTGAGAATATCGATAAACTCAGAGGTAATATAGGTAAAAGGATTTTACTAGGCAAATTATATCAATGGGTACATCAATGAGTATTTTATGTATCTTACGATTATTAATATCTAGCATCAAAAATCTAATTTAATAGGTGGTAGACTCTACTTCTCTCTCGGAATAAATTTAAATTCTGTTTTCTTAAAAAGTTCGGGAATCCAAAGGTTGAATTTATAATAAAATTAACACTTTGATGTTTATTCCCTAAATTATTCGGGTTTTTCTTCTATAGCACTCTCGATTTCATTTTTAAAATCACTGAAAGCACCGATCTCTCCATCAAAATTTTTCAATTTTTCAGAATATAATTTAATGAACTTATCAGAGATCTTTTTTAATTCTTTATTTACTTTTTTCTGATTGTATTGTTTAGAAGAGTTTGCTACAAAAGTTAAACCATTTTTCTTTATTATCGTGAATCTTGTGTTTTGTAAATCAAAATTTGACAATCCTCCTTCAGTTAATTGTTCAGCGAACATGTTTAGAGCACTCATCATTGCTCCAAAAAGTTGGGGAGAAACGACTTTATCAAATTCCCTATAAAAAATGACTATTCCTGATCTATCTAAAATCCAAATATCTTGTAGTATTTTCAATTGAAATCCTCTTTAAACTGCTTTTTAACTAATTATTGTAAAAAGAATTTCAAGATTTGATTTTTTTTATTATTTTATGAGTTAAATATATTTTCATTTAAATTTTAAGTTTTTGGAGCTTTAAGTAGTTTCTTCAATTTTTATGATCAAAAAAATTTTATGAATTTCCCCATCTTTTAATATTACTCTCAATCCCAATTTGGTCTAAGATCCTTCCTATTGTAAACTCAATAAGCTCATCTATATCTTTTGGTTTAATATAATATGAAGGAATGGGTGGGAAAATAATAACGCCCAATTTAGCTAACTTAGCCATATTTTCCAAATGAATTGCACTAAAAGGTGTCTCTCGTACTACAAGGATAAGCTTTCTCTTTTCTTTTATTACTACATCTGCAGCTCTAGTGATTAAGTTGTTTGCATAACCATTTGCGATTGCAGAAAGAGATTTCATTGAACAGGGAATTATAATCATTGTATCTAATTTATAAGATCCACTTGCCGGAGGAGCTAAAAGATCATCTGCATCATAATTTTTTTTAGCTAATTTACGAATATCAGATATTTTATAATCTGTTTCAAGAGTTATTATCTTTTCAGCATTTTTTGAAATAATTAATTCAATTCCAACTTCTTTTTTATTAAGTATTTCTAGAAGTCTAATTGCTAAATAAACTCCAGAGGCTCCTGTAATAGCAACTAACATTTAAGATTATCTCAACAATTTAATTAAAAACAATATAATTATATTTGAACTTAATTATTCTTCTATTGTTTTTAGTTCTTATCTTTTTTCATACTGAATTATAATCCAAATTCATATTGATAAGTTATCAAACTATAATTATTTTTAAAAATGAGTTTATGGAGCAACAATTTTTTAATCTAAATGCTCAAGAATATCGTTAAAATTAGATAAATCAAATGATTTTTTTAAATATCCATCGGCTCTTGTCTCAAGTGTTTTTATTGAAACCTCGGCTTCAGAAACTCCAGTAAAATAATAAATTAGAATGTTCTTAAATTTTTCAGTTGACTTTATTTTTTCACAGAATTTATATCCATTAGCACCTGGTAAATTTACATCCATCGCTGATGACAGATTTTCAACGGCTTTACAAGTTAATCCTTTCGATTCGATGATATCTGTTAACAATTCGATTATAAATTTACTATCATCTATAATTAAAATGTCATAATGAAAATGCATAATTTTATGCCAACCCCGGATTTTTATCTTCAAAAATAGAATGATTATAATCTTAATATCTATATTTTTAACAATAGTGGAAATATATAAAGTTGTGTCTTTAGAAAAAATTGTGTAACACTATCATAAAATTATAAAAATTGGGATATCTGACCCATTTTTCAATTTTTAGAATTTTCTTTCAATTACAAAATTTAATAAATTTTCAAAGAATTCAAATTCAGATTGATTTATTACATGTTTCAATTCATTTAGAGACACTTTTGCTTCCAGAAAATAAGAGTTTGTTAAATCCTTACATGAATCGATAACATCTGCTTCAATAAATAACCCTTTAACATTTTGAACTTCTTGATTAGACATACTAGGTTTTTCTATCAATTGCTCAAGCTTTTTCCTTTTTTTTTTATCTAATTTATTTAAAGCATCAATTAATAAACAAGTTTTTTTACCCTCTCTGATATCTCCATCTGTAGGCTTTCCAGTTATTTTTTCATCGCCAAATGTTCCTAATATGTCATCAATCATCTGAAAAATAATACCAAGATTGATACCATAGGTAGAAAGATGATTTGTAAATTCTTCATCCACTCTAGCGTAATTTGCTCCTATTAAAATAGATTTTTCTATTAATGCTCCAGTTTTTAGTGAAATCATTTTAATATAATCCGAAATGGTGAGATTTTTTTGGTTTACCATATCGGTCTCAATTAATACACCATTGATAATATCTAAAAATGCCTGTTCATAATATTTTATTGCGTTTAAATTCAAATCCCTATCAAAATCATTAGAAAAATATGCTTCTAATCCTATAATAAATGCTGAATCGCCTCCAATTATTCCTATAGAATTGCCAAAATCAATATCAATCATCTTTTTTATATTGTACTGTTTATGATAATTACGAAACCTGAAGTGAAATGCAGGTTGTCCTCTCCTAAAATCATCTTTATCGATTATGTCATCATGAATAAGACTTGCATTATGCAAAAATTCTACTCCTACGCTAGGTAAAACAATCTTATCATCAGGATTTTCACTAAAACCATTAAATGTAGCAATACATAATAATGGCCTGATTCTCTTTCCCCCCGATAGAAAGTAATCCTTTAATTCTAAATAGTAATCTATAAGAAAAGGATTATCTACGTTATTAAGTTTCTTGTCATATATGGACTTAATTGCTTCATTTACTTTAGGAATATAAGTTTTTGCGTACTCGGTAAATTTCATGCAATCACACTTTATAGTTATTAAATAATAGTGTTCTAATTAAACTATACTACAAAAATTTCAGTCAAATAAAAACACTTTCCAATTTTCAATAATATTAATTATTAGAGAAGATCATAAACAATATTTAAAATTTAACAAAAGAAATAAGAGTAAGTTCACTACTTAAATTTAGGTCTTTCAATAAATAAAAACAGTTTATATCGAGACTTCATATGGATTTCTTTGAATTAATTCTTTTTTTTATATTGGAATTAAATTAAATCATATTGTTTTGTTTGATTAGCTAAATTTTTCAAAAATTGTTCCATCTCTTTCTTTCGAATTTTCCCTATTTCTTTTGCATTTTCAGTAACTATAGACTGAGGTAGTTCCTTACTAAATCTTTCAATAAGCTTAATAGCACTCTGCAAATCAGGTGTCCAATCCTCCTTTCCTACTATTGATAGAATACGTGCAATTCCAATTGATCCCATAAAATCAAGTGTATCAGCATCATGAAAAATCTTAGATTCGATATTATCTTTCGGTTTAGCATAAAACATATGGCTTTTGATTATATCTTTAACTAAAGGGATTTTTTCTGAGGGAAAATCTGTGGAACCGAGTATTTCGTTGCAATTTTCAATTGCCACATCAGAATGATCTTTATCTTTTTGTCTATAAGGATTAAAAGCTCCAATGTCATGCAGATATGCTGCAGCGAATAGAGCATCTTTATTAATTTCAAATTGTAGTGTTTTTGCTAATTCTAAAGATAATTCATAAATACGAGAAAAGTGGGAAAAACCCCATGCGGGATGTTTGAAATCCTTTACTAAATCTAAAATCTTATTTTTCCACATTTATTTATTCACTCCATTAAATCAAATTCAATCTTTATTGATGCAATTACATGTGGTTCCAATGATATTTCTATTTTATTTTTATTAAAGTTATGAATTTTTGCTTTAATTAGACTCTTCGGAGGTTCTTCTAATAAATTGACAATTTCAGCATTCTTTATTAATAGTTCCTCATAAAAACTCAATCTCACTTCTTGTAAGGAAGGACTAACATTATAGATCCGAACTATTAAATAGTCTCCTTTTTCTGATTTTTTTATAACACTCAGAATGATATTCTTGTTATCGAATTCAAGAAAACTTAATTCACTTGGCAAGTAAGATTCTATTTTTTTTTCTGGTAATTTATTTAAAGCAGACAATACACCCATTCTTGTTAATAACAATAAATCAACCCTTCTTAGAGGGGATTTTAACATAAGAGGAAATAAGATTTTTAAAGGGCAATTAAATTCTTTTCCCTTAACGTGTACTTTTGAATCCAGCCAATTTGTTTTATAATCTTCAATAACTAATGATAATTCAAAGGTATGATTTCCAATACATTGAGCTCCAGGAGTTTTAATACTTGGTCCAGCATCATTTCTTCTAGAATCTAAGTTAGGTCTAGAAAGCCACTCTATACAACGAAGTAGAGTTATTGCGATTGAAATCGTTCCATCTTCATTCTTTATTGCTTCATATTCAGGTAACCCTCGATTTAAAATTGCCATACATTTTGAATTGTCATATAATACGACATAATCCTTTTGATGGTTTGTTCTTGAAGGTTTTTGTGCCCAATGTTTGGTTTTAGGCAGGTGAATGTTTCTAGGGACGACAAAAAAATGTCCATCACAGAAAACCTTATCTGTTATAATATTTGAGGGGAAAAGGATTCTAATCCTGTGATCTTTACTACGATTTTCCAACTCGATTTTAAAATCTATACGATTAATTTTTTTATATAGTGATATGTATAAATTAATCTCATTCTCAATGAGATGAGTTTCTCTCTGTATTCGATCTAATGTTAAAGATATTGGTAATTTCATTACCAATTTGATCTTTATTGTTTTTTGAGTAGGACCATCTAGAAAAGGTTCTATTTCTACAATATCTGCATCCTTAGTTGTAAATCTTTTGTCAATTTGTTTGCGTACAGGTCCTGAAAAATCATATTCATCTCCCCAATCTCCTACATCCTCGAATTGGCATATATTTTCAATCCAAATGGCTCTCATTTTATCGTAAATATTGATTTTACCATCCGTTTTTACCTCTACTCTGTATAGCTCATTTTCAATTGAGTTCTCTCCTATCTTAAAATTAGTTTCATTATAATTATTTTTTTTAGTTTCTTCTTCAAGTAAAATATAATATACCTTAAAACCACATCCTGGTACGTCCGCTAGAAATGAAAACTGATAATTTATATCATTTTCCCCACAAAATCTATGTTCTCCTGGTAATAAATAACTTTGATACTCAATTTCTTTCTCATATGAATCTATTAATTTAAAATCTTTAGAAAATCTATTAATTTTATTTTTTACTTTTGAAATTCCATTGAAAATTACAATATCTTTACGTTTCCAAGGTAATGGATTAAAAACTATTAAAGCAATTCTATTACCTATTTGAGGTTTAATATTAATTAAATTCGAGAGATATGAAAATGATAGATTTAATACTTCATTTCCTATTTGTTCGGCCCAATCAAATCGGGTTATCATTTCATTGTGTACTTGATCAATGCTACATCCACAAATCGAATCATGAGGGTGATTTTTAATTAACCATTTTAAACCGCTGCGAATATAAGCGTATGGGTAAGGAAATTTATGGAATTTATCAAATATCCATGTGATTGCTGAAATTGGTTCAAAATATTTTTCATATAAATATTCAATCTTTGTATTTCTCTGTTTTATCCACATTCTAGCAGAAAATACTCCAGATAGAATATTGGAATATTTACTACCTCTCAGTTCACCCTGAAATGATTTCAATTTAGGCTTTAATGATAGGATTTTGTTAATATAGTGCTCAAAGTTATTTTGCTCTAATAAAACATCAGGATATAACTCATTCCACTGTTTAACTATCTCAGGAATTTCTGGACATGCTTCTCGATGATCAGAACCATTATTAAGCAATACTATAGGTGATGCTGTATATTTTTCGATGTCAGCAGTTACTCTCTTTATCTTCTCCAACGCTTTTTTATACTTACCATCTTCTAAAGAAGTGTCTAGATCGTATAATGAACTATATCCTCTAACTAAATGAATCGCCAAAACTGATGCTGCATTTCCTGGAGATTCCCAGATGAACTCCATATTTAGTTCATTCTCTTCAAATTCATTGCCAAATCCTCTCTCAAAAATAATAGATGAAAGATCAAATCCACTCACAATTTGTGGTAATTGAGCTATATGACCAAAAGGATCTGGGATATAAGCTGTTTTCATAACCCTTCCAAATTTAGTGGCATATTGATATCCAATTAAAAGATTTCTTATTAATGATTCACCACTGATTAAAAACTCATCAGGTAAAACATACATAGGACCAATAGAAAGCCTTCCTTTTCTGATATATCTCTTAATTTCCTCTTCTCTTCCAGGTCTAACTTCTAAATAATCCTCTACAGGAATCGTTTGGCCATCTAGTACAAAACTTTTATAATTAGGGTCATCTCGCAAGATGTTTAATAATTTGTCCACCATTATTACAAGTCTAGCGCGAAATTCTTGAAATGTTAAATACCATTCTCTATCCCAATGAGTTTCTGGAACGATTATTATATTATTTGCTTTCATTCTAATTATCCTCTAAAATTCTATTTGTTAAAAATATTTTAATATAGATTTTCCAACTACACTTGAATGTGGTTTAAAACCTAATAAATCTAATAGAGTTGGAACCATATCTGTTGTTTTACAATACTTTAATTCCATTGGTGGAATTTCAGCACTACCTCCAATTATAAAAGGGACTATCATCGATTCTCTAAGAGCAATATCATGCAAATATGGATAATTACCAACAGTTTTTCCATGTTCATAACCAAATCCAAATTTCCCTAGTGTTGATACAATTATATCGCATGATCTAGGATTTTTAAAATAACGAGGGATTTGATCGATTATCATAGGAAAATCGATACGATTTGTAGCTTCTAGCCACTCTTCTATAGTATGAAATCTGTTATCGAGGATTTTAGCTGATTCCTCATCTTTACTATATCCATAGAAATCATTTACATCATAAGTATATCTTGTTTTTTGCTCTTGACCAAAACCTTCATATTCAATCATTCCCCTAATTTTTCTTCCAATGTTTTTATCTTTATATTCAATTTGAATTACTCCTTTTTCAGGTTTATTGTCATTATCTCTGTAATACATATATTTAACTCCTGGAATTTCCCATAGCGTGTCAAAGAGATTCAAATTTTGCTTTCCGATTACACTAGGCTTAAATTTTTGCATTTGTTGTATGGTTGGGTGATGATGCCAAGTTTCCCCCCGGAAATTAAAAAAACCAACTGAACCAAAATTGCAGTCAAAATCTCCTATTCCTTTTCTAGGTGTATAGGTTATTAATCCCTTTTGTTGAAAAAAAGGTTCAAGGTCAAATATCTTTTCAGCTTTATAATTACCATGATCAGAGATAATTCCAATTGCTGTAGAATCATAATAACCTGTATTTTTCAAAGTATTGATAATCCCTCCCAAACCTTTTTCAAATTTTAATATTTCATTAGTATAATCCAAATGGTCAAATCCTTTATGATGCATTAAATGATCAGTATAAGGAGTGTATGCAACTGTAATTAATGGTACTTCATTATTCTCAAAAAATTTTTTTGGTTCTTTGAAGACATCCTCTACAAGTTTTAAAATTCTTTCAGTAGTATAGGGTTTAGCTGATACCATTAATGAACCGCGGCTAACAATATTAAGAGCGCTGAAAAAGTTACCATCTTTAGCTTGTTCAAATATGGTCTTACAATTTGGACCAAGTTCTTTATTCAACTTGAGTAAACTACCTTCTCCGCAATTGACAATTTTCGGAAATCTCTTTCCTATTGAAGGAGGATCTGAACGTTTAACATAATGATATTGAGGGATCCCCGATCCTTGGACTAGAAAATAATCAGAGTACGTTCCTGTAATAATATTACTATAGCATGGGAAAGTGATACTTGGATAAGAAGTGATACAATTTGAGCACATTATTCCGTTTTCGGTAATTCGCGATATATTTGGAAGTTTTCCTTTATTCATCAAATTAAATAAATGTTCTGCGCGAACGTCATCAATAAGAACCAATATTACTTGGTTAACTTTAGCACTACGACTCATTTTTATCTATTATTTGATAATAATTTATATAAATTTTAAATGAAATATTGTTGTATAGAATTTGAATTTTAGACTTTTAAAAATTGACAAAAAAGAATAGTTAAAGTCGTAAAGCAATAATGGAAACAGTTCATAGAGTATATTTTAAAAATTCTTCTGATATGTGTGATTTAGAGTCCGACTCTATAGATTTAATGATAACTTCACCACCATATCCCATGATTGAGATGTGGGATTCTTTATTTTCTTCTTTAAATGACGAAATTAGACAAGCACTCGAAGAAAACGACGGTAAAAGAGCATTTAATTTGATGCATAATGATTTAAATAAAGTGTGGAAAGAAGTTGCACGGGTTTTAAAACTGGGAGGAATTGCATGTATAAATATTGGAGATGCTACAAGAAAAATTGGTGAGAATTTCCAATTATTTCCTAATCATGTAAAAATTACTAATTTTTACCAAAATAACAATTTTATTGAATTACCTTGTATTTTATGGAGAAAACCAACAAATAGTCCGAATAAATTCTTAGGCTCTGGAATGCTGCCTCCTAATGCGTATATTACTCTTGAACATGAATATATTTTAATTTTTAGGAAAGGTAATATTAAACGAGATATACAACCAAAATCGGAAAATAGGTATCATAGTGCTTTTTTCTGGGAAGAAAGAAATAAGTGGTTTTCAGATATCTGGGAGGGTATAAGAGGAATTTCTCAAAACCTTAATAAAAATAGTGTTACTCAAAAGAAATTGAGGGAACGATCAGCGGCTTATCCTCTAGAATTACCGTATCGTTTGATTAATATGTTTTCATTATACGAAGATACCATTTTAGATCCTTTCTGGGGAACAGGAACAACTTCATTAGCTGCTATGATCTCTGCAAGAAATTCAATTGGTTATGAGATCAACTCTGAATTTATAAAGTTGTTTAAAAGAAGTATAAAGAACCTAAAAGAATTGAATAATGAGATAAATAAAAACAGATTAAATCAACATATTGAATTTGTTAAAAGATATTGGAAGGATGTTAAAGATATCAAATATTCTTCAGTTCGCTATAAATTTCCCGTTATTACTAAACAAGAAACAGATATCTTACTGTATTCTATTAAGAATTATAGTGAAGAAGAGGACAAATTTATTCTCAACTATGAAAAACTTGAATTTTAAATAGAATTTTTATTAAAATCCTTTCTCGAGCAGAGTTTTCCTCAAATAACTTTCCATCAAGGCTTTTTTATTTGAGTCATTATCACGGATTTTTTTATTTGCAATCTTCAGCTTCCTGAAGATTAATTTTTATAAAAGCTTCTTCTTGTAGATTTCGTTGTTCTGATTTCACAGATCTATTCACTTGATGTAGATGTTTCATGGCATTTCTTTTTCCCTCTTTGATGTTATCAATTAGTTCCTCTTTGCTAAAACCACCAGAAATAACGAGAGCTGTTTGAAAAGTGTGCTCAGGTTCTATAGTCATAAATTCAATCTGTAACGCCGATAAAATTTCTCCTGGCCCTTTATGCAAAGTATTTGAAAGATTCATTCTATTTTGATCGATTTTAAAGTCTTTTATTAAACATGTCTCGAAGTTTGTTGATTTAGAAATGGGAGAAAATCCCCCATATAAACCAGTATCATCATATTGGTAAATTATGTCATTTTCTTCGTCATAACCAGATAGATCATTATCATAACCTTCAAGACCATTTATATCAAAATCAAACACAAAATATATCGAAAAGTCATTCAGAGCAAAATCTGATATGTTTTTTATAGTGAAAAATGTTGAAATATAGGGAACTTTCGGGGGATTAAAAATATCTTTGTAAACACGCACGAATTCTTTCTTTTTTAGGGATATCGATTGGATCTTTTTTTCCTTGACCAATTTCTTTAGATACTCTGTAATATTAAAATCTAAAGTAATTCTACTAATAGCAGTTCCAGTACGAGTGTTAACCATATTATAAATGGGTGTTGGCTCAATATTTTTTAGGACAACGGGAATTGTCCCAATTTTCTTACCTTCTAATTTAAAGCTAAACCAAGGACCAGTTAAATCTTGTTCACTAAGATAAATCAGATATTTTCCTTTGTATTTAAGTTCTTTAATTGAAAATCCCATGACATATCCAGCAGTATATCTTGCTTCCATTTTAAAAAAGTGAAGATTCAAGTAGCTAGAACGTCATGCCAAATTATTTTAAGTACTATCTTTTTCTTACCTCCTTTTATTAATTTTGAATTCTTAATTTTATTTCGATTATGTTATCACTTATTTAAAAGAATAAAAATTCATAAAAAAGTTTCTATCAATAAAGTTAAAGGTCTTCAATTTCTCTGTAGGCAATATATAAAAAAGCATCATTAACGTTCTCGCCCGTTAGAGCTGATGTAAGAATATAATGAAAATTATATTCTTTAGCAACTTCCTTTATTTCTTCTTCATTTATAACTATCTCATCCACTAAATCGGATTTGTTTCCAACTATTACAATAGGAATATCCCTTTCTACTGATTTTCTAATGTCGCTATACCATTTTTCTACACTTTCTAGATTATTAGGACGAGTTCTATCAATAACTATAAAGGCAGCATTTGCTCCATTGTAGAATTTTTTTCGATAAGGAGCTATTTGAGTGATCTGACCACCTATATCCCAAATTACATAGTTAATCAAAGTTGATTCACTTATATTGACTGTCTTTTCTGAAACTTGAACTCCGAGAGTTGAAATATAATTTTTTTTAAATTCATTTTCAACAAATCTACGTATTAATGATGTTTTCCCCACTGCATAGTCTCCCGTTAAAATAACTTTATTTGTGAATTCACCTTCCCGTCTAGGGAGTTCTCCTCCACGCGTTTTCGATAATGCTCGAATTATTTCAGGGATTTTTGGTGAAACATTTTCATTTCCATCTATAACTTGTTCTACTTTAGTTGCTATATGTTCTGAATATACTTTTAATTTGATATCAGTTGTTGATTGGGAAGCAACGGTTGTCAATATTGAGTGAGGTCCTTGAGAGGAGAGTGCAAATTTTTTATCACCTGTTGTTGTAATGTTAAAAAAATCTCCATGAGTTCCAAACTCGCTCTCAATTCTATCTATATAATTATCTAACATAGCTGATATTGCACCTATGATTACATCTGACTCCTCTTCTTCCTTTACTCTAAATTCTGAAGCAATAATGAAGCCATCCCTATCACAAATTGCCACAGCAATAATGCCCTCAATATCACTCATATAATTTTTTAAAATTTCTTTCAATAGTTTTACATTTGGACGTTTTTCCATAACTGCTCATATAAAAAGATTAAGTTCTTAGGATTATTATAACCTTAGATAATATAAATGTGATTATTAGAAGA
>CP070805.1:1568837-1599079 GCA_020343655.1 Promethearchaeota archaeon | reverse complement strand
ATGGAACATTTTCGATTTTCAAAATTAAGAAAAAAGTGTCATAATTTGGAAAAAACAGCTTGTTTAGTTATTGAAGATTATGAATCTCCTTACACAGAACCTCTTGTAATTACTAAAGGAGAAATGTTGACAATAGGAGAAAAGGAAAGCGAATGGTCTGGTTGGATTTGGTGTACCAACAAATCTGGAAAAAGTCGTTGGGTACCTGAAAGTTATCTTGAGATCCAAGGAATTACTGGAAAAGCAAAACAGGATTACAATGCAACAGAATTAACTATTAAAGTTGGAGAGGAATTAATCATTGAAAAAGAAGAAGCTGAGTGGTATTGGGTTAAAAACCAACAAGGGAAAAGTGGTTGGGTTCCTATTAAAAATGTAAAAATTATTTAAATAACTTTTCCACGAATTCCTTAATTTTGCTCATAGCCTCTGTTGTTTCGAGTAATTCAGGAGTGCGTTGAAATACATGTATTGTTTGATCCCATTTTTGAAGGGTAATATTAACACCAGCTTCTTTAGCGCGTTCAAAAAATCTCCTTGAATCGTCAAAGAGCATCTCACTTGCACTTACTTGAATTAAAATTGGCGGAAGCCCAGATAGATCAGCATAAAGTGGCGATATTACTGGATCAAATGGATTTTTCCCTGCAAGATATGTTTCAATCCACCATATATAACCTGTATCTCCGAGTACTACATCAGTTGAACTATTTAAAACTACAGATTCTCCTGTTTGCGCTAGATCAGTTGAGGGTGAGAAACACATCGCTCCTAATGGTAACTTTTCATTAAGATCCCGCAATTTTAGAAGACTTAAAAGAGTATAATAACCACCAGCAGAATCTCCGGAGATTATAATGTTTTTAGGTTTAATTCCAATTGAGAGTAAATAGTTATAAGCAGAGACACAATCTTCCAGGGCTGCAGGGCATGTATTTTCAGGAGCAAGACGATAATTTATACTTAATACTCGCATTTTTGCTACTCTACCCAATTTTACTGAGAATAGTCTGTGCGAGTTGATAGAGCCAATAATATGCCCTCCTCCATGGAAGAACAATATAATTCGATCTTTATTTGCCTCGGGAACAGTTTGCCATTCTGCTTCTACCCCTCCAGCATCAATTGGTTCAACTATCACATCTTTAAGAATAGGATTCTCATTTTGAAGCTTTTCTGCTCTAAATTCTTCAAAAAAGCGAAGATATTTCAATTGCAGTAATTTCTCTTCCATGTTTAGCATGTCTTTTACGTTTTCTCTGTTAATCCAGCGCACATTCAATTCAGCAATTTTCTTCCATAATGCTAAATAATCAGATTTCTGATTTTCCTGAGATTTAAAAAAAGCATCACTTACTTCCTTGAATAACTTTTTACGCCACTCTATAATTTTTAGTATTTCTGGGCGAGTAATCTTCGATTTATCAAAAACAGGCATTATTATTCAATTTTGTATTTTGTATTTTTAAGAATATATATCTTTATATTTCATTCTCATTACTTTTTTATTTAATTTCCCTACAGTTGTCCTCGGGATCGATTTTACAAATAATATTTCATCAGGAAGCTGCCATTTAGCAAATGTATTGCCAAGATGCTCATGAATTTCATCCTTTTTTATTGATTCAAATCCTTCTCGTAAAACTACTAAAGCTAAGGGTCGTTCATCCCATTTTGGATGTGGGATCCCAATTACAGCAGCTTCAAGAACACCCGGATGGGATACCAATGCGTTCTCCATATCAATAGAACTAATCCATTCTCCTCCGCTTTTAATTACATCTTTTATTCTATCAGTAATCTTGAGGTAACCTTCAGAATCAAGAGATCCGGCATCCCCAGTCTTAAAATATCCATCTTCAGTAAAACTAATCTGAGTTTCAGGAGCATTATAATAACTTCTAGTAATCCAAGGTCCACGTAAAAGAAGCTCTCCTGAAGATGTTCCGTCATGAGGGAGTTCATTTCCCTCCTCATCAACTATTTTAATGTCTAAACCTGACATTATTGTACCTTGCTTTTTTTTTAGTTCCCACAGTTCTTCTTCTGAAAGTTCTTTTTCAAGCCATGGTTTAAAAAAATTTAAAGTTGTTATTGCCATAGCTTCCGTAGAACCATAAGAATGTATTATCTCGGCACCGGTCTCATCCCAAAATCCACGCATTAGAGCAATTGGTGGCTCAGAACCTCCACAAATCAAACGAGTCCCAGTAAGATCTGGTTTATTTTCCATTTTTCTGATAAATTCTAGCATTGCCATGAAAACTGCAGGCACAGCACCAGATACAGTAACCTTTTCTTTAACCATAATGTCTGTAAGCTCTTTTAGATCATCTAAATTCCATCTTCCAGAAAATACTAGTTTTGCACCAGCATATGTTGCAGCTTGGGGTTTAGACCAACCGAGAACATGGAACATTGGGACTAATTGGAATACGACATCATTTACTCTCACAGGTAATTGAGCAGCAAACATTAGGGCTTGAATATAAACATTACGATGTGAATAATAGACTCCTTTAGGTTTACCTGTAGTACCTGTTGTATAGCAAGCCGCATAAGCTGAATTTTCATCTAGATTAGGCCATTCAAAAATTGGTGTTGCTTTATTCAGAAGATCCTCATAATTATAAACGGGCTTTAGTTTTGTTTCAATATCATTTAAATCTTTCTCTGTAATAACAACAAATCCTTTCAAAGCTTTACACAATGATACGACCGATTCAGCTATGTTAATTAAATCTTCATCAATAATAATGAATTTTGTGCCAGAATGATTTATTATATATGACAAATCTTGAGGAGCAAGGCGTAAGTTCAAAGAGACCATTACAGCTCCTGTTCCTGGAACACCATAATATATTTCATAATGTTGATGATGGTTCCATGCAAGAACTCCAACTCTATCCCCTACTTTTACACCAATTGATTTTAGAGCATTTGCTAATCGTTGCATTCTTTCATATGATTCTGTATAAGTATAGCGAAATAAAGTGCCATTAATTTTTCTGCTTACAATCTCTTGCCTGGAAAAATTTCTTATAGCATGTTTCATCAGATTTATAACATTTAACTGATAAATACCCTCTGGATCTGCAGGAAATCCTTTTACAATCTTCATGATTTATTCACATCAAATTTATTAATTATTAGCCTTGTTTTTATTTTAATTTATTCTATTAGTTGAGGATTACTACATACGTAAATATAGAAGAACTTATTAGGAATTTATATTAATTAAAAAATTAGCAACAATAACTTATACTTTATATTGCCAATTGAATAGGAATATGTCTGAATACTCAAATAGCGAACAGTGGTTTGAAGTAATAAAGTCCAAAGAATACTTATATGTAATTCGAGAAAGACTTGATGAAATTGATCCTCGGTTTTATACAACTTATATTAATTTATACTTAATTGTTGGTTCTCATTCTGCTTTATTAATTGATACCGGTTGCGGCTTATTTCCACTTAAACCAATTATTACTGATTTAGTTCTTGATAAAGAACTAAAAGTAATAAATACACATTCTCATTTTGACCATATTGGTGGAAACCATGAATTTGATGAAGTTTATATTCACTATGAAGAAATGAAATCACTTTCCACATCTTTTGATATTACATTCTTGCAAGATTCTCCTAAAGAAATAGTTAAACGCTATGAAAACATAAATTTCACTATTCCACCAACCAATGAAATTAAATCCTTAAAAAATGAGGAAATCATAGATTTAGGGGATTTTACTGTTAAAGTAATTCATACACCGGGTCATTCTTCTGGCTCAATTTCTTTATTAACTAATAAAAATGAACTCTTTACTGGTGATACAGCGCATTATGGAATGATGTATTTAGAAAAGAAGGATTTTCCAATTATCCTCTCGAGCATTTCAAAATTATTAGAACTGTATCATGATAACGAGGATATAGAACTTTATCCTTCCCATGAAGAATTTGCTGTTGATAAAAAACTATTAGTAGTTCTGTGTAATGGGATTAAAAATATTGAAAATTTGTGGGAGACAAGAATAAGGGATAACTTTCTAGAGGCATGGATAATCGATGATGGAAATCTAAAATATGCGATATTCTAATACTTGCATTATTCCAAGCCATCAATGGGTTTTAAATAGCGAGGGGGAGATCGATTGAACCTTATAGCAGGATAACCAATGGTGAAAGCTCCCATTATATCTCCTCTAATATTTGCTAGCTCCTTTATTTTGGGATTAGATCTTATAGCAATTTGAGTCCATCCATTCCAACAAGTGCCTAAACCAAGGGCTTGTGCTGCTAATCTACCATAAGTAATTATAATCCCAATATTATTAGCTTGCATTTCAGCATCCTCTGGAAAATTCTCTGGAGAATCCACAAATATTACATGAGGAGCATCAAAATATACAGGACTTTGAAAAGCCCTGCTAATAAGCCGAAACATTTCCTCAAATCTTTTATTTCTCTTTGGAATGCTATAAATTGCTTCCAATACTGCATCATTCAGTATTTTCATTTTATCTCGATCTGACAAAATAGAAAATCTTTCTAATCTTTTATTATCTGCTGTAGGAGCCCTTGACATTGCTTCAAAAACCTTTTTTAGTGTATCAGGTGGGACCTTTTTACTCTTATATAATCTAACTGACCGGTTTGCGCTTAGAAACTTATAAATTGTATCGTAGGAAGTTATAGTTTCTGGTTTTTCAACACCTTCATAAGTTAATGCCTCCCCTATACCCTCATAAAGGATGGCATCCTCAGGACATACAGCTATACATTGTCCACATTGATTGCAGTAAAATCTAGGATTATCAACAAGGATGACTTTATTTTGATCTCTATCCTTTCTATATAAAATGCAAGTAGTTAAACAAAGACCACAATTACTACATTTTTCGTAATCTATACCAAGTATTGACATATTATATTGACTTTTTATTTATTTGATTTAAAACATTGGTTTTTTATATTTTATAAAACCTTTAATTGAAATTTAACTTTTCTCTTAAATTTATAATGTATTTAATTGTAAATATTGTAAAATCAAGAAAAGGAAAAAAAAATTTTAAAAACTTAATTTTTTATGATTTTTCTTGTCAAAACTAACGAAATTGTGATTATTATAATAATAATAAGGAATACTTCATAACTCAGAATGATAACTGCTGGGAGCGAGCAACCTTTCAGATTGTAGCAATAGTAATTTTCATTTATTATAATCTCTCTAGTGAATTAGTGATATCTTCAGAAGATCCATTATCTTTTCTCAATTCAAAGGTAATAATAGCAGTATCTTTAATACCGAGTTTTTCACCAATTTTTCTGACGAACTTTATCCGCTTTTTTTTAATCAAATCATTAACAATTAAAGCAGGGATTAAGGAAATAGCTAAATAAAAAGGCAATCCTAACCATAAGATAAGGCTTGGAATATTGTAAACATTTTCAGGAACACCAAAATTCTCAATATATCTCGTAAAAAAATCTTGTACAACCAATATATAAGTAATTATGGCAGCAATACCGGCATAACTTCGCAGAATGGTCTGATACCAATCGCCAATAGAACGTAATACAATTAATTCATTGGAATTTACAATTTTCTTTTTATTTGAATAAATTATTCCAGAATCTTTTAGAAACCAAACTGATGAAAAAAACATCGTTGCTAATCCAAGTGTTAATGTTAATAAAATTATTTCTCCGAAAAATCTTGTAAGGATGTGGAAAAGTAAATTAAATGCTGTTAATAAAGTATCTGATACAATGGATTCCAATACGGGAGGAGTCAGAAAAATAAAGGAAAGATTAATAGCCATTAGAACGGGAAAAAAACTCTTAGAAAAAATTTTTATTTTGTCTAACCTTGGTTCAAATTGAATACCATAATACTTTTTCGAACCATAGATTTTTTTATGAAGGTATAAAATAATTGGTGTTATAAGATAACCTCCAATAATTAATCCTATTAAAGCAGAAAGAGGAAGAATTATAATGAATATCAATCCTAACTCTAAAAGTAAATCACCTGAAGGTGAAAAACGAGTTAAAGCTATTCGAGCTGTTGGTTTAATTAATACACTTAAAATGCCAACGATAATAATCCAAAATATAATATAAATTACATATATGATTAATAAGTTTCTATATTTTGATATCCTCTTTGAAGTTTCCAACATTAGTTAGATTCCCTTTAATTTTAAATAATTAATGTAATTTTTATTGATTTAATATTTTTACTTCAATATGTAGCAATTTAAGATTTCTTCCACCAATATGGAGTTTCTAGAGAAATCAATTCATCTGAATCAAATAGCCAGATATTATCATCTACGAAAGTAAAAGCAAAACCTCCTAGATATGAAATCCACTTCTTATCAGGAGGAATTCCAAACCATCCAAACTTTAATGCAATTACAAAAAAGTCATGAGTAATATGAATATCAATATTTCTTTCAGGAGCTCTCTGAAATTCTCTCCAAATAAGTTCAGCCGCCTTCTGACTAAATTTTTGTAAAGGAGTTATCTCATCTGGAGGATAAAGACCCGCAACCCAACGATAGAAAAATTGATGTACATTATATGTTTTTAATTGATTTGGAAAAAAGTCTCGTGATGTCTCTAAGTTAAACAGGGGTGTAAAGGGCCCTTTCATTTTACATTTTCCATCAATGCTTTCGAATCCTGATAAAATATCTTGTGCTGTTTCTTGGCAACGCCATACTATGCTGTGAAATAAGCGAATGGGGCGATCTTTGGGTAATTCTTGACCAAATTTTCTAGCAATTGCATGTCCCTCTTGAGTTAATCTTAATTTAATCAATCCTTCAAAGTTGTTTGGCTCATCTCTATGAGAATGTCTTAAAATGAGAATTATTTTTGAATCTTCAGGAAATTTTTTAAGCCCCTTTATTATTTGACGAGCGTGAGTTGGCCACTCACTTTCTTTCCAGATTTTTTCAACGTCCATTTTAATAGAAATATTACATCATTTTAGAAAATTATCTTCAAAATCACTTCTAAATATGTGTAACCTTAAATATATAAAAAAAACTATTTTTGACTTAACCCACCTAAAACTTGCTCCATCTTTTTTCGATAAAGTTCAAAAGCTTCCCGACCTTCTCTACTAAGCTTCAGTAAAGTTTGAGGTTTTTTCCCCTTGAATCTCTTCTCAATGTCTACATATCCCGCAGATTCAAGTTTGCTTAAATGGGAAGATAAATTACCATCTGTTAGTCCAGTTTGATTTCTCAAGAAAATAAAATCGGCACTCTCAACAACATATAAATATGACATGATCATTAACCTGGCAGGTTCATGAATGATCTTATCAATGTCACCAAGAGGTTGGATGAAATCATCCGATTCTATTTTCTTTTTTGCCATTAAATACCTCCTCTTTTTGTAATGGATATTTTTTTAAGAAACGAGTAAAATAATATAAACCAATTACAACAATTACCCCTCCGATAAGACCAAAGGTTAAAATAGTGTCCAGAGGAGCACCCAAGATTGGAGAGAGCAAATTAGTTAAAAAAAAGCCAATCCCTGCAAAAAAGGCATAATAATATAACCTCGTGAAATCCAAAAAATAGGCTACGACACAAAAAGGAATAGTAAATATTCCTATCCCAAGTATTAGAATTAAAAAAAGAGGTTCGATCTGTATATAATCAGTTATACCTGTGAAAGGTAAAATGAATAAAACTATATTTACAATGAATACTACAAATAAAAAAATTTTTAGTTTTAGCTGTTTTGACTTACGTTTTGGACCAAATTTAACAAATCCTATACGAGGGATAGTAATAAACTTCTTACCTAAATAAAACACTAGGAATGCAATAATATTCCCCACTAAAGATGGAATAATTATATCCCAGAGTTCTGGTAAATTGAAAAGAATGCCAAATAATGCGCTAAGTCCCATAGTTAAAATTATCAATCCAATAAATAAATCCCAAAGCCCGTCGTTAAATACAGATCTATATGCTTTTTTCTCAAGTGCTTTTAAATCTATACCTTCAGACATATTTTAAGCCAACTCCTCTTTTGGTAATGGATACTTTTTAAGGAAACGCACAAAAATTACTAATCCCATAAAAAAAATAATTAATCCGATAACTCCATATGATAAAAGCCATCTTATTCTATAATCTATAGGATCATACATTAGTTCATTGATGATAATAGCCATCCATATAAGAATTCCTATAACATATGCTCTTGGATATTTAAGTAAATAAGCAATAGTAATGAAAAAAGGCATAAAAAATAAACCTATAATTAATATAAAAACGATGCCAGTAACTTTTATTCCGGAAGCAATTCCGGTAAATGGTAAAATAAATATTATTAACAAGAATACAAAATGAATAGAAGTAAATATTAATAATTTCTTTCTAGTAGATTTTAGGGAAGGACCAGGTTTTACAATTCCAGTTCTAGGTTGAATGACATACTTGATTATAATAAAAGCTAATATTTGCGCAATAATGACGAGAATTAATGGCCATAAAAAATATCTATAGGGTTCAGGTAAACTTTCACGAAAAATAGGCCCAAATGCCATTCCTGCAACAATAAAACCAATCAATAAGTCAAAAAGACCATGTTGATGACCTGTTTTGAGGATCTTTTCCTCAATCGTCTTTAAATCAATATTTTCTTTCAACTTTCAAGTCATCTCCTCTTTTGATAATGGATATTTTCGTAAGAACTTAATTAGAAATATAAATCCCTCAATAATAATAATAACACTTACAATGCCGAATGCCATTAACGCATCAAAAGGTTCCGGTAAAATTATCGACAATAAATCTGATAAAAAGAAGCTTAATCCAACCAAGAGCGCAATAAAATACAACCGAGTATATTGTAGGAAATAAGCTGCAAAGCATAATGGAAATGTTATAAATAATAATCCTATAATTAATCCCTCAATATAGACTGGAAAAATTAATCTCAGATCCGGGTTTACTAAACGGATAATAAAAAGAATTAATAGAATAATTGAATTAATTGATAATACTAAAACTGTTTTCAATTTCCGAGTCTTTTGTCTAAATCCAAATTTTACTATCCCTAACCGAGGTTGAGTAATAAATTTTTTACCGAGTAAAAATAAAATTAATCCAATTATCATAAGAATTATTGGTAATAAACTATCAAAAGGTTCAGGTAATAGATCACCAAGAGTTATTCCTAAACCGATACTCAAAACCAACATGCCAAAGTACATGTCTAAGAGTCCATCTTCAAGGGTAGATCTCCACGTTTTTTTCTCGATTTCTTTTAAATCAATGCTATTTGTTATCTTTTCCACCTCGATATTAAATCTTAAGAGATATTACTTAAGTGTATCATAAGACCTACTATTAGTGTTGATAAAAATACAACAAATAGTATGATTCTTAAAAGTAATATCTTTTTCATTTATTTCTCCTCCTTTGATTTATTTTTTTTTATTTCTTAATTGATAACTTATAAAAAAAGAAGTTTGAAGAAATCCTTGGTTAATATTTACTCCAGTTTATTCAATTTTTTCATACCAAAATATAATAGTGGTAAGCTAACTCCGATATTGTAAAGAAATAAAGGTGCTTGTACAGTTAATCTCATAAATTCAACGCTCTCTGGTCTAATGAACATTAATAATCCGATTGGTATAAACATTAATGGTTGTAAAAGAAGCATAGAGATCATAGTATTTCCTTTCATATTTGAATCTTTCTCTCCAAAAGCTGGAGAAAGACATTGGAGACCCATGGCTTGACACATTGATATCTGCGCAAATAACAGAAATTCGATAAAGAAAATCACTATATTTAGAAGATCAATATTTGAGAATATTGTTAGCATTGTAGTCATGAAAATTGTTAAGAAAATGTTGAATATTAACATCATTAGCAGATAAGAGTATACAATTGCTTTTATTCCTCTTGGAGATCGCTTATAGACATATATTAGATCCTTTGAATCGACAAAAGCGAGATGTCCAATAATTATACTTCCTATTCCTCCTCCTATAGCGATTAATATAGTGGAGCTGAAGACGATCATAAATGCGTCATCAATCATGCTGGATATAAACCAACTCATAAATCCTAAAAGCCCTACTACATAGGCAACTCTGGCAATATTAGCTTTTTTCCTGAAAAATCTCTTTAATTGCATAATAATTAAACCACCCCACTTACGACCAGAAATTCTTCTTACAACCACATAAAAGGGATTCTCATGCTCGATGATTGTAATATTGCTCTTCTCGATACTTCCTTCTAAAGTATAGAACGATTCAGCTTTTTTATAGGAAGAATATAGTGTAATAATCGGGATACCAACGGCTAATAAAATACTAATCCATATATTTAGAATGAATGTACTGAGTAATAAGGGATCTATAGAATACAAGATAATATTTGAAAACCATAGAGAAGGGTAAAATACCAACCAGTTTTTTAATTCAGGATGTTCCAGCAGATAGTTAAGGAAAAATATTGTGGCATACATAATAACAACTAAAACAATTGTAAATACCCATATCAAAGCCTTTCCTAAGTCCCTTGCTTTTTCATTTTTAGAAATCCTATGTTCAATCCAACTTCCAACTATTGATCCTATTAAATTAGCAAAATATACATAACCAAAAACTGTTCCATATATTATAATATATTGTATTGCAGTTAAATCAACGATAGGATTTATCATCCCCACGATTATTGGAGCAAGGATTAATACTGCTATTGAATATATCGGAGATTTACCTAGAAATTCTCCTAAGAAGATATCATTTGCCTTAACTGGTGTTGCCAGTAATGTTTCTTTAGATGCGACTTCATTTTCCTTATAAACATTGTTCAAAGGGTATATTACAAGTACTAAGAACAAGGTCATCATTAGAGATTCTATAATTAAGGCAACCACAGGTTTGAACACATCAGAAAATTGATCTGCTAAAGTTGGCATGAACAAATCAAATAGAAAGGGAGCAATTATCAACGCCCAGATGAATAGAAAAGAATATAAACTGATGAACAATAACTTCCGATGATTCCTGAAACTACTTGTCTTAGTTCTTATCTCATTCTTTGCTATTATTTTCCAAAGGCTTCTTTTTTCTTGTATTAGAGGGGTGGATTTCTTTCTCTTAATATCAGCCTCAGGTGATTCAAATATTTTTTCAGTTGTTATACCAGTCATTTAAATTCTACCTCGATTTATACCTTTTTTCTTTGCTTCCTTTTTTTCTTACCCACTTCATTATTATTAGGATTCTCCTCTCTCCATCCAAGTAAATCCTCGATATGGGAAGCTCCAGTAATTTTCAAATACGCTTCCTCTAAACTTTTGGCACCAACAGATTCAATTATTTCTTTTGAAGTACCCTCAATTTTTAGCTGACCATCAACTATGATACCAATTATATCACATAATTCTTCAGCTGTATCAAGCAGATGTGTACATATAAAAATTGTTTTATCTGCTTTCTTAGCGAGTTGAGATATCAAATCCTTTACCATTCTTGCAGCAGCAGGATCTAGATTAGATGTGGGTTCATCCAAAAATAAAATTTCAGGATCTTGAATCAATGCTGCACATAAACAGACTTTTTGCTTCATTCCTCTTGAATAACTCTCCAAGAGATCATTTTCTCGACCGTTCAGATTAAATAACTCTATTAGCTCATTTATCCGGGCAGAAATTACATCTTTTTGCAGATAATATAATTCTCCAATGAATTCTAAGAACTCTTTTGCGGTGAGTTTAGAATACAGACCAGGAGATTCGGGTAGAAATCCACATATCATTTTCACTTTCTGACTTTCAGTTACGATATCATACCCTCCAACTGAAGCGTTTCCTGAAGTTTTCGATATAATCGCATTAAGCATCCTGACTGTTGTAGTTTTTCCAGCACCATTTGGCCCTAGTAAACCATAGGTTTTTCCAAAAGGGATGTTTAAATTTAATTTATTAACGGCAAGAATATTACCAAAATTTTTAGTAAGATTCTGGGTTTTAATTGCTTGTACTTTACTCAAATCTTTTTACCTCCTTTTTTTTTAATTGTTTATTTTAAGTTTTAATTAAATTATTTTTGATACGTACATTGCTCTAGTTCCTAACCATAAAAAAAGAACGAGAAATGCACCATAGCATACTATTAGAACAATAAAATACAATAAAACACTATAAATTGCGATTTCTAAGCCTATTACAACATTCTGAATAATGAAAGGAATAAAAATTCCAATTATGCCCATAATTAGAAAACCAAAAGTACCATATAATATAGGATTAGTTTGTTTTTCTCTTATAAGAATAACCCATTCTGCATTCTGTTTTCTCAAAAATTGCCATAACCCAAAAATTAATACTCCAATTCCCACAATAAAAATGGTCCAATAAATTATATCAAATGCAAGAGTTAAGGCACTATTAGCAATCAGTATTACTAAAG
The DNA here is from genome assembly GCA_020343655.1 of Promethearchaeota archaeon. Lineage (GTDB taxonomy): Archaea > Asgardarchaeota > Lokiarchaeia > Sigyniarchaeales > SOKP01 > Loki-b32. The sequence continues at coordinate 1,586,607 of CP070805.1, read as the reverse complement.
GTCTCGTAAATGAAATGAAATTTAGGACTCCATGAATTAACATCGAATATAATATATTTCGAGTAATAACATAAATTAAACCTAAAGAAATCCCGATAAAAAATACAGCTGATATATGCATTATAGTCTCAGTAGGATTTGCACTTATTAAATCATCCGGCAAATGTGCGAGAGCAAATAAAAGACTTGAAAAAAATATCACGGGCGATGGCCTCATTCCCCGTTGTTCTAATAAAGGAATTAATAATCTTCGGTAGAGTAATTCCTCATATACCGCTGCTCCAATCGTGAGTGGTAAATAATAGATTATGATATTTAGAGGACTAGCTAAATGCCCTGTATTTAATAAAATATTAGTATATCCACTTTGAGGATTCAAACTAAATATTTTGAAAATATAGATTAACCCAAAATTAATACTAGCGACGAATGTAAAAGTGGCACATATAAGAATTATTGTTTTTAGTGAATTGAAGAGCGTTAGATGATGAAATTCAGAATTTTTTGCTTTAAATAAAGGAATAAATACAAAGTAAACTACAAAAGCCCCGATAAGCTGAGAAAGAAATGCTATTAATAGGTTTGTTATAACATAGTCAAAGGGTAAACTAAAATTTGTGAGTATAATAATAAATGAGATTAATATAGATAAAAAACTTAATAATAATCCTCCAATCCCAACCACCAATGATGCCGTGAAAAAATGCAAAAATTTCCCGCTTTTCTCTTTAATTATGACCATTTTAAGATTACTCCATATACTCTTTTTTACTATTGTCATTAACTTTATTTTTCTCGAGTCGATATCTTATTAGAAAACTAAAATTCATTACTACAGAAATTCCAATAAACATCCCTTTAAAAAAGCTGATTAATGGTAAATCCGGTAAGAAAATGCCCATTATTAGGGACACAGCTAATGAATTCATCCCAATTATAAACAAAGACTCTTTCTTCATATTTAAACTAACCTAAATTAAACTAATCAATATATTTTAAATTTGCTTATTTTAATTCCCGAGAGCCTTTCCTAAGTCTCAATAAAATTATATGAAAGAAGATTTATAAAGCTTTGTATTGCAAAGTGGTTTGCGAGTAAAAAGTTAAATTTAAAACCTAGTATTGAGACTGTATTATAAAAATTGCCTTGTATTGAAATAAAAATTAAAGATATTGCTTAGATTATTCAGATTGGGTAAAGCTTATAAATAATTATAATTAAGTTTATTATCTAAGAGAGCAATATAGTGAATTAAACCATAGGGATCTCAAGTTTTTCTAATAACGGATTAAAGAATTTGTTATCAAATTCTTCGATATATAATGTGGTGTGCAAATACAAATGTAAGAATTCTCGGATTTCATGATAAACTTCGGCTTTATCAATGAAATCATATTCCCTTTCAATCTCAATTTTATGTAAATTTAAAGGCTTCAATTGTTTTCCTACTAAGAAATACATGAATTGAATAAATGTCTTCTCGATTAATTCTTCTTCCGATTCATTTAATTGATAAACATTATGAATAACTTTATCATGTAATTTTAGTATATCTCCAAGTAATTCTACTAGCATGGAAGGTAAATTTAGTTCCTTAATTTTTTCTGGCATTTCTTTGCTGTTATAATTCTCAACTTGAGAGTCAGAATATTCTTTTATATTAGTATAAAACCGGATTAAAAATTTGAATGTATCAACATTCTTATCTGTTTTCCATTCTCTATAAGGAGTACCCCAATGATCAAAATTTATTTTATCTAAAGCATCCTTTATTTTCTTCTTAACTCTATCAACCCATTCTATGAAATATTCTGATTGATCCATATATGGTTTTTTTCGCTCATTAAATTCATATTTATGGGATTTCCCAAATTCCTCAAATTTACCTCTTTTCAATAGGCGTGAATGTTCTTCTGTTATTACTTTCTTTCCAATTTCAGCTGCAAATCTAATAAGATACCCACATTCGGGACAATATGTTACCCATGCACCGCGAAAAGAAGTGAATGGTTTTACAACAAGTTGATGTTTTTCATTTTGAAAACTCGTGAGTTCGCCTTTAGATTCTATAACATCAAAATGAGTTTTTTCAAAATGAAAAGATTCTGGAATGAATTTATAATTACATATAGGACAATTCAATTTTTCCTTCAGAGGAAACTTATTTTGTTTCATAAAATTTCGCTTAAGTGCTATTTATTATGGTAGAAAGCCAATTTATTAGGTAAAGCTTCTTTATATATTAAGTTTGTAAAATATATAAAGCTATAACAGTTTTTGAAAATAACTTCAAATTTTTCGGCAGACTAATTCACCTTTTCCGATGGGCACGATTAATGCATCCACGCGCTCATCAGCTAAGGCTTTATCTAACATAGGTTTTAGTGTCTCATAATGATTGATTGCATTATCAGCAACTAAAATGCCACCTTTAACCATATTTGGAATAACTAAATCATAACATTCACCATAAACTTCTTTCTCTGCATCTAAAAAACAAAATGAGATATTATGATAATTTGATAAGTAGTCTCGGGCATCACCTTCTATTAATTCAATTATATTCTCCAATTTGGTTATTCGAAATGTTTCTCTGGCCAGTTCTGCTTTTTCTTTTAATATTTCAAAAGTAGTTAGTTTATTACTATTTAATTGGCATGCTAATGCTATCCACATAGTAGAATACCCTGCACTCGTTCCGATTTCTAGAAATTCGCCATTAGGAGCACTCGCAGCCAAAATTGAAAGAAATTTCCCAGTTTCAGGAGGAATTTGACGGAGTCTTTCCATTCTAGATGTTCCATCAATTCTATCCTGTCTATCTAATTCTTCTAAATATTCCATTCTCTGCTTTATAGCTTGTGGTATTGGGTGAAACATTTTTGGTTAAACCTTACAATCATATTAATATTTAGAATTCAATTTAAAAAAAAGAAGTAAAATTAATAAAGAAAATCGTTAAACAATTAATTTTGTCATTTCAGCACTAATTTCCCATAATTTTTTAGCATATGCTTCATTGTAGGATTCTTCAGAAGATTCTCTTGGTTCTTTTTTCACAAAATATTTACCAGTAATTCCTTCTACTTCCGGTGAAGATGCTAAATATATTGAAGTCTCTGCTCCTTTTTCTGGGCTTTTAAAAAAAACTTTAGCAAATCCCTGGCTAAATTTTGATTGATCTCGACCTAAATTAGTATTTACAACACCTGGATGAAGTGCATTAACAGTTACTCCAGTCCCCTCTAACCTTCTACTTAATTCATATGTAAATAACATCAATGCCAATTTTGAAATTCCGTATACTCTAAATAAGCTATATTTCTTATTTTCACTCTGAAGATCATAAAAATCAATTCTCGCTCTTTTGTGTGCTGCTGAACTTACATTAATGATACGACTGGGAGCGCTCTTTTTTAGTACATCAAGTAACAAATTCGTTAATAAAAATGGTGCCAGATGATGCACAGCGAAATTCATTTCATACCCATCAATTGATATCTTTCGCTTCTTAAGCATAATACCAGCATTATTGATTAAGACATGTAAATTTTGGTACTTATTATTAAATTCTGAAACTAATTTTCGAATATCGTTATGTGATGATAATTCACATAAGAGCAAATCAATATTTTTATTCCCGGTTTGTTCAATGATTTCTTTTTGGGCTTTTTCTCCGCGTTCTTTATCACGACAAATCATTACTACTGTAGCATTCATTTTTGCTAAGACTCTAGCTGTTGCTTTACCAATACCCGAATTCGCTCCTGTTATCATACAAATTTTTCCTTGCATACTCATACTCTACAATTCCGTCAATTAATTTATATTTACTATTATATTTTAAAAAATTTCAGATATCTTAAACTATTTGATTATTTCTAATAAAAGAATTTATGGGTTGTCAAAGTTCATATTAAGATAATCCCTAAAAATGGTATTACTAATGGAGATAATATATTAATTATATGGCTGATAACATTTGCTATTTTAGCAGTATCGGTCGTTTCAACAGTATTAATATGGAAATATGTAAGCCGGAAATCACGAAGAGAAGAATCAGTAAAATAAAATTATTCTAATCATGATCACCTAAAATCCTCTTTTTTGTAAAAAGGTAAAATTTACTTTTAATATTGCCTTTATTTAATTACTTTTTATATATTTTTATTAGGAGTAAGGGGATAATGGAAGTTAAAAAAGGAATGAATGAAAAAGAAATTGAAGATTATGTGAATTCTGTCCTGAAACAAATGAGTTTAGAAGAGAAGGTCGACCAAATGGTTGGAAATGGACTCTTCATAAAAGTAGTTGAAGATAGAGGTTTTGGAAAAAGGGTTTATGATGCGACAGGTTCAAAAAAATTCAATATACCTCCATTTAAGTTTACTGATGGGCCGAGGGGCGTGATTATCCCTGGTTCTACTTGTTTTCCTGTATCGATGGCTCGAGGGGCATCATGGGATATAGATTTGGAACAATGTATTGGTGATGTGATTGGAGAAGAAGTACGAGCCCATGGAGGTAATCTTTTTGGAGGAGTATGTATTAATCTCTTACGCCATCCTGCCTGGGGAAGGGCTCAAGAAACTTATGGTGAAGACCCTTTTTTAATAGGAGAATTTGGTGCTGCCTTAACTAGGGGTGTACAAAAGCATAATGTAATGGCAACAGCTAAACATTTTGTGGCAAATAGTATTGAGAACGCTCGATTTAAAGTTAATGTGAAAATAGATGAACGCACGCTACGTGAAGTTTATCTCCCTCACTTTAAACGCTGTGTGGAAGAAGGATGTGCCACAATAATGAGTGCGTATAATAAACTTCGTGGTAAATATTGTGGACATAATGATTATTTATTACGTGATATTTTGAAAGGGGATTGGAAATTTCAGGGATTTGTTCATTCTGATTGGATGTATGGTGTAAAAAACACTGTTGGGGGTATAACTGGAGGATTAGATGTTGAAATGCCTCGAGCAAAATATTACAAATATAGAAAGATCAAGAGAGCTCTGGAATGGGGGAACATTTCACAAGCTATGATTGATGAGGCTGCTGGGCGAGTTATGCGAACAATTTTAAAGTATAATACAAAAAAAGATTCCCAAACTTATGGACAAGATTTAATTGGTTGCGAAGAACATCGTAAAATAGCATTAGAAGCTGCAGAAAAGAGCATGGTGCTCTTAAAAAATGAAAAAAATATATTGCCATTAGATAAAAATAAAATTAACAAAATTGCTATTTTTGGAAAATATGCTAAAGTTAAAAATACAGGAGATCATGGTAGTAGCAATGTAAGAATTAAAAAAGTTATCACACCATTAGAAGGTATTAAAGAGTATTTAGGAGATTCTATAGAAGTCTTACATAATAATGGTTACAATAATAGTGCTATAAAATTGGCTAAAAAAGCAGATGTATCTCTTATTGTTGTTGGTTTAAATCATAAGGACGAGGGAGAATACATAAAAGAACTTAGAGTTGGTGGAGATCGGGATTTTCTTTCCTTACATCGCAAAGATATCGAATTAATTAAAGCTGTATCGGCAGAGAATGAGAAGGCTATTGTTGTTCTAATTGGAGGAAGTGCTATTACAATGGAAGAATGGAAAGCAGAAGTACCTGCTATTTTAATGGCGTGGTATTCAGGCGTAGAAGGGGGTACTGCTTTAGCAAAAATTCTATTTGGAGATGTTAATCCAAGTGGAAAATTACCATTTACTATCCCAAAAGATCCTAAAAACTTACCCTTTTTTGATAAAAATGCAGATGAAATTGAATATGGATATTATCATGGATATACTTTCTTTGATAAGGAGGGCTATGTACCTGCGTTTGCTTTTGGTCATGGTTTGAGTTATACTAAATTTAATTATAGCAATTTACAGTTTGAAATAAAGGAAGATAAAGTTATTGCTACTGTAGATGTTAAAAATGATGGAAAAAAAGCAGGAGGTGAGGTTGTTCAATTATATATTGGATTTGAACAATCTCAAATCGAACGACCAATAAAACTTTTAAAAGGATTTTCTCGTGTCTCACTTGAACCGAATGAAATTAAAAAAGTAAAGATTGAGGTTTCGAAAAAAAATCTTGCTTGGTACAATCCAAAAACTAAATCTTGGGAGATTGAAAAAATAGAATATACTCTATATATAGGAGGATCATCTAAAGCTGAAGATCTTTTATCTACTCAATTTAATTTAAATATTTAAAAGAGATAAAAGGAGAAAAATATTAAATTTTTAAATTAATTACATCATTTCAAGGATTATACAAAAAGGAGAAGTAATTTATATGAAATTATTACGTACACCAGATGAAAGATTTGAAAATCTTCCAGATTTTCCCTTTAAGCCTAATTATGTAGAAATCGACGGAATCCGAATTCATTATGTGGATGAAGGTCCAAGGGATGCTGACATCGTGCTTCTAATGCATGGTGAACCTTCATGGTCTTTTTTATATAGGCGCATGATACCAATTCTTGTAGAAGCAGGTTATAGGACTGTAGCACCAGATTTAGTTGGATTTGGACGGTCTGATAAACCCACTGAAAAAAGTGATCACACTTACCATAAACATGTAGATTGGATATCAAAATGGCTTATTCTGCTTGATCTTAAAAATATTACTTTATTTTGCCAAGATTGGGGTTCTTTAATTGGTTTAAGAGTTGCAATTGAAAATCAAGAACGCTTTGCCAGAATTGTATTATCAAATGGAGGACTCCCAACAGGAGAGCAACGTGTAGGTGATGCTTTTTTAAATTGGCGAAAGTTTTCAATAGAATCTCCGGTATTTAAAATTAAAAATATAATTCAAAGCGCTACAACTACTAAATTACCGAAAGAAGTTCTAAGAGGATATGAAGCACCATTTCCTGACGATTCTTATAAAGCTGGAGCCCGAATTATGCCATCTTTAGTCCCAATTAGTCCAGACGATCCTGAACATGAAGCTAATAAAAAAGCAAGTGAACTTTATAAACAGTGGAAAAAACCATTTTTAACCGCATTTTCGGATAGTGATCCTGTTACAAGAGGGGTGGAAAGGTTTTGGCAGAAATATGTTCCCGGAGCGCAAGGGCAAAATCATACAATAATTAAAAATGCAGCACATTTTTTACAAGAAGATAAAGGCCCTGAACTAGCCAATCTTATAGTAGAATTTATAAAAAAAAATCCTTAATATAACTTATTTCTTTTCTAAAAATATAGATTTAATTTAGAAATAGGATTTAACAATTATTTATTAATTTAATATTTAATTTTTTAATTATCTTTATATACATTTAAAATTTTTTATATATCTCAGAGATTTTATAATATTTTTTTATTTAAATTAGGCACACCTAGATTTTAAATATGAAGATGCATTATTAATTATTAAGTGCTGTTAAAACAGCATATAATTGATCCCTATAGGATTTAGTAGAAGTTATAAAAAATAATAAACTATAGCATGTTTTGGTGATAAAATATCAGGGAATCAGCAAATTATGGAAATTGGGTACCATTGAATTTGTTATATACAATATTAGTTATTATTTTAATTGGTTTATAATGAGCATAAAAAGACATGAAGGTCATGAGAGAGAAATTCCACACGCACATATTTATCATGCTTCAATGCCAGTAGCTTTTTTTATAATATGGTTTTTAGATTCAAATATTTTTAGAATTTCAATTATATTAAATTATTTTGTACCTTTTCTCATTCGTTTAATATTATTTATTCTGGTTTTTATATGTGCGATTGTTTTTATAATGTTGTCTCATCGGATTTTATTTAAATCACATGAAGCCCCTAATTCATTAATTACTAATGGAATTCTAGGTTATGTACGAAATCCGATGTATCTTGGAATTTTACTAATCTATGTAGCATTTATCTTACTATCGATTTCATTAATTAGCATCGGTATCTTCGTTATAGTTTTTTTAGTTTATAATAGGATGGTAAATTTTGAAGAACAAATCCTTGAAGATATGTTTGGGAAACAATATTTAGAATATAGAAACAAAGTTCCAAAATTTATTCCAAATCCATTTAGAAAGTATAAAGAATAAAAAAACTAGGATTTTTTATTATTTGTCTAATGTTTTTCTCCTTTTTTGCATAGCCTTTCTCTTTTTCCTGAGCCTCTCATAATAGTAAAGTTTAGGATGTCGTTTAATATCTAAGTAGCCAATTATCAGGAGGAGAATTGCTAAAGTCACATTTGTGAATCCAATCAAAAAGTATGAATCTAAAAAAAACCATCCAATTGTTAAACCACCTATTTGTAAAAATCCAGTCGCAATTAATGGTGCTATTGTTTGGGAAAATGATTGTAGATTGACTGCCCATCCACTTACTTCTCCTTGTTGATTCGGATTAACCGCTTTAGTAATATTACTTGTAATTAGTGGTCTCATAAAAGCTACAGAGTATGCGTAAGGTACAATAAATACAAATACCATCCAAAGTTCGAATAAATATGGGTAAAACATGAAGGTAATGACAAATAGTATAAATGTTGAAATTAAAATTTGTTTTTCACCTATTTTTCTAATCATTGGTTTTATAAGAACACCGCCATAGATTAAAACTATCACTCCTGCTACAGCCATAACTAAGCCTGTGACGGAAGGATCTGCTCCGTATCTCTTATAAAGGACCAATGTAAAACTAGAGGTAAATATGAAACTTATTAAGGAAAGTAAAAATGTTTGTATAAGTCGACTTATAACTTCCGCATTCCAAATACTCTTTTTATCACCGGGATTAGTTTGTGCCATTAATATTTGGTTTTTAATTTCAATTCTTCTTTCCTCTGGCATACTCTCAACTATTACTTTAATTGTCATTATAATTGAAATAATAGAAAACATACTAGCGAAATATGGTGGAAAGCGCCAATCAAACACGCCTAAAAATCCACCAATTAAAGGACCACCTATCATACCTAAAGTAAAACCAACCATAATTTTTCCCATGTATGAGGCTCTAGTCTGTGGAGTTGTAATATCTGAAATATAAGCTCTGATGACTGGGATTTGGCCGCCGAACATCCCATCTAAAATGCGAGAAAAAAGTATAATAAAAATAGAATTAGATAATCCTAAAATTAAAAAGGAAACTCCCGTACCCACTTGAGAAATTAGCAATATTGGCTTACGTCCATACTTATCGCTTAATTTCCCCCATATCGGTACAAATATCAATGCAGAAATTGCGTTTGATGAGATAAGAATCCCTATCATTATATCAGGTGCCCCAAATTCCTTTGCAATACCGGGTAATAACGGGAGTACCATACTATAACCAAAAGAATCCAGTAAAATACTTAGTATAATAGTAAACATAGCACGCTTTTGGTTAATTTTAAATTTCTCTAAATATTCTATGTGCTCTTGTTTATCACGAAAATTTTGAGTTCCCATTATATGGGAAAAAAAAAGATATATTAAGAACTTTTTTTATGTATATTTTGCAAAGATTTGTAAAATTTTTATGAAATAAGTTGAGGTATTTCAGGTAATTTAAATCGAGTATTATAAATGTCAGAAGAACTTTTAAGAGAAATAATTGGATTAGCCGAAAAATCAAAATGGAATCGAGTAAAGAAGTTTATTAATTTCATTATCCAGAAAACATTAAAGAAAGAGGCAGGATATCAATTAACTGCTCTTGATGCATCAATTAATGGTAAGAAACGCCCAAAATACGACATACAAATCAGAAATAAAGAGAACATTAAAGAAATTGATAAGATAACTGATTTTAATCATCTTGCTTTATATCAAGCCACTCCCAGTTCGAATAATTTTATTGATATTTCTCAAAAGAATGGTACAATTATTGTTTTAGCAAAATATTTGGGTCCAACATTCAATAACCATCAAGTATTCGATTTTTCAGTTCACTTAGATGCATTGGAAGAACCATTTTTTACAATTGGTAATGGAAAGAAAATAAATAGTTCTGAAGTATTGAAAATTATAAATAACAAAGGAAAGACAATAATAAAAACCGAAAGAGAGAAAGAAAAAAAAGAAACAAGAGAAATAATAGATGCTAAAACGGTTGACTTAGAAGCGTTTATTTTTAAAGAATTAGTTCAAAAAAATCCAATTTGGAATGGAACAGAAACTAAGACATTTCAGAATTGGAGAGCAAAAATTAAAAACAAATATCATATAGAATCAGGAAAAATTCCATATTATAAAGGTAAACCTACAAGGCAATTTTCAGCGTATTTGGAAGATCTTATAAAGAAGAAAGATATCAAAAAGGGAAAACCAACTGCGGAAATAAAGAACAATAAAGTAAAGCAAAAAAAAGAGATAAAAATTATTAATGAAGAGTATATATTTGAAACATTAACTAGTAAAAATGCTATTTGGAACGGCTCAGAAACAAAAATTTTTCAAGATTGGAAGAAAAAGACTCATAATAAATACCGAAAAGAAACTGGTAAACATCCTTATTATAAGGGAAGCGCTACCAATAATTACTCACAATATTTAGAAAATTTGATTAAAAAAAGAACTACTAAAAGTAAAGAGCCAAAAAAAAAATACGATAAAAAACCAGTCAATTCAAAAAAAGATGAAAAAAGTGTTTCAGAACAAACCATTTTTGAGGCATTAACAGGGAAGAATGCTATATGGAAGGGATCTGAAACCCAAAATTTTCAAACTTGGAAACAGAGAATTAATAAAAAATATAAAAAAGAAAAAGGAAAAAATCCATACTATAGAGGAGAATTGACTCAGAATTTTAAAAACTATCTAAAATCTCTCATTAAATAAATCATTTAAGTATCAATTCTAAACCATCTGATGCGGCTGTTGTGTTTGCGAATATTTTTTTTGCCGTTTCCTCCGCTCTTTCCCTATCCTGTATTGTTCTATAAGAACTTGCATCAAAATGGGTTAGAATCAACTTTTTTACATTGGATTTTACAGCTACTTCCGCAGCCTCTTCAGGTTTAAGATGTGGCCATGCCCATTCTTCTTGCCCAGATTTATATGAGCATTCTGTTATCAACAAATCAGCATTATTAGAAAGCTGATATAAGTTTTGGCACACACCAGTATCAGTACAATAAGCGATAATTTTATCTTCAATCTCTATTTTATATCCTAAACATGGATCTGCATGAAATAAAAGCTTACAGGTAATGGGGAATCCTATATTATATTTCCCTTCGTCTAAATCATGAATTTGTACATTTATGGGTATATCACTAAAAGGAGATGAATAAGGATGCTTTATTATTTTTTTTATTCCTTTTTTTGTTCCTTTATACCCATATATGTTAATATCTTGTTTAAAGGGGAATTTTGCAAATGTATGAAGTCCTATTATATGATCAAGATGAAGATGACTAAGTAATATGATAATCGGTTTTTCTTCTTTAATATATTGATCAATTTTATGAATAGCATCACCCGCGTCTAAAATTATATAATATTCTTCAGTACCTATTAGAATAGAAACAGTATTTCCTAGCTCTGTCGAATACCAGCCATTTGTACCCAAAAATATTATACGCATACTTTTTCTCATCCTCTTTATCTTACTAATCATAATCCAGTATAAGATATTTTCTTGTATACCACCAAGAAATTAACAATATTAAAGAACAAATTGGACTCCAAATAATTAATCCTAATGAATATGATAATGACCCAACTGTAATTTTTGGTAGTTCATTTAAAGCTCCTAATAAAAAGATTCCAAAGGCTTGAAAAATGTTTAGAAAGATTGATGGAAGACCTGCATATGTTCCAGCTTTTAACTCTCCAGTAACTCTTTCATCATATTCAGCAAGATCAGCAAAAATAACTGCAGGTAATAAATACCATCCAGCTATTGATGCACTAATACCGATCATATAAACTAACCCAACAATTAAAAAATTATTTAATGGAATTAATCCTAATAAGGTAATTGGAAGGACTAACGCAGCTATAATGTAAATGTATAGTACAGCTCGTTTTTTTCCGAATTTCTGTATTAGCCTTCTCCAGATTTCAAGGAAAGCAATAACACAAAAGAAATTAATGCCCAAAATTAAAAAATATTCATTTAAGTTCAAGTTTAAAACCAATTCAAGAAAAGGAAGCATTTGTGTAATTATAATCACCCATGCTATACTTGAAAGTCCAATCATCAAACTAACTGCCAAAAAGTTCTTATTTTTTAAACTTATTTTTAAAATCTCTTTAAGATTCGATTTTATTTCAACCCTAGGCTCTATTGGCATTAAAACAGCATTTGAACAAAAGAGAACAGAAGTTAAAATACCAAAAAGGCATATAGGATAAGAAAAATAGAAAGGAAGAATATTTGGATTAGCGGAAATTTGATCAAAAACTTGTGTCAGAACTAAGTAAGTATAACTCCAATAAACTAGGGTTCCCAACAAATTAAACATATTTTGGATTTGAGAAACTTTTGGACGTTCATTAATATCAAACTGCTCCGCCATCCATGCTTGATATGGTGTAGTTACACCATAACTTGCCTTGAATATAATTTCCCAGATTAATAACCATACGAAAAGAACGAGTTGGTTATCCAAATTAGGTAAAATTATAGAAGGGATCATTAGGAAAACGAAAGAAAGCCCTATTAGAGGAGCAAAAATAATAATATATGGTTTCCTCCTGCCCCACCTTGTATATTTTATATCACTAATCCATCCAAACAGAAATGAAAACACAGCAATACTAAGATAGCCTATAGATAACGCAAGTCCAACAAGAAAAGGTGCCAATTGATATCCTAGAGTATACAAAGCAAACACACTAAACCCCTCAATTCCAAGTACCAGTGTCAAACCTATCCGCGGCATTCCAAAAATGATTGCCTTTTCACTCATAACTAAAACACTTGATCAAATAATTTATTTCGCTTGAAGTTTCTAGTTTTATATATATATAAAATGTTAACTATTATTCAAAATAAAGCAATTTCCTCCTTTTGCTAATTTTCTAATTCTTCTCTAAAAATATTTCTATATTAAATCAAACTAAGTTCAATAGAAAAAAAGCAAAAAGAGAGGAGTTTTCCTTACCCTAGCCGACAATCTTTTAATTTTTTTTTAAAAGAACACTTAAATTTCGGGGAAGAACCTCATAATAGTTAAGCAGATCATACTTTTCTATTTTCTCTTTAGTCTCTACAGGAAGTTGATCAATATCTTTTACGTTTAATATCAACTTTGTTTCTTCTTCACTGAATTCAGGTCCTTGTTCAGTCCAATTTATAACCTTCTTATTAACAGGGCACACTTTCTGACAATGTAGACACCCCACTAAACAGTTATGCCATTTAGGATCAATCCATTCTGGAAATGGAACCTCTCGCGGATGTTCATTGTGAAAGGTAAGACATCGTTCAGCACGTAAAAGAAAACGATCAGTAGGGATTGCACCCGTAGGACATTTCCGTATACAGGCAGAACATTCCTTACACATTTCCATCATTAGTAAATCTTTCCAATTATCTTCCTCAGTAGGAAAATCAGAATATAAAGTTGTTAAACGATGAAAACTACCCATTCCTGATACATAGGTGATATTGTTTCTTCCGTATTCGGCTAATCCGCTACGTACGGCTAACGTTTTTTGAGGAAGATATGCATATGCTACATTATAACCTACTGGATTTAATATATCAGTGAGAAATTCAATCATCTCGTTAATTAATTTCCGACCATACAAATATGTAGGAGGGATAAGCATCGAGATCTTATTATTATTCCAGTGAAAGATAACTTCAAATTGAGGTTGGGGAACAGAGATTATAAATAGAGATTTAATTACAGGAAAATCCACTTCTGGTTCAAATTCAAAATAAGGTTTATACTCCTCATAAAATTCCGGATCTAAAAGTTTTTGTTCATGAAATTTCCCAATAGCTTGATGTAAATCTGGAATATGTTTTGCAGAAACAATTTTTCCTTTATATCCTTTTGCTTCTAAGCCATTATAAAAGTTCTGTACTATATCGTTTTTATTAATCATAACTATTACTCACATTCTATTTACATATATATTTATTCTTGATAACTGAAATGTGTCAAAATTTATAGAAATTATTCAAATTAAGTATTAAATAAGAATAAGGAAGGTTTAAAAAGATTGAAGTTAAAAGAGAACTCTTAGGTTTTTGAGTTTTATATTATGGCTAATAAAGAAAATAATTTAAATTTTTTAGATAAAGATCTCAATGAATTTTAGGAGCAATTGCAGAATCAGATGTAACTTCGCTTTGGAGCATTTTAAATGCCTTTTTGGAAGTCGAGAAAGTTTTTGCATTATATCTTTTAACCAAATCGTTAAGTTCTTCATCAAAAATTCGTACAAATACCTCAATATGCGGATAACGTAAATTAAGTTTAGATGTAAGATAAAGAGATTCATCAAATTCCGAATCTCGCTTCCAACAAATAAATACTTGAGTAACTTCGTCTAAATTCACATGGGTACGTAAATCACTTAAAAAGCGAGCAAAATCATTGATAATATGCAATCTTTCATTAACTAAAAACTCGATACCATCATGCTCATCATCAAAAAGATAAACTTCGCGATCTGGTTGTTGAGAGATGTGGTATGCAATTCTATGAGTCAAACTGTCGCGTCCAATCACGACTGATTTACCTATTTTACCTTCAGTCCATTTTCTAATGTCATCCATTGCCCATTTCGAGGTGGAAAATGAAAAAGCGTTTAATGGAGGCTGTCTAAGATATTCTTGTACATGATCTTCGAATACACGTACATAAATTCGGCATTCAGGATTCATTTTACGGATCTTCTCTGTACAAATTATTGCAATTCTTACATCATTAATATTAATAAAAACCTCTTTTGCACGTTTTACATTAGCAAAAATAAGACTGCTTGTCTCTGTAGCGTCGCCGATTACTACTGGTTGACCTGAGTTGATTAAATCTTCAACTAATTCTTCATTATCCTCGATAAGGCAGAAACGTTTTTTATTTTCGATACAATGTTCAATTATCCTCTCAGAAAGATGTTGATACCCAATAATTACTGTGTGATTCCTTTTATGTTGAGCAAGAATTCTGCTGGTTACAACTGGATTATACTTCTGTAGTAGTTCGCCTATGATAAAACCAAATACAATCACTTCTAATAAAATCGGCCATAATAAACCATAAAGGCTGGCAAAATCGGTTACACTAGCGGGAACATTAGTGCGAATAGTTAAGGAGAATAAGAATATTTCCCATAAACTATAACCAGGAGCAATAATGAGAAAAATGATAAAACCACCAAACCAAAATAAGAATAGAAAAATAAACGGCAACTTGTACTGCTTAAGTTTAAGCTCAATTTCAATAAGAAAGTTTAGGATATTCATAACATAAGATAAAACACGCCAACATAAAAAAGATGTGATTAGTTTTAAAATATTAAAAATTAGTTAGATTTTGATGCTAAAACATCAAAATAAAGTTTATAAATTTTTAATGAGTATTTAAAATATGCCGATAATTGGAATTGATTATATTAAATGCACAAATTGCGGATTATGTGTAATAGAATGTCCAAGAAGATATTCTGAATATGAAGAACAAGATAAAATTATTTTTGAAGATCCAACCGGATCTTGCTCGTTATGTGGTCACTGTATTGCTATATGCCCTGATGATGCAGTTCTTTATGAAAATTTGGGAGATGAACCTTACATTTTTGATGGTATTGAAAATTTGTCAGATTATATCCCTTATGAAAGAATGTATAACTTTCTAAGAGCCACTCGTTCAATTAGACATTTTAAAAAGGAAAAAATTCCAGAAACTATATTAAAAAAAGTTGTTAGAGCAATGGAATGTGCTCCTACAGGAGCAAATTTAAGAGCAGAGAAATTTACTATTTTGTCAGATAAGGAGCAACTGAAATCTTTATCTTATGGAGTTATGGAAGAGCTTCTTAAAAATCCAGCAACTAGATCACAATTTAGTAGATTATTTAAAATTAATAAAGAAATTTATGAATATCCTATTTACCATGATGCACCACATGTAATAATTGTATAATCGTATGGCAGAACTACTTTCGAACATTATAATATCGGAAATATAATTACATATGGACGATTGGCAGCACAATCTTTAGGCTTGGGAACATGTTATAATAGTTGGACCCAAATTGCATTTGAACTTAATCGTAAATTAATAAAGTTGGCAGGTGTTAGTGGAAAAAGCTGGGGTGTTATTACAATTGGATATCCAGATATCATTTATCTACGCTGCCCTCCACGCTCTCATAAAAAAGTGAAAGGCTTATAAAACAACTAGACAAATTATATGAAAGAGAAAGGATTTTTAGAGCTTTAAATACTGCAAAATAATTTTATTTGTTTTTATTCTAAACTCAGGTTTTTTTTCATTAAAGAAAGAAATCGTTATAGAGTTCAGCATTTGGATCAACCGCATATTTTTTTAAATCTGTAATTCCATTTTCAGCAAGAACTTCTTCATCGATAAAAAAGTTGCCAGTACAGATTTTGCTTGGTTTTATCAAAATAAGATATGCTGCTTCTGCCACAATTTCTGGTTTTCTTGAATGCTTGATTGTGGATTCTCCACCTAATAAATTTTTAACAGCAGCGGTCGCTATTGATGTACGAGGCCATAGCGCATTAACAGCAATGCCATCTTTTTTAAATTCTTCGGCCATACCTAAAACACACATACTCATTCCATATTTAGCCATAGTATAAGCTAAATTATTCTTAAACCATTTTGGATCCATATTTAAAGGGGGTGATAGATTTAAAATATGTGGATTTTCAGCTTTTTTTAAGTAGGGTAAACATAACTTTGAACATAAAAATGTGCCACGTACATTAACAGAAAACATGAGATCATATCTTTTCATATCAATTTCTAAAGTTGGAGATAAATTTATGGCACTGGCATTATTTACAAGAATATCTATTTCCCCAAACTCGTTAATTGTGGCTTCAACAGCAGATTGAACTTGATCTTCAAATCTGATATCTGCTATACATGGAAGTGCTTTACCTCCAGCAGATTCTATATCTTCTACAGATGTATACACTGTTCCTGGTAATTTTGGATGTGGTTCTTTTGTCTTAGCTACTACTGAGATATTGGCACCATCCTCGGCGGCTCTTAATGCAATTGCCTTGCCAATTCCCCTACTAGCACCAGTGATGAAAATTGTCTTTCCTTTTAATGTGCTCATTTATACCATCTAAATTTCTTTTAATTTTTTTTACATCTTATTGTTATCTTTAATTTCTTACAGTTTTTTATAGTTTATAGTAATAATTAATAAGAAAAATTTCAAAAAAATAATAAAAAATTTGAATTTCATTTACATGTTCATGTGAGTGGACATTTTGTGTTTGGCTGGGCATAATTAAGAGACAGAATCTTTCGATATCATCTACCACTTGTTTTTCAAGTAATAAGATATGCAGATAAGAGATTAATTGAAGAATTTCCATTTCTGAATGAATCATCTATTGTAGTACATTTTAACTCAAAAAAAAAAAGAAATATAATAAAATCGAAAAGTTTGGGCAAATAAAAGATATTCATTTGTAAGATAAATAAATTCTTTATTTTTTTGTTTTTAAATTCTTCTTAATAGTTAGTTTTAAATGAAATCGACTTAATAATTAAAATTAATGAAAGGATCAGAAAAACTAAGAGAAAAATTACCAGATTATCAAGGAAAAAGGATAATAAGGTTTATGATA
>CP070805.1:1562117-1568737 GCA_020343655.1 Promethearchaeota archaeon | reverse complement strand
ATCCTACTGGAAATTATTGGTTTCCTCAGAATTACTTATCGATGGGTATTCCATTTGAGATTGCTAATCGTATGGCTAACGATCTTGATGAATCTTTTATTATAAAACGATCTATAATAGCTTATCCAGTAAAGCGGAATTACTTAATAAAACCAAAGTAAGTTAGTATACAATTGAGGGCTGGGAATTAAAATTAGTTGCCTCATTTTACTTAGTCTTTGAAAGAGAGAAAAGTTAAACTAGATTTAAATACAACTTATATAATAATTGGATTTGTAAATTGATTTATAACTTTTATTTCTCTTTTTTTCTTTCATTTTTTATTTATTACTTTCCGATCCAGGCGATAAATTCCTTAATATAATCTCTAGCTTTTTCCATTTCTTCAGTATAGATCGGCCCCTTTGAACTTTTAACACGAGCAGTTAACATTTTGGAATAGGTAGCTTCAATCATTGATGCTTTTTCTATTTTATTTCGATATCTCTTCGCATATCCTTGAACTTTATTTGTTGGCATAGAGTGGGTTAAAAAACCAGTCCCATATTGAATTTTTTTACCAGATTTTTCTAGTATTTTATTCAGTTGTTTTAACCATTTTTTAGATTTTGGGGCACCTCTAAACATTCGTATTGCTCCTCCTAAAATGATTACATTTGGGACATCTTCAACAATTTTTTTAGGAGATACATCCTTGACATCAGTAATATTGATATCAATTTCATTGGAAAACTCTTCCTTAAGAGCTTCGGCTAATAATTTTCCATTTCCATACCAAGTATCAGTCATTATTTGTACTTTCATATTTTTAAAAAGTGAAATATAGTTTAATAAACTTATATACACAGTTTTTCTTGAGTAAAATTTCTGGAAAATTCTTTATTCAACTTTCTTTCCACATAATTTTCATAATTAAAGTGTTTTAATATTAACCTATTCTAATGGATTATAATATAAACTTTTTTTAAGAAAAATCTACTCAATGATATTATGACACTTGAAAGAAAGGATGCTCCTAAAAGCTTTATTCCCATTTTTATGATATGGATTTTCCTATGCAATATAGTGGCAATAATCCTAGCAATTATATGGAATATTCAATTTCCCCAGAGCTTTTATTTTGATGCAACAGTCTCAATGTATATCATCATTGCGATAAATATTCTTAGCATTATTTTATTATACCCTTTACCTCGCATGGATCCAATAACTCCATTTCTAAGCAGTGCGATCATTTGGTTTATTGTAATAACAATAGTATATATCATTTTGGGGGCTTACATTGCATTAATACCTGGAACCGCACAATTACTAGGAGATCTATGGTTTCATTGGAAGCGGAATAAGCTGATAGGATGAACCTAGACAAGATAAACGAGAAATTTACATCAATTATTATCAGATTAATAAAATGGATATTGTTATTCACAACAATACCTTGGATTTTAACATTATGGATTTATTCAATAATTAAAAAGAAGAAAAAAATTAATCAAAATTATATTAAAATTACTAATATAATATTGGAAAATAAAGGATTTAGTATATACCAAATAAAATCTCAGAGCTAAGCATAAATTATTTAACAATTTCTGGTTTTATGACTGCTCTAGAGACGTGCTCGGTAGTAATGGTTTTCCTATTATCATATCCAAATTTTAAGACCTGAAATCCGATAATGAAAGGCACGGCACTTAGAAGGCTTAAAACTAAGGCGTATGGTAGATTTACATTGAACGAAAGCAAAACACCTCCAATTATAGGGCCGATAATCTGAGCTATATTATCTATTCCAGTTGTGATTCCCATTATTTTACCTTGATTTCGTTGGTCAACAGACCGACTTGTAAAGCCAGTTATAATTCCTTGTGATGTAGATCCTGCAAAACTAAGAAAGAACAGAAGAATCACCAACTCCCATGCTTGAGTGACAAAAGCAAAGAATAGATATGTAAATATATAAGTACCTAACCCTACAAGTGCAGTATTTGGATCTCCAATCCTAGTTCTTAACCGATTGAACACTAGTAATCTGAATATTATTTGATATACACCTAAGAGAGTTAATAGAATCCCTACTACTAGGGGATCCAGACCAAGACGAATACCAGCAAAAAGACTGAAGGTTGTTTGCAAAATACCACCTGCCATTGCTATAAAACCATATTGTGTGACAAGAATTAAAGTCTTTTTACTTTTCCAAATAGAAGATGATTCTATAACCATTTCAGGAATTTCTGGCAAATTTTGCTGCCATTTAGCACCTTCTAACTTACTTGGTAGACTTTCCTTTAAATAAACTGACGTATACACAAATGAAAATCCAGTCAAAATTGTGGCAAGAATACCTGGCGCTATAAAGCCAAAAGAAGATAACATCCCCCCAATAGCTGGTCCTATTAAGAATGCTAAACCGAAAGTTATTCCAATATTCGTCATTTGTTTTGGACGATCTTCGGGAGCTACTACATCTCCAATTATTGCTTTTGCTATTGGGAATTGACCACTAAAAATTCCATCTATAATTCTCGAAATTAATAATACTATAATATTATTTGAAACGATTAAAATTATAAATCCTATAAATGTTCCTGCTAATGAAATTAGCATCATTGGTTTTCTCCCATAAGTATCACTCAGTTTACTTAGCAATGGTCCAAAGAAAAATCCAAAAATCGCATTTGAACTTAATAAAAACCCAATTATTGCTGGTGAGGCATTAAATTCAGCAATGAAGAATGGCAGAAATGGGAGAATAATACTAAAGCCAAGAATGTCTACAAAGACAGAAATCCAAAGAGGATTGAGATTGTGATATTTTTTTTTCTCTTTCATAGAGAACGAAAATAAATAGTAATTAAAAGAATTAGGTTTATATTCTATTCATTTTGCTTTTGAATCAGTAAACAAAATTAGGTTATTTATGGATCCATATTTTATACTATAAATCGAATTCAAAAAAAACTGACTTAGGTTTTATTTCTTTTCTCAGGCGGATTCCAGTATGATCTACCTCTCCCCGTGTCCTTAATGTCAAAATTGATTAGCTTTTCAGGGTAGGGATTAAAAGTTGATCTTAAAGCACCGAAGTTGGGTTTAATGGAGGGTCATTGTATTGAAAGTATGACATCTAAAATAAAGTTTAAACTGCTCAAAATGAATAGGAAAGAAAAAAAATATGACATTATAATCGATGATTATGGTAGAAATGCTGGATTAGAAATAATGGACAATAATGAGTAATTAAAGCAATTAAACAAAAATAAAAAATTTGTATAAAATTATTATTTCTAAGCAAATTTCAACGTTGTATAAACTCCAAAATATACCTTAGTAATCAAGTCAAGAACTAAGTAAATTAACGCAGTCCAGAAAGAATTCAAAACCATAAATGCCGCAGGTGATAATAACCAGATTAAAGGGAACCCAGACCAAAACACAACTACGAATAAAAAAATAAATTTTTGTTCAGTTCGATTCTTTCCAATATGATATAGTATATATATATATGCTAGAGCGCTCAGTGTGAAAAATAGCCATTTTACAGGAACTTGCGTAATGCTCGCAAACAATCCAGTTAACATAACTATTGAATTAAACACTATGATTTCTAGTGTTGTTTTTATATCTATGTTTAGAATTTTTGAAATCTCATACATCAAGAATGAACAACTCACCGCATAGAATGCCCACCTTGTCCAGTATATAAAATCTCCACTTAAAGCAGTGATTACACCTAATTCGCTTACCATCAGAATATAAGAAGCAATTGTTATGAAATTTACAATCATATTGAGTGCAGCTATTTCATGGTTCTTTTTCTTTAAAAAAAGGAACACTAATGAGGTAAACGAAAATAATCCTATGCCTATGTAAAAAATAATTTCTTCCATAATATGACCTAGCCAAATTTTGAAGGTATTTAAAATTAATCTCTTTATTTGATAAGACGGAGATTATTGATGACCAAGATGATTTTTATATTTTACGTCCTTCCTTTTATAGAGCAAGCCAAGGAGCCATTATTGTATATAGTCTCGAAGAAAATAATTTGGGTAAACAAAGCTTCGCAAATGTAAAAAAATGGCATGGAAATACAAAAAAATTCTGTGGTAATATTCCTGTTGTGATTTTTGCTAATAAAGTTGATTTGATCAATGAAGATAGTTTAAATGAATCTGAAATTCAAGAGATTGTAAACAAACTAAGTATGTTAGGGTATTACATTACTTCCACAAAAATCGTTTTATACAAAACTATTAAATTAATACATATCTGTTTATTTAATAATCCAATCAATTTTTAGGTTAAATTTAATGAGAAATAAGAGCAATATAAAAATAATAATTTTAGCTTTAGGGATATTTATCGCGGTTGTAGGCATCACCAATTATAGTATCTTCAATGATCAAGATGGAACTGTTGAGAATCGAGGCAAGAGTAGCTTAAAAATTCCAAAGATTTCTGAATTCTGGCCAAATTGTCCCCCTATCCATATCCAAAACGATAATTGGTCAGCTACTCCTTTGCCATGGATTCAAATAGGTTTAGGAACAGAGATTAATCCCCATATAATTGAAAATTTGACAATAAATGGTAGAGGGGCCGGTAATGGCATATTTATTGAAAATTCTAATGATTATTTCATTGTAAGGAATTGTACAATATATAATTGTAGTATTGGAATAAGATTAGATAATACTAATTACGGAACTTTAACAAATAATAATTGTTCGAACAACAATGATGGGATAGGTCTAAATAATAACTGTCATAATAACACCATCTCTGAAAATTTTGCAAGTAATAACTCTCAGTACGGAATATATTTAGAGAACTGTAATAATAATCTCATCTCAGAAAACATTTTAGACCACAATCAAGTAGGCATTTTTTTTCTAGAAAATTGTATGTTTAATACTATTTTGAGAAACACAGTAAACACTAGTGAATTCGCAGGAATTATGATAGTTTTTGATGGGGATAATAACCTCATATCTGAAAATTTTGTAAGTAATAACTCTCAGTACGGAATATTATTAGATGGGAATAATAACCTCATATCTGAAAATTTTGTAAGTAATAACTCTCAGTACGGAATATATTTAGATGGGAATAATAACCTCGTATCTGAAAATTTTGTAAGTAATAATGGTGAAGATGGGATATATTTATATGGGAATGATAACCTCGTATCTGAAAATTTTGTAAGTAATAATGGTGAATATGGGATATTAGCTAGTGGCTCTATTAATGTTATTTCAGGAAATACTATAATTGATAATGGGATCCATGGGATATTAGCATATGGCACTATTAATGTTATTTCAGGAAATACTATCATTAATAATGGTGATTCTGGGATATATCTAACAGGTATTTTTACTTCTTTTAACGTCATTTCAGAAAACTTTATATGTGAAAATCATTATGGGATAAATTTGTATCAATACGCTATTAATAATGATATTTTTGAGAATTTCATATATTACAATACAAATGGAGCGATCTATATATATTCTACTGACACGTATGATAATGAAATTATAAGAAATGTATTGGTTAGTAAGAATGATACATTTGTTGTTTATGATGGTGATATTAATGATATATCAGTCTATTTGAACTATGAATTACGTTCTCCTCCTCGACTAAATGTAACAATTATAAATCAATTATTCTCAATGACAGAGTTTAATATCATTATTAATGTTTTTAGTGAAGTACGGATAGATTTTTCCATCGAAACTATTCAAATATTGTGGAATGATATTCTTGTACCTTCAAAAAATATCACTAAAATTGGAAAATGGCTATATAATTTATCATTAACTCCCATTTTTGTCAATATGGGAGAAGAACCTATACTGCTTAATATAACTATTTCAGCCTTTGGTTATGAAACTAGCTTTTTCGAAACGTATATTGCAGTGGATCCTGACACCTTGGAAAAGGGGATTGTACAAGATGGAGATGAATTTCTTTTCCTAATACTCATTACTGCGCTCATATCGACAGCAGGTGGCATAGGAGCAACAATAATTACAATAGGAATATTGCGGAAAAGAAAACCAACAAAAGAAGTTATTTAACTTAAAATTCTTTTTCCTTTTTTCTTAGTGTTATTCATATATTTATTGATTTTTACATTCTTGATTCTGAGAATTTTTACAAATGGAATAATAGTGAATCTTTTACATATCTCGTATTTCGTCCTTATTAATATTATCCTCCACTTCTTTCTTTATTAAAGCTTTATATTTATCTTCAAGATCATCGCTAGTTTTTGCTAATCGTTGTTTTAAATCTCTTGAATCTAATTTGTCTATTAATATGCTTGCCATACTAAATTTATTAGAATCAAAAAATTGGTTAATTAATTTTTCTAAAGTTGAATCTAAATTTACTTTCTTTACATTATAAGAGTCCCACAAATTTTCAAGCTCATCAAAAGTCTCTTTAGCAGCATGCTTTTTTTCTTCATCAATTTGTGTTTTGAAAAGTAATATTAAAACTTCAGCGAGTTTCTTAGTCAAATCTTTTAATTCATCAAAAAGATCTTCACGTTGATATCGATTTACTGCTTTATATAAGAGTTCTGTTGCTGATTCAAAATTATT
>CP070805.1:1520716-1562017 GCA_020343655.1 Promethearchaeota archaeon | reverse complement strand
GAAAGGGCGTAATTACATTAGAGATATTGCTTATCGCTTCTACTGATTTTTCAGCAGCTTCTAGAGTAGAATCTAGATCTTTTCCGATTATTAAAAAGTTACCTCCCGCGACACCTTTCCCAACTTTTGCCATACTCTGAACTACAAATTCTCCTTCCATTACTGGTATTTTCCAAACTTCAAAAGGAAATTTTCCTTCAACTTTTTCTTGGAATCCATCACCAAAAAACTTTAGATTTGCCCCAATTTTTATTTCAAATTCTTTTTCAGGATCAAGTGAACCTTCTAATGCATCAAAACAAGCAGTTGTTGGACAAGTCAAAACACACTGTCCCAATCGATTCATAACTACATTACTCATTTCGTCTTTCTTTGTTTTGAAAAACATTATAATTACCCCTGGGCGGTTATCTGGTGTTTTGTCTGATGGGACGAAAATATCTATTCCCGCTTCAGCATCACAATGTATTGTCGATGTTCCATATCCAGTTGCAACTTGTGCAGCAATTTTGGCCCATTTTTCATTTTTAGTTGTAATTAATATTCGTGCAAAGAATCCCCCAAAAGCTTCACAAAAATTGTCTTCAATCTCTACACCATTTAATTCCATTTTAATTATAACTCCTTTCAATAGTTTTTTATTCAATAATTTTTTAATAGTTTGTATTAACTAATAGCGTTCTATCTTTTATAAAATTTTAAAAAAAAAATAAAAACATTGAAAAATTGTAAGGTATTAAGTCTTTAATTTTGAAATAAGATTTTTAGATTGAGTTGTATAAAATGAGCGAGAAAGTGCTTAAAATTGGAATTTTAAAGAACGGTACCATTGGATCATCATTACTCTTAGCTTTCTTAATGGATGAGCGCGCTGAAGCTACAAGAATCAATGTATATGAAGTAACATCCGGGGCAAAAATGCACCCTCCTGAAATGTGTACGAAAACGATGGAAGATTTATTAAAGTGGGATCCTGAATTAATATTAATGTCAAGCCCTAATGCTGCATTACCTGGGCCAAAAGCAGCAAGAGAAATGGCAGGAAATATTCCAACAATTATAATTTCTGATGCTCCTGCAAAAAAAGCCATTGATGAAATAAAAGAAAAGAAAATGGGTTATATATTAGTTGATTGTGACAGTATGATTGGAGCACGTAGACCATTTCTTGATCCAATTGAAATGAGTGTATTTAACTCAGATTTGCTAAAGGTTCTTGCAATCACTGGTGCACTCCAAGTAATCTCTGAGGAATTAAATAAAGTCATTATGGATATGCTTGAAGGCAGACCACACACTTTACCTCAAATTACTATTGATGCAAATATAGCAACCGAGGCTGCTAAATTCTCTAATCCTTACGCAAGAGCTAAAGCAATCGCAGCTTTTGAACTTGCAGCTTCTGTATCAAAAGTTACTGGAAAAGCATGTTTCCAATTAAAAGAAAGATCTGAATATATGCCGTTATTGGCTGCAGCTCATGAAATGATGAGAACTGCTGCTCTAATGTGTGATGAAGCTAGACAAATCGAAAAATCTAACGATACGGTTATTAGAAGACCACATCATGCAAAACAACATCTATTAGCTAAGATTGGATTACATGATAAAGAACAATAAAAAAACAAGAATGAGTTAAAAATTTTTAAGATTTATTTTTTTATTTTCAATTTTTTTTATAAGAAATGAGTAAGATTAAAATTCAGAAGATTTTAAATATAATTTCAAACTTTTAAATGCATCGCCATTTAGCGCATTCATAACACCAGAAAAAACTTCAGGCTGCTTATTTCTTGTTACTGCCATCAGAACTGCTCCATTACTAACTTCTTTCACTAAAATCCAACAATTCTCTGATTCATAGACAATAGTAGATAAAGAAAGGGGAGAAAGGTTAGATACATTTTGAAGCTCCATAATTTGTTGATAAATACTATATATATTAGAATCTAAAGTACCTATTTCGAATTTCATAAATTGTAGTGGTTTTGATTCAAATTTACCAAATGTAGAGGAAATTAATAATCCATCAGGTTGGTTAAATAAAAGATATTCTGATAAAGTATTGATTTTTAGCTCATCGAGTAAATGTCGAATTTTTCCTAAACGTTGCATTGATAAAGTATTCTTTTGAATCTCATAGTCTAGAATTTCAATTAACCTATGTTGAGCACTGCCTTCTTTAACAGATACAGGAGTGAATGATAATTTTGCCATTAAGCCACCGTTTAAATCCTTTGTTAAGATTTCATAATATTTATCTTCATCAGATTCTTGTAAATCAATTTTATTTAATAGAACATAGATCATATCAATAGTAGGGGAAAATTCTAATAAAAACTTCAAAAATTTATCAAATATCTCTCGTACCTCAGGATCGACCGCAGCAGAATCAACCATAAAAACGGCTGTTGTAGCTTCTGAAAAGATTAGTTCACGTTGAGATTCAGAGAAATAACGCTCGAGATACCTCTCCTGTCCACCAAGATCCCACACATTGAGCTCCATAATACCGCGAAAGATAAAATTTTCTCTTGATACACCTTTAGTTGGTTTTAAGTTTAAAACTTTCATGAAATTGTATCCTAAACAAGTTGTTCGCATAAGTGATGTCTTACCCGCTCCGGCAGGTCCAAATAAGAGAATTTTCATTAAATGCAAACCGATTTTGATTTTAATATTTCTTTATCTTCAATATATTTTTTATACTTTAATTTTTATTTAATTTTTTCTAATTATTAAAAGAAAATTTAATATTACAAGAAACTGATCTCACGACGATTCAATTAAATAGAATTTTTAATTAACTTAAATTAAAAAAAATATTTTATGAAATAACTAGGTGGAATGGTTAAAAAATGGAAGAATCACTTTTGAAACATATTAGAAATGTTCCAAATTGGCCAAAACCTGGGATTCAATTCAAAGATATTACTACTTTGTGTAAGGTTCACACTCCGTTCAAAGAATCATGTGATAGGATTATTAATCATTATAGAAATAAAGGAATTAATAAAGTAGTTGCTATTGAGGCACGTGGATATGTATGGGGCGGAGTTTTAGCGTACCAGTTAGGTGCTGGATTTGTCTTAATAAGAAAACCAGGCAAGCTACCATATAAAACTATTAAAGAAACTTATGAACTTGAATATGGAACAGATAGTATTGAAATGCATATTGATGCAATTGAAAAAGGAGATAAAGTCTTGGTTTTTGATGATTTATTGGCAACTGGAGGGACTGCTAAAGCAGCATGTGATTTAGTAGAAAAAGCTGGTGGGGAGATTATAGGAATAGCGTTTGTTATTGAATTAACAGGAAGTTTACATGGTAGAGATAAATTATTAGGGTATGATCTATTATCACTAGTAAAAATACCAGTAGAAGAATAAAGATATCCCCAAAATATCGTAATATTTAGGAGAAATATTAATCAATAATATTTTTTTTTATAGTTGTTCTAATCCTTGAGGGATATAACCAAATGTATCAAAAAATCTTTGTCTTACATTATCAATATTGAATTTTTGTGTTTGAGCTCCAATTGTTTCAACTACAAATGAACCTATTATTGCTCCTAAATGACATGAATCTAATAATGTCATATCTAAGGTTAATCCTATTAAGATCCCAGCACGATATCCATCGCCAGCTCCAGTAGTATCTTCTATCTTATCAGGGGTTGCAATAGGGATGTTTACTCTAAATATCCTCCCTTTTGCATCTTTGTAAAGTAATTCTGAACCTTCCGAACCCTGCGTAATTATTATAGCATTAGTTTGTTTAATTAACTCATCTTCGATTAATCCTGTTTTGTTTATGATTTGATTTATCTCATACCTATTTCCTATTAAAATATCTGATTTTTTTATGATATCTATTAATAATTCTTTAGGGAAAAGAGGCGTTACTTGACCTGGATCGAAAATTGTTGGTATTTTTAAATTATATAATTGATCAGCAAAACTTTCCATTGCTTCAACACTTTGTGTTGAATTTATTGCATAAGCAAAATCTTCAGGATTTTTAATTTTGTCTTTTAAATTAATGTCCTTGCATTTATCTAAAGCTCCACCATGAAAAACAATCATTTGATTAGATTTGATATCATTTACAATATAACATGCAGCAGTGAAGAGATCTTCGTGAATATCAACTTCAAGTTCGATATTTGTGAATTGCTTTATGTGTTCTTTATACCCTAAACTCTTAAAATCCTTTCCAACTGAACCTACTATATAAACTTTTACTATGTTTAATAATCCTAAATTATAAGCAATATTGCCAGCTGTTCCTCCAAAGTATTGATGACGACTATCTGCTGTAACAGTACTTTGATATTCCTCCTTATCGTGGTCAATCGAAACCGCATTGATAAAACTTTCTTTAAAACCCATTATATAATCAAAAGCTAATGATCCAAGAACAAGTACTTTGGTTTTTGGCATGAGATTCCAAGTTACATTTTAGAGATATATTTTACACTAATCTATATTGTATTAAAACTTTATAGAATTTTCCGGCAGAAAAACCACTTCTTCTATAATTAAAAACTCACTCTAATGAAAAAAAAATAAAAAAAAATATAGGTGTTTGATTTTTGAAAAATTTCTAAATAATAGCTCCATCTAGTGAGTGGAAACATCTACAATCTCGTTCAGTATCAATTCTAGGAATCACTGTTTCTAACAATCTTTTAAGATTTCCTTCGTTTTTTGCCATTGTTTCTAAAATTTCTTCAATGCTAACTGCTAATTTTTCTACAGGATCACCACATTTTTCACATTTTTCCCCATACTCTACAATCCCGCAATTTGGGCAATTACCAGCCCAAACATCTAAATCAGTTACCATTGCTATTGTGCAATAACATATTTCTTTTTCTACTGCAAGAACAACTTCTGGATAAATGGTCATCCCAATAACATCTCCTCCCCATTGGCGAAACATTTTAGATTCTGCTCTTGTAGAAAATCGTGGACCTTCAATGCATATATAGACTCCCCCTTTTTGAATATCTATACCCATTTCTTTACCATTTTCATAAAATAAAGTATTCAAGTATCCACAAAAAGGGTCTGCTTGGCTTATATGACAGACTTGACCACCCTCGTAAAATGTATCCATTCTTTTTTTTGTTCGATCTATATATTGATCAACTAACATAAATTTTCTTTTATCATGTTCTAATTTCAAGGATCCTACAGCTGAAGGCGAAATGAGATATTTAACACCTAATTCTTTTATTGCCCAAATATTTGCTCTAAAATTTAATTTATGCGGGGGGATCGTGTGTCCAGTCCCATGACGAGGCAGAAATGCTACTCTTTTCCCTTTAAATATCCCTACTTGAATAAAATCAGAAGTTCTTCCATAAGGAGTATATATTTTTACATTTTCTGCATTCTCTAATTCAATATCTGAGCCTGTACCACCGATTATTCCAATATCAGCAACCCCTTTAAATTTCATAGATCATTCACATTTATTTACTAATTTTAATAGGAATTTTTAAAAAAGTTGATATTTTTTGATTGTTTTTTTAAAATAATAAGTTTTTTGATATTTTTAGCAAATAATTTTTTTTAAAGAATATGGTAAAAATTTCATTTTTAGGCAGTTGCAGAGAAATTGGTAGATCAGGGATTCTTATAGAGTCAAAAAGTGGAGTAAAATGTCTTTTAGATTATGGTATAGGGTTCAATAATGAAGAAAGATTACCACTTGAAATCGATTTTAAGAATTTAAAGGCATTAGCATTGACTCATAGCCACATTGACCACTCAGGAGCCTTACCCTTTATATATAAAAAGTTTAAAATTCCATTCTTCACTAATCCAATTTCCTTAGTGATTGTTGACGTTTTAATACGAGATATGATAAAGATTTCAAATTATCCTTATCCTTATGGTTTTAGAGAATTAGATAAATTAAGAGAAAACGCTTATTTTCTTAGTAATAAAAATCGTCATAGAATCGATGATAAATTCTTCATAACTTTTTTTGATGCTGGGCATATACCTGGAAGCGTTTCGATATTAATTGAAGTTGATAATAAGCGTATATTTTATTCCGGAGATATCAATACGCAAAATACCAATCTAATTAATCCTGCCAATTACATCGATGTACCTCAATTAGATGCTTTAATTATTGAATCAACATATGCTCTAAGAGAACATCCACCTAGAAAACTGCTTGAGGAAAAATTTGTAGAAAAAGTTACTGAGGTTATAGAACATGGTGGAAAGGTTTTGATCCCTGCTTTTGGGGTGGCACGTTCACAAGAGGCATTATTGATTTTAGAAAAATATAACTATAATGGCAAAATTTTTATGGATGGATTAGCGAGAAAAATCTCTAATATTTATTTGGAATATCCAGAATACCTTAGGGATATAACGTCTTTTAAAAAGGCTTTAAAAAAAACCCAATTCATTTCTAAGAAAAAAGATAGAATGCATGTGAAAAAATCAAATGGAGTTATAATTTCCCCTTCTGGAATGCTTAAAGGAGGCGCAGCAATAGATTATATAGAAGCTATTTTAACCGATCCAGTATCTGCCATTTATTTAGTCGGATACCAAGTGGAAGGAAGCCCTGGCAGAGGATTAATAGACAATGGAATTTTTGAATTTAAAGAATCACGGAAAAGAAAAAACATTTTTTATAAATTTCAAATTGAGGCTAAATGTGATTATGATTATTTCGATTTTTCTAGTCATGCTGATAGTTTACATCTATACGATTATATAGAAAATTTGGAATTTCAAAATAAATCTAATAATGACATATTTTGTATTCATGGAGATAATAAATCAACCACAACTTTCGCAAGTGAATTAGTGAAAAGAGGTTATAGTTCTGTTGCCCCCGAAATTGGAGAAGTATACAAAATTTAGATGGTTTAGAATTTTTTTGGTACTATTATCTCCCTTGTAACTGTTTTTGAATTGCTGCATTACAATTTTCTAAAAAAATTTCTACACTTTCAACCGGAATTTTTGTACCTGCTGCCGGAGGATGACCCCCTCCTAACACATCTAAATTTGATAGGGCACAAGCATCTCTAATAGCCTGTGAAAGGTTAACACCTTTTTTTACTATTTTTTCATGTGCTCTTCCTGAAACTTTATAAATATTTTCATCTTCTCGTTTTGCAAAACCAAAAATAGGTTTAGATTTATCAATGTTTTCAAGGTTTTCAAATATTAACATTGAAGTAATTGTTCCAATAATATTTTCTGGAATAATATCTTCACCAAAAAAGTATTGGATATATTCCTTTTGTTGAATTTTCTGATTATCATATATCCATGTAAGACTCCTCATTAATATTTTTTTATAATCTATTAATATATCTTGAGATTTCTGATATGCAATTTTCCTATCACCCATTGCTATAGCAATACCTAATGATGCACTATTCATTCGCCCACACGCATTTAATAAATTCGAAAATTCATCTGCGTCATGTAATTCTGAGCCAATTACTTCATTTTTTATCAAATATCTATTTATTATTAGTTTCTCTACAATTTTACTCGGTTCAATATCGAGTTTTACTGAAGCATATTCGATAATTGCTGATGAAACCTTCTGTTTTTCATCTTGGTTAAGATCATTTAGAGTTCTTATCTTCCCTTTTGAATTTTCCATTAATATTCCTAAAGTTTGTAAAAATATTAAGGATCGATTTACGTCATTAGTTAATCCTGGCAAATTAATTTCTTTAGAGTAAGCAATTGCTTCATTTAATGGTTTAATTGAAGAAAAATTTAAATCACTTATGACTTCAATAAATCCCGAATCTTTTGCATCTCGCAAAATTAATGAATTTATACCCGAAAATGATTTATTTGGTCCTTGATTTTGAATATCGCCTATTGCACCCACAATTGCAATGGTTGACAAATCTATATTTTTTTCATTTAAAGATTTGGCAAAATAATAACACAATCCTGCCCCAGATATCTCTAAGCTTCCATTAATTCCAAAAAAATATGGATTTACATGCCACTGAAGTGTGTCCTTATAGATTTTCATGATAAGATCAATGTCTTTTTTTGAGGGTACATTCTGAGGAATATGATGATCTAAAATAATAAATGAATTAAAGTTCTTTTTTAAAAATTCTTTTTGGAGTTCTAAGAATTGACCGCTTCCAAAATCAGAAAAAATAAGAAAATTATTAAATTCTTCAATATTTTTGGAGATCTTTGCTATTTCTTCCTTTTCTAATTGCCTTAAAACAGTAATTTGGAAAGGAATGCCTTCACGATATAAGGCTTTACCAAGAATTGCGCCCGCGCTTAATCCATCAGCATCTAGATGAGTATAGATATTAATAGATGAGATCTTATCTTTTATATGACTAAAAAGGTAATTTTTAACGATTTTTATTGCTTTAATTAACTTATCTAATTGATCTTTCGAATGATTCATATTTTATAGATATAGATAATCATAAATGCAAAATCAATATTATATTATATTATCAAAATAATAATAAATACTCAATTAAAAAAAGTAATTTTCATAAGGTGAAAATGAGTGCATCATGTAAAAATAAATGATCTAGCTAAAAAGATTATTGAAAAAATCATCCAGAATAAAGAACTTTATAAGGCAAGGATATCTAAATTAGAAAATGGCTCCACGATCCTTGATATGACAAATGCAACTTGGATCGGGGGTAAATTAGTAGGAGAAATCTGTATGGGTGGTATAGGGACTATAAAATTTTCTTCTTATAATTTGGATGGACATTATTTACCCAGTGTTAATGTTTACACTTCAGAACCAATACTTTCTTGTATGGCTTCTCAATTGGCAGGATGGAATATTAAATTGAAAAAGGAAGTAGAAAAAGATGGACAGTTGAAAAAAAAAATTGTTTTCCAATCTTTAGGATCAGGACCTGCTCGAGCTAAAAGTAAAGTAGAAAAAATATTTGAAGAAATAGATTATACAGATGATTCAGATTGTGCCGTTATTGTTTTTGAAACTCCTAAATTACCAAATGAAGAAGTAATGAATATTGTTGCTGAAAAATGTACTGTTGACTCAAATAATACCTATGCAGTATGCGCCCCAACTGCATGTTTGACAGGTTCCATTCAAGTAGCTGCTAGAATAGTAGAAACTGGGATACATAAATTACATGAAATAAAATTTCCAATAGATATAATAAGTAATGGCTTTGGCACTACTACGATAGCTCCTATTGCTAAAGATGATCTAGGGGCAATGGGCCGTACTAACGATTCAATAAGTGCTGCGGGTTTAACATATTATACTATTAATCTAGAAAAGGATAAAGAAGAAGAAATATTTGAACTTCTAAATAAAGCACCTGCTAATACATCTTCTAGTTATGGAAAACCATTTCTTGAAACGTTTAAAACTGCAAATTATAACTTTTATGATATTGATCCCGGATTATTCGCTCCAGCAATATACACTGTTACAAATACTCAAACAGGAAAAAGTAAAACCGTTGGAGCGGTAAATCATGAATTATTGAAGCAATCTTATGGATTGAGATAAAAAGCAATGACTATTTTAACAAATTTTTAGCCTTTTACATTTTTTTTAGACATAAAATAAAAATAAGAAATTACATATTTGTTAATTCTTCTTCATATTTTAGTATCTCATCGTTAGAAATATCTCGGTCAAATTTAATCTTTTTCTTAATTCCCAAGTATGTACAAGCGAGTTTAGCAGCAGCAGCAACCTCTGCTTTCTTAAGAGTAATAGAATATTCATCCTGTTGAATTTGATCTTCTTGATATGGGCTTTCTTGAAATTTTTTATCTTGAAATCGAATAGCTCGTTCATTTTTCATTCTATATAATAATGAACCCATTTTATTAGCTACCTTAAAAGGTAATTGGTTCTTAATTATTAAACGTAGTATATTATTTACATCAAAATAATTTAGAGTCTCAAATTTAGCACGAAGAAAACTCTTAAGATTTTCGGAATTCTTCTCACATTCAATTTCTGTCCAATCATGTATAGCTAGTTTTCTTCTAAAAAATATTAATTCCCAATCGATATTTAATTCTTTTAATAACTCAAATAATTTAATATCATTTGCATTTCTAGATTCGATAATAATATAAAGTTGAAGACCATAATACTTATGTTCTTGTTGAAGAAAAAATCCCCTTTGTTGCATAGAAGCAAGGATTAATAGTTTAATAGAATAAATATTTTCAGATAAATTTTTTTTACCACAATTTAGATAGATAACGTTACCTTCTTCACTTATATATTCGCAATCTAAAAATCCTAAAATACTTTCCTTGTTTTCTTTGATAAAATTCATTAATCCACTAAGGGTTGGCTTTACATCAAATTTAATCAAATCGTTTTCTCCAATTGAAACATAATCATTATAATTACTACCAATGGCTAATCTAATAGAATTTAATTTAAGTTCTTTGTCTGTTCCAAAAACCTTCTGAAAAGCTGTATTTATCGGAAATATTTCTTCCTCTAGAATTTTCAAATCTGCTATGGAACTTTCATATGGTTCTGGATCGTTTAGCAATTTATTTAAAATTGGGGCTTCCGATGCATCAACCTCGATCTCATACGATTTTGCTAAATCTCTTCGAATAACACAAAACGATCTTTTCTTTTTATTATAGATTGAAAGTGAAGTGTGATCATCTATGACTGCCCGAAATTTTTCAATGAATTTACTTTCTATATTATCTGACCCAATCCTTCTTCGTCGAATTTTTAATCAACCGAAAATCCATGAAATTTTATTATTTTTGTTAATTAATTTATAAAATTTTTATCTTAAATTCTTATCTAAAAAATATTATAAGATTTTACTTTATTAATTAAAAAATAATGCTCCTTAAAAGGTAAGTAATTTTTTAAAAATAACATTATATTGAAATACAAAATTATTCTTGTTTTTGTGTAGATTCTTCTTCTGATAAAAAACGATCTCCCTTCTTTATATATACGATTGTAGAACCGAAATTATTACGAATAGTATATCTATCGCCTTGAACATCTAATATCTCTATAGAATATGATAATCTTCTTTGTTTTAAGATATCTTCAATTATTTTTTTTTCTTCTTCCGAGTCCATGATTTTGAATCATTTAACAAAACAAAAAAATTTAATTATTTTAATGTTCAATCAAGAAAATATATATGTATAATATACTAAGTAGAGAATCTCATATTAAATTTAGTAAAAATTAAATTCTAATAAAATACTTAACTAAAAATAATAACTAAAATATATCAAGAGGTTAGCGATTCTCTAAATCAGAATAATAGAAGGTTTAGAGAATTGTGAAATAAACTATCGATCTCTCATTGATAATATTCGATAAAGCCATAACTTTAGTGGTTACGATTTATTTTTTATCCAATTTTAAAATTTGAATTATTCTGTTAATACTGAAAA
Organism: Promethearchaeota archaeon; assembly: GCA_020343655.1. Lineage (GTDB taxonomy): Archaea > Asgardarchaeota > Lokiarchaeia > Sigyniarchaeales > SOKP01 > Loki-b32. Next base: position 1,550,573 of record CP070805.1, on the reverse strand, counting down.
ACCTATTCGAAAAAAAGCTTTCTATTGAAATTTCCATATTTAGAATATTTTTAAATTCATAAGATTAACCATTATGTTATTCTGCTCTAATAATCTTAATTTTATTGTTTATTATCCTTATTAAAAAATCGATTTTTTTTTATTAAATCATATGTTTTTATATATAAACATGTTTTTAATTTAATTAATAATTAAATTATTAAAAAACATATGTTTTACATAATTTAATCTGTCTAAAACCTCCGTTCTTTTATCTCTGAAGCAAAATGGCAAAACAAAAGCTGGATATCGGATTTTTCACATCAATGTATTCACAAGTAAACGGTACGGCTATTGCTTGTAGAAATCTTGCTGAAGCCATCGCAAAATATACAGATCATAATGTTCATGTATTTGCACCAGGAATTCAATACCCTAAGGTCAAACCCAAAAACCTGTTCCTCTATAACTTTTTAGGAGCTAAAATATCTCCTAAAACTGGTTTTGTATTGAGCTTTCCATTACATAAATACTTTTTCTGTTCCTATGATTATCTAGATATAGCACATATTCATACACATGCCAGTTTTGGATCTATGGCAATTAATTGGGCAAAATATTTGGGTATTCCGATGACAGGAACTCATAATTCTCCATTATCATTTTACACGGCACAATATATACCACTCCTTGGCAAGTTGTTGGCAAGAATGGATTGGGTTTGGCGTTATGAACGACATGTACTAGATAAATATGATCTTGTCTCCGTACCAACGAAATCGAAAAAAGAATTACTTAGAGATCAAAGATTTAAGGAACCGATTATTTGCATGACGAATGGTATCTCAGATTTATATTTTACAGATGTAAGAGAAAATGGAATACGGGATAAATATAATTTAGATAATAAGAAGATTCTTTTATATGCTTCAAGGTTATCACCTGAAAAACACCAACTCAGTATAATTAGGACATTTAGAAGGATCCAAAAGGAAGTACCAAATTCACATTTAGTTCTTGTAGGAAGTGATGGACCTTCAAGTTCCCATGTTAATAAATTAATTAAAAAAAGACAATATAGAGATAATGTATCTTATTTAGGTAGGGTACCTTTTACAGATTTATTAAAATTGTATAATACTGCCGATTTAGCCTGTCTTTGGTCATGGATAGAAGCGGAAGGGTTGACAAACATTGAAGCAATGGCTCAAGGTACTCCTTGTGTTGGAGCCAATGCCGTTGGAATTTCAAATGTGATCAGACATGGCAAAACTGGATATCTCGCGAATAATCTTGATGAATTCAAGGATAAAGTTGTTAAATTATTTAAGAATGATGATTTACGAGCAGAGATGGGACTTAATGCAAAATTGGTTGCTCAAAATTATCGAATTAGCAGAGTTGCTAAAACTTGGGTGAAACTCTATAAGTTTATAATCAATGAGCTATACCCTTTGAGATATTATAATAAGGAAAGGAAACAAAGAGTAGAATTGGTTAAGGAGTTTATACATAAATTACCTCTCGTTTCTTTTTGAATCAGGTCAAATCTCGCAATTGGTAATTTTTAGCTTTCTTCTAAAAGTTATATCTTTCTCTAACATTGATTAATTTTATTTTGCATTCATTACAAAAATTAAATAACTTCTTATCAATTTCTTTTACATCATTTGAAAATCTCATTACGCATGACTTATTAAGGCAATGATCAGGGCCGATAATTAAATGACCAATCTCATGAACAACTTCTTTAATAACTCGCTGTTCAAAAAGATGATGATTTTTAGGTCTATTATAGAACTGTTCTTTTAATTTTAACAAGGATATTACACAACATCGATGCTTTAAGTGAGTTTCTCCAAACAAAAATAAGATATTATCATCGTTGCTTGAATATATAGGAAGGTCAGTAATTGCAATTATCATTCCAAGGTTTTCTTCGATCCTTTTGTTTATCAGTATTTGGTAGAATTTGTTAGTTGGATGAATTTTAATTTTATCAGAAGACTTTTTCATTTCTCTGTACTCTTTTTTCACACCTTTAGAAAATAGTTTGATCGGAAAATTATAGCCTCCTAAATTTCTAATTTCAAAAAAATAAGAATCATAAATTTCATTTAATCGAAATTTTATTTTTTCAAATAAAGTTATATCAAAATCTCCAAAAAATAGAATTCCTAAATGACAAGGTAATAAAAGCTTTTCTGATATTTCATCTTTTAATTCAAATTCTTTAGGGTAAGAAATTCCTATCCGTATAATTAATTTTTTTAATTTTTCTTTATATCTGCGAATTTTTTGCTCATATTTCTGAAGTTTTGGCATTATCAGAGTATTAAAAGTTACTTTCTATAAGAAGTTTCTTTCTTACATTAAAAAATTGAAAGATTAGCTTAAATTTCATTATTAAAAGGTATTTAAGTCATTAATAATATTATAAATTAAAACTAATTATTTTTTTTAATCAATTGTATAGTAATATGACAGATCTCCCAGAAAATTCAGAGGAAAAGAAATTAGGTAAAGATCTCTTTCAAAAACCTTCAATTGGAGCAGAAACAGATAAAGAAATAATTAAAAAAGATTTTATCCCCCACTTCTTTCCAACATATAGGACAAAAAGAAAATTATATCCCGTTCCCATAATTATTGTGGTTGTAATCGCAGGTATTTTGGCATATCTTACATATATTGAAGCAGGTATTCAAATAGATGGGGGTTATTTCTCAGAAAGCGAGATGGGTCTCTTGGGTGGAATCTTAAACGGATTAATTTATACAGCTTTAGCTGGAATATCTGCCTTCATAATAATATTTGTAATAAAGAAAAAGGGAATTGGAGTTTTAATGTATATTTTTGGTTTTAGTTTTGCATTGATTTCATTTTTCCAAACATGGTTTTTTGGACAGATAATAATATATTTAGCATTTTATACCATGCCTAATTTATTCTTTTTGTTTTATTATGAATTAATTTTTTTTACTGGTGTTTTTACCATCATTCTTATATATATATATTTTACCTCAAAATCAATCAGAACAAAAAATTTTATTGTATTATATATAGGTCTGTTAATTGGAGCATCTATGGGAGTATTAATGCCTCTTTGGACTACGTTGGCCATCCTAATTGGGATTTCATGTTGGGATATTTTCGCTGTATTATATAAACATGGACCAATTAAACAATTAATAGATATAGCTTCACAACCGGAGGAAGAAGACAGCTTATCTGAAAAAATGATAGAACATAAAATTGAAACTGGAAAATATGAGTATGATACTTCTAAATTAGAGATTGGAATAGGTGATTTGGCTTTTTATAGTATGCTTACTTCCAGTGCCCTTGTTCAAACTAATAATCTAATTGTCATGATTTTAACTGCATTTGCAACAATAATAGGTACCGGAATTACTATTGCAGGATTAAAAAGAAATAAAATATTACCTGGTCTGCCTATATCAATTTTTCTTGGGATTGGAACAATGATGCTCTCATGGTATTTAATCGCAACTTTTTTTGTATAGTTAAAAACACATTTTTTAAGGGATGTAAATTTTAATTCTTTGTTTTAATTGAATTTATTGATATTAAAAATAAGGATTTTAAAAAATGGTTGATTTAAATAGCATTAAAGCTATTGCTGTTATAGGTGCTGGAACAATGGGACGCGAAATTGCTCAGGTTGCACTTATGGCTGGTTTTGAGAAGGTCTTTTTATATAGTAGATCAATAGAAACAATTACTAAAGCAAAAAATTTTATTGTAAATGGTTTAAAAAAACTTGAATCAAAAGATTATTTTAATGAGGGAGTTACTCCAGAGTTATTAATGAAAAATCTCATATTAAATAGGGACTTAGAAAAAACTGTTGAGAATGCTGATTTTGTAATTGAATCTGTACCAGAAAACATGGATCTCAAACAAGAAATTTTTAAAAAGTTAGGGAACTTCGCACCCAAGCATGCTATTCTAGCAACAAATACATCAACAATGAGTATAACAAAGATAGCAGAAGCCTCTGGAAGAGCAGATAAGGTTATTGGTATGCATTTTTTTACCCCTATCATAGTTCTTAGGTTGATTGAAGTTATTAAGGGAGCTAATACTTCCAAAGAAACATTTGATATTGGTATTGCAATTGGTGAAAAATTTCCTGCGTTAAAAGGTAAAAGATATATTGCGAAAATTGAAAAAGAAAGTCCTGGATTCATTGTTAATAGATTAACTATAAGTACTAGTTTATATCTAAATTGGCTTCTTGACTTGGCTATGGAAAAAGGCATTCCAATAGAAACCATTGATAATGACGTTGTCTCTTATCCCGCTATAGGACCATTTGCAAAATGGGATTACTTCGGTATTGATGTAGTATGTGATACCCGTAATTATTTCGCTAAAGAATTATCTCCAGAATTTACCCCAGGAAAAACTCTTAAAACTTTATTAAAAGAGGGAAAACTAGGAAAAAAGACAGGAAAAGGAATCTATGAGTGGAAAGAAGGTATACACATGATTACTAGCAATGAAAAAGCAAATATTTTCAACTTAGAATTATATTATGCAATTCAATTAAATGAAGGTTGTAGACTTTTAGAGGAAGGTATTGTAAGTGGTTATAAAATAATAGATGATACTATGATAGCTGGGATGGATATGCCTGGACCATTTGCGGCAGGGAAAAGAAATTATAAGAAATGGACAAAACTATTAGATGATTTTGTAAAGAGATCCGGTTTAAAATATTTAAAACCTTGTAATTTAATGAAATCCGGGGAGTTCATTAATATGAAAAAATAATAATAAATTTTAAATATTTTAAGTCAATCTATAGCCAAAGTTCAATATTAGATAATTTTATTGATTTAGGTAATTCTTTTATTTTGTTCTCTCCCAAATCTAAAAATTCTAATGATTTTAATTTTATTAGGGATTTTGGAATAAATTGGATACTATTGCGTCTTAAATCTAAACGTTTTAAGGCATTAAGATCTTTGATAGAATCTGGAATTAATCTTATATTCTGATCCCTTAATATTAATTCTTCAAGAAATTTTAAGGAACATATTTGTTTGGGAATAAAATTAATTTGAAAACTATAATAACCATATAAATAAATTCCAATAATGTTACCTTCTGTGTTTAATCTATAACCACATGCATATAATTTAGAAATTTTTTCATTTTTCTGAATTTTATTTAGTTTCATTCCAGTAAGAATTTCTAACAATCCTAATACTGGAGCTTCATCCGTGATAACTCCTTCATCTCTATATTTTTTCACAAAGTTTTGTTTGATTAGCTTAAATAGTGCTTCAGGAATTTTTTTTATTTCAGGATTGTTAGTAAAGCTTAATTTTTCAAGTAGCTTGAGCTTATCCCATTGTATATCTGGTATAATTTTAAATTTATTCCAATCTAAGTATAAAAATTGCAAATTTGAAAGTGATTCGATTGATTTGGGTAAGGTAGTTAAATAATTATCCCATAAATTTAAATGCTTTAAAAATGATAAAGCACCAATTGAAAATGGCAAACTTTTCAATTTCCTTCCTGCAAAATCCAGCGCTACTATATTTTTATCCTTTTTTACAGGCCTAAAAAACCCAATCTCGAAATCAGGATTCAATTCATACTCTAAATCTATTAAAAATTGTGCTTCTTTTGGAATAACTTCGTAAATTTCAGTGAGCCTATTGAATACGATTTTTAATAACAATTTAGAACAATTTATATCAGAATGCTCCAATAAATTGATAAGATTTTTTAAGACATAGACTGATTTGTCATTATTTATTACCCATTTCAATGGATTTATACATAATTTCGTAAATTTAAGCAAAATAATTTTTGCAGCAATGCTTCTTATTATTGGATTTTCATCTGAGATTAAGTAGTTCTCGAGAATTTGGAAGTTCTTTTCAGTTCTAATGATAATCTCTCCAAATTCTCTGATATATTTTACTCTGTAATGATAAATTTCACAGTTATCTATCAATGAGACTAACAACGCATTGGCTTCTGCTCTTGTTATCTTGTTATTCACTAGATCATGTTTAATTTGTTGGAAAGTAGGAAATTTACTCAAAATTTCAGATTTTTACTTATTTTTATCTCTTTTAAAATTAATTTACAATTGAATCTTATTTAAAAAGATGTTCTGCTTACTTTAAAAATTGATGTGATAAAGCTCAAACAAACATTAATCAATGATTACATATTATAAATGCTTGGTATTTAAAAGAAAAATGATTATTTGCATTAATAGCCAAATAAAATGAATATCATAATGTCTAAACTAAAATATACTCCAAAAACTGGTTTCGAGAAAATTATTGAATATTTTAATAATTCACTTGAAATAAACCATCCAGTTGCCATCGCCAAAATAGTAGAAGATACTGGATTTTCTTGGAGTTTTGTAAAAAAAACTTTAACCAAAATTAAAAGTGAATATGATGGATTTTATTTCGAAAAATCAGGAAATACATGGATTACATGGAAAGATCGTGAACATCTAATAAGAAAACTCGAGGAAACTTGCTCTCGTTTTTTAAATGAGCCAGAAAATAAATGCTAGTTTTTAAATATTCTTTTTAAATTTCTAAAGGCAAGAATTCTTTATTGGTTTTTATAGAAAACTCCAAATTTATGCGAAGTTTTCTTTTATGGATATTTCAATACATTATGGTTAATTTAAGCTCTTCTTACTTATATTCTGCAATAAGTTTATTTTACCTTGAATATGTTTAAGTAAACATAATAACTCATCTATTGTACATCTATCTATTAGGTCCAATAAGCTTTCTGACCATGATTCAGCACAATATTCGCATTCAAATACAAAATCAAGATTTATTTCTTCTTTTTTACAATTCATAATTCAATTCATTTAATTATTAGATGATTTTAATAAGGAGTTCTATTATAAATATAACCAGCAACGTATACTCACAAAATCTTCTCTATAAATTGAATATACATTAGTTCTTTATTCCCTTTTGAAATATTTTTTATTTGGAGAAATATTTTCTACAATTCTAAAAAATTTTCTATTATCTTTAATCCACAGACGATCTACCGTAATATTGATTTTCTCACTCGTTCCTGTGCTATAAATTTGAAAAGCTGAAAATTTATGTAGTTTAGACTCCATTCTTTTTTTTATATACATTAATTTAAACTGCTGCTTTTAAAGAAAAAAAGTTTTCATCTTGATATGATAAGAATAAGATTTTTGTCACCCTCCTCCAAATGGCAATAGTGTCATAAAGAATAATTCTTTTTAAAATATGACTCAACTGATTTATCAAATAAAAAGATATCGTCTGCCTTTACCGATTTTTATTATTAAATATTGAATTTCTTTTTAAATCACACTAATTTTAAAATGAATTATAAAAAAGAGAGATCAAGTAAATTTTCGAACTTATACACTTCATAAAAAACCTTTTTATTAGTGGGAGATTTCACTTACTAAAAAAGTGTGAAGTTTCACACCCATAATAAAAAATAATTTATATGGTTAAAACAAATGAAAGTTGAAAAATCAAGCCAAGATCTCGAAAATGAAGTAATCTACTCGGGTTTATGCATCCATTGTGGAAGTTGTAATGCTTTCTGCCCACATATGGATTTTAATCAGGAGACTGGAGAAGCTTATGTTGTAGATGAATGTGCAGAAACAGTAGGGCTCTGTTATAATGCATGTCCAAGGAGTTTCCTCCCAATATCAGAAATTGAACAGAAATTATTTGGAAAAACTCGAATTGATTTAGCTGTTGGAGTCTATAATGATATAATTCAGGTAAAATCGAAAAACAAAGATAATATTTTATTTAATCTTGTGGTTGCTGCTTTTGAAGCAGGAATTGTAAAACACATGGTTTTAAGTGAGCCAAAAAGTAAAAAACCTCCAGTTGCATTTCCTGTAATAGTAGATAATACAAAAGATGCAAAGAAATATATACCAAAAGCTACAATGGATAATGCTGGACCACTTATTACTGGAATTGGGCAAGCTTATAAAGATTTTAAGCGGGATATAGGAATATTGGCTAATCCCTGCCATTTACAAGGCTTGGGGAAGATTCTCGTAAGTGATTTCAACACTGGGGCAGAACGAACTTCATTAAGAATTGCTTATGCATGTTCCTCAGGTGGTATGACAGGATGTGTTTATTGTACTGACTTTTCGGGTGAATTCTCAGACATTTCATATTCCCCATGGGGTGCTCCAAAAGGTTCTGGTGAAGCATTTCTTATAATTAGAACTGATACAGGACAAAAGCTTGTTGATGCTGCTGTTAAGAAAAAATTGATTGAAATTACAAATCCAAATCCTGATTTATCGGAAATGAAAAATTTTCTAAACAAAAAACGTAAGAAAAACTTTTTAAAAGTAATTGGAAAAGATAGAATAAAAGCTAAGTATTTGGAATTAAATATTGACGAACTAAGAGATATTCTTGAAGATTAAATTATTTTTTTTATTATTTTTTCGTCATTAAATCCTTAAATTTTTAATTTATAAGTCTAGTTCTATTACTAAAGAAGAAAAATTATTTACAATTAAGATTTATAATATTATTAACAATTTTTTAAAAATAATAAAGTATTATGTTGAGTCGAAAACTTCTCTTCAAGATACTAGTTGTTGGCGACGGAGGGGTTGGGAAAAGTACCATGGTGCAGAGATTGGCAACAGGACAGTTCATTCCACAAAAAATTACAATAGGAACAGATCTCGCTGTTGAGAGTTTCCTTATCGACGAAAATACCATGGTAAACCTTCAAATCTGGGATTTTGCGGGAGAAAGACGATTCCGACTCTTTTTGCCGAATTATTCACGCGGTGCAGTGGGATGCCTCTTATGTTACGACATTACACGTCGGACTAGCTTCGACAGCTTAGATGAATGGTATAATATTGTCAGCATTAATGCTGATTCACCTATATTTATTCTTGTAGGCGAAAAATTAGATTTAGCTGATATTCGAAGGAGTGTTGAATACAGCCAAGCAGAGGAGTTTAAGAACAAATATAATATCGATTATTTATTTGAAACTTCATCTAAAAGTGGAGAAAATAATAAAAAGATTTTTGAAACTCTAACCCGTTCCATTTTAAAGAAACAAGGGCTTTTAGATTAAAATTTTAATTTTTATTCACTTTTTAATTGTTCTTTTATTTTACTATTTAGAGCTTTAAGATTTTCAATTATTTTAATTTGCATATTTCTCGGTAATGGTTCAATAATGCTATCCAACTTTTCTCTACTAAAATTATTTGTAGCCATATAATTTAGGATTAAAAGAATAGCCGTTAAAGTTGGCGAAATAACCAGAAAGCCATAGAACATAAAAGAAAGTGTCATTATTTGTGAACCTGGAAGAAATAATAGTATTCCAATAGAATCGTAGTTAAGAAGTAAAAGAATAATTACATTTATAATATTCAAAATAATGAAGATTATGAATACAGCAAAAGAGAATATCTTAAAATTTTTCAATTTTAAAAACGAAATTACATTCCTTAAATCATTTGAAAATTGAGAATCATCATATTGAGTAATTTCATCCTTAAGGTGCTTTGTTAATATTTCTAATCTTGAATATTTCCATAAGTCAATAAAAATCCAAAAAAACCCAAATGTATATGAAAAGATAAAAATTCCTGTAAAGTAGGGGTAATATCCTTCAACTAAATGAGGATTGTATAAAGACTCAGCACCTAACCAGAATATTAGGATTAATTGAAAAAGGGAAGAAAAAAATAACCGATTTGCGTTTTTTCTTTCCAAACCTAAAGGATTATAAATAACAAGACTATTTTGGAATTCTATTCTTTTTTTATTGCTACAAATAATTCTAAAAAATAGTGAAAATGCAAAAGTTATCAAGGGAAATAATAATAATAATATATTATCCCATGTTTGTGTGATGATTAGAAGAAAAAGGAAAGTAAATAAAACCAAATCTCGTAAAAGACTCTCAGATAAGATATCTTTTAGTGATAAATAATGATCCTCAGTATTTTTTTCATTCATTTTCTTTATTAAAATATACCTAATAAATAAATTTTTATGCTTTTTATCTAAAACATTATCATTAGGAATGAAAATCTTTGACTCTTAACCCAAAGCCTAAAAATTTAAATTAAGCATATAATTTATTCCACTATATATCTTAAATACATTAATAATTTAATGGTGTGTTAAACTCATGAATAATAAATCAATTGAAATTAAAAAAACTGCCCTCTACGAGATTCATTTAAAACATGGGGCTCGGATGGTTAGTTTTGCAGGATATTATATGCCAGTTCAATATGATAGTATAATAAAGGAGCATGAAGCTGTTCGTTCTAACGTTGGCATATTTGACATCTCACATATGGGTGAATTTCTTCTCGAAGGTAAAGATGTCATTAAATTCCTTCAATTTATAATGATAAATGATTTAAATTTATTAGAGCCATCGAAGGGGCAATATTCTTGTATGTGTTATGAAAACGGAACAGTTGTTGATGATTTAGTTTATTATGAGGAAAATCCAGAATGTTTTAGAATGATTGTTAATGCTATTAATATTGAAAAAGATTACCAGTGGTTAAATGACCATTTGGGAGAATTTGACGTCAAAATCACAAATCTTTCTACAAAACGATCTCGTGTTGCGTTTCAAGGACCCAAATCTGATGATTATCTTCAGCCATTAGTGGATGTTGATCTTTCTCAAATCAATAGGTTTTATTTTGCTCATTGTACTATTAATGATAATCCTGTTTTTCTCGCGAGGACTGGATACACAGGTGAAAGAGGATTTGAAATATCATTTGAAAACAAATTTGCAGAAAAGGTTTGGAAAGATTTAACAGTTACTGGAGCAAATCCTGCTGGTTTGGGAGCGAGAGATTCATTGAGATTAGAAGCTTGTTATTCTCTTTACGGTCATGAGATAAGTGATGCTATAACTCCAGTTGAAGCAGGGCTTAGCTGGTTAGTGAAACCTAAAGAAGGAATTGATTACATTGGAAAAGAAATTCTAATTGAGCAAAAAACTCAAGGAACTGAAAACGTTTTAGTTGGTCTTAATTTGATAGACAAAGGAATTATTAGGGAAAAGTATAAAATTTTTAAAGATGGTGATGAAATTGGATTTGTTACATCTGGGGGGTATTCACCTACGCTTAAAAAGACAATTGGTTTAGGAATTGTGAAAAAACAATATAAAGAAATAGGAACTGAATTAGAAATCAAAATTCGTAATAAACTATTAAGAGGAAAGATAGTTTCTACACCTTTTTATCGTAATGTATAAAACAAAGAAAATGTGAAAATTATGGATTATGAATTTCCAGACCATTTAAAATACACATCAACTCATGAATGGATAAGATTTGAAAATAATATCGCCACTGTAGGAATTACCGATTATGCCCAACATCAATTAGGGGATATTGTATTTGTAGAGCTTCCTGAAGTTGGTATGGTATTTGAAAAAGGAAGTAATGCTGCGGAGATTGAATCAGTAAAGGCCGTGGGGGATTTAATTATGCCTTTATCAGGAGAAATTATAGAGATAAATGAAAATCTTGCTGATAATCCAGAGCTTGTAAATTCTTCTCCATTTGGTGAAGGGTGGATGATAAGGATAAAATATTCACACCTGGATGAAAAGGACGATCTTTTATCTAGTGAAGAATACAAACAAATATTACAAAAAGAAATACATTAATATTTTTTTCTTTATTGTTTTTATTAATTTTTGAATTTACATATAAATGAGTTAACAGATAAATGAATTTTGTACCTCATGATAATAAGACAATTGCAGAAATGTTAAATATTATTGGTGCTAATTCTTTAAAAGAGCTTTTTCAGGATATTCCTAAGGATTTATTTATTGAAAATTTTAACCTACCCTCTGGTTTATCTGAATCAGATCTTTTAAATCAATTAAAAGAACTTTCTCAAAAGAATAAAGTATATTCAAGCTCATTTTTAGGAGCTGGTTGTTATTACCATTATATTCCATCTTTAGTTGATTTTGTAACCTCTCGATCTGAATTTTATACCTCCTATACGCCATATCAAGCTGAGGCTAGTCAGGGTTATCTACAAGCTATCTATGAATATCAGACGATAATCTCTAGACTAACACAAATGGACATAGCAAACGCGAGTATGTATGATGGTTCAACTGCTCTTGCTGAAGCTGCTGTTATGGCGTCGATTATTACGGGGAAAAATTCAATAATATTAATCAAGGGAATTCATCCTGAATATGAAGAAGTTGTTAGAACCTATTGTTGGGGACAAAATATTAACATTGAAACTGAAATAATAGAAAATTTAGAAGACAAATTAAACAATAAAGTGGCTGCTATATTATTTCAAAATCCTAATTTTTTTGGTGATATTGAAGACATTTTTAAAATAACGAAAATTGTGAGAGACAAATGCCCTGATTGTTTAATTATTCAAGTCATGACTGACCCAACTTGTTTAGGTATTCTAAAACCTCCTGGAGACACTGATATTGACATCTTCGTTGCTGAAGGACAATCTTTTGGTATAAATCCATCTTTTGGTGGACCAGGATTAGGAATTTTTACTGCAAAGCAAAAATATTTAAGAAAAATGCCGGGAAGATTGATAGGTAAAACCAAAGAAATTGAAGGGCAAAAAGAGGGATTTCTACTTACTCTTCAAGCACGTGAACAACATATTCGCAGAGAAAAGGCAAGTTCTAATATTTGTACTAATCAAGCACTGTGTTCATTGGCAGCATTAGTATATCTTTTAGCAATGGGAAGAACTGGTTTAAAAGAGGTTGCATTACAAAATTTTCAAAAAGCTCATTTTGTTAAAAAAGAACTCAGTAAAATTCATGGATATGAAATATTGAATAAGAAACCAACTTATAATGAATTTTTAGTTAAATGTCCTAATATTAAAGCTCTAATTAAGCAATGTAAACAACAAAATCTTCAACCTCCGCTTGATATTTCACGTTATTATCCTGAAATGAAAAATGTTGTTTTAGTATGTGTAACTGAAATGAACTCAAAAGATTCAATCGATACTTTCATAAAAATAGCTCAATCTATTTCAAATGATAAAATGGAGGTAGAATAATCATGAAATCTAATATTCCACTAATTTTTGAAAAAGGATTTGATGGTGAACAACAGAGTTTTGTACCTCAAATGGATGTTGATATGGTTGATCTTAATGAAATTTTACCAGAAAATTTACAAAGAAAAGATTTACCAATTCCAAATATCCCAGAGGTAGATATTATCCGTCATTTTATCAATTTAAGTCTTCGAAATTATGGAGTTGATACTGGAATATATCCACTTGGCTCATGCACCATGAAATATAATCCTAAAGTGAATGAGGTTGTGGCAAAGTTACCAGGATTTACGTTTATTCATCCATTACAAGAAGAAAGTGAAGGTTGTCTTGAATTGCTATATCATCTCTCAAAATTATTAGGAGAATTAACAGGAATGGATGGCTTTACATTACAACCTGCGGCTGGAGCTCATGGGGAATTAGTGGGTTTATTAATTATGAAAAAATATTTTGAGATTAAAGGTCTTAAAAAACAAAAAATAATTGTTCCAGATTCTGCTCATGGAACCAATCCCGCATCGGCAAAGATGGCAGGATTTTCAATCATAGAATTAAAATCAAATGAACATGGAGAAGTTCCTTTAGATCAATTAGAATTCGCGATGCTGGAAGGTGATATTGCAGGAATCATGTTGACCAATCCCAATACCTTAGGGATTTTTGATAAGCAGATAAAAGATATTACGCGCATTGTGCATGATAATGGAGGTTTATGTTATTATGACGGGGCAAATCTTAATCCAATGTTAGGAATATGCCGTCCTAGGGATATGGGATTTGATATTGTTCATTTAAATTTACATAAAACTTTTTCTACTCCTCATGGTGGAGGGGGACCAGGATCAGGCCCCATAGGTGTTGTAAATGAATTAATCCCTTTCCTTCCTGAACCTTGCTTAATATCAACAAAACAAGGGATAGCATGTAGAGAAAAAAATGATGTTTCAATTGGTAGAATTAAAGCTTTTTGGGGTAATTTTGGAGTAATAATTAGAGCATATGCTTATATCCTAGCTTTAGGTGCCGAAGGTTTAAAGAAAGTTGCTCAGATTGCAGTTTTAAATGCAAATTATTTAAAAGTTCAATTGCAACAAAAATATTATCTCCCTTATAACCGTGTTTGCCAACATGAGTTTGTCTTATCAGATCAAGGAATGCCCAATAATGTCACTACTGAAGATATTGCAAAACGTATTCTTGATTTTGGAATCTATGCTCCAACCATCTATTTTCCTTTAATTATTCCAGGAGCTTTAATGATAGAGCCTACTGAAACTGAATCAAAACAATCTTTAGATTACTTTGTGGAGGTAATGAATCAAATTTATGATGAGGCAAAATCTAACTCGGTTCTCTTAAGAAATGCTCCTCACAATACTCCAGTTAAACGTCTTGATGCTGTACTAGCTGCTAGAAAACCGGTTCTACATGATTAATATTATAAGTTAATATTACATATTAATACTAATCTGTCCAGAAGTTTTTAGCTAAGTTTCTTCTCTGTTCCCAGAGCTCATTTTTTTTAGAAAAACTTATTATCCCTGCGCCTCGATCTGCATCCTTTATTTTCCACATTCCACTAACAGCTCCTGTTAATGCGCTTGATAACACTTCAAAACCCTGTGCTGTATAAAGATCACACTCAACTCCTCTATTTATTATAAATTTGAGTTGCCTTAAACCCTGTTGATTCTTAGATTTGAGTACTTCAAGTAATTTTTCTACCTCATTATCAAGTTGATCGTTTGGAACTACACGATTCCATAAATTCCATTCTACTGCTCGATATGCAGGGTGAAGCGCTCCTATTAAATTAATTTCCTTAGCTCTACGCCTTCCAATAAGACGCGATAGTCTAGTAGTACCACCCCATCCTGGTGTTATTCCTACATCCACTTCTGGCATCCCCCATTTAGCTCTTTCTGTTGCGATGACAAAATCACATACCATCGTGATCTCTAATCCTCCACCAACCGCAAAACCATCTACTGCTGCGACTGTAATTTTATCTAATTCTTCAATTTGATTTGCCATATTTTGGTAATATCTTACACGCCGCGTTATTCCATTCGCATCACCCCAATTTAGCATTTCAGTAATATCATCACCTACACTAAAGTTATTTCCAGCACCCTTAATTACTAAAAATTTTAATTTTGTAGATTGGCGAACTATTTCTATAGCCTTTACAATTTCGTCAGAGAGTTGCATACTTAAGGCATTTAAGACATTTGGGCGGTTAAGAGTGATTCTTGCTACTTGATCCTTCTCTTCGTAAATTAATTGTTCAAAATTCATAAAAGTTAATTGGACAAATTATTATATAAATGTTATTTAAATTTTCTCTTAACTATCATTAGAAGGAGAGATTTTCTATAATATACCAATTTTATTCATGTTTATTACTGAATAAGTAAATTTTTATAGTCTATGGCAATATAAATTTTAGAATAAAATGAAATACATAAATTAGATATTGGTGTACAAAAATAAATTATTTATCTTTTTTTCCTTACGACCAATTCAGAGAAAATCAAGAAAAAATCACCAAACAGATTGAAGTAAGTTCAAGATTAAAAAAAATATCTTTATTATCAGCTCCTAATGGGACAGGAAAAACAATTATTGCCTTATGTGGGCTTCTTCCTTTAGCATTAGAAAAGAACCTAAAAATAATTTATTTGTGCCGGACACATTCTCAAAATCGGCGAATAATAAAAGAATTGGTAAAGATCTCCCAAAAAATAACCGATGATAATCTTGGAGTAAAACTTAATGGTCTTTCGATAAGAGGAAGAAACGAGATGTGCCTAAATAAGACTTTAATCTCTCTCAAGCTGAATCCAAGTGAGGCGATGTCTGTCTGTAGCGATTTAAGGAAAAATAGGAATTGTATCCATTTTTTGAACTTATTAAAAAAGAAAGGACAAATTGAAAATCCAATATCAATCGCACCAGATTTATTTAATAAACCTACTGATGCTGAAGAACTTATATCATTTTGTGAAGAAAAGGGATTTTGTCCTTATTTCTTAAGCAAATTTTTACTTGAAGGAATGAAGGTTATAATTTGCAATTATCAATGGATTTTCAACCCATTCATTCGTGAATCTTTTTTAGAATTTATTGGTCAAAAGCTCCAAAATTGTATTTTAGTATTAGATGAATGCCATAATGTAATAGACGTTGCTACAGAAGTTAATTCGAAAAAAATTTCACCGTATTCGTTAAGACAATGTTTAAAAGATCTTGAAATGTATCGATCTCCCATTTTAATGCAGAGTTTTGTTAGAATCCTATTAGATCAACTGAACAAGGAAAAAAGTAAACTGAGAATTGAAGAAAAAGCTATCGAACCAGATAAAATTTTAGAAATGCTTTATAAAAAACTAGGATTTCATGATCTCAATGGATTTAAGAATTTTATTGAGGATCTTCATGAATTCAGCCTGTCAATTCATGAAGAAAGAATCGCAAATGGAGAAATCTCAAGAGACTTTGTAGGCTCTTTAGCAGAATTTTGGCTGAAATGGTTAAACACATATACTTTAGATAATTATTTCTTCTGTTATAATATTAAAGAGAGGAAAGGAAAACGTTCAATATCCATTGAAATTGTTGCATTAGATCCAAGAGAAATCACAATTCCTATCTTGAAAAGAGGATATACCTGCTTAAATCTCTCTGGAACTGTGAATCCGTATGTATAT
Organism: Promethearchaeota archaeon; assembly: GCA_020343655.1. Taxonomy (GTDB): domain Archaea; phylum Asgardarchaeota; class Lokiarchaeia; order Sigyniarchaeales; family SOKP01; genus Loki-b32. Next base: position 1,533,739 of record CP070805.1, on the reverse strand, counting down.
AATAATTTAATGGGCTTTAATGACTGTGGAAAGAGTTATAAAGGGATTATTGCTGATTCACCATTTAGTAAGAAAAATGTAAAGGCTATTATCACCGAAGGAGTTGATACTAAAAGAGATAATAGAACACCTAGAATGTTTCGTAAAATGTTAGAAAAAATTAATGAAGTTTTACAATGTACACCAGCAAATATCGGAATATTTTGCGCTTCATACCAAATTCTCAAGGGATTATACATAAATGGAATCGAGAGAGTAGTAAAAAACAATAATAAAAAATTGTTCATTGAGGAACCGGGTTTATCCGCGTCTGAAAATGCTTTATTAATAGATGATTTCAAAAGTATGGCTTCAAATGGAGGGGCCGTTTTATTGGGGGTTTGTGGTGGAAGAAATTCGGAAGGTGCGGATTATCCGGGAGATTTTATGAACTCTGTCATCATTGCTGGATTTCCCTATCATTTACCTACTCCTAGAGTTGAAGCAAAAATAAGATATTATGATAAAGTATTTAATAGGCAAGGTTGGAATTTCGCTTATTTATATCCTGCCATTCAAAGAGCAAACCAAGCTTCTGGAAGACCTATAAGAAAGATTTCTGATAAAGGGGCAATTATTTTTATGGATAGCCGATTTAAAACAAAATATAAATGGATTTCAGATTGGGTAAGAAAAGAACTAGAAATAATTCCTGATAAACCTAACGCTATAACCCAGAATTTATATCCTTTTTGGACCGCTAAATAATTTCTTGTTTAGGTTTAAATTTTAAGAAGATGATTATAGTGGAAATAACAGGAAATATTATCATGAAATACATAGCGATATAATAATCGGGATTAAGAACTAATAATAGACTGAATAAAAGACCTCCTAAAAAACTTCCTGAAAAAACACTGGTGTTAGCATAGCCCATATACTTTCCTTTATTTTTTGGTGTTGTATTTTGAGCAATATATATTGTAGTAGCTGCCCAATGCATAGAGTAGCTAAAAGAAACTAAAACCTGGGAAAATAAGAAAATCCAAAAATTACTTGAGATAATGTATCCATAAATGGATATTGCACTTAAAATATAACCCAAAATCATAAAAGACTTAATATTTTTAATTGTAATTATCTGTCCTACAAATAACATCTGAAAAAATTGAAGTAAAAAGTTTAACCCAATTAAAAATCCGATTTCAGTATCACTACCTAAATGAAAACTCATAATAATCGCAAGGATTGGCATAATTGGCTTGATGCTAAAATTTCTAAAAAATAATCCATAATAAATTGAATGAGAAATTGGACTTTCTTCTTTAAAATTGTTTAAAATTAAGTCATTAGGATTTTTATCCCCCCTACTTCTATACCTTTCTATTATCAGAGACCTATTCTCCCTTATAAAAACAACGAAAATTATCGTTGGTAAAGAAAATATAAATACAAATAAGAAGATATTCTCTATTTTATAAATATCAATAAAAATACCTCCAAATTGAGCTCCAACAAACCAACCCGCCACAATTATTGCGTTAAAATAAGAAATAAGTTTCTTATCATCTTCTACTAACTCAGCAAATAATGTTATAAATAAATTTGATGTTGCCATAAAAAAACCAAAAAGAAATAGCATTATAATTATAAACATCAAATTTTGAGTTAAAAATAAAAAAAGAAAAGCAAAATTTATACCAATCGTTCCAAATACGATAAATATAAATCTATTCTGAATTTTATCTGAAAAATATCCATATAGTGGGGGAAAAATAAAAGCAGTCAAGGGAAAGATTGTAATTATAAGCTGCATTAAGGGTTTATCTATTCCCAAATTTAATAAGTATTTAGGTACATACGTATAGACTACTATTGCAACCGCATTAGTAATAAAAACAGAAATTAAAATAAGAATCACAGATTTCTTTGATACAATCAATTTCTATTCTCCATGTAAAAAATGTAGCACTAAAAATACTCATTAAAATATTTTCCAATTTAATTAGTTTACTACTTTATCCTAAAGAAATAGAAACTTTTATTTGAATAACAAGTTAGTTAATGATCTTCTATTAATCACTTTTAAACTTCATAAGAATGGTTATAGTAGATAATAATGGAAAAATCATCATTATCCACATGAAAGCATAATAGTTAGGATTGAATGATAGCAGTAAGCTAAACAAAAGTCCTCCTGAAAACCCACCTGAGAAGAAAGAAGAGTTTGCATACCCAAGATATTTACCTTTATTTCTTGGATTTGTTTTTTGTGCAATATAAATTTGTGTAGCGTTCCAAAATAATGCAAATGAGCTTGAGATCATAATTTGACTCAATAGAAATCCAAAAAAATCGGTTGCTAACATATATCCCAATATAGCACCACTGCTCAAAAAGAAGCCTATCATCAATATATATTTTTCATTTTTTTTTGTAATAATTCTGCCTGTTAATAACATTAGAAAAAATTGAAGTAATGGGTTAAATCCTAATAGAAATCCTATCTGCGTATCACTGCTTAAGTGAAAAGACATTAAAACGGCTAATATTGTAATAATTGGTCTAACTCCAAAATGACGGGCAAAGAGGGCAACATATATGGATTTTGAGATAATATTTTTCTTTTCAACGTTGGTTAAGTTATTTAATTCAGGATTGTCAACTTCTTCACTATTATAATGCTCTAATATAGCATTCCGGTTTTCTCTAATAAAAATAATTATAAATACATTAATCAATGAAATGATTAGTAAAAAAACAAAGATTTGTGAAATTCCATATATATCAATGAAGATCCCCCCTATTTGAGATCCAAGAAACCATCCAAACACAGAAATTGCATTGTAAAAAGTAACAAATTTAGGATTATTTTTTGTCAATTCTTGATACAATGTAAAATTTAATCTATATGAAGCACCACACATACCATAAAAAATTAAAATAACGGTTATTAATACTAAATCTCTTGTAAATATTAATGTAAAATAAAATAAGCTCGCTCCAATTGAGCCTAGGATAAAAAATAAATATCGATTTTGTATTTTATCCGAGTATTTACCTAAAAGTTGAGGTAAAAAGATCATACTAAATGGGTAAATTGTAGTAACCAACTGAACTATTGGCAATTCAGCTCCGATATACAATAAATATCGAGGAAGATAGTATATGAGAGCCATAGCAGCTGTATTATAAGTTAGAACAGAAATTAAAAGAAGAATAACAGATTTTTTTGATATAATCAATTTAATGGCTCCATAAGCGTTTTATGACCGAAGACTTTTTATAATAGAATAAAACTCTATTAATTTCTTAGAAACAATACTCCACCTAAAATTATGTTCTACTCTTTTATAGCAATTTTCTTTAATCTTGTTGTAATAATTTGGATCTAGAAGTACTAAAGACTTGAGAATTTCATCAGGAATTTGATTTACAATCTTAAAATTTTCAGTGTCATAAATTGATTCCTTATCTTTTACTTTCTCGCATATTTCCTTTAATTTAAATAGAGAAATTAATGCTTCAGCAAACTGAGATGGATTATCTTTTTCAATCAAAATACCGGTACCTATTTCAGGAAAACTTCTAATGTCTATTATGGATTCTTGAAACCCTCCAACTCTAGTTGCGATTACCGGTAATTTAGTAGACATTGCTTCTAAAGCAATAATACCAAATGGTTCCCATCTGGATAAGGCACAATAAACATCAGAAGAAATATGTGCAAGATGAAAAATGTCCGTAGCTACTCCAAAAATAATTCTTATGTTATTAGGATAAATTTTAACGTATTGGGCATAACTCTTAATTTCGTTTAAACTGTAATCAGTAGGTAATATAAGAAATAAGAATTTAGCATCAGGAACAACTTTCAATACTTTTGGAATTGCTTCAAAAATAGTTTCAAATCCTTTCTGTGGTGATATTCTTCCAGTTGTTATTACTAATGGACCTGATTCTTTAAAAGCTTTAATATAACCATTTCTAACAAATTCATTTCCATTTGAAATTTCATTTATTACTTTCAAAACTTTTTCAGATTGAATTAACGGACTTCTATCTAAATGGGATATTTTATGAGTTAATAAATATTTCTTCATATCTGATAACGTTAAATTATTCTCATAGGATATACTTAAAGTTTCTCTTATTTCACGTTCATGAATTTTTAATACTTGTTGAAAAATCTCATCATAATCCCAATCACATCCATCCCAGATAAAATTAGACTTAAATTCAATTAATTCTTTACCACAATTTGGAATTATATCCGATTTTAAATAGGATTGACTTACTGTTGTCACTAAATCGCTGATAAATGCCCCTATTTGTTCTACTGAAGGTGTCTGATAACCTCCAGTTATATCTTCACAAATAGAGTAAAATTCATCCAGAATTAACGGTTTAAGACCTTCTTTTAAATGAATAGTAATAGGCGTATGATCAATTCCACACACCCTATAAAAATCAATTGTATATCTTGGCCAAGTTAATAAATGAATAGTAATTAAGGAAGATACATCTAACCCATTTTTAGCTAATATTTGTTTAATTCCGATAAAAGGGATAACTGCGTGATAATCATGTATATGAATTATATCTGGTAAATCTTCTCTACGAGTATCAATTAAAAAATCAATATAACAACGCATTCCTATACTAAACAAGCAAATCTTTCCACTAAGGGTATCAGGATTATAAACGATCTTATCATCTAAGAATTTATTAGTAAATGGATTTTCTCCATGCAATAAAATAATATTTACATTATTGATTTTCGATTTATAAAAGGAAATATTATAGGTAGTTTCTGGTTCATTTATCCCAAGCTGCGAAGGTTTAATTTGACCTACGCAATTAAATGGTTGCTTTTCCCATTTAAGGTCATTTTCAATTTTTTTTATTTGACCATGTGAAGGAATAAAAACTGTGATTTCATAATCATCAGCTAGATGTTTAGCTTGATTTGCGGGCACTTCTCCAAGACCGCCTACTTTCACAATCCCCGCATATTCAAAGGTAAATATCCAAATATTATCTTTGGCACCTTTCAAAGTGTCTCAATCTTTATAGAATGCTTTTAGTAGTCTTAAATCCAAATATTTAGTATAAATTTTAAAATAATAAGTTTTAATTCGTTTAAAAAAGAATTTTATTAAAACTTAATTAAAATCTGATTTGTTTGAATCATATACGACAATAAATAAATTTTATAATTATGTAACAATGCTAATTGGTAATAATTCAATATGAATTAATTAAAAATTATATAGGTGAGAAAAGAAATGGTAAATATTGAAGAAATTGACACAGGATCTCCAAAAGCAGGACCTTATTGTCTAGGTATAAAAGCAGCAAATCTTCTTTTTATATCAGGACAAGTTACTACTCCAGAGGCGCAAGGTATAAAGGAACAAACGTTATCAGCATTCGAAAAAATAAAAGTTGTTTTAAAGGCTGCGGGAGCTAATATTTCAAATATTGTAAAAGTAAGTGTATTTTTAAAAAACATGTCCGATTTCAAAGAGATGAATCAAGCTTATAAAGAATTTTTCGAACAAAATGGTGTGACTGAAAAATTTCCTGCAAGAACTACCATAGAAGCGACCTGTCCACTTCCATACGGATTAGTTGAGATTGATGCTATAGCAGTATTATAAATACTATTTTTCTTATTTTTTATTTTTATAAATTCTGGCATTAAATCTTTTTATTTTCTTCAAACGATATTTTAAATGATAAATTTCATTTTCACTTTTATTAAAATTCCTAAAATAATTAACAGTGAAAATAATGGAAAAGATGGAAAAGTTAATTACAGAAAAAATAGATGGTATGAAAGATGAAATTATCCGATTTCTTCAACAATTGATTCAGATACCCTCCGAAGTACCTCCTGGCAAATATAAAGAAATTTCTAAATTAATTGCATCAAAAATGAATGAATTTAATATAAATACAAAAGTAAAAAGAAAGAATGTCATTGGAGAAATTGGAAATGAAGATCGACCATCTCTAATATTTAATGCTCACATGGATACAGCTATCACAAGTGATGGTTGGACAAAAGATCCTTATGGAGGTGAGATTGTTGAGAATAAAATATATGGTCGTGGGGCTGCAGATGATAAGGCGTGTGTGGCAGCAGAAATTTTCGCTACTAAAGCTTTATTAGATCTAGGAATAAATTTAAATGGAAAATTAATAATAACTGCAGTAATTAACGAGGAAATCGGCGGCTTATTAGGTGCTGAATATTTGGTAAAAGATAATATTATAACTGGAGATGCTTGTTTATTAGGAGATGTTTGGTGTGATTATCCCATTGCTTATCTAGGTGGAACAATGCAAATTAGTTTTAATATTCAAGGAATACGTCGTAATGCTCAAGCTTATCCTGATTTACCTTCGCCTAATCGTAATAATTATTCAGGAATAAATGCTATCGGAAAGATGATGAAAATTATGAATTTCTTAATGGACTTACAAGAAGAGTTCAAACAAATGGAAACTAAATATCCTCTCACCCCTGATTCTCCATCTAAAGTAAGTTCAGTAAATTTTACTATGATAAATGGAGGTAATTCAGTAAACACAATTCCAGATAATTGTATTTTACAATGTCTTATAAGTGTTATTCCAGAAATGGATCTGGAGAGTATTAAGTCGAGAATCTTAAATTTTGTTGAATCTCTTGAAAAAGAGGATCCAAATTTAAATATAAAAACCCAAATACCTGGTTTTATTCTGCCACGAATAACTGACACTAAATCAACTTTTGCAAATGTGGTAAAAAAAGCTTTTAGAACAGTTTTCGGAGAAGAAAGAGATTTTAAAACATTTATACCAACTAGTGATGCTCAAATATTTCAAGAAAATGGAATAGAAACTATCTTAATTGGTCCTATTCGAGGAGAGAATAATCATCATGCCCAAGATGAGTTTGTTTACATAGATGATGTAATGAATGTAACCAAAATCTTTGCTTTAACCGCTTTGAATTATCTGAAATAATCAAAAAAAATAAATATATCTTATGTGTGATACATTAGTAGCACTTGGCAATTCCACTCACGATGGAAGTGTAATTTTTGGTAAGAATTCAGATCGCCCTTGGAATGAAGTTCAATTAATAACTTATTCCCCGAGGTCTAATTTTTCAAGAGGAGAAGAAATAACATGTACTTATATTTCAATACCACAAGTTTCTGAGACAGCAGCAGTCATATTAAGTCAACCATGGTGGATGTGGGGAGCAGAAATGGGTGTTAATGAGTATGGAGTTGCAATTGGAAACGAGGCGGTATATACTCATGAACCACTAAGAAATATTGGTCTTTTGGGTATGGATTTATTAAGGTTAGGACTTGAGAGAGGTAAAACAGCCAAAGATGCACTGGATGTAATTATATCGTTATTAGAAAAATTTGGGCAAGGAGGAGGTTGCGCATATGATGATCCGAATTGGCTATACCACAATTCATTTATAATTGCGGATCCTAAAGAAGCTTTCATATTAGAAACTGCTGATAAATGGTGGATTGTTGAAAAAGTTAAAAATGTAAGATCTATTTCAAATAGTATTACTATTAGAGGTAAAGGAGACCTTAGAAAAAATGGAATCATCCAATATGCTATTGATAAAAATTATTGTAAAGATGATGATGAATTCGATTTTGCGGTAACTTTTTCTGGAGAGCCTATTTCTCCTACACCTTCACCTTACTCAAGAGAGGGAAAATCTACTATATTATTGAATAATAACAAAGGGAAAATTACTCCAAAATTGATGATGGAATTTTTAAGAGAGCATCAAGCAGGAATTTGCATGCATGGAGGTAGTGAATCAACTGGCTCTCAAATTTCTCATTTAAGAAAGGTAAAAAAATCAATACACTGGTTCACGGGAACAACACTTCCGTGTATTAGCATTTATAAACCTTATGCTTTCCCTATCCAGGGTCAAAAATATTATAACTCAGGACCATATACTATGATTAATCCTGATTGGTTTTGGTGTAAACATACATCGGCCAAACCCGTAAATAAAAAAACTGAACTTCAAGTCATTGAGAATTCTATTATCACGCAAGTAAATGATTTGATAGTTCAAGAGGATAAAATTTCTGAAGAAAAATTCATGGAAAAAATAAATTTACTTAATTTAGAATCATGGAATAAATCTTGTGTATTAATAAATTAGAATTGAGTAATTAATATATTCTTTAGACAATATTCTAAGAAATTCTTTTGAGAAGATCTTGAAAGTAAGAAATTCAAAAACCTTGTTCATTAATACATAGAGAACATATTTGAAAAAACTTAATAGTATTGAAATATTTCTTTCATTAATTTAAGAGTAGAACATAGATTATAGATTATTGAATCAAGATGTCGCTAAATAAATTGGACATATTAGGGATGGAAGGAGTTATTTCAAATTATAAACGTGGTCGCCACACAATACATCAGAAACACTGCATCTTAGTTTTCCCAAATGTAAAAACTAGAAAAGACGCAAATAAACTTATTGGGAGAACAGTTTCTTGGAATACTCCTACAGGTAAGGAATTAAAAGGAGTTATAACTCGAGCACATGGAAATAATGGTGCTGTTAGAGCCCACTTTAAGAAAGCTGGAGTTCCTGGTCAAGCACTTGGTAAAAAAGTAAAAATCGTTAAATAATTTTTAATATTAAATTAATAGTTCTTCTCAATTATATCTGGATAATACATGATACATGTATAATATAATGATATAATAAGAAAAGAATTTCTTATTCTTTTGAAAAAGCGATTTTAAAGATATTTTATATTATTTGGTTGGGTTAAAAATTTAAAGATGTCAGATCAAGTTTGTCGTTTTTGTCACAGATATGTTAAGTTAGCTTATTATTGTGAAGAGTGTGGCACTAGTTGTTGTTCTGACTGTTTACATGAAAAAAAAGTTGATTTTTTTATTTGTCAAGATTGTAAATCAAAAAATATTGAAATTCTAGACTCTGAAAAAAAGAAAGTGTGTAATGATTGTGGAAACGAGAATATAGTTAAGATTAATCAACGTTTATCAGCGTGTCCAAAGTGCAGCTCCCATCAAATTATTAACATATATGAGAAAAAAGAAGAACTTGAAAAGAGATTTTTAGAATTAATTAAAGATTCACGGTCATTCATTAATCCTTTAAAAGAAATTCTTGATAAATTATTTTTATTCCAATCTAAAATCAAGGAGGTTAGAGATCCTCCAAATAAATGTTATCACTTTCCTAAAATGGAATCAGATTTATTAGCTCTTTTTAAATTATTTCTTTATATACAAAATACTTTATTTGAAAAACTTAATCTTCATTTTCATCAATTAAATCAAAATAAGGAATATTTTTTTGATACGTACACCCAACCAAATTCAAATATAGTAATCATTGAAGGAATTTTTGAAAATTTATCCAGAAGCCATTATGCTATTGATGAGTTTATAACCAATAATATCCAAACATTTAATGAGAGTTTTAAAACTTTCGAAAATAACTTACAATTTATTGCAAAGATCAGTTATTATTTTAACACATACAAGAAATTATTAAGACTCGCGGAAGGAGAAAAACCTGTTTATGCCATTCTTGCTAAATTAACTAATGGGTTGAACACCCACGAAAAATTTAAGAAAGATAAAGGAATATTATTTATTACTAATTATGATCTTTCATTTATTCATGAATATGGTGTAATTAAAAAGAAAAAAGAATTAATATTCAAAGCACCTGTTCAAGATTTAACAAAAATAAGAGAAAAAGGTAAGATATTCAAAAAACTCTATATTCAGTTTACATATGGGAAATATGAATTTACACTGCCCCCTAAAGCTGTTTCTAGAGTAATTGAATACATTCTTCTAGCTAGATCTTTTGATGAAACTACAATATATGATGTAAAAACGGCAAAAAAACTTCAAAAAATTAATATTGATTTAAATGAATTAACAAACTTTATTGAAGAAAGCATTAATTCATTCTTTAGTATAAAGTGTCAGTATAATAAAACTCATGAAAATTTACATCTAAATAATAGACAATTTATTAGTCCCTTTAATATTTACCCCAACCAAATGAATAATGTTGCCTCTCGGGCACAACCTCGATTTAACCTTCCGGAAAATATGGCTCTACAATATAGACCATATCCAGATCTAGGAGTTCCACAAACTATTCATCCTTCTTCTTATCCTCAAATTATGCCATCCTATTACCCACATAATAATGACAAGCATAGATTCTTTTTACAAAATGCTTATGAACAAAATTGTGTTCAAAATTATAATCCCCAACGATTAAACTCTGATAATGAATTAATTAACACTTTAAATCCATATAATCCCAACCAAGGAGGAAACATAAACAGTTATAATGAAGATGATTATTTTTTGAAGAATGATAGGATATTCCAGGATTATAATAGAAATCATTTATCGGATTTGTTTGATTCGGAATTTAATCATCCAAATAATTCTTATAGATATAAGCGAAAATTATTCAAACTAGATAAGGAAAAACATGAAAAGATGACTGAACTGAGTAAAGAAAGATATAGTTTAAAAGAAACCCTGAAAAAATTAGATGCGAAGTTTGATCAGGGTATTATATCTGAGGTTGATTACTTCAAGACTTTCAAGAATTTGCAGAAGGAGATCTATCTCATTGAAAAAAAAATACAAACGCTACAAGAAAACCTCGAAGAGGTTGAAGAACTTAAAAGAAGTAGCAGAAATTTTGATAACAAGCGATTTTATACATAGTAGACTTTTTTAATTTTATGCTATATCTGCATATTTCATTTATCATATATTTATATTTTTTTTACTATTCTAAATCTTATGAATAAAGAGGATGGACTATTTACTACAGTCGTCGGAAGTTGGCCTCTAAGTAATAATCATGAAAATATGTTAAGAGTTTTCACAGATTTAATTCATTTAGGTATCGATTTTCCATGCTATCCTCAACTTTTATCTATGACACATCAATTCTTATCCCCTTTATCTGAAAAAATTACTCAATTAGAAGAAATTGACCAAAAATTTTATTTATACAATGATTTTGAAGTACCAAAAAAACCAAGTGCCCTAGAATATGGAGAATTTATTGTGAATTTTTTCAACGATCATCCTGATCTTAAGGCATCAATTAAAGGCACAAAAGCTTGTTTAACTGGCCCTTTCACTTTAACATTTGAGATAATACTAAAAAATGAAATTGCAGAAGGATTAAAACCAATAATTTTCGAAGAACCACGAGCGGTTATGGTTGATTGGATTGTGGATAAGTTTGCTGATTTTACAAAGCAAATTGCGACAGCCTATAATATCATGGGAATAGATATTATTTCCTGTGACGAACCAATTCTTGGGTTGTTAGTTGGGAAGAAAATATTATTCCATTCAGAAGATTTTATTATTAATACAATTAATAAAGCCATATCCGGAATAAGAAAATTATCATCTATCCATGTTTGTGGAAGAATCAGCCCATATTTGCGAGATCTTCTTTTAAAAACAGATGTAAAAATTTTAGATCATGAATTCAGTACCAATGAACAGAATTTTAAAATATTCGAAAAAAAACATTTTCAAGGTACAGATAAATTTTTAGCACTAGGAACAGTCCATTCAAAATTCGTACGAACCCAAGACAAAAAGATTAGTGATTATGTTGAACATGTCGATTTCCTCAAAAAATTTATAAAGAGAGGAATAGAGCAATATGGTAAAGAGAATTTAATCATCAAACCTGATTGTGGTTTTTTACCTTTGAAAGAAACTTTCGGAGAAAAAGATGGTTATGAAATAGCAATAAGAAAAGTGAAAAATATGGTCCTTGCGTTGAATTCTTTAAAGTAAATTTTATTATACTTAAAACTAGTACATATTAATAGCAGATAGTTAAAAATGATTACGAAAAAAATTTAGCCTTCCAATTCCTTTCTTAACTTATCAATCTCGTCTTTTAATTTTTCTTTTGATTTAACTTCAGCTTCCTCCTCTAATTCATCATACTCTGGTATGTATTGCAGGTCATCTGAAGGAATTTCAGGCATTGTCCCACCTTGATCGAGCAACATTTCTGTTTCAAGTTGATTCAATTCTTCTGTAACATCAATAGCAAGATCAATTTCAGGATCTCCTGCTAAAATTTCTGCTGCTTCTTCAATTTCAGCAACATATGCTTCAGAATCCTCTGCGATTTCAGCAACTTTCGCAGGAGATGCTTTTGTGGCAATATATTCTAGTTCATCTCTTATACCTCCCATTACATCCCCTGTTTGAGATATAAGCATTCCCTCTTCTATAGCTTGAATTTGGCGTTCAATCTTTCCTCTAATGTTAGTAGCACGGTCAACTTTGGCTTGATAAGCCTTATATTGTATAAGATAATTTTTTGCACGATCTTTTTCCCCTCGTTTCAATGCGATTTTTGCATTTTTACGACTTATTTCAGCCCGTCTATTATAATTTTTATTCATTAAATTTAATTTATGGATATGACCTTTAGCTTTAGCAACTAAGTCATCTTTTTCTTTACCTTTACGTGGAAAGAGTTTCTTCTTTAAACCCATTTTATCATTACTCCATTTAGACCTTTAATTTAATATTATCTAATTTATGAATTATATGATTTTTCTAACTTAAAAATTTAATAATATTTGATATAATATAATAAAATAATTCATATCAAAAAAATTTATATGGACCGATATTTAAGGAAATATGAAAAAAATAATATTGAACTTTGAATCTAAAAGTAGAGATTTTAAAGAATTAGTTCAAGAAGCGTTTAATCATAATATTTTACACTTTTTAGTCTCAAAAGAAACATTTAATGAATTTGAAAAAATGGGGCGTGTATTTCTTTATACAAAAGATCATGAGATTCCTACATATTTCCAAATTTATAGTACTAAAGATAAATTAGAAGAAAGATTAGATAAGAACGTTCTCTCGGAAAAAAGTATAGGATTTTACGTTGAATTAAAATCTAAAGAAGATGAA
>CP070805.1:1493359-1520616 GCA_020343655.1 Promethearchaeota archaeon | reverse complement strand
AGAAAATGACGTTAAAGAAATCAACGCAAAAGGAAAAACTGTTATTCCCTCAGCTATAGATATACATACGCATGTAGCATCTCAACAAATTAATTGGGCACGATTATTAGGTATAAACAATAATGAATTTAAAAAAATTTGGAATGGACTAACATTAAGAAATATTGCTAGAGAATATATTTCTAATGGTTATACTTTTATTTTAGAGGCTAATGTCTTTCCATCTTTAGCAAAACAAACTGCTTTTAACTTTAAACAATTGCCAGTACTCGACAAGGCAATGTTATTAAACATAAGTAATCTCTGGCCTTTAGAGTTAGAATTTCAGAGAGGAAAAATTGATGAGATGGCAATTTTCCTTTCGGACTTATTATCAAAAACTTATGGATTTGGATTTAAAATTTATAATCCTTTTGAAAACGAAGCGTGGAATTTAAGAGAATTAAGAGATCATATTTCCCAAACGGGAAGATTGTATAATTTCTCAGCTTTAGATGTATATGAAAATGTGGTTAAATGTGTCGAAAAACTTGGGTTACCTCATTCAACTCATGCTCACATTGAAGGTTATGAAAAGCAAGTAGGAAAAGAGAATCTTATTTCTGTCCTAGCTAAGATTAAGTCACTGAATTTAACAGTCAATCAAAAAGCGGGTTTAGAGAAAAGAAGAGATCAAATTTTTCATATAGCTCATGCAAATTCATATAGCTTTGATGGAAATAATGAAAACCTAACAGATTTTTTAAATGAAAACCAAAATGTTGATGTTGATCTCGCTTTTATCGGTTTCAATAAAATAAATCCTCTAATAACCTCAGATAGACGACTGATAAATTCTATGTTGACAGATAACATTCTTGAAAATCCTCAAAAATTAATATGTTCTGCTGTAGAATTTGAAGGTGATTCGTTTGTATCTTTTAGAAGCTTTGAAAAAAGTAAATATCAGGATTGTATTCTGTGGGCAAATGCTCTCGATTTAGCTTTAAATACTAAAAATAAGCTTCAAGTTAGTTTAACTCTGAATTTTCCGAATTATGCGAATGTCGCTGATATTCCAGAGATTGCAACTTGGCTAATAAGTAAAGAAGCTCGAGAGAATTTTATGAAAGATATGAACAAAGATTTCATAAAAAGTAGTTCTCTTAAAAATAATGATAAAGTTTTAAATTTCTCTGAATTCGTCACTATAACGAGAACAAGTCCCGCAAAATCTTTAGGCTTAGGAAGTATTAAAGGTAATCTGGGTAATGGAGCTGATGGAGATATAAATATTTTAGATCTTGATACTAATAAAATTGATATTTCGAAGAATTATCAAAATTTAAAGAACGCTTTATCAAATATAGAACATGTCATTAAATCCGGTGAAATTGTTAAAAAGGAAGATTATATTGATTTAAATCATCACGGTTCGATTTTTTGGTCAAGGGGTAAAATTAAAGTTGAAGGAAAAGAGTTTATATTGGCAAAAAAGAAAGAATTTTATCAAAAATACTCATCCATTTTTTACGATTCACTCAAAATATCAGTTAGTGAGAAAATTTTAAGGAATATTGAGTAAAATTTTTATTAATTATTCTAATTGCTTAGAGATATTTTAATAATTTAAGCCTTTTAATAATTGGACTGTTGTGTACATATTTTTACCACCTTTTCGTAAATAATTCATCGCTTCCTCAATTCCCTCAACAGTTAAATCAAACATTGGGATAATGCTAGATATAATTTTTCGAGTCCAAGGAGCCTATTCTGGTCTTATTAGTTCAGGATTTAACCAAACTACTCCATTTTTAAAATGGTTAGCGAGTTCTTTGATATAATAAATCAAAAGCATATGAGATGAAAATAGCATATCAACCTGAATTGAGCTGTAAGCTCCTAGCTTGTTATTTTACTTCCTAAATAGAATCTTAAACAATGTTGTTAATTATATGATGAATTTATTTTCTAATCCTCTAATTACTTTGGCTCGAAAACTATAACATCGTGAATTGTCCGGAGAAATCTGTTTCTGGTCCATTTATCAAATTTACCTATTTCTTTTACTTTTTCTCTATAAAATTCATACCATTTTGTATGATTTCTCCACTTTTCTAATACAGTCCAATTGTCCAGCTCATACCACACTTCAAAATCGTAATCTGCAGTCCCATTAACTATCAAATAAGCACCAAGGTATTTAGCTCCATCAGGAAGAGCTTCTTTCAATTTCTGTATGTTTCCTTCCTTATTAAACCAGTCTTGCCAAAGATTGGCTTTAAAATCCTTAAAACGGCCATAATTTACCATAATCATTTTTAAAACCTCAATGTAAATACAATTTTTTAAACATTTTTGTTTAAATTTTTATAATTCTTTTTTTTCATTTTTTATAAATTTTTTTATTATTGTTAAAATTGTATGTAGCTTGATTAATGCGTACTGAAGATGTAAACTATAGGACTATAATTCTTTTAATTGTGAAGGAGTCAATAAATTAAGAGCTAATTATTTAATTATGAGTGAGTATAGTAGAATTTTATTTTGACTTTTCTTTTAAATAAATTGGATAAAAGAATTAATTAGAAAGAAAATAGAGAAAAACTGATTTTAATAATTTAATCCCTTTAACAATTGAACCGTCGTATACATATTTTTACCACCTTTTCTAAGATAGTTCATTGCTTCCTCGATTCCCTCAACAGTTAAATCAAACATGGGGATAATGCTAGAAATAATCTTACGTGTCCATGGTGCCCATTCTGGTCTTATAAGCTCAGGGTTTAACCATACTATACCATTTTTAAAATGATTAGCGAGTTCTTTAATATAATAAATACCAGGCAATTCATTTCGATGATAATAGTAAATCGAACCATATTTTTCCGTTAGTTCCCAACTCGCCATTGCAGCATCGCCAACGATGACAACTTTATACTTATTATCATACTTCTTCAAAAACTCATTGAATTCAATTGCTTCATCTGGATTCCTTCGAGCATTAAAATAAATTGTTTCATAAATACAATTGTGGAAATAGAAATGTTTAAATTCGCGCCAATGTGACATGTTATTGGCAGCAGAGAAGAGAAGATTAACTAAATGAGCATAAGGGGTCATGCTGCCCCCAACATCCATCAAGAGGATCATTCTAACGTTGTTTTTTCTTTTCTTATCAAATACAATTTCGATATCTCCACAGTTTTTAGCCGTTTTATCAATAGTCTTATCTAAGTCTAATTCGTCTTTTTTTCCGATCTCTTCTAGCTTTTTAAGCCTTTTTAAAGCAACTTTAATTTGTCTGGTATCTAGAACAATATCTTTTCTATAATCTTTAAATATTCTTTTTTGTGCTATTTGAACAGCCATCCGTGCACCAGAGGATCCCCCTATTCTCATACCCATTGGATTCTGGCCTCCATGTCCGAAGGGTGATGCTCCTTGAGTACCAATCCAGTGGTCTCCTCCATGATGTTCCTCATCCTGTTTTTGCATTAATTCTTCGAAGCGTTTTTGCATTTCTTCGAGATCAAAGAACTGGCTTAACATCTCTTGAAAATTCCCATCTAATTCTGAGAGATCAAGATTTTTTTCTAACCATTTCCAAATTTCATCTTTTATCTCATTTGGAGCATTAATTATCAGATTATCACCAAATTCTGTCCTATATTTTTCCAATAGTTCTTCAAGGAACTGTTCGAGATTTTCAATATTTATATATTGCTGATATTCTCTTAGAATTAACTGTAAGCCTTCTATCAATTCAGGCAGTGTTATATCTTTATTAAGCCAATCCCAAATTTCCTGCTTAATATCTTCAGGAAATTTTACCATAGCTTCCTTGAAGAAATTTGCGAACGCAATATCATAGATGTCGAAGTGGTGCTCATTTTTGCATAGGATTGAGCGTGATACATAATAGAACTCAACCATGTTATGTATGAGCCCTTGATTGAGAGCCTCCATTAGCGTCATATATTCGGTGATACTTACTGGTAAACGTTCTTTTAAGTAATAAAAGTATTCGACAAACATTAGAATTTAGTAGCTTAATCTCTATTAATGATCTAGAATTAATTACCTAATATAGATTTATGTGAAAATTACTCAAATTCAAAAATAAATAATTAAAAAAAAATAATATATTTTAAAACCACTGTGTAGCGTCTGCTTCTAACACTAAATCATTTAAAGTTGCGGCACCAACAATTTTTACACCAGAAATTAAATCTACTTTTTCCCAACCTAACATTCGTTTTGAAGCTTCACAAACTAAGATTTCAATACCCATTTCTAATGTTTTATCAATCATTTCCTTTACACTTGGAAAAGCGCCAAGCTTTATTTTCTCGGCTTCACCGGGCTTTAATATTCTTAATCCTGTACCTAAATAATAAACTGTTGCTTTAATATCCATAGCTTTTGCTGTTTGAGCTAGAACTAATGGTGAATATTGACGTTCTGGATCATGACTGGTTTGTACATATAAAATGTGGTTCTCTTTTTCACTTATACTACATCACCTTCCAATTTTTTAATATTAATAAGTTAAACATATTTTTTTGGAGCTATACTCAAAGAGTACTAGAATGTAATAAATCTCACTTCTATATTTTAGAAAAAAAAATTGTAATTTATTATGTAAAATCGGTTACTTTTTTTCATGATTTATAAATTATCAGTTGTAGCCATAGTAAAAAAATTAATATGAATTTGTGTAATTGATATAGAATTATAGAAATAAAATTTCTAATAAATTTAGATAAAATCTTCAAAGGTGCTGGAATCACAATAAATTTCAATTTTATTTTATTATTTTTTGGATAATTTGCACTATACTTATAATTTTAATAAATGATTTTACTATTTTTAATAAATGAATTATTATTATTGTGTATCATTATTTACTTTTATTATAGTATTATTATTGCTTTCATACATTTATCTGTAAATGTCGATCATTGGGTGTGTGCTATGATATGATTGATATGACTATTTCCGATAGATTTATATATGATAAGTGACATTATATTATTGGAAAGGTCAATTTAATTCCGAGTTTCAATAGTCCGAATTACTTCCATATTAAAATTCCTAGTCTCAATTTCGTAAAATATCATTGAATGTTAACTTGTTTAAAAAAAATCGATTCGAATTGATCTTTTCAATGATATATAAATTAAAAAACCAAAAATAAGGGATGATAATGAATAGTATAATGTTTGAATCTTTAACAGAAGATAAAAATTTTTCTGTATATTTAATAAGAAATTTGGAATCAGAGAGTAAAGAAGAAAATGTTGAACTTTTAATGAAAAAAATCAAAAATATCCCCGTAAATTTCGCCACGATAGATTTAGGTTACATAAATTTAAGAGAATTCAATGAAACTCATCTAGCAAAAGTGTTAAAAAAGTTTGGAATACCTTATTTCACTATAGAATTACCTCATTATGTAAAGGGTCATTATTTAAGTCAGATTAGTGAAATTCAAAATAAATATGATGAATTAAAGTCTACTTATAGCATGTTAAAGGATAAAAATACTCCTGGTGCTCAAGAATTAAGTTATTTGATTGATTATTATTCAAACGAATTGAAAGAACTAAACTACTATATAAACCAGGAAGTGAGAACTGATGCAATTACTAAAAGAATTTTACAAGTTATAAAAGATCGAGATAGTGAGGATTTAACTTTTGTACATTTTGGTGCTGAAAATACATTCGTCGAAATAATGAAGCAACTAAAGGAACAGAATGTTAAATCTAACATATTATTCATTCAAAAGTCAAAATTTTCACATTCTATTGATTAAAAAATAATTTTTATTTAATTGCGGGATAAATAATGTCTAAAGAAGAAAAGTCTGAAAAACAATATGATTTAGCCATTATAGGGGCGGGGCCTGGTGGTTATCATGCTGCTATTAGAGCTGCACAATATGGAGCGGAAGTTGCACTTATCGAAAAAGATAAGTTAGGAGGGGCCTGTTTAAATAAAGGATGTATTCCCACTAAAGCTTTACTTGCTTCTGCTCATTTCATTGAAAAAATAGAAGAGGCAGAAGAATTTGGTATTGAAATCAATGATTTTAGAATTGATTTTAGTAAAGTCGTGGAGCGTAAGAACAAAATCGTAGCTGAACTTGGTAAAGGTATCGCAGATCTACAAAAAGGATGGAAAAATGATGTTTATATAGGACATGGTAAGATTCTTAGAGGCAATTCCGAGGGAGGTTTTGAAATTTCTATTCAAGGAGATAGTAATGAAGAGACAATTCTTGCGAAAAGAGTTATAATTGCTACAGGGTCAACTCCCGCTTTAATTCCTAATTTTAATGTGGATCACGAGAGAATATTGACTAGTGATGATATCTTAGATCCTAATTTTAAGATTATTCCAAAGCGTTTATTAATTATTGGTGCTGGTGTGATTGGATGTGAGTTTGCTGATATTTTTGCGAAATTTGGGAGTGAGGTAACTCTCTTAGAGTATCTCCCTTCACCAATAGCTACAGAGGAACCATTAATTATAAAGCAATTGCAAAAGAAATTCGATTCAATGGGCATTAAGATATTAACTTCTCAAAATGTGTTATCTGTTGAAAATTTAGGCTCAATTGTGAAAGCAACAACTTGTTCTGCTTCAGTTCCAATAGATCAAATTGAAAACGCAGAAAAATTGGTTTTTGAAGCAGATTTATGCTTAATATCAATTGGTAGAAATAAGGTATCGAAGAATTTAGGGTTAGAAGAGTTAGGAATTAATGCAAGAAGGGGAGCAATTGAAGTGGATCCAAGCACCTTAGAAACAGCTGTTCATGGAATATATGCAATTGGTGATGTAACTGGAGGAGTAATGCTTGCTCATGTTGCTAGTTATGAAGGTGATATTGCTGTTGCAAATGCTTTATCCAGTCTTAGAAAATTTCAAGTAAAACCAAAAAGAACGAATTATAGAGTTATTCCTTCAACAATATTTACCAGTCCTAATATTGGTTCAGTTGGTCTTAAAAGAAAACAAGCAAAGGAATTAGGAATTGATGTTTTAGTTGGACAGTTTCCTTATAGCAGTTTAGGGAAAGCAAAATGTATGGGAGAAGAAGGACTCCTAATGATTTTAGCAGATAAACACACACTTCAAATTGTAGGTGCTTCCTGTATTGGTGAAGGCGCATCAGAATTGATAGCTGAGATAACACTTGCTATGCAACATGGGTTAACAATCGAAGATATCACACATACAGTCCACAGTCATCCAACTCTATCGGAAATGGTTCTAGAAGCTGCAGAAGCAGTTGTAGGAAGAGCTATTCATAAGAAAGGCCGCCCAGTTGGACCTAGCTTAAGGGATATACTGTTGGAACTAAAACTCTTAGAATTAAAAAAATCTAAATCCATATTATAAATATTAAGTTTATTTTATTTCTTTTTTTATTGTTAATTTTCTAAGTATTAAGTAACACCATGAATCCTTGTATCTGATTTATTTTGATTTTATACTCGTTTTTATAGTTAAAAAACAATCAAACCTAAATTAACTTAAGAAAAAGTTTAAACTTCTAAATATTCATAAACCTTTAGGAGAATTGTAACTTTTAATATAAATTTGAAAAATTCTTTTTTATCGAATAAAATCCAATTCTCAATTTGCTAATTAGTTAAAGATATACAATATTTAATTGAATGTTATTTTTAAAATTTGGTTAATTCTGGATTCTCTTCGGCTCTATCTATCTTTTTAGGGATAAAGTTCGGCATATTTATAAATTGGTAATAACATATATAACATGTAAATATATTATTCTAATTAATTTAATTTAAAAATTAAGAAATTGAATTTTATTCGAGAATGCTAAAAAAAAAAGAAAAAGAAGCGGAATTTGTTTATAAAAAAGTTCCAGTTAGTCCTGATGAAATTGATATTTTTAAGCCTACAAAAGAAAGAGTATTAGTAAAATCAAATTCATTCGAAATGGCAAAAAATCAAATTGACATTGTTGCTGAAAAGATGGGATTGAATGAAAATATTACAAAATACCTTAAAAAAGTAGAACGTTCCTTAATTGTTTCGATTCCAATTAAGATGGATGATGGAAATCTTGAGATATTTGAAGGTTACAGAGTACATCACTCAACTGTTCGTGGACCAGGAAAAGGGGGGCTAAGATTTGCTCCAAACGTTAATCTTAATGAAATAAAAGCATTGGCTACATGGATGACTTGGAAATGTAGCTTATTAAATTTACCTCTTGGAGGAGCAAAAGGGGGAATATGTGTCGATCCCACAAAGTTATCCAAGGGTGAACTAGAAAGACTAACTCGGAGATATACTGCTGAAATCATTAATATAATAGGACCTGATATAGATATACCTGCGCCAGATATTAATACGAATGCTCAAATTATGGCTTGGATTATGGATACTTATTCAATGAATAAAGGTAGAGCTGTTCCTGGAGTAGTCACGGGAAAGCCAATAGAAATAGGTGGCTCAGTTGGGAGAGAGTCGGCAACAGGAATGGGACTTTTTTATATACTTGAGGCTTTATGTAAAAAATTAAACTTAAATTTAAAATCCTCGAGAGTGGTTATTCAAGGGTTTGGTAATGTTGGTGGAACTATTGCTGATATATTATATGAAAAAGGAGTTAAAATAATAGCAATTTCAGACATTAAGGGAGGATTGCACGCTAAGGAGGGTTTGAATGTAAAAGAATTGCTAAAATGGAGGAATAAATTCCGCTTTTTAAAAGAATTTAATAAGAATAATTATAAATTTATTTCTAATGAAGATTTACTCACATTAGATTGTGATATTTTAATCCCTGCTGCGATAGAAAATCAAATAACTCACTCAAATGCAAACAATTTGAACTGTAAAATTATATTAGAGGGAGCCAATGGACCAACTACTCCTGAAGCAGATGAAATTTTAAATGAGAAAGGGGTAATAATTGTTCCAGATATTCTTGCTAACGGAGGGGGTGTTTGTGTTTCTTACTTTGAATATATTCAAGATATCCATAGTTATTTTTGGACATTAGATAGGATTAATCAGGAACTCAAAAAAATTCTGGTTACCACATTTGATAATGTATATTATCTATCAAAAGAAAAAAATGTCAGTTTACGAATAGCAGCATATATGATTGCTATTTCAAGATTAGCTAAAGCAATTGAATTGAGAGGTATTTTTCCATAATTTTTTTTGTTATCAATAGGTTTAGAATTATCTTATATTAAAATAAAATGATTATAACACAAATTCTCTGGTGATCTAGTGTCAAAATTTACAGATAAAAGTAAATTATTAAGTAAATCTACAGAGAGTATAATAAGTCTATATCCAAATAAATATGAAATTACTATTAAACTCAAAAATGGAAAAGAACTATTTATTAGACCTGTAAAATCTACTGATATAGAAATGGTCCAGGAATTACATTATTCCTTAGATGATCACGATATATATTATAGATTTTTCTCACTTGGGAATACATTTAGTCATTGTGAGATACAAGATGTCGTGAATATTAACTATACTAAGGAAATGGTTTTAGTTGGGGAACATTTTGAAGATGGGAAAAAAAAAATCATTGCTTTAGGAGGTTTGTTTAGGAAATTTGATCCAACTATAGGAGAACTTGTATTTGTGACTCATAAAGATTGGCGTGATTTAGGAATTACCCAATTTCTTTTAAAATACTTAGTAAAAATTGGTAGAGAATTAAATTTTAAAAAATTAGGTGGTTCAATTAATTTATGTAATAATCCAATGCTCCATATTCTACACACAATAGAATATAAATGGACTATGAAAAAGATTAATCGAGAAGTTGCTGTAGTATTAATAGATCTCATGGAAGATCTTTCCTAAAGAGTTAAAAAATACCACAAAAAACTTTATATAATTTTGTAATTAGAAAAATCTTCTGAAATGTTTAATAAGAAATCAATTATTTTTAAGATATTTTTTTAGCTATTTTATATGGAATACTATTTCTTGTTATAAATTCATAGATTTTATTTCTTGAATACAAAAAATTAATACTTATTTTTTCAATAATATTTACAAATCCTTTATAGTAAAAGCATTAATATTAATGAGTAGCACACGAAATACAAGGATCAAAAGCTCTGATTATTCTCTGAACATCTTTTTTCACTAAATTAATATCACCTGTTATTTCAAATAATTCTTTAGCATATCTGGTAATCATCTCATTAATAAGCGGAATATTAAACTCAGTTGCAATAAATAATTTTATTCGATCAATGGAATTACTTCCATTAAGGTGATAATGATGAATTAAGGTCCCCCTAGGTGCTTCAATAATACCTATCCCATCCAGATTTTTTACTGAATTCAGAGGAGAAAATTGTTCTCTTATATTTAAAGAAGGATCGTCCAAAATTTGTATTCCATGATAAGCTTCAATATACATTTCTAATAATCTAATAAAATTAGCAAATAATATATTATTTTTCCATGATTTATTAAAATAATCAAGATAGTTAATAATTTCATCAATTCCATAATTCTCGATAATATTATAACGGGAAAGGGGACCAACAATCACATTTTTTTTATTTTCAAAATAAAAATCAATTCCATGTAAATCTTTTTCTTTACCAAAATAGGTAGAATAATTATTTTTTTCAAATTCTATCAAATTTTTATTGTTTTGTTTAATTGTTAAATTGCCTGAATAGCGATCATATTTTTCATAGTTGGAAAGACCGACAAAAATAAAATGTGGAAAATGGTATTCTTTTGGTGGTATATGATTAGAAAACAATTCAATAAATTTCTCTATAATCCATTCTAAATTGTTTAAAGCATTTTGAAATTTCTTTCTAGCAAGTGAAATATTTTTTCTAGAAGGAGAATAAATAATCCCTCCAGGAATAAGTGAAATTAAATGAACCGACCTACCACCGAATAAAATATTTATTTCATTTCCAATTTTAATTAATTCATATAAATTTGATGCTAATTGAGGGTCATAATGAATTAATTCATAAGGAGTCAACGTTTTTTGACTAAAATCGAAAATTGCTAAGAGATCTGGCAAAGTTTGGAAGAAAAAATTCATAGAATGAGATTTAATTAATTCTCCACTCATTAAAAGGCGTCTTAAAAGAATAGTTTGTTCTGAAATTTCGATGTCATATATATGTTCTATTGCTTTACAACTTGCGATCGCTTGAGAAGCATAACATAACCCACAAATTCGAGATACTATTTTTGGAATATCAAGTAATTTTTTCCCGATTAAGAAATTTTCAAACCCTCGATAAATGTCAAATTGAAAATTTACTAATGAAATATCATCATTTTGGAGTAAAATTTTTACATCTCCATGACCTTCAACTCGTTTGCAGACATCAATGATTTTTAACAATCTTTTCACCTTCTAAATTTTGGTTTTGAATAACGATAAAAAATACCAGCGTATTCTTTTAATTCTTGAGATAAATTTATCAAGCTCAAATAATTAATAAGATTGGATGTAAAATCTTTTGATACCGGTCCCATACATCCTTCACATGGAAGCCCCATTTTTATACACTTGTATTCACAGCCATCACGAGTTATTGGGCCTAAACATAAAATACCATTTTTCAAAAAACATTCAGAATTTTCTTCATCCAGAGTAATTTCTTCCGGATTCGGAATTATTTTATAGATATTTATATGAGAATTTATTTTCATATCCCTTTTTAACGAACAATTACCACACATATTTTTCTGTGATAATATTATATCTTTATTCTCAACCAATCTGATTAGACTGTTTCCAAAAAGTTTAGATGGAGGAGGACAACCAGGAATAATACCATTAGTTTCAATGTAATTAGAGATTGGATCTGCTACTTTTGAACTTGAAAGACTTAAAATTCCTCCACAAGAAGCACAGGTACCTAAAGCATAAACTTTTTTAGCATGTTTTCGAACATCTCGAAGCAGTGTTATTTGCGTTTCCTCAGAAACACAGCCTTCTACTATAGCAATATCAGTATCTTCAATATTTTTTGCATCTAAAATAAATTGAAAAAATATTATCCTTGTTCTTTCAAGGAATTGTGGAAAAATATCTAAAGATATAAGAGTTGAGATGCAACCACTACAAGAAGTTAGAGAAATAATTGTAACTCTAGGCTTCAAACTTAACCTCCTCTAGTAATTTTTTGTAAAATTTATTTGAGATTTCAGCAAACATATTACCCTCTACCGCATTCATATGTTTAAGCACTATTCGATCTCTGTATTTCGGCAATAAAATATTCTTTAATAACTTAATTTTGTTTCCTACTTTTTCGATTCCATCAATATATCTACAAGCATTTTGTCTACAGCCTATTATCATTACTCCGTCAAAACCGATTTCAAATGATTTAATAATAAAATTAGTATCAATACGTCCTGTACAAGGAACACGTACAATAAAAATATTAGGATTATATGAAATTTTCTTGAGACCAGCATCATCAGCAGCAGCATAACCACAAGATGCACAACAAAAAGCAATAATTTTTGGTTGTGCTTTGAATTTTGAAAAAACTTCAATTGTTGCAAAAATCTTTTCAGAAGTGTCGATGTTTAAATCTATTGCACTTGTGGGACAAACACTAGCACAAGTACCACATCCTTTACATTTGAATTTATCTATACTTATTTTCTCTGATTCTAATGTAATTGCATTATAAGGACAAATTTTAAAGCATAATCCACATAAACCACATTTATCATCATCAATTTTAATTCCACTAAACTCTGCTATCAAATAATCTTTAGAAAGCAATGAGATGATCTTTAATGCACACTTATTAGTTGATGAAATTGTAGAATTATAATCTAATGGGCCAAAGATAGTCCCAACTCCATAAATACCAGATGCTAATGTTTCTTCACTCATAAATCCATTATCATCTAGTGTAAAATCCATATATTTTCGAAAGTCTGTTAAATCTTTATTAGGAATAAATTTTAGATTTAATACTATCAAATCGCTTGGAAATTCAATATTATCAGCAACAACATAATTTTTATCTTTATTGGTTTCAATAGTAATTTTATTGGCGTATAAAAATCTTGGATTTGTTGATCTTAATAAAATCTCGTTCTTATCCTTTAATTTGCTTAAATCGTAAAAAATGTTAATTTCGCAATCAGGATTTCTTATTTTAATATCTTCAATATATTTTTGTGCTAAAATTTCTGAGTAATTTGTAAGATATTCTGATGGACCAACCTCTTGGATAATGGAAATTGAGTTTATAAGTCTTTTATCTGATAATTTTAAAAGTTTTCCTTCAGTAATGCCATCATAAGATAATATCCGTTCAAATTCTGCCGATGTTATTATGTTTTTTTGCGGATTATAGTGGTAATCCTCTAAATCCTGATAAAAATCAGATCCAATAGCAATTACTTTACTGCCAACCTTAATTTCGAGCTTTTCTACTTTTTGAGTTAAATCTATTGCTTTATTCACACATGCGCGCTCACAAATTCTACAATTAAGACAATTATTTAGATCTTCTTCATCGATTAAAGGACTATATGGATATGAATGAATAAAAGGGAAATATATTATTTTCCGATTAGTTAAACCAAATTCATATTGATTTGGCTTTTCTATACTACAAATTTCTATGCATTGTTTACAACCTGTACATTTTTTTTCATCAATATAACGTGGTTTTTTATTTAAATTTAGTGTGAAATTTCCTACTTCTCCTGATACATTTTCAATTTCAGTATTAGTAAAAATTTTTATATTTTTTTCATTCACCAATTCACTTATTAATTCTGAAATAAAACATATTGAACAATCGCCCATATTATGGATTCGATGCCATCTGGCTACCTTACCACCCAAAGTTGGTGATTTTTCAATAAGAAATACTTTAATTCCGGATCTTGCTAAATTTAAAGCAAGAGTTATGCCTGCAATTCCGCCCCCTAAAATTGCACAACTCTTTTCTATTTCAACTCTTTTAACTTTAATTTTTTTTTGAAGATTTAAACGTTCAATAGCAGCTTCAATTAATAACTTAGCTTTTTCTAATGAAAGTGAGGGATCTATTTGATTTGTTTCAAATTGATGTACCCAACAACATTGTTCTCTAATGTTGGCTATTTCTATATTTGCACGATCAATAATATTATCAAAAATTCGTTCAAAAAGATGTTGATGTGTTCTTGGAGAACACGCTGCTATCACAATTTTATTCAAAAAATTATCTTTAACCCATTGGGTAATTTTATTAAAATTTTTTTGTTGGCATAAGTTCTCAAAAACTTTTACTGAAACAACTTTTTTTAACTTATTCAAATAATTTTCAATTGAAATTATATTAATTATATTTGAAATTTCTGTATTACAAGTGCAAATTATTACTCCAATTCGGCTAATTTCGCTTCCCTTTGAATCCAAATACTCATCAATATTTTCTCCCGATAAAATTCTTTTGTTAATATTTAGTATTTTAAGCACACGTTTACCATCTTCAGTAAGAAAATATGATTTTCTGTTTTTGCCTATTAATGAACTAATTTTTTTAAGATGAAAATTGAGTTGTCCTGTTGTTTCTAAGCCAAGTTTTTCCATTAAATCTGTATAAAGAATATAACCCTCCTTTTCTAATAGAAGTAAAATTTTTCTCCTAAACGGATGAGATAATATTGAATATATATCCATTATTTAAATCCCTCTTTTTTTTTCTTAATTTTAAGAAATATATTTTAAATCTATTCAAATTAAAAAAAATTATTATTCATTTCTTTATTGATGTAAATGATTAAGATTTCTATGTTCTCAATTTATTTCTCATGTTTTTTTCCATTCGTAGTATTTTTGATTGGGAAAACTGTACAATTTTTTCTTTCATTTCCTTTTGAGTATAAGCATCCAAATTTAAGGTTTTAATTACACCTGCCTTAATTACTTTATTGATTATCTCTTTTCCTTTTTTAGTACGTGTAATTACAGTTGTAAATTTATTTGGAGAACCTAACCCTCCAAAGGAAATATCTGCATAAATATTAGTAAAATCATTACAAACACCACAAGCTGAGCGCATGTATTTTGATAGTTTATTAAAGGGTATATGGATGACATTTTGAGAAGTTCCCTTATTTTTTAGGTTAATAATTAAATCTTCTTTAATATTTAATCTCTCAATGTTTTTGAGTTTAAGTTTAAATTCTTTTTCGAACTTCTCAACCTTTAGTTCATCAAAAAAAAAGTTTTCGTAGCAGAATAAGCCCAAACAAATTTCTATGTTTTCTGATGGAATAATCCCTAGGTTTTGCATACACCTGATTGTATAGATCTGACATGGTGTTCCAACTAATGCTAATTTCTTAAATTTATAATGTCTTAATTTAGGTAATGAACGCGTATATGTGTGAAATTTTTGTACAGTATGTAATTGCGGAGATACGTTTAACTTAACACCTGAAGCTTTAATTAAATCTTCTTTACTTTTAGCGATTATAGCTTCTCTAGAAAACGGTGCTCTTGTTTTCGCAACAATAGCTCCATCAATCATTCTTTTTTCTATTAAATAATTAATTATTGAGTTTACAACACCACCATCTGTTCCATATTTCAAAAACTCTTTATCTGTGGCTTGACAAGAATAAAAACCTTCTACAAATCCTAACGGCATTGACGAAAAATCTGAAAAATTAAAATTTTTATTGAGATCCAGGTCTAAAACGTGTGTCTGTGGACAAATAAGATAACAAATCCCACATTTAAGACACTTTTCTTTATTTATATATTCCGGAGGTAAATTTGGTTCCTTAAATCCAATTACCTCGTTTTCAATTGAATTACAAAAACTTACGCACCCTCCACATTGCTGACAAATACCAGGCTTATGGACTTCTTCAATTAAATCATTAAAAGTTTTTATATTCATTATTAAAAATCACCCTTTTTTTTTTGTAATCTTAAAAATTTTATTGATTATTTTAATAATTTTTATGACTACTATGATAAATATTGTTGTCAAGATATATAAATATGATCCTTTTGACTCATCATATGGCTATGAGTCATAATATATAGCGATCAAAAATCATATTAAAAATCAGAGAAATGATAAAGTTAATATCAAGAATAGACTATAAAAAGATCAAAACTGTACTTTTAATGAAAAAATGACAAAATAATTTGTCAAAATAACATTAATTTTTCTTATCAGATTTTTTAAATCTTTTTTAACTCATCATATAATCGGAATATAACGGAAAAAAGTACCTGTAATTACATTTTTGTAAATTTTGCATTATTTCAAAAAAAAAATTTGAAATTTTATCATAAAGAATATTTGGTGATGTTTTAAAAAAGGTGGATTAAATGTCTGAAAAACAGACCATTGTTAGAATTGGAGTATATATTTGTAGATGAGGGGTTAATATAGGTGCGAGAATCGATTGTGATATTATTAGAGATTATGTTGAAGCACTCCCTAATATAATTGTTGCTAGAGTAAACGATTTTACTTGTAGTGATCCAGGACAAAATATTATCAAAAATGATATTATAGATTTAGACTTAAATCGAGTGGTTGTTGCAGCTTGTACTCCAAAAATTCATGAATCCACTTACCGAAAAGTGTTAGCTGAAGCGGGCTTAAATCCATATTATTTTCAAATGGTTAATCTTCGCGAACATTGCTCTTTTGTATCCTGAGGTGATAAAAGAAATACCACAGAAAAAGCTATAAGGTTAATACAAGCGGGGATAAATAGGGCGCGAGAATTAGAAATTATTCCTCATAAAAAAATTTCAGTAGAAAAAGAAGTATTAATAATAGGAGCAGGAATTGCTGGGATGAATGCTGCATTGGATTTGGCAAATCAAGGAATAAAAGTTCACTTAATCGAAATAGAACCTACAATTGGTGGAAAAATGGCACAATTAGATCGAATTTATCCAACAGATGATTGTGCTATATGAGTTCTTGCACCTATTATGGTGAGTGCTTCGAAACACCCAAATATAACATTATATACTTATAGTGAAGTCGTTGGATTCAGTGGTATCCCTGGGAATTATGATATTAAAGTAAGGAAAAATCCCCGCTATATTGATGAGAAAAAATGTACTGGTTGTGGATTATGTATAACAAAATGTTCAATTAGGGTACCAAATGAATTTAATAGAGGTATTGGTGAACGAAACGCAATTTACATACCTTTCGCGCAAGCAGTACCTAAAATTGCTCTAATTGATAAGACTATATGTATAGAATGTAAAAATTGTCAAAGAGTTTGCCCTGCAGAAGCTATTGACTTAGAACAAAACTCAGTATATATAAATTTAAAAGTTGGTGCGATAATTATTGCCACAGGATGGGAGGAATATCCAATTATGAAAAATAACGAATATAAATATGGTATTTATCCCAACGTTATTACTCAAATAGAGTTAGAACGTATGTTAAGTCCAGTAGGACCAACAGGGGGTCATTTATATAGAATTTCTGATGGAAGAACCCCAAAAACAGTTGTTATGATTCAATGTGTAGGTTCAAGATCCTTAAAAGGGAACCCCTATTGCTCAGGAGTATGTTGTAATGTTGCTCTTAAAAACGCTCAATTATTAAAACAAGAATATCCACATATGGATATTGCTATTTTTTATATAGATATGCGAACTTGGGATAAAGGAAATGAAGAATATTATAGAAAAGCTAGAGAAGCGGGTGTAATGATGATCCGGGGAAAAGTAGGAGATATACGAGAAGAGCCAAATACAAAAAAACTAAAAATCCGAGCTTCATCAACCTTAACAAATGATATTATTACAATGAATGCAGATTTAGTTGTATTATCAACAGGTATGGTTCCTTCTAAAAATACGGCCCAAATAATTGAGACTTTAGGTTTAGGTAAAGACATTAATGGATTTTTAACTGAAGTTCATGGATGTTTAAAACCTCAAGAGACAAATAATATGGGTATTTATATATGTGGTTGTGCTGCTGGCCCTAAAAATATCCCTTATTCAGTATCAACAGCATTAGCTGCAGCAAGCAAAGTATCAACATTGCTTTCTCAAGATATAATAAGTAAAGAATTAATTATTGCTGAAATAAAAGTATCTATGTGCATGGGGTGTCATAGATGCGAAAAACTCTGTAATTATAATGCTATAAAGATTAATGGAGAAAATATTGCTGAGGTAGATGATCTAAAATGTAAAGGTTGCGGCGTCTGTGTATCCTCATGTCCTGCGCGGGCAATCGATCTCAAATATTATAGAGACAAACAACTTATTAAAGAAATGAAAGGGATATTTAGTACTGAACTTGAATATAAGCAAGAATATATTGAATCTATTGAACTTATTTGGAAAAAGATTGAAGCACTAGCTCCTCATAATATATAATCTAAAATAGAATGATCCTTTCAAAAAAATGGTAGTTGAAGGGTAACTAACTCATTGTGTGGGTTTTTAGGAATATATTTACTTTTTATTTGCTTTTAATGAAATTAATTGATTGTACCAATTAAGTTTCTTATTTATCCAATCTCGATTTTCGCTAGCTGGTATAATAAATTGTTCAATTAATCCGTAAGAAAGAAGAGATTTGATTATTTTATAACCTATTTCTGTTCGAGTAATTATCATCGAATATCCTTTTGGTGCTCCTGATGATCCAATGCTAATATCTGAAAATTGACCAGTAAATTCATTACATTCATGGCAAGGTTTTCTAATAGCAGGGTCTAATTTTTTGATGTCTACTTCAATTTCTTCATTTTTTTTAGTAGATATAAAAAAATTCTTCTTTATCCATGTTTTTTTAATGTTATTTGGGGCTACATTTGTTTCTTTTCTTAAAATATCATATAATTTATTATATTCAAAATTTTCAAAACAAAAGAGGCTTATTATATATTTAATAACATGAGCGGGTTTAACACGTAAGAAACGCATTTTACTTATTGCTCTACATTGACAAGGTGTACCAATAAATGCCATGCGTAATTGATCGATGTTAAAAATTCTTCTTTTCGTAAAAAATCCATGAGAAATATGATATAAATCCTTTAACGGGATTATTTGAGGAGATATTGAATAACGTGTGCCTGCTGATTTTAACAAATCTTTTTTATCAAAAACTATTTTTGGAATTGGCTTAAGATTTTTATCAAATTCTGAAACTATCGCAGCATCAATTTTGTGTTTATCAAATAAATAAGCTAAAATTGTTGAAACTACACCTCCATCTTGTCCAACTTTCGCTATCGCAGCATTTGTTGTTTTGGCTGAAAGGATTTTAATAATATTTCCAATTTTATCTTTAATGTTGTAAGCTTCACATAATTTTTCTAA
This sequence comes from Promethearchaeota archaeon, assembly GCA_020343655.1. GTDB lineage: Archaea > Asgardarchaeota > Lokiarchaeia > Sigyniarchaeales > SOKP01 > Loki-b32. The sequence goes on along the minus strand of CP070805.1, from coordinate 1,501,265 downwards.
TAATGGGGATGTTTGAGGACATATATAATAACATACACCACATTCATTGCAATTGTCGATATTTTTTTCTGTTTTAAAACTTGGTATATAGTCATTCATTTCAATAACATTAAAATTCTGACTTTCACAATATGCTATACAAGCACCACAACTGCAGCATTTATCGGTTTTTATAATTTTATAATCGAGATCTTTAAAAGTCTTTACATTAATATCAATAAATTTCTTAGATTTTGATTCTGTCATAATATTTATCCTTTTTTTTTAATTTTTAATTAATTACATTTGAATTCCATTGTTCCAAATCTTTTAGGGATTTTTGATTCGCCTAACTCTTTTATTGTATGTGTAAATTCAATAATAAGCTCTGAAAATTGTTTTCCCTCGCTCGCTGAAATCGAGTGTAGCCAAAATCTATCTTCCTCAATTCCAACCATTTTCAATAAGTTCTTCAAATGTTCCATTCTGTTTAGAGTATATTCAAACCCGTGCATATAATGACAATCACCCTTATGGCATCCAATAACTAATACACCATCTATTCCATTACTAAAAGATCTTAAAACATATATAGGTTCAACTCTGCTTGAGCACATTACTCTAACAATTCTAATATTCGGAGGGTATTGGAATCTTGAAACTCCTGCTAAATCTGCTCCTGCATAACTACACCAATTACAGCAAAAAACTAAAATTGCTGGTTCAAATTCTTTATTTCTTTTTTTCTTAATTTTTAACAAATTATACCACCTTTATTTAAATAATATCATAGATTGGCAATTCTATTCCAGGTAATAAATCAATCATTTTGCTTATTTGAACCTTACTAAAATAGTTTTGATCAATAGCCCCAACCGAACATTCTGCAATACACCCTCCGCAACCTTTACAAGCAGCTTTAATTATACGAGCTTTCTGTATATTTATATTGTATAATCCCATTTGTTTTGTAGTTCCATACAATTCAATTGCATTATAAGGACAAATTTCGGCACATCTCCCACATCCAATACATTTTTCTTCAATAATTTCACAAGTTATACATTCAGCTTCTATTTCTCCTTTTACCATTAATATCGCTGATCTGCCAGCTGCACCATATGCTTGAATAATACTTTCACCAATCCATTTTGGCCAATGAGCTCCCCCACATAAAAAAATACCTTCTGTTGCAAAATCTATTGGTCTAAGCTTTGCATCAGCTTCTAGAAAAAAGCCATCTTTATTTGTTGCTACTTTTAACAGTTTTGCTAATTGTTCAGTTCCATCAGTGGGGACTTTAGGGGTGGCTAATATCAATAAATCAGTATTATATTCTAAGTTTATTCCAGCGCCAATATTTTTATATTTTATGTGAAATTTGCCATTTTCATCACTAATTTTGATATCATCAATAGAATGGTATTTTTCATATGTAACTTTTTTTCGAAGACTTCGCCATAAGTTTTCAGCATTTAAATCTGAAAATTGAAATTCTCTATATAAAACATGAATATGTGCTTTTGGGTTAATATTTAATAGTTTCTCAATATTTTTTAATGCTACTCCACAACAAATATTAGAACAATAGGTTTTTATATTATCTCCATTATTAAATTGGTTTCTTCTTTGATCTACGCATAGTATTATTGTAGCATCCATAAATTTAGGAATATCCACATCCTTAGTAGATGTTAATTCTGTTTGGGTTAAGATCCGTTCGGAAGATCTTTCTGATAAATAAGACCATCTATTTGTCTTTATTTGCTTGGTTCCTGTAGCCACTATTATCGTACCTACTTTAAAGGGTTGATCTTCTGAATTTTTTTGAATATTTTTAACTTTAACTTCATAATTTCCAATATAACCTTGAATATCAACAACTTCAGAGTTTAATAAAATATGAACATTAGTTTTGTTTTTTAAATCATCAATTTTCTGTAAAATTTCATTTTTCGTAATAGGTATATAATATAAATCAATAAATTCGAGCGCAATACCTCCAAGCAAAGAGTTTTTATCCACGAGATAAACTTCGAATCCTTGGTTTGCTAAATTATATGCTGCAGTTATTCCTGCAATTCCACCACCAATTATTAGAGATGATTTTTCAACTTTAACTTTAATAGTATCTAACGGTTTTAAGTTAATTACTTTTCCCAGATACATTCTAATTAAATCACATGCTTTTTTAGTGGCCTTTTCAGGTTCATTTTGATGAACCCATGAATTTTGGTTTCTAATATTTACTAGTTCAAATAAAAATGGATTTAATCCAACCTCCTTTAAAGTATTTTTAAAAAGTTGCTCATGAGTTCGAGGAGTACACGATGCAACTATAAATCTATTAAGATTAAATTTTATTATTAAGTCTTTAATGAGTTCTTGGGAATCAGAGCTACAAGAATACATATTTTCCTCAACATGAACAACATAAGGCAATTTAGAAACATATTTTACTACTTCAGAAACATTAATAATCCCTCCAATATTAGTACCACATTGACAAACCAAAACACCCACGCGAGGTTTATCCTCAGGGTTTACGGGTATTTCTGCAGGATATTTCATTTTTTTTATTTTTTGAAATCTAACTGGACTTAATTTTTCACTAATTTTAGCAGCACATGCAGAGCCTTCAGCTACTGCCATTTGAATATCATTTGGTTTTCTAGAATAACCAGTCACAAATATATTCTTTTTTTCAAGTAATATTATATCTTTTTCACGAAGATATCCTAAATCATTACAATTCACATTAATTTGTTTCAAAAGTTTATAGTAAGAAGAAGTTGGAGATAATGCACTAGCTAATACAGCCATATCCACTTCAAAATTTACAACTTTCCCTTTATCAATATCTTCATAATATAATTTTAATTTCCCGTTATCTAAATTCTCTTTGATACATGAAACATGGCCGTTAATATATTTAATGTTATATTCAAATCTACTTTTTTCAATAAACTCATAAAAATTCTTCCCTTTAGCTCTGATTTCTGTATTAAAAATATAACATTCAATATTTGGATCATGTTCTTTGACAACAATAGCTTCTTTAGCTGAATTCATGCAGCAAATAGCAGAACAATATTTTTTACAACTTGAATGATGAACATCCCGAGAACCTACACATTGTATAAATGCAATTGAGTGAGGATTTTTTTTATCATCTAATTTTATGATTTGACCACCAGTAGGTCCATTTGCGGATAATAAGCGTTCAAATTGCATACTAGACAAGACATTGGGGGAATTACCCGCAAAACTTGTATAGATTTCTGGCATTTCCTGGCTATCTCCTGTAGCAATAACAATAGCACCTACGTTTAAAGTTATTTCTTCTGGTTTCTGTAAAAAATCTATAGCATCAGCTTTACAAACCTTAGCACAAATTCCACATATTCGAAAATTTAAATATAAACAATTTTTATCATCAATAAGATATACTGGAGGTACTGATGATGGAAAAGGAATATACACGCTTTCTCGAGTTTTTAAATGGACATCAAATTCGCTAGGGATTCCTTTAATTGGACAAATAATGCTACAATCTCCGCATCCTTTACAAATATCTTCTTTTACATATCGTGGCTTTTTTATAACTTTTATTGTATAATTCCCCGTATATCCTCTAATTTCTTTAACATAAGAATAAGTGTATAACTCAATATTTCGGTTTCTATATACATCAACCATTTTCGGAGCTAAAATACACAAACTGCAATCAAGTGTAGGAAATATTTTGTCTAATTGAGCCATAGTTCCCCCAATTGTAGGTTTAATCTCAACTAGATATACTTTAAATCCTAACATAGTGAGATCTAATGATGCTTGTATACCAGCTATTCCACCCCCAATAACTAAAACACTACTCTGCAGTTTTTCCATTTTTTAATAATCCTAAAACATTATTTAATTAATAAATCGAGTTACACGACGTATTTAAACAAGAAAAAGCAATTTTCCAATAAAGCTTGCTAAATCCATCACCTTTATATTATTTCTCAGTTCTTTTTTCTCTTCATTTGAAGAAGGTTCGTTTAGATAACAATTGAAATGTGTCAAACATTTTGGGCAAGAAACAATTAAATATTCCGCTCTGGTATTAATTGCTTCATTTATACGATTTTGTCTTAAAAATCGTGAATATTCATTACAATTTAGAAATGTTGCGACGCCACAACAATTAGCATCATCTTTAATATTATCCATTTCTATTAATTCAACTCCTGGAATTTGTCGTATTAATTCTCTTGGAGCGTTATATAATCTTCCACCTAAACGTCCCATTCGACAAGAATCATGATATGTTACCTTAATCTTAGAACTTTGAGGAAATTTAACATGTTCAAGAATTTTTTCTTTCAAAAAAAATTCAGAAAAATGAAAAACTTTAAAATCAAAATCATCCACTATTTTTGGATAATCATATTTCCATATTCTATATCCTTCAGCACATCCAACTATAACAATTTTTACTCCAGCATCCTTATAAAGCTGGGTATTATATTCAGCAAATTTTTTAAAAGTTTCAGTATCACCCTCACCCCATAAGATATCATGACCACAGCATTTTTCATTTAAAACTACTGGCACAATATTGGCTTCGTTTAATAAGCTTATTATCGTTATTGGGATTTCTGTATAATTACATTTGAAATTATAAAAAATTTCTTCCATCAAAGGCAAACATCCAATGAAATAAGCAATTTCGCCCGAATCTGCCGTTTTTAACACTTTTCCTTTTAAAAATTCTAATTTATTTGGACTTATTGGATTATTTGCTATCATTTTCGAAATTAAGGGGAAAATTTCATTATGAGTTTCACACTGAGTAATTCTATTAATTTGAATTTTACTCTTTCTTGATGCCTTTCTCAATTCTAAAATTAAATCAGGTATTCTTACTCCTAAATTCTCTTGAGTCATTGGACAATATATTGAACATTGACCACATGTAAGGCAATTCCATATATTATGATTAGTTAAAACTTCTCCTAGTGAAGAAAGAATTAAATCTCCTACCAATTTTCGTGGAAAAAATACGTCCAAATGCGAAAGTGGACACACGTTTACACATCGATTGCAGGCAAAACAATAATTTGCCATTGAAATTACATTTTTAATAGTTACCCCTAAGTTTTGAAAGTTATAATTACTACACTTAATTTCATTGTTAATATAAGAAGACATGGACAATTATTCCTCGATATAAATTTCAAAATAACCGCATTTAGAACAAACATAAGTTCTGACATTAGGAGCTCTGCGTCTGAAAATGTAGTCTTTATCTTCTAGAGGTGCCCTACATTTAATGCAAATTTCTTTCTCTTCTTTTTTTTCTATTAACGTTTATTTATCACCCCTATTTTTAATATAAAACTTAATATTTTCAAGAATTAAATATATTATTTTGAAAAGATCTATTTCCATTATAAAAGAAGTAATACGTATTTAAAAATTATTACATTTAATAGGGCTTTTTCTCCATCAGGAGTCTGATAATAAAAACAATATTATAGATAATTGAAAATATTGATCCTTTTAGTGAGGAAATAGGATATCTTTGGGAATGTTAACGATCAGATTGGATAATTCTATATCCGATTTATACATTTTATTTAACGATTTTTTTAAAATGAACAAGACATTTTAAAGATTTTTACAGATTTGTGTATTAACACCTAACAATCTTGTCTATATTTTTACATTTATAATTCCTAAGTCTATTAAAGCTATTAACCTCTTTCATCAAACAATAATTCTAAAATATGATTTATTATTAAATCTCAGTTGATTGAATAAAAAATAATTAAAATCTATCATTCAATTATTAATTAAAATCTATCATTTAATTTTATTGTCAAGTATTTTGATAAAAATAATTTTCAAAATATAATTTTTAAAATTATAAAATCGTTAAAATGAGGTTAAATCTTCAATTTTCTTAATGATAAAAAAAACTATTTGAAGAATCTTTTGAAAATTTTATTTGTCAAAATGATTAAAGTTTTTCTTATCAAATTATTTAAATTTTAAACAAATTATTATACAATTGGAATTAATCTCATAGCTCAAAAAGATGGATTGGGTTCATCTTATGAAGTTATGATAGTTTCATGGAGTTATATTAATAATAATATAAAGAGGTATATGTATAAAATGGAAGTATTAGAATTAAAACCAATAAAAAACAAAAAGATATGTATATATTTAATAGAAAAATCGAGATTTAATTTTCAACTTAATTATATTGAAAATTTAACCGAATTAATACAGAAGAATGACATTAATTTTATTACAATTGATTTAGATTGCGAAGATTTCAAAATGTTTAAAAATACAAGTTTTTCAAAGGTTCTCAATACTTTGAATTTAGACTATTACCTATTAGATATGCCTGAGTATGCATATGGGTATATATATGAAGAAATAATGAAAAAAGAAGAACAAGTTAGGGAATTGTTCCATGAATATCAAAATATGGATGATAAAGACTCTTTTAAAGGTCTTAATTTAAAATCCTGGATTGAGGTTCTTAAGAAGGAAGTAATACAAGATAAAAATATTCTAGAATTAAAAATAAGACCACAATGGATTGTCAAAAAAATTTTAGATTTAATTAAAAAACAAAAAAATGAGACAATTTCTTTAATTCATTTTACTCATGAAAAAATAATTTCAGAAATAATTGAACAATTAAATGGGCTTCATATAGAAGTAATTGTTTATGATTTTAAATGTATTTATAATATCCCGTATTTAATTATAAAACAGGGGGAGATTAATTAATGGAAGTTTTAGAATTAAAACCTTTAAAGAAGAAAAGTATAAAATTGGTTTTGATAGAAAGTGAGTTTCCAATAGAGTGGTGGTTTGAGGCATCAGCACAGAGAAAGCATGATTTAGTCTGGAATCTACATCTAATTTCGAAGGAATATCTTAATTTAATTGAAGGTCTTATAGCTAAATATAATCCTGATTATGCCGTCGAGGAGAAAGGAAGTCGATGGGAAGATACAATATCTCACGAGGATCCTTTAGAAACATTATTCAGGGAATATAAAATCCCATATAAAATGGTGGATATTTCAGAAAACGCAGAAAATTATCTTTCCTCGAATTTGGAAGATCACAGACAACTTATAAAGCAATTAATAATATCAATTAAAGATACTAAAAAGAGTAATGGTAAAACATTTCCAAAAGATGATTTTGAGTTTCAGAGAATGGTTTTATGGAAGGAATATTTGCAACAAGAATACAACTTACAAGAAAATGAAATAAGATATAATGTTCGTGAAGCTTGGATGATGATGGGCATTCTTAAATTTGCAAAGAAAATGGTAGAAAAAAAATTGAAAGCATTCTTTATTTGTGATCCTAGACACTTTAAGGGTATCATTAGATTAGCAGATAATTTAGGTATTGAAACTGAAGAAATAAAAATCAAACGGTTAGCAAAAGTTGTAAATAATCCTGGTTCTAATTCCATTAAAACTATCATTGGTAAATCAATTCTCGAATTAACACCAATTAAAGTGAAAAAGAATGAACTGCTAGAAAAGATATGTTATTTCTTTGATACTGATGATAATGCTTCTCCCTTCGATATAAATATGGCTTATGATGCTGGTTTTGATGTAGTTATCCCTATTAGTAGGATGACTGCTGATCAGGTACCAAAACTAGTACAAGATGCTATTTTTTCACGGAAACCAAAAGCACCTACAGCATTCTTTATTGGAGGATCAAATGTAAAAGAAGGAGAAAAAATGGCTAAAAAAGTTATAGAATCGTTGATACCCCCATTTGAATGTCCAGTAATAATTGATCCTCGCGGCTCTCATACTACTGCTTCCTCAGTAGTTGCTAAAACTATTGAAATTGCTAGGGAACATAAAATTGATGAATTAAAAGGTAA
>CP070805.1:1480972-1493259 GCA_020343655.1 Promethearchaeota archaeon | reverse complement strand
AAATAACTCGTTATAAATTCCATAAACTGTCGACTGGAGATCTTTGTGTGTGATTTCTGCTCCGCCTTTGTTAGCATCTTCGAGTGCTAGTTTTGTAGCATCATATGCTAATTCAAAATAAGTCTTATCTAAATACCTTGCTTTAAAAGGCGTAATCCCTATTCCAATAACTGCTACTTTTCTCAAATATTCTCACTAATTCAATGTTTTTTAATTTTATAATGATTATTAATTAATTCAAATTTTTAATTAATATTTTATTTCTTGAAGAATATGATAAAATTTGTTATCCTAAATTAAAAAGTCTTTTCTCTCTACAAAAAAATCGCAAAATAAAAGCTTAAATATAAAGTTTATTATAAAATTTTTGTAAGAATTGGTTTTATTTACTAAAAATTTCAATTAATCAAGCTCCGAATTTTCATAATAATAATATTAACTATTTGAGATAAGGAAGAGGTGTAAGAGTTATTTCTCAAGATGACCTGAAAGATCTCACCACTGATCTAGATGATAAAGTCGTAAAAGCACTGCAAAATAAAGTTAGCACATATGAAGTGGAAATTAGTGAACTTAAAGATATTTTAGAAAAGAAAGATGAAGAAATCGCAAATCTAGCAAAATTTAGAGATGACTTGAATTCTGAATTAGAAGAAACTAAAGGAAAAATGTCCGAGTTGGAACATAAAGCAAATCAACTTGATAGACTAAATAGTGAAGTATATGACTTGAAAAAAACAGTTACTTTAAAAAATGACGAATTAAATAAATTAAACGTAGAATTGGATGATTTAAAAAACCAGATAGCAAAATTGAATGATATTATTAAAGAAAAAGAAAAAGCATTTGATGAACAGAAAATTAAATTAGAAAAGGCAGAGACAGAATTGTCTGCATTAAAACCAACCGAACCAACAGAATACACGAGCGAAGAACGCTTGATTTGTCCAAAATGTGGTGCCAGAGGGAGGGATCTAAAAGTAGAAGAAGATAAGAGTAAAGTGCTTAGCTATGTCGGTCACAGTCCACTTTATTCCCATATTAATGTCTGCAAGAAATGTGGTTATAAATTCTAACTATTCTATTTTTATTTATTTTACCTTTTTTATTAATTTCAAAGTAAAGCTTTTCATTTTATCAATTTAATTTAGATAATTTTTTTAACTATTAAAAGGGAAGATATATACAGTTGTTATTTTAATTTTTAAGGTAAAAGAAAAAATGATTAAAACAAGAATAACTGAAAAATTTGGGATAAAGTACCCAATTATTAGTGCTCCGATGGGGCCATTCTATACAACTGAATTAGCTGTTGCAGTTTCTGAAGCAGGTGGATTAGGGGTTGTAAGTCATGCTACTTTAAGAGGGAAGAATTCAGTCAAAGATTTCAAAGAGCAATTAGATTATGTTGTTGAACATACGGATAAACCATTTGGTTTGAATGTACGCGTTGCTAGAGTTCAAACCGATCATAGAGTATTGCTACGAAAAATTCCACAATGGCGTAATGAGAACCCTAAACTTCGGGAGCAATTAATTTATGGTTTAACTAGTGCTGGAGGTCCACGTTTGGCAGGAAAAATGTGGAATGAAAAAGCACCTGATATGTATCATTTTCATGTTGGACCAGCTTTATGGTTAGTTGATAAAATAGTAGAATCAGGTTGTGAAGGCATTGTGGCAACAGGAACCGAAGGTGGGGGTCATCAAAGTTATGAGGGCGTAACTACATTAGTTTTAATACAACAAGTTGCTCAAAAATATCCTGATAAGTTATTGGTAGGATGTGGAGGATTTGCCAGTCCAGAGGGTGTAGCAGCGGGATTAGCTATGGGTGCTGATGCTATTGCTATGGGAACACGATTTATCGCTTCTACTCAGAGTGAATTCCGTCAAAATTATAAAGATCTTATCATTCCTGCTACAGCTCGAGATACAATGCTAACTACTGGAGGATTTGGACCCATTAGATTATTGAAAAATAAATATTGCTTAGAACATGGTAAAATAATGACGAAAGAAGAGAAAATAGCCCAAGAATTATCTTACGAGATGGATGAGTATCTAAAAGATCTTTATGCTTATGAAATAGTCTATACAAAAGGCGATGTAGTTGATGGAGCTGTTCCAGTAGGTCAAACATGTGGTTTAATCGATTCTATACTCAATGTTGATGATATTGTTAGTGGTTATACAAAAAAAGCAGAGGTATTATTGAAAAAATTATGTTCGAATATATCTTAAAATTTTTTTTCTTTTCTTTTCTTAAATTAAAAAAAATAAATGATTATATAATATTACTCTTCCTTTCGTAATTCTCTTTTAAGAATTTTGCCAATCACAGATTTAGGTAATTCAGGTACGATTTCAATTATTCTAGGATATTTAAATGGACTAATATTTGCCTTACACCATTCTAAAATATCTCCTTCATTTATGTTCCCCTGATATTCAGGTTTTAACGATATAAAAGCTTTTATTTCTTGTCCGATTTCTGGATTTGGGATACCAATAACTCCTACTTCATTCACAGTTTCATTCATATAAATTAGATCTTCTATCTCTCTTGGAAATACTGCATGACCCTTCCTTTTAATCATATCACGTTTTCTATCTTTGATATGCAAATAGCCATCTTTATCAATACAGCCTATATCCGCTGTGTAATACCAGATTATATCTTTTGAATCTTTTCTTAATGCATAATCCGTATCTTCTTTTCTTCCTAAGTAGCCCAGCATAACTTGTGGTCCAGTTCCACATATTTCTCCTATATATTGTTCTTCATTTTCACCACATTTATCACAATTTTCGTTAGGACATTGGAGGAGAATTTTTTTTCCCTCTTCAATGTCAACAATCTTAATTAAGGTATCTGGTAATGGAAAACCAACGGTGTTTATTTTTTGAAGTACTTGTATGAATGGATTTATGGTTATTATGGGAGAACATTCAGACACTCCGTAGCCTTCAACAATAACAGCACTCGTAAGTTCTTCAAATGTATTTTTTACCTCAAAAGGTAAAGCAGAAGCACCACTTATACAGGCAATTAGTGAACTAAGTTTATTTTTATATTTGGCAGAATCCGGATCTTGGTTAATTTTTATAAAAAGTGTGGGAACTCCAGGCATGTATGTGGCTTTCTCTTTCATAACTATTTTTAAAATATTTGAAATCTTATCGGGTGGGCGTGGTAATAGGATTAATTTCCATCCTTGATGTATAGCAACAGTCATTGCTATATTTCCATACGAATGAGCTAAGGGTACAACAAGTAACATTCCTCCTGTTCCTTTTACTGCTTCCATTTCAGGTATTTGAGTATGTGCCCATGAAACAATTTGTATAGTGTTTGCAATCATATTATAATGAGAAGTCATCACCCCTTTTGGAACCCCTGTTGTTCCACCAGTATATATTAAAATGCTAGGTTCTTTCTTGACATCAATATCTACTTTGGGTACATTTATCGGTAACCCACTATGTAATACATCTTGAAACTTATGGAACTTAATGTTATCAACAATTTCTGGCCATTTTTTCATCCTTGGAACTATACCTAAAGCAGTTCCAATTTTAGCTTTAATTTTAGGTAAGTATTCTGCACTGCCAGTTAATATTATGCTTTTTATTGTAGGCATTTTACCAAGGTCCTTTCCGAGTATATATTCTTCATACAAAAAATCTAAGATTATCAAAATTTTGGCTTTTGAATCATTAACTTGATGTACAATTTCTACAAATCGATTAACTGGAAGGATAGGATTCGAAATTGCTCCAAGTCTAATAACTGCCCAATGGGTGATCACGTATTGAGGAACGTTAGGTAAATCAATACATACCACATCTCCTTTTGTAATTCCTAGTTTGGATAGTCCTGTAGCAAATTGATCAACTAGTGTATCTAATTCAAGATATGTCATTCGAAATCCCTCAAAAAAAACCGCTTGCGAATCTGGATATTTAATTGCAGTTTTACTTAAAAGATCTCCTAAAGGAATTTCATCATATTCAATATTTCTTGGTGTTTCTTTTGGCCAATTTTTCATCCAATATTCGGTGATCTCATCACTCATTTTTAATCAAATTTGAACTTTATAGAAATATGTAATATTATTCATTTCAATATTATATAAAATTTTAAAAAAATCTAAAACTGAAATAAAAATTTCGTAGAAATTGATAAGGATTTAGTTATTATATTCTCATTTTGTATAAATTTTTATCTGGGACATAACTCATCATCATTAAGTCATCTCTGATGTCCCATCCTAGATTTCGATAAAAATCAACAACTGTTTTATTATGTTTTTCAATAAATAAATGAACTTTATGTACTCCCAATTCGCGAAATTTCTTCATTAATTTATCCATCATCAACTTGCCATATCCTTTCTTTTGGTAAGCTGGTTCTACTGCAAGATGATGCACATATCCTCTTCTACCGTCAAATCCACCCATAACTACGCTTATCAATTTTTCATCTATTTTACCAATTAAGAAAAGCTTAGGATTTCGCTGAACCATTTTCTCGAGTCCTTGTTTAGTGTCAGAAGATCCTACACTGATTCCAGTTTTTCTCCAAAGTTCAATAACTTTCTCATAATATTTTATTGTAAACGTTTCAATATTCATAATAACGAGATATTTTTTGAATTTCTTTTTTGATTTCTATTTTTGAGTTTATAATCTTTTTTATATAATCTGATATTTCCTTCCTTTTATTAAAGTCAGAAGGTATAGGTAAAACTACTTCCATAATACGATTGCCTATCGTGGCTATCGTACCCTGAACAAAAGTTATTGCTTGTATTTGTTTTTGGACAATTTCTAAATTTAACAAGTATAATAATAGGTAGGAATCGATGAATTCATTATTCTCTAAGGTTTTAATCTGAAATATATGGCTTTGGATAATTATTTTAGTATCTAATTCTGTTATATATGCTGTTTTACCTATTAAATTAGGACCACCATCTTTAACTAATAGAATGTCACCTTCTTCAATGTTCTGCTTAGATTTGTACTGTTCATATACTTCCTCACTGGTTTTTTTATAGGAATCTAAGTTTATCTCCCAGTTGTTTAATTCGCTTGTTCGAATAAAAGGGATATCACCTAAGCCATATACATGTGAACCAATCTCATCTCCTCGAGGGAGATAACCACCTTTATTACTATAGATTATTTTCTTATCTACCAAATCTTGAATTGTAGCAAGAGTGAAATTCTTATCATTTTCAAGCTTCTTTAAAGTTTTTTCTACCCCGGTATAATAAACTGGAATAAAAATTTTATTTTTAACATTGCTATATCTAATCTTAAAGATTTTTTGTTCCTTTAAATAATCAAATTCTTCAGCATCTTTTATTGTTAAATGTAAATCTATGAGATCATCATTAACGATTAGGTTTCCAACAGAATCTAATTTTTTACTTCCGTCCTTATTTAGTTTGTATAGAATCTTTCCATCTTTATCATGTCCAACATTTTCTACAATAGCAAAATCAATTATATAATCTATTGAGATTTCTTTTGATTTTTCAAAGAATAAGATACTTGTCTTATTACATGTATATGGTTGAAAAGTGTTCTGATCTAATGAAATTATGCCTAAAATTTTACCATTAGAAGTTAAATATTCCCATATATAGCGATCTGTAGGATTTCCGAATATCCCTTCTGGTAAAATTATACCTAATTTGCCACCATCTCTAAGTAATTGAACACACCTTTCAATAAACAAAACTTGAGGAGCTTGTTGTCTTACTAATTTATCTTGTATTTCCCATCTGCCATCAATAATTTTCCAAGTATGTCCTAGTTGATAATCCATTAAAATTTCTTTTTTATTTATTGGAATTTTCACACCGAATGGCGGATTAGTAAAAACATAATCAAATGTATTATTTTTTATTACTTGCCTTGCTGGGACTCTATAGCTTTTTGGATCTAAGGAATCTTCACAAAAAATGTTAGATTTTCCATTGCTTAATATTTCTAAATACAATTTGCTAATTTTTGCCAAGAATAAATCCTTATCGATGCCAAAGAGATTTGAGATTGATTCAATTCTTTTTTCTTTTGATTCAATTTTAGACCATAATATATCTTTTGCTTCAAGTAGAAAACCTCCATGGCCACATGCAGGATCTAAAATTTTTGAATCGACAACAGGATCTAAATAATTTACCATAAATTTTATGATATTAGCAGGAGTAAAGAACTGCCCTGCCTCATCTTTTAAAATCTTGCTAACAAAAATTTCGAAAGCATCACTTAAAATATCTTTAGATGATTGAAGAAGTGAGATATGCTGTAATTCTTTTACAATTATATATACAAGTTCTTTAGTCAATGTAATCTGTTCATTTTCATCTATAATATCTTTATATTTCTCTCGTACATTTATATTGAAAAATGATTGAACTCTTTTCAATAATTGCTTATCAGATTCGTCAGTTCTTATACAAAATTCAACTTCTTCTTCAGATGTTTTATTAATTTCATCAACTAATTTGCATAAAAGAAGATTTATAATTTGTTTAGACCGTGCTCTAGTATCGGTATCGGTATATTTTAGCTTTCCATATAAATGTTGGTTTATTGATGAAAAGACTTGTTTTAAGTTTGGTGATCTCCTTAAATCTTTCTTCTTTATTAAACCAGATTTTTCCTCTAGAAAATCCGTAATATGAATGGGCATCTATCTTTATTTTAAAGAGTTTTTGCTTTCAATCAAGTCTTACTTCTCTATAATTCATTTATATTGAATTAATTTATTATTGTTTTTTATTAATTGAAAATTAATGTAAATTATGTCTTCTAATAATTTACAATTTGGAGAATATATCGAATTCACTATTAAAAAGCGATTTGGAATTATAATGCTTAATAGACTTCATAGATCAAATGCTTTTGATATTAAACAATTTGAAAATTTAAAAAGAGCTGTTAAACATTGCCAACGAGAGGAAAAAATTAGAGGACTAATTTTAACGAATAATGGAACTTCTTTTAGTACAGGGGTTGACTTAGGAGCTATTGATGGGAGTGACCATAAAGCTGTAAAATATTTGGAAGGAACTGCAGCATCTATTTGTAAATTATTATATAATGGAAAACCAGCTATTTGTGCGATTAATGGAAGAACAATGGGAGAAGGTGTTGTTTTTTCAACATGTTGTGATTATCGAATTGCTACTGAAGTAAGCTTCTTTCAAATGCCAGAAATCTTTTCCGGAATCTTTACTGGTACCGGATGTATAGTCTTGTTTTCAAGAATACTTGGAATTCCGTACACTAAATTGATGTGCATGTTTGCTGAGAGAATTTATACCCAAAAAGCCCTTAAAATTGGCTTAATAGATCAAATTGTAAAAAATAAAGAGGATTTAATGAAAACCGCATTAGATAAAGCTAAGTTTCTGTTTACTAAAAATCAAACAGTTTTAAATGCTATAAAATTATGCGCAAATCATTTGTTTGATAAAGGGTATCATCAGGCTTATGAGATTGAAAAGGAAGCTTCTATGTGGTTCAAATCCTCAGACAAAATCCAATTTTTAAAAAATTTTAGAACAAAATTTGAGTTAGAAAAATTAGAAGTGAATTAAAATGTCGTTAGAAGGTAACAATTTTGGAGATTTTATTGAATTTATTGTTAAAAAAAAATTCGGAATTATTAAATTAAATCGAATTCACAGAGGAAATGCGATCACTATAGAAATGGCAAAAAGCCTTAAAAAGGCAATAGAATATTGTCAAAATTCAGAAAAAATTAGAGGTATTATATTAACCGGAAACGGATCATCTTTTACGACAGGCATGGATATTGATGAGATTGACGGAAGTGATCATGCAGCTGTAAAAGAATACGAAAATACAGCAAAAACTATCCAAGATTTATTTTATTATGGAAAACCTGTTATATGTGCTATTAATGGTAAAGCTATGGGTGATGGAGTGGCATATGCACTTTGTTCTGATTATAGAATAGCTATAAGAGAATCATTTTTCATGATGCCAGAGATAAATTTAGGTATTTTTCCAGGTACTGGTATTATCGTATTAATGACAAGAGTCATCGGGATACCCTGGACAAAAAGAATACTAATGTTTGCTGAAAAAATTATTGCTGAAAAAGCATTAGAGATTGGTCTTATAGATCAGATTGTAGATAATCAGGAAGAGTTAATGAAAGTTGCATTAGATAAAGCAAAATTTCTTTTTACCAAAAATCAGACAGTTATTAATGCTATTAAATTATGCAGTAATCACTTGGCGGATAAACCTTATAATGAAGCTTACGAATTAGAGAAATTAGGGTCAGCATGGTATGAGTACGAAGATAAAGAAAAATATCTTAAGGATTTTAGAAAAAAATTCTATTAAAAAAACATTTTTTTAGTCTTACAACTTAATTTTATATATTAAATCCAAATTAAATTAGAATGATGTGAAAAAAAAAATGTCTAGGGAAGAATTTAATCAACATCCTCATACTATTTGTGGTGTAATCGAAAAATGGGCTAAAGAAAGGCCTGATAAAACTGCATTCATAATATATGATACTGAAAAAGAAGTAACATACAAGGAGTTTAATGAAGCGATTACAGCAATGGCATTCAAACTTTATAATATGGGATTTAGAAAAGGTGATATAATAGCAACATCATTACCATTTTTATACGAACATATTATTTTAGGATATGCATGTGCTAAGCTGGGTGTAATGTGGACTCCAATGGACTTAAGATTAAAACCGCCAGAAATCATGAAGAACCTAGATTTACTAAAGGAGAAATGTAAGATGTATTGCCATCTTGGAAAAACATCAGCTGCGAATTTTGGGATGATTGGAGCAGCTGTAAAAAAGAATACACCTTGGCTAGATTATGTTGTACAATTTAGTGCTCCAGATGATAAATATAGAAGCGGAATAATTCCAGCGTATCAAATTGCAGAAGAGGCGAAAAATGAGATAATAGAAGCCATGAAAAGTCCTGAATCTATGAAAGAATTCATGGAAGAATGTACTAAAATTGGAGAGGAAGATCCTATTATAATTGTTTTCACGACAGGCTCTACAGGTTGGCCTAAACCAGCAATGTTGACAAATAAAAGCATAACTTGCCAAAATTTGTGCTTAGGAAAAGGATTCGATATCGAGGATGATGATAAAATGCTTGTTAATCTCCCTCCTTCACATGTGGGTGGAACAACAGAACAGTTTATGACTCCTATGTTTTTTGGTGCAACTTGCGTTGTTTTGCATATATTTGATCCTGAAAAGACTTTGGATGCTATTCAAAAATATAAAGTAACCACATTTGGCCAAATCCCAGCTCTATTTGTAATGGAATGGCGATTACCGAATTATAATGATTATGATATAAGTTCATTAAAGTTTGCTTTATATGGTGGACAAGCTGTTGATAGACCTTTCTTAGAAAAGCTCTCATCGATGGCTCCTAAATTTGGGAGCGGTTTTGGATTAACGGAATCATCAGGATTTTGTACTTATACGCCTTTAGATGGAACTGTTGATGATATACTTGCTGGTTTAGGCACAGACTATCCAATTTATCCTATGAATATACGGAATCCTATGAAAGAAGATGGATCTGCTGGTGATGAATTACCAGATGGAGAGATTGGTGAGATTTGCTTTCAAGGACCACAAAACTTTCTTGGGTATTTTGGAAACGAAGAAGCTACACGAGCCACCTTATCTACAGATGGAGTACTCTATACTGGTGATATGGGATTTAAAGATGATAGCGGACTTCATCTCTCAGGGCGACGAAAATACCTTATTAAACCTAAGGGCTATCAAGTCTTTCCTCCAGAAGTTGAAAGCTTTATTGCTGAAATACCTCAAGTCGAATTTGTTGGGGTAGTTGGTGCAAAACATGAAGTATTTACAGATGGAATTATAGCATATATTAAAGTTAGAGAAGGCGAAACCTTAACAGAGGAAGACGTATATGAGCATTGTAAAGGCATGGCCGCTTATAAGAGGCCCTCCTTGGTTGTATTTTTAGATGAATTTCCATTAAATAGAGTTGCTAAAACAGATTATGTTGTATTAAAAGAACGTGTGGAAAAAGATGTTGAAGAAGCACGAGCAAAAGGAGGTTGGGATGCAAAATAAAGCTTTTTTTTTTAATTTTTGTTTTAGTTTTTAGCTGTTTTTTATTATGATAAATTGAAACAAAAAATTTGAAATTACGTAATATTAAAATCTAAACTTATTTTATACAACTTAGTTATCTCTAGATAATTACTCTATAATAAAGTATAACAAAGGAAAACAAAAGAAACAAACTAAAAGAAAGAAAATTTAAATCAAAGCAGTGATAAGGTGATAGATTTTGCCTAAAGAAGATGATTCAAAGGTTTTTATTGGCAGAAAGAAATCAATGAGTTATGTAATGGCTGCGATGGTAGTTTTGAATGAGAAACCAGTTAAATTATTAGCTCGAGGTCGCTCAATTTCCCGAGCTGTAGATGTAGCGGAAATTCTGATTAATAAATTTATGAAAGGAAGTAAATATGGGGAAATATTAATCGGAACTGAAACTATAACAAATAGCGACGGCACTACTAACAATGTATCATCTATTGAGATTGAAATTCTTCCGCCAAAAAAATAAGGAAGAAAATTACTAATAATATTCAGGAGAAAATCAGGAGACTTTCTCGTACCTTTTTTTTTTATTTTTTTTTTTGCTTTATTTATTTTTTTATAAATCTATATTCATCAACATCAATTACCTGACGATAACCAATTTTTTGATATATACTATTAGAGATGGGATTTATTAAATCAGTAAATAAAAAACAAAATTTATTTCCCTCATCTAAAAGATATTTACTAAGTTTTGCTACACATTCAGTTGCATATCCCCTTCTCCTTAATTCTGGTGGTGTATATACTAAATTCACTAGATTTCCATTAGGTGTTTTACCAGCCTTACGTGCCATAGAAACTACTTCATTTTCATCCATTAGTAAAAATAT
Organism: Promethearchaeota archaeon; assembly: GCA_020343655.1. GTDB lineage: Archaea > Asgardarchaeota > Lokiarchaeia > Sigyniarchaeales > SOKP01 > Loki-b32. The sequence goes on along the minus strand of CP070805.1, from coordinate 1,482,231 downwards.
TTTCTTATTTTTTATATCCTTAACAAGAGCCTCTAGAGATCTTGTTATCTTTGATTCCTCAGTTTCGGGTAAGGCTTCTAATATAAAATCTTTCGCCCAATTTAATATAAGAGTTTGATTTTCTTCAGTCCCTCTAATAAAATCTCTATCTCCTAGAGTTTCTTCTACTACTTTTTCTAATTTGTAAACTCTTTCATTTCTAATTAGTTGAGATTTCAATTTTTTATTTTTACACCATAATTTAGTAAATTTTTTCGCTCCTTCTTTTAATCCCAAAACACCAGGTAAATCCATTTTCTTTTGAAGAAGGGTTTCGGCTAATATGTCAATAGATTTTAAATCATCTGTATAGGAAAGAAGTTGATTATAAGGCGGAGTTCTCAAAGATACAAGTTTTAACTCGTTGTTTTCACTTACAGTTATTAAAATCGGCTTTTCTTCTCCATATCTTTTAGGATTAATTTTGATAGTATTAAGAATTGAAAAAATCAAGTTGTTTTCGGCTTCGTTCTTCATTAAAAAATCGTAAACAAGATTATAAAATTTATTGATATCTTCATAGAACTTGAATTCCATATTTATCTAAGAAGAAAACTTCATTAAAAAGTTCTAAGATTAGCAAATTTACTTTTTATTAATTTTAAAGATTTTTCTTAAGATCTTCAAGGCTTTTTATGAATTCTTCAATTTTAACTTTATAGTCGTTTTTAGCGTCTATACTCAGTATTAATTCCAAAAATTCTCTAATAAGAGGATGTTGGAGAACAATACAAGTCTGATTTAAGGTATTTACATCTAATATTAGCGCTGATTCTAATTTTTCCCCTATACCTAACACATCTTTAAAAACTAATTCATTATTCTCTGTGTATGATAAAACCAACACATCTTCTCCTATTTGAGAACTATCAGTTTTATTTATAATTTTAAATTCACACATGATTGAATTTTCACATCTGTAATAATTAAAAACCTATACATTTAAGCTTAAACTTAATAAAAACAATTTTTTTAAATTGCCTTTAATAATTTAAAGTATAGCAATTTTTAAATAATTAATTTACAACTTATAGCTAAAAATAAAAACAGAGGAAATTGAGTGAAATGGCACGTCCATATCAAAAAGCAAACATACCCGGCCCTGAGATGGGTACTTCGGTTTCAGATCCAACAGTAATGGCAAATTTTTTGAAAAGCCCTAACAAGAAGGTTTTAGTTATTGGTGCCGAATCTTTAAATTGGGAGCTTGATGGGAAAAA
>CP070805.1:1458885-1480872 GCA_020343655.1 Promethearchaeota archaeon | reverse complement strand
TAGATAATGGATGGATCGGAATGACAGGTCAACAGCCACATCCAGGAAGTGATACTCACTATTATAAGGAGGGAAATTTTAAGAAGCGTATAAACTTAGAAAATTTTTTACGAGGTACTGGAGCTGATATTGATGTAATTAAGCATTATCAAAATGAGGATAAGAATTATCCATCTAGATTAAAAGATCTCATTTATGAAAAAGGAATTGATGTCTTAAAAAATAAAGATTTACATGTTATTGTTATACAGGATGAATGTATTCAAAAGATTGTAAAAAGAGAGAAAACAGTTATAAGATTTGTCAATATTGAATCATGTAACAATTGTGGTATATGTTACAATCAATTCTTATGTCCTGCTATGGGCGAACAAAATAATTCTGCCTATATTGATCCAGATTTATGCTTAGGATGTGGGGTATGTGAAGAAATTTGTCCAAATAACGCAATTAGTAGAGAGGAGTTATAATGTCTTTCGAAAATTATACGATAGTAATTACAGGATTAGGTGGACAAGGTTCAATCCTTTTATTGCAGATTCTAGGGAATACGTTGATGAGTCAAGGTTATAAAGTAATAACTTCTGAAACTCATGGTCTTAGTCAGAGAGGTGGTAATGTAACCTGTTTTCTTCGTTTTGGAAATAAATTGAGTGCTCCAATACCAATGATGGGATCCGCAGACATGATAATCGCATTAGAAGAAAGTAGTATATTAAATGCTCTTAAATATGCAAAACAAGATAAAAGTACTAAATTAGTAATATCTACTTATGAGAATCCAGTACGAGGTATGGAATATCCTTCTATACCTTCTTTATTGAACAAAATCTATGAATACTCTGATAATCTTTACTTTATTCCGGCTTTGGAGATTGTAAAAAAACATATAGGAAATCCAAAAACTATGAATATTATTATTTTAGGTTATATTTTAAGATTCTTAACTATTAAAAGAGATGTGGTTGAAGATTCCCTAAAAGAATTTTTCTCAGGAAAAAAATTAGAAATAAATCTAAAAGCTTTTAACGAAGGCTATGAAATTCAATAATTTCTAAGCTGAAATTGTTTACAGATTCAACCTTATTTTGATAATATCGAATAACATTATTCCAAGTGTCGCAAGAATTACTTCGGCGATTAAAACTTGAACAAAGATCAACCAAAGTGGAAAACCTTGAAAATAGTTAATTAGAATTGCTACATATATGGAAATAATAATTGCATATAGAACTCCACCCAAATACTTTAGAATTTTTTTATCTCTTAAGATTACAATACAATAAAGTGCTGGAATATTCACAATACAACTAATTAAATCAATTGGAACAAAGGGAGAGGATAAATTAACAAAAAAGACCCCTATTACCTTACCAATTAAACCTTCAAAAGGAAATAAAATACACATTCCTACGATTAATTCAGCTACACGAAATTGTAACCCAAGAAAGCTTATAGGTTGGAAAATGTAGCCTAAAGCGATATAAAGGGCTGCAGTAATAGCAGTTAAAGCCACTTTAACGCTGATATTTCTTTGTTCAACTAGTTTTTCTTTTAATCCTTCAGGTTTATTATTATGTTCTGTTTCCATTTTTTAACCTTTATTAATTATCATAAAAGTGATTATTTAATTTCTGTGACAAACTTATTGATTTTATCAATATGGCTGCCTTTCTTAATTTCTTTTTTTGTGATTTCTAAAGTTGATAATGGTTCTTTCTGACATAACTTAGCCATACTTTCGAAGGTTTTAAGACCCCCTTTTCCACCTTCGGTACAAAAAAATGCGACATTCTTAAATTTGCTTAAATTATTAGTAATATAGGTTCTTATGGCAGGTGTCATTCTTTTATTCCATATTGGAGTTCCTAATATTATTAAATCATATAATTCAGGATTTTTTTGAATTTCTTTGAGTGTGGTAAGTTTTTTTCTTGTTGCGGCATATCCAGATTTAATGAACCCGATAATAAAGCCAGTTCGTTTCTTCGTATCAAATATTTCTTCATATTCACAATTTAGGCTATTGGTAATTAATTCAGCTATGTTCTTAGTATTACCAGTCCTTGAATAAAAAACGATTAATAAATTCATGGTTAACAATCTTATTATGGTTTAATTATCTAGAACGATGTTATTAAAATTAAGATTCCAACAAAAATAAAGATAGAGGTAGAAATTAACTTTAGGTAAAATTTGGATACTTTTCTTGCAATAAATGCACCAAATAGGATTCCGATCCATGCTACAGAGATTAAAGCTAAAAATGCTCCTAACCAAACTTCAATTGGAAATGCATAAATTGACGCAAGAGTAATTGTTAAAATTTGGGTCTTATCTCCTAATTCCATTAAAAAAATAAATATAAATCCTGCTAAATATGGATTTTTTTTTAGCTTTTGAAACTTCTTTGATAATTGTTTTGTATCTTCTAGTTTATTATCATTATTTTTATTTTCTAATGTGTTAATTTTGCTCGCTTTTCTCTCTAAATAAAGTTTCTTAAGATTTCGTGCCTCCAAAAACCCAATTACTATAAAAATAATTCCAGAAACTATTGAAATTACAAAAAGTGGAACAAATTGAGTAATAACCGTTCCAAAAAAAACACCAATGGAGACTAAAAGAGCAAATCCAATAGTTACTCCTATACCAACTTTATAAAACTTCTTGTATTCTAAAGCGAGATTAAATACAATCAATTGAGTTTTATCGCCTAATTCACCAACAAATAATATCCCATAAGTTATTAGGAGAGTTCCGATATCCACAATTTTTTTAATTAAAGATAACTAATATTTTTTCTTAATTATTTCTTGTTGATAGGATCAAGAGAGTTTTTAGAAAAAATTAAAAAATTTTATTAAGATCTTTTTTTAATTGGTTGCGGAAGTTTGGATGGGCTATGTTTATTAACTCTTTAGCTCTTTGGCGAGCAGCTTTTCCACGTAAATCAGCTATTCCATATTCGGTAACTACATAATGAACATCAAAACGGGAGGTTGTTACACAAGCTCCTTCGTTTAGTCTGGAAACTATTCGAGAAATTGTCTTTTTTTTATTTGTTGATGGAAAAGCAATTATAGATTTACCTCCCGGTGATAAACTAGATGCTCTTACAAAATCTACCTGACCCCCAACTCCGGAATATTGCTGATAACCAAGTGTATCTGCACAAACTTGTCCATACAAATCAACTTCTATTGCAGAATTAATTGAGATTAGATTATTAATTTTACCTGCAATCGTAATGTTATTGGTATAATCAACAGGTTGCATGTCAACGTTTGGGTTATCATCAACGAAATCATAAAGGCGTCTTGTACCCATTAAGAATGTTGCTGTAAATTTACCAGGATTAAGAGTATTATACTTATTTGTTATTACTCCTTTCTCATAAAGATCGACAACTCCATCAGAGAACATTTCTGAATGAATTCCTAAATCTTTTTTATCAATTAAAAAGTGTAATACCGCATCGGGGATTGCTCCTATACCTAATTGAAGATTAGCATTATCTGGAACTAATGAAGCAATATTCTTCCCTATTTTTTCTTCCACTTCTGTAATTTGAGGAAGTGGGATTTCTAGTAGTCTTCTATCAGTTTCTACTATATAATCAATCTGAGATATATGAATAAGGGAACCTCTTGTTCTGGGCATTTGTTTATTTACTTCCGCAATTACAATCTTAGCAGATTCTGCGGCAGCCATAGTGTAATCAACGGAAATACCATAACTTAGATATCCTTTTTCATTAGGTAGTGAAAGTTGAATTAAAGCAACATCAACAGGTAATATTTTATCCTTAAAAAGGCGTGGAATTTCAGAGAAAAATACGGGAGTATAATCAGCCCGACCTTCTCGTATTGATTTGCGTGTTCCAACACCTGCAAATAATGAATTATGGTGAAAATGATTCTCCATTCCAGGTAAACAATATTTACATTCCCTTAATGGAACCATGTGAACAATTTCAACATTCTGAAGCCGATCTTTTTGGTTTACCAATTCATCCACTAACACAATCGGGTCTCCAGCAGCATGTCCAATTACAACACGATTTCCAGACTTAATTTGTTGAATTGCCTGTTCAATTGGAGTAACCTTTTTTTTATACTCTTCTTCCCAGTCTTTCATATTATTATATTATCTACATTGTTGCATTTTAATTTTTTTATAGGATTATCAAAATTTCAGCTAATTTATTCTTATTTTAAATTAAAAGGATAATGTTATTAACAAGTTTGTATTAAATTCTTTAGGGGTATAAAAAATTAGTTCAATGAGTTAACTCATGGATACTGAAGCAGAAGAAACTTTAACAATCATCGCTGAGAGAGCACAATTAGCTGAGGGTATCGAAGGTATACGCTCAATTTTAATGACAATGTATCGATTTCCTTCTCTGAAAAATAAAAAATTAGCTCAAAAAACAGGAATTGCGATTCCAACCATCGCTGCTGCTAGAAGTGAGTTAGTAAAGGCAGGTATTATTGAGAAGAGAAATTTTCTTGGTGAAAAAGGAAGGGAATGGATAAGAACAAGATTAAATTTAATTTTTGATTATGATCCTCTTCCAGAAGATTTTGATAGCACCATAAAAGAGTTACCAGAAGAATTTGAATATTTAAACGAGATAAAAGATTTTCTGGAGAATCGCCCTGCTCCAAAATTTTCTCTTGACCAGTCACATGCAGATTTTCCTACAATAATAAAAAAAACATTATATTTACTCAAAAAAGGTGATATTGAAGGGAGAAAGATTATTTTTTTGGGTGATGATGATCTTATATCATTAGCAGTTGGATTAACTCAATTAGGGAAGGAGATTACTGTATTGGATATTGATAATAGAGTTTTAAATTTTCTCTCAGAATCCGTAGAGAGACTCTCGATAAAAAACTTTAATATATTATCTCATGATTTAAGAGAACCATGTCCTGAAAAGATAGTTAATAAATATGATGTAGTTATGGTGGATCCCCCTTATACTAATGAAGCTTTAAGATTATTTCTAAAAAGGGCTAGGCAGGTATTAAAATCGAATATCAATGTTAACGGTAAAAACTATCCATTAGTTGGTAAAAAGTGTCTTCTTAGTTTTGGAAGCAAACCTCCAGAAGAAATGCAGAAATTACAATTATCAATATTAGACCATGGATTTATTATTAATGAAATGATTCCTGATTTCAATCATTATGAAGGTGCAAGCATAATAGGTAAATTTAGTCATCTTTACTATTTGCATTCAGTAATAAATCCAAGTGATAAGTACAATCTTAGCTTAAGCTCACACCCGATATATACTTCTGAAGTAAAGTCTCAAGCGTACCCCCAATTTCTTCCAGTTGGTTTTCACTTTATAGGAGAAATGCGATTTACCTCACAAGATCTAATCTTAGACAATAAAAAGATTCATCAAATATTTCTAAATTCCCTCATTTCTGCTGGTTTAAGAATATTAGATATATATAATCATAATTATATCCCTTATGGATTTAGTATTATTGCAATTTTAGAAACCAGTCACGCTACTCTTCATACTTGGCCAGAACATGGCTACATTAGTATTGATTTATTCATTTGCGATGAATTCAAGAAGGGGTTAAAAGCTTTAAGGTTGCTAAAAAGAAGTTTTAAACCTAAAGAATCTGAATTTTTCTATATGGAACGTGGTAAAGGGGCCTCAATAGAATATAAAGCACTTAAAATACAAAATTAAGTTTATATATTGTAAGATCCAAATTATCATAAATTTAAATTCTATTAAAAAAACTTGTAAAAATGAAAGAATCAAACAATATAGGGTATTATAAAATTTCTAAATTTCCAAAGTTAAGAATCCCAACTTTGGATTTCCTAGCATTAGGGGATAATAAACATTATGTGAAAGGATTAATTGAATATGATGTTACAGAGGGCTTAAATAAAATTCGAGATCATGAGAAGAATACAGGAGAAAAAATATCTCTCACAGCTTGGCTTCTAATATGTATTGGACACGCAGCTAGTGAATATAAGGAAGTTCATTCTATGATGTTAGGAAAAAAAAAAATTATTATATTTGATGATGTTGATATTTCCATTACAGTAGAGAAAAATGCTAATGGAGTGAAGTCCCCAATGCCTTTAGTAGTCAGAAAAACAAATAAAAAGACTGTTAAGCAGATTAGTGATGAAATAAGGATAGCACAATCAGAACAAGTTGATGAAGCGACAGTTTTAGGAAATCATGATATAAAAAAAAAAGTGAAATATTATCTTTCTCTACCAAAATTTTTTCGAAGATTTTTAATAAAGAGGAGATTGAGAGATCCAATCAAAGTTAAACAACTCATGGGAACCATTATAGTTACCTCTATAGGGATGTTCGGTAAAGTTCATGGATGGCCAATTCCTACTACTAATCATCCATTAGCGTTTGGTGTAGGGACAATTACAAAAAAACCAGGAGTAATAGACAATGAGATTGAAATTCGTGAATATCTGACAATGACTATATTATTTAACCATGATGTTGTTGATGGTGCTCCAGCAACCCGATTTGTATCTCGGCTTGGGGAACTAATAGAAAGTGGATTTGGTCTTTTAAACTTAGAATCATTTATATTCTTTTAAAAGGAAATAAAATTAAAAAAAAAATTTCTTTGAATTAGATTTCTGACTTAAATTTCATATCGTTGATTGATAACTGTTTGAAATTGTATATTTGAACGATTCCCACCTTGATATCCTCCTCGTTTTGACACCAAATAAAACTGTATCATTGTGTCATCATGAACTAGAGTAATCCCTCGCCATTTATTATTGGTAGTATTGAATTCTACAACATTTCCAAGACCAACTCCTTCTCTAGTAGAGAATTCGAATTTCAAGCTACCTAAAACTTTGATTAATTCGTCATGATGTTCAGAGATTTCCTTGTCATAAGGTTTATCTTTAAATCTTAATGCTTCAATTGAAAAAGCTCTGAGAATATCATTACTCATAGATTTCCATACTTCTGGATTTGCATAAAATTCTATTCCTACAAAGCTTCCATTAATAAATACAGCAATTCCGCATTGGTCTGTTACATTCTTGAAGTTCTTAATAATTTTTTCAGTTTGTTTTTCAGATTCCTTCGTCATTTCAACATAGCTTTGAGTAGGAGCGACTGCTAAGGCATAATTCATCTCGGCTCTATGAGATTGAATCTCATCCCATACTGCACCCTGCCCTGCCGCTGAAATAGCTTCATATGCAACATTAGGGTGAAGTCTTGTATTTGAATATTTAAATTTACGCCCTTTGGTGTAGGTCCATCTTGATTGTTCAACGCATTTAGCAGGGATTGTATATTTCTGTTCAGCTTTTCCAGGATTATGACTAGTAATACTTTTTTTTCCTCCGACTGGCAGTAATATAGGTTCCCAGATCGTTCGATCCTGCTTTCCACCGTGAAGAGTCATTCCAAATGGAATTAATATCTGTTTATCACTTTTATTTATAACTTCTAATTGTCCCACTGTCTCAGTTTCGAGTATCTCTACTAGCTCTAATTCTTCAGCTTCTTTGATGCTTATAAATTCCATAAATTTTGTGTCTTGAATAATGATTGGGATAACTGCCATATTTTCATAAACTTGAGGAGTATCTAATTTAAGAAAACTTAAGGGATTTTCAAACATTGATTTTACAATTTGGATATTTTCATTTTTCAAACTTATTCATCCTCCATTTTATCATTTTTAATTATTTTTTTTATACGTTCTTTTTCTTTAACCATATCTTCATAAAGTGGACTTATAAATTGGTTTACGATATTTTTTCCATTTTTGGTGAGTTCTACCCCCTGAGCAACTTTTAATTTACCACTTTTACTTATCCCGTTAATTCGTGTTCCTTTACCTTTTGGTATTTCAGTTTCTGTTAATTCTTTTTTATGAGTTTTAACTAATCCACCTCTTTTTAAAGCATTCAAATGATAATTAATGTTTTGTTTTTGAAGTCCAATGTTTTCAGCAATTTCAGTTGGTCTCTGTGGACTTTCTGAAAGCTCTCGTAAAATATCCGCTCTCACAGGGCTCCTAAATACAAGTCCAACTTTTTCAAAAATTGGTTTTTTCTTTTCTTTTTTTTTAGCCATATTTTTATCACATAAAGATTGGTAAAAACTTCTTTTACTATAAAAATTTTTACTGTAAAAATAAAATAGTAAATATCATATATAAATGTTTGTACTTTTTCAAAATGTAAAAATAGAATAATATAAGATAAGACTATGAGTTTAACAACTTTTACCATTCCTACAGCAGCTATTTTATGTGGATTAGCACTAATCCATGCGATATTTGATGGACTACTAATGCTAGGAAGCTAATTTATCTATGCTATTTTTTTAGAATTGATAGGAATTATATCAGGACATCACTTTTATGCTGAAGAAGCCGTAATGTTCTTTGGGGTAGTGCCTTTATCGATTCCATTAGCATGGGTAGGAATCGTTTATAGTGCAATGATTATTGCTGAACGTTTATATATAAAAAGAAAACAATACTATTTACTTCATTTATAATTCAATTCCTAATTAAATTAAAAAGGGTGATTTTAAAAAATGGCAGTATTTATGATTACAGTATAGCATCCATTCAATAAAATTGAGGAAGTTACCAAAATAGCTATGAGATACACTAAATTTCCAGAATACATAATAAAATGGCGAGTTTTCTCGACTGCTGATGGTAAGAAAGGTGTAAAATCTTATAATCTAGTATATGTAGAAGATGCTAATATTGCTGAAGCAGAGATATATATGGTAAAACTACAACAAGAATTTACGCAAATTGATGGATATGTGTATAAAGTTGAGTCACTTCTAAGTATGAGCGATTACCAAAAAGTATTGGCTTTGAAATTATAAGAGTTATAGAAATAAACCAATTCTCAGGTTTGATATATACATTTTTTATAGGTAGATTCCCTCTTTTCATTTTTTTTAACTAATTTGTCTAATTAAAAGAAGATAACAAGAAGATAACACATTATAAAAATATATATGTTCCACTTTTATTAGCTCTTATCTTCACTGTGTATAAAAAATAGGATTATTAAAAAAAAAATTCTATAAAAACAAGGTTTTCATCAACCAAATAAGGTTTTAGAATTGAATTAGAGATTTAAAAAAAAAATAGTAATAAATTATACAAAATAAATTATTTCTTACTCTTTTTATAGATGAAAGGTAGGCAGAAAATTATTGATGCTACTATTACAAGAACTAGTCCTAAATATCCAGGAATGAGTGGTTCTCCATTTTGTCCTCCATCACCTATTATAATTGACACAGGAGGGTTTGGTCCAGAAAGATTACATGATACAGTTACTTCAATTGTTGCACCGTCATTTGCAGTTATATTAGCATATTGATAAATGAACGTGCTTGCTGTTGGTTGGCTAGAATATACTTCAGATTTTACTGTACTTCCATTAACTTTAATAACAACGGAATTAACATAATGAGTGGTTGGGTTAGATACAATATGAGTAATAGTAACACTAAGTTCTTCAGTAGAGGAATTATAATTCAAATTTATGGTACTAATTGGATTTGCATTTACATTTGGAGCAATTAAAAATAAAAACGTAGCAGAGAAGAATAGAAACATATAAAAATTACTTTTTCTAGACATTTTTAATCAGAACTTGTTTTTTATTATTAATAAATAGAATTTTTGATTTTTTATGAGAATCTAATATTTAATACTTTTCATTAAAAAATAAAGGAAGATTATTATCAATAAATACTTAAGAAATTTGTAAGATTAAAATTAAAGAATTCAAATTGATTAGTTTTTAATAGATTATGAATAATTTTCAACCTCCTGAAGTCACAGCGAATTTTTTTGTTCTGGATAAAGATGAATCAACTTGGATACATGGATGGATTTCAATGGAGGCTTCATTTGATGAGTTTCTCTCACTTATTCAAGGTGAGATTGAATACTCATGGGGTTTGGAATATGCTGATATGACAAATTATTTAATTTTCCACATTGATCTAGAAGATAAAAATAATTTGAAGGAAATAAAAGATGATGAATATTACCTATATGTAAGACAACTTCAAGAAATATATATTGTTGTCTTACATAAGGATATTGAATTTCGAATAATTGAGAATATCCCACCTGTATTTGAGTGGTTTATGGGAACAATATAAAATTCAAACAAATTAGGAAAAGTGCGTATTAAACAAAAGCATTATTTCTCTAAAGACTTATAGATATGTGATACTAATTTTAAAAAAAAATCATCTATACATGTACCCAATTTTGCACTTGTTTCAAAATATCCACACGCCATTAAAAATTCTTTAAGTTTATCAGATTCTTCTTTTTCAATCACTCTATTTTCAGAATTTATCAAATCAAGTTTATTTCCAACAAGCACGCTTGAGAAACGTTGAATAGCTTTTTCTATTTCAGCTTTCCAGTTTGTAAGATTTTCAAAGCTTTTCCTATTTGTTAAATCGAAAACATATACTATTCCTTTTGCACCTTTGTAAAATTCATGTCTGACCCACTTAAAATGTTCTTGTCCAGCTAAATCCCATATCTGCAATGTAATTAAATTTTTAACATTAGGAATTTTGATCCTTTTTACGTAAAAGTTAGAACCAATAGTAGAAGTTACGTTAGGGGTAAATCTCTTTTCTAAATATTGGTTAAGTAAGGTTGTTTTACCTACCCTAAAATCACCAACAATACAAATCTTGTATAAAGGATATTTAAACCCCATTTTTTATAGAACGAACGGATTTATCTATATATTAATTCGAAATAGATTTTATAATTTAATATTCTGTATACATATTTATAAAAGCATTTAATAATAATTTATCAATATCTTTTTTTCATCCATATCACGTATTGAATTCTCGTTACTAATAAAATTCCACCTAACAATAATGCTACACCAATAGCCATTAATATTGGAGATGTTTTTTCTGGGGAATTTAAAAAACTTACCATCCAAAACATCAGTAGCAAAACAGCGATGAATATTATTATCAATGAAATATTTCTAAGCCTCTTATCAAATTTATCCAATTCTCCCATTGTAATAAAAAAGAAAGTTCGAATTTTTCAATTAAAATTCATATTAAATAATATAATTATTACAATGAGATAAAAAATATTTACATTCCAAATTTATGGAAGATCTATTCCGAGAAAAAAATGAAGATACATAAGCAAGGAACAGTATATACACCAGAAATAATAACAAATTATATTACTAAAATTACAATCGAAAGATTTCTATTAGAAAAGATTAAAAAGAAGTTTTCTACTAAAATATCGAGTTTGAACGAGTTATTTGAAAAATATTTTCAAAAAGATAAAAACGAACAGGCTTTCATTGATTTATCTATCATAAAGTATGACAGAGAGCAATTTGAATATATTTTTGAAGCATTAAAGAGTCTAACAGTTTTGGATCCGGCTGTAGGAAGCGGACACTTTATAATTGCAGCTTTAAATATTTTGGAAAAATATTATTTTAAGTTAAGAAGCTTAGGAATAATAAAATGGTCAAATTATGAAATAAGAGAATATATAATCTCAAATAATTTGTTCGGTGTCGATATTGAGATTAAAGCAATTGATATTACAAAACGAAGATTATTTTTAGCACTTAAAGGTTTGGCTTCAAATACGAGCAATGATAAAATTTTACTGAATATTGAATCTAATTACAAAGTAGGTAATGCAATAATTGGTTTTATAAATAAATCAGAAGTTAATGCTCCACCTAATGCAGACTTAAATGATTGTTTTTATAATGAAATAAAGAAAGTTTTCCAAACTCACAAGGATTTAAAGAAGATTTCTTCATCAGGTAAAGAGAATAAAGAGATGATATTAGCTTTAAAACCGTTTCATTGGTTCCATGCATTTCCGGACATAATGGCGAGGGGTGGTTTTGATATTATTATTGAAAATCCACCTTATATTTCTAATAAACAGTTAAGTCCTCTCGAGAAAGCAATATATCAAAAGAGATTTGAGACACCTAAGGGTTTAATGAATACATTTGGAATTTTTATTGAACGATCTATTAAATTATGTCATTCATCTTCAAGAATCAGTTATATCGTTCACAAGAATATTATACGTTCAAACAATTATAATTTATTAAGGAAATATCTTTTGGAAAACACTACAATTGAAGAGATCATCGATGTAGGAGCGGGTGCTTTTCAATTTGTAACAGCTGAAACGATAATTATAGTATTAACACCAAAAGCGCCCCCAAAAGACCATAAAATACTTATAAAAGCAAAACTATCCAATCAAAAATACTTTACCCCTCAAGATACGATAATAAAGCATATATCCCAAAATACATTTTTAAATCAAGAGAACTATAATATTAATTTAAACCTCCAATATGAGGAACTTGAAATCATTAATTATATTAAAAAAAATAAAGATTGCGATTTGGCTGAATACTTTGAAGCTAAAACATGCATAGCTACGGGGAATGATGAGAAGTTCTTAGCAAATTATAAAGTTAACGATTCATATAAGAAAACTCTCAGAGGTAAAAACATCGGACGGTTTTATATAGATTTCGACAATTTATACGTATATTATAATCCTAAAATGCTTCACAGGGCTAGAGATGAAGATATATTTCTAAAAAATGAAAAATTAATCATGCAAACAATTAGTTCAAATCTTACTGTTGCGTATGATAATAATAATTATTATCCTTTAAGCACATGTATCGCTATAATCCCTAAAGATAATAGAAGTAATAGAATTAGTATAAAATATCTTCTCCTATTAATGAATTCAAAACTTATGAATTTTTACTATGATTTTGTGTTTAACTTAGGAGCACATCTAACCACAGAAATTTCTGTAAATAATATCAATCGTTTACCAATCAAATTAATAGATAATATTGAAATTTTTAACACTTTAGCAGATTTTATGACTCGGATGAATATAAGTAAGCCGTTAAGAGAGGAAAACGAAATATTAATATCCTATTTAGATGATTTAATAAATCTATTACTTTTTGAAGTGATATTCTCTAATAATTTTCAAGCTTATAATTTTCATACAGATTTATCCAATAAAGTGTCTAAACATACAGCTAATATTGATTCAGATTCAATTGAAGAAATTAAAAAATGCGTTCAAAAGATCCAAAATGATAGCGCTATTAATATACAAATACAAATTATCAACCAAAATCCATGGTTTAATTTAATAGGTAATTATTTCAGATAATATATATTCTACTTGGAATTCTTTCAGATCTTCTGCTAGTATTCCCAAGATAAAAAGACCTTTACATCTAAATAATGAAATTCTGAGTCTAATAAGCTTTATAAAGCTATAGATTTTACTTTTAATTATTTTAGGTTAAAATAAAAATAATAGATGTGCGGAAGGCGGTGGACTTTTTGTTGGTTCAGAAATTCCAGATAATGCGAAACTTGAAAATGTAAAAACTATGATTGACACATGTAAAACTTATGGGAAATATAGAAAATGAAAATTAATTTATTTTTTATTCTTTATTGATTATAAAAGGGATAATCTCTCTTCTCGAATTTGTTTTCTAACTTTATTTATATTAGCAATCAAATCAGTTCTCTTTTGTTGCCATTGGTTTAGATTACTAATTAATGTATTTCGACTATTGTTAAGCTGATGAAGCGACCCTTCAACTCGCTCTCTTGTACGAGTGATTTTTGTATTGCCAAACATATCAAAGAAGAAGTTATCAAAAAACATATCAAAGAATAAATTGGGTGCTTCAAAATCTATATAGATATCATCAATAACATCAACTAAACCTTTAGCTCGTCTTATAAGTGCTTGAGCTTGATTAATCTCATTCCTTGCACCTTCTAAATTACCATGTTTCATAGAATCAACAAAAAGGCCTCCACCAAAGAATGTATCCCATGTTCCAAGCCCCTCTGCTGATCTTAACCTGTTTATTGAGCTACTTAAATAATTTTCCGCTTCAAGTAGAAGTGAACCTGCTTGTTTAAATTTATTTTCAATATCTTGTGCTTTTGTTATTTCTTTCTGTATTTTCTCAT
The DNA here is from genome assembly GCA_020343655.1 of Promethearchaeota archaeon. Taxonomy (GTDB): domain Archaea; phylum Asgardarchaeota; class Lokiarchaeia; order Sigyniarchaeales; family SOKP01; genus Loki-b32. The sequence continues at coordinate 1,466,762 of CP070805.1, read as the reverse complement.
ATTGTTGTTCCAATTCTTTAAGTCTTTCTGTTGTTTTACCAGCAGTTATTTGGGCAAGGATTTTTTCCATCTCATTCTCGATCATTGGGATTTTTGATTTTAATCCTTGAATACGATTTATTTCATTCTGAACCTTTTTAACCTCCGTATTGAGTTGGTTATATTCTTTTTCTACATATTCGAAATTAGCTAATGCTTCTAAATATTCAGTCTCCTCTTTCCGTTTCTTTTCATCTAAATCACCACTAAGCCGTGCTTTTATTGAAGAGAAACTTACTTTTAGTAGAGAATCATAATCCTTTTTTTCTTTTAACATAACATTTCGAACAAGTTGTAATTGATTCGATTTTTGGTCTCTAGATTGTTGCAAGCGAGTTAGATATGCATGTTTTGAGGTTAAAGTAGCTAAATCATCATTTATATCTCCTAATTCATATTCTAATTCGTGATAACGATTTAATCCTTCTGATTCACTAATCCATTTAGTTGCATCTTCCTTTCTTACTTTAACACCACATTTTTCGCAATAAATGGCAGCATCATCAAGTTTTTGACCACAATTGTGACAAAACACATTAATCACCTGACTATGTTATATTTCATTATAAAAGTAGGTTTATATATTAATTTAATGATGCTAATCGTTAAGTCCTAAGATTTTTTTTAGCAAAAGTAAATTATAATAGGATTAATTAATTTTTAAACATGTTCTATGCCAGTAAATAATAGTTCATCAGCTAAAATTAAACTTAAAATACAGATAAATAATTTAATAACCATTTATGAACAAAAAGCTGAATGTGGAATATTTTTCAAGCTCAATGAAGAAAAATCTCCTTTAGAAATTCTTGGGGTATTAGATTTCTTAAAAGAACGGATAAAAAAGTGGGGAAATACAAATTTGTTTAGTTACCATGGCAATTTATTTAATAAAAATACTATAATCGTAGTTGGGGCTAGAGATTTAGAAGAAGCTACAAGTATTATGATTTATATGTTTTTATCCAACATAGTAGAAAATGAGTATGAATTTAACAATCTAATTGAAAAATTAGGCTATTCAACTGACATTGAACAATTTCTAAGAGATAATATTTCAGAAAATATAGAAAAAGGATATCCAACTAATTCAGATTTGGAAATGAAATTAGTAAATCACTTAGATGGTATATGTAAAAATCAAGATGGTAATAATCCAATTAAATAAAGAAGAAATTGATTTTTTAACCGTTCTGCTCCTTTACTTCAAATTAATTTTTCTTTTTAAAAGTATTCAATAAAAGTTGCTTAATTTTTTTAACTTATATAGGGGGATCTTTTGATTTTTTATTATGCAAATATAGATATCTCTAGATTTTTATTTTAATCTGATTAAAATAAACAAAAAATAAGGTGAAATTTATGACTGAATTAGCTGAAGTAGAAGAAAAAGGCGATATTAAAGAAGTAGAAGAAGAAACTAAAAAGAGAGTAGTGATTCCTGAGATCTGCACTTATAATAATGAAGAAAGTACAGGCTCTATCATCGAAATTATATTACCTGGGGTTGAAAAAGACACAATAAAATTAAAAATGAATACAGACAATTTAATTGTTTATGGTGAAAGTGATTCGATTAATTACGGTGCAATTTACCAATTATGTTGTCCCGTCGACCCTGAAAAAGCGAAATCAACTTATAAAAATGGCTTACTAAAGATTGAAGTCCCTTATATAGACACATTAAAAGACACTATAGATGTTAAAATAGAATAAATTCTTTTTTTTTCTTTTTTTTTAAAAAGTCATTAAAAGACTATTGGATTTCTTTTCTGTTGATATTTCGAGAAAGGAACACTAGAAATATCAAAATAATCGGTCCAAGAATTGTTAAAAACCAATGTATTCCATACAAATATACTTCAACAGTGTATCCCGCAATTACTGGAGTTAAACCAAAACCTATTCCTATTAAAATTTCATTTATTGTGGAATATTTCGTAGTATTTTCTGCCGTACCATATTCAAGCATTATTTTCATCCCAACACCGTGAATTAAGCCTAAAAATAATCCGGTAATAGCACTTATTATCGAAATATACCAAATATCTCCAACAAGAACAATAGTTAGTGCTATTAAAGAGACTGTTATAATACTTATCAGTGAAGCTATTTTTCTACTATAGATTTTCATTGAATTTATCCAAGTTAAACCAACAAGTTGCATAAATTGTATTCCACATTGTACGAGATAAGTCAAATAAGAAAACTCTTCAGATAAGAGGCTATCTACAAGAAATTGATATCCAAATATAAAAATTGATTTTGATATTGTTAAAAACATTATGCTGATCCATGAAAAAAGAACAGGATATACAATCATAGGCGTATTTCCATTAATCACCAAATCTTCTTTGATATCTAAGTGAGAAAGAGGATCTTCTGATTGATAGATTATAATTTCTTTTGAAGAATCCGGTTTTTTATCTTTTTTTATAAAGAAACTTACAGGAATTAATAGAAATGATAATAACCATGATATTAACATAGGAGAAAAATCACCTAATGTAAATGACCAAAGAAAACCAACAAGAAGTCCACTGATGAATCCAGAGTTCCAAGAAAGATTAAATAATGCAAAATTTTTTTTTGATTTTTCAATACTACTTACTTTTTGCCATTTACTTAGGAGGTTAAGGCAGTTCGGCCAAAAGAATCCTAATGTTAAACCAAGTAAAATACGACATGTAATTAAAAACCACGGTACAGGATAAATTATTTGTAGTCCAGTTAAAAGAGGTGTCAATATTGAAGTTAATATAAGAGCATTTCTAGTTCCTAGAAATTTCTTTGTAATTACTTGCCCCAGCATTGGAGCAAAAATATAAGTAATTGCTCCTGCTGAAGAAATAAAACCTAAAACACTTTCTCTAATACCTATATCCCATAATAGATAATTTGATAAAGCTCTTTCAAAAATAGAAACATAGAATAATCTAATAAAAGCAAGCAGGAAAACTGGCCATGTTTTATAAGGTAATGATGATTGTTTAGTAAGGCTAATTTTTTCTTGGGTTTTATTTTGTTTTTGCACGGTTTTAGACTATTCTTATTAAATTAAAAAATTAAATAGTACTTTACTCATATACTTTTTTAAAAGATCAAAAAACTCTATACAGAGGATTTTATAATTACTTTCTTAATTTTGGTATAAACATCGGGACTTTTTTCTTATAGTCCTCATAATCCTTACCAAATTCTTTAACTAATTCTTTTTCTTCTTTCCACGAGATAAGATAATTTAGTAAAATTACCATCGGAGTAGTTATTAACGAAAGTAATGAAGATAATATAATAGAAATTCCAATATGAGCTAATATGCCCCCAAAGTATTGTGGATGTCGTATTACTGAATAGAGTCCTGTTGATACAATTTTTTCTGCTCTGTGCGTTTCTGCCACCTTTAAAGTTGTCTCTTTTACACTTCCGATCCCAAACCAAGCACCAATTATAATAAAAGGAAGAGAAATAAGGAGATGTACCAATAGAATTGATAAATTTATAATTGGAATAAATAACGCAAGATTTTCTAAAATTGGTATAATGAAACGAGGCTGAGGTGAGAGCCAGACTCCAAACCAAAATGAAAAGAAGCCCCAACCTGAGATGAGACCTAAGATATCACCAATTTTGGTACCTTTTTCCATTCCATATCTTTTTTGAAGTTTTAAGTGTTCCACTGATAAAAAATGAAGTGGTACCATAGTACACATGCCTATTATTGAAACAACAAACCAAACACACATTATTTCGAATATTATGAGGGATTTTATTCAGATTGAGATATTTAAATGATTTATATTTATTATAATTTATATTGTAGGATTTTCAAACCAAACAACCGAGATGAACACAAATCCTAATGTGTGGAATTCTTCACAGTTTGCAACAATATCAATATCGCCATCTCGATCAATATCTATAAACATACATTGGTCCCATTTTTCACCATTATACATTCCTATTCCAATGAATCCATCGCCCCATTTAATTACATGAGTTTGCCAATTTGCTGATAGTGCGTCAACTCCCGAAAACTCCATCCAAAAAACTGCTGCTTTACTAATTGGAAGTAAACCGTCATAATGGATTAGCATACCAAGGATATCTGGCTTTTTATCGTCATTAATATCACCAATTTTAATAGTACGAGCACGCCATTGTGTTTCTGGAGGTTTTAATATTTTAACAAGCTCCCAAGAACTTAAGTTTTGGGGATTTTTAAAAATATATACTTCATTTTTTGTTTGCATAATAATTTCTGGATAATTATCACCAGTAAAATCATAGAGGGTAACTTGTTCCTTACTATAAAATTCGGAACCCTGGTAAACAATCCGCTTAGGCCAAGAACCCATCTTAGTAAGATTTCCGGGACCTGGGTTCTCGTACCAGATGATTTTCTCATCTACATCAGCAGTATCCCAATCAGAATTACAAAGAGCGATATCTTCATCACCATCTTTGTCAATATCACCGAATACAAAACCATGACCGCTTTCTAAATTAGGATCGATATTATGGATTTGCCATAGCGAGAGATTACGAGGATTTCCTGATATAGGGGCTTCAATCCATTTTAATCCCGCACGAGGGTTGGTTCCTCTCCCTCCAACCACAATATCAGTAGCATTATCACCATTTATATCATAGCTTTTTACGTAGTGAAACTGTCCTGCATCTTGTGTTCCTTGTATATCACCACCTTCTAACCAAGCAGATGCATCCATAACATTACTAGGAGTCGGTCCCCATATGAGAAACACCCCCGAATGAGAAAAAAGCTCGGATCCATGAGCCACAACAACATCATAATTTCCATCCCCATCAAAATCACCAAAAGCTGCATTTTCAGCATTATTAATGCTTCCAATTGTTATAGCCGGCCAAGATTTTTTAACATCTAATAATCCTGGATGGAATGCGATTCGAATTTTCCCATCCCATTCATAATTAGTTAAGTAATCGAGGAACCCATCGCCATTTACGTCTGCAACATCGAGCCCATTTGGAAGTAATAAACCGGGATTATCTATCTTATGCATAATCCAGACTTGAGATTTACTCCGGGGGTCAAAAGTTCCACGTGCGAAAAAACCAAAAGGGATAGTAATGGCGATTATAATTAAAGCTATTAAAAAACGTGAACCACTTCGGTATTTTTTATTTATTTTTGGTGAAAATATATAGTCTAAAAGATATCCAATGAGTATTATTGATATACAAATTGTAAGTCCATATTGTTTTGAAAAGATAGTAATAATTATAAAAATTTCAATAATTACAGGAGCAAGCTTAAGGCATATCTTTCTTGCTTTTTTGAAGGATAATACATCTTGTTCTTTCTTCCTGATCTTCATATAAAGAAAGAATGGAATGCTTAAGATTAGTAAAATTGCGATGCAAATAAAAATAATAAAATTTAGTAAATTTTGATATAAAATAAAATCTATCAATCCAAGAATGATGGTAAATATTGATGAAATATTTATAATAAAGAAGAACAGATTTATATAATCCCTTAAACTTCGAAAACTAAAATTTGTCGATCTTTTCATGAAATCCACTAATTAGCATGATTAAAAAATATAAAAAATATTGGATTATAAAAACCTAACTAATGTAACTATATTTAACATTTTTGAGAAATCTGTGGTCTCTGGGTCATCTATTTTTGGTTTCCAGCCAAAAAGTAATTTTGAGGATCTACTGTGTTTATTTACATACCATTTAAAAATTTTAAGCTTATCATTTTCATCTGTCATGATTTCTACACGTGGTTTGAAAGAATGAAAGCCGTGCCGTACCCAAAGATCATCAGGATTGGCACGTATGTTTTTTAGCCACCCGGCATCTTCACCCCTTCCAGAAAAAACTGTTATAACTCCATCAATCCGATGATATTCTAATGGAGTCCTTCTTTTTTTTCCCGTTATTCTCCCTTTTGTTATCAGTATAAGGAATATCCTACCAAAGCCTAATAACGGTAAAAGTCTTATCCGATAAAGAGGAATTATTAGGTATTTATTGAGTTTTTTATACCTCTTTAATGTTTTTTTCTTGATTTTCTCATCAGGATGGTTAAGGTTATAAAGTGCAGAACCAGGTCGAGGTAATTCTTCTTGATTTTCAATTTGATTATTTTTTGCCATTTCAGTCATCTCAAATTTTTTAATTAGATTCAGCAATTCTTATGGAATAAAAATTGATTTTTTGAGACATATCAAAATTGTTTAATGTTTAATATTGAGTAATATTTGGATAACTTTTTTAATTTGCTTCTAGTTTGAACAACTGTTTAAAAATAATTTTTAGGTTAACCTTATTAGAAAAAGATGCTTACAATTCATAATCCCAAATTTCTATAGGTTTTTTCAATGGGAAAAGGAACAGTAAAATGGTTTAACAAAAAAAAGGGCTATGGGTTTATTACTCCAGATGATGGATCTCCTGATATATTTGTACATTATTCTGCCATAGAAGGTGAAGCTGATGAATTCAAGATAGTATATGAAGGAGATATAGTGGAATATGAAATCACCAAGGGTCAAAAAGGTCCGCAAGCTAGTAACGTTACAATAATTGAAAAAGGACCTCGAACTAGTAGGAATAGCCGAAAATCTTTTTATTAATAAGAGAGTTTATTAATTTAAAAAAGAAGTAAATGGTTTAAATATAAGGAATTTTGGAAGATATAAAATATATGAAAATAAGTTCTTGAGCTTCTTCTTTGCATTATTTTGCATCTTACATATTCCCTTTTTTTTATTTTTTGGAAAAATTTTTCTTTAAGAATTTGCAGTCATTTGATTTGTAAAAAAATTTTTAAGAAATTTGAAATAAAATTATATTTATAGGACGTTAACGTTAAATTTAAAGAAAAGAAGGGAGAAATACAAAAATGGTAAAATATGGGACTCAAGAGTTTGCAGATGCCTATTGTGAGGCACTCAATAAAAACGAAAATTATAAAGACGCTGCTGCGGACTGGGAAGGCGATTTTGTATGGGTAGCTACGCCCAGTGGAGCTTTAGACCATGAACAGAGAATGTGGATTGGTTTACATCACGGTAAATGTACCGGAGCTAAAAAATTGGAGCCTGAAGACAAAGTTAGGCTCTTAAAACCTGGTGAGAAACCAAGTGGAGAAAGATACGAAGTTGAATATATCTATACTACAGATTATGAAACTTGGAAAAAAATCACAATGGGTGAAGTAGACTCTATTCGAGTAATGCTATCGGGAAAAGCGAAACTCGATGGAGATATGGCAAAAATATTGAAATATACTAGAGCTGCTGCTGAATTAACGGTCTCCGCTCAAGCATTGAACATTGAATGGCTTTAGTCATAACTTTTAAAAATATTACTATAAAAATGGTAAGAAAACAAAAACTGTTTTAATAGTGCTATTCTTTTTTGTAGTTATGTCCTATACTAAAAGCTTCACCAATACTTTCAGATAATTTCCAATATTTACTAGTTGAGTATAATAAGGGGTTTAATTTTCTTAGATCAGGTTTTAAGTAATAATCATCAGTTTCGTCATCTATTAAGTAATATTCATCAGCATAAGCTTGCATAATCCGTCCAATGAAAATTTCATGACTTTTTTCTGCACCAGTAAAATCTTTGGTAGCAATTGTTTTTAGAACCTTGCACTCAAGATTTAACGGAGCATGTGTTATCATTGGTGCCGTTTTTAATTCCCCGTAAAAAATCTCAAAAACTTCTGATTTATCTACTTCCTTCCCTGAATGTAATCCACAGTAATCCGTAACTTCAATCATTCCTTCTGAAGGTGTATTTACACTGAATGTTCCATTTTCTTTTATACC
>CP070805.1:1431366-1458785 GCA_020343655.1 Promethearchaeota archaeon | reverse complement strand
CTCGGTAACATTACTACATTAGCTAATCCTGAAATTGTGGATCAACTTCTTGAAGAACGGAAAAAGATGGATATTGAAGTAGGTTAATTTTTTTTTTAATTTCTTATAAAATAATTAGTTACTGGAAAAATTTTTGTCTTCTTTTAATGGGTTTTTTGGTTTTTCCAAGGTTTTAACCTTAGATTCTTTTCTATGATCTTGGATAGGTATTATTGGTTTTAAGGAATCTATAGGAGCGTTGCATACCCAGCACGCGTTTTCTAAGGTAGTTAACGTTTGGGCACAATTATTGCAATAGATGGAATTACACTTTGGGCATATGTAGATATTAAATCGTTCAACTTCACCTTTACAAACTAAACAACTTTTTTTCTCTTTATGAACTGTAACTTTTTCTTCTACCGTTTGAGGTGTAAATTTCTTCTCTAGAACCTCATTTATTGCTTTTGTTACATACCTCTTTAAATTTAAAAACTCAATTCTTTCTTGTAATTTGGAATTACGAATAAATAACGCTCTCCATTCCTCTAATTGATTGAAAAGTTGATTTTGCTGGGCTGTTAATTTTTTTGATAACAACTCTAATCCTTTATTTTCCGCAATTTTAAGAGCTTTAGTTAATAATTTTCTTGAAAGCTCAGCATTTCCCTCAATTAAAGCTAATTTTGATTGGAGAGAATATAATGTTACTAAAGTAGTAATAGAACGTTGCTTATTAGCAACATCAGAGATTCTATTAAGTAAATCTTGAATCTCCATAAGTATCTCCTCTTCTCCTGAATATTTTAACTCCTCTAATAATGAATCACACAGATTTACCTGGATCTCGAATTCTAACTGAAAATCAAATTTTTGATCCTTTATTTCTTCTAAAATTTGTTGTGCTTGAAATCGATATTTCGCTCGTTGTTTATTTTTCAATATAATAGCTTTACCCAATTTCAAAAAAAAATCAGCCCAAGGCCATTTAAGTGCAAATTTTGAAAGCTCCTCCATTGAATCTTCAATTTGCCTAAAATCATCAATTTCAATTGCAAAAAGAGTTAAGAATAAATTAAATATAATAAGATCGTAATCAAATATGGAATTATTCGATTCACATAACGATTTATGTGCTTTTACAGCTTCTCTAAGGTATTCAATTGATTTTTTTATTTTATTTCTATAATAGTATATCCATCCAATATTTCTAAGAGCATAGCAATAACTATGTGTTACGCCCTGTTGAATACCTAAATTTTCATTGAAAATTGTCAATACCTTCCGATAATATTCTAAACTTTTATCAAATTCACCTCTTCCACGATAAATTGATCCAAAAATAGAATACACAGCTGCAAGCCCTCTAAAATGTTTCAACTTTTCATAAAGTACTAAACACTCTTGTGCTTGTTCTGTAGCTTGATCTAAGTCTCCTTTATAGAAATTGGCAAATGCTATTGCAAATTTTGCTTGTGCAATGTAACGTTCTTCATGAATTTCTTCAGCAAGACTTAACATTTTATGGAAATACTTCAACGCCTCATCCAATTTACCTTGAGCTCGCTTGATCCAACCAATTGCATCAAGCTGGTAGAATATAGATTTCTTTTTATTCAAAGTTTCATAAATTTCTAAACTATGATGATAATTAACTATAGCATCTTCAAGCTCCCCTTGAGCAGATTGAATGGCACCTTTTATAGAAAATAATCTGCCTATTCCGTCCTTTACAAGAGAATTCTCTTTATTATCATTGTCCATTTGGTTTATAATTTGTTCAGAAAGCTTAATTTCTTCATTAGCTGCCTTAAACTTTTTTAAGGCCATTAGCGCTACTAATCTTGTTATTCGTGCACCAAACTTTTGGATTAAGTTCATTTGGGTTGATTTTTCGTTTAAAATGTTGTTAACTATTGAAAGAGCTTGATCAAACTCCCTCGCTTTTAATAAAGTTAAACACTTTAAAATTAACTTATCAATATTCTCTAATTGTTGAGATTGCTTTACCTTCTTCACTTTCCTCAAATTGCGTTAAATAATAATTATAATAGATTTTTTATTGAATTTCAATTTTGAATATTAAATATTATGTTCTATTAATAATTATTAAACAGCTAGCTCAATTAATAATGTTTTATATTTTTATGAGTAGAATCTTAAAACTAATTGTATCTGGAACTCCTATCAGAAGTATTTCATTATTGATTAAAAATATATCCACTCTTAAAGGATTACCCTTTTGCATAAGTACCGATGGCATATAGCAAATCTAATCTTTCTGAAATGAATTTTCCATATATCATCTTTAAGCTCCCTTGATTCTGGTGTCTAGTTAGTTTAATTGATTCAAATATCTTTTTTGGTATTTCTTGATGTTCTGCAATAATTAAATGATTAGCACCTAATGCTATACTCTTTATAATAATCTGTATAGCAGTATTAAAATTAGTTGCTATCAACGGGCCAAGTCGCATATTTGAGATTAGTCCATATCCCTCATTCTCGATAATTATAATCTTAGCGCCAAGATTAATTCTCATTTGTAAATACTTGGATCGATCAAATCCCATAGCCTTCTTATCAAGATCTAACAACCAATCTGGCAGCATGTTCAAAACCTTAATCTCTTTGGTTTCAACTTTTAATTTAGGTAAACTTGTTGGTAAATCATACATTGTACCAAAAAATCTTCCCTGAAAGCCAAATTTTTTATAAATTGGTTCTCCTAATTTTGAAGCATAAAGTATCATAGTTTGATATTTTGAATCTTTTCCAATTTCAAAGAGTTTATTGAAAATTTCTGTCCCTACACCCTTTCCTCTATATTCAGGTAAAACCCCCATATATCCGAAGCTACAAACTTCTTTAAATAAAAATATTCCTCCAATACCAATGATTTTTCCTTTTATTTCAGAAATGAGAAATTTTCCTATCTCATTTCTAATCAATGTTTTCCATACTTTCACTTCTTCTTTAATAGTTATAGAAGGCACTCTCCCAAAAGCAGTGTAAAGGACATTAATGCATTCAGAAATTTCTTTAAATCTAGGCTCTCTGATGTTATATTTTAACATTTTAATTTCATTAAATTTTATAAAAAATTTGGACTAATACTACTAATCATTTTTCTTAAAAGAATAAAAATAAATAAATCGATTGTTTTTTAATATTTCAGAGATTTTTTTATTTTCTCTACTATACAAATAATTTAAGGTTTTAATATTGAGTTTTAATGGTGAGCAATTAACTGAAAAGATAAAAACAATGGATCGAAATGAAGCGGTTGAAATGCTTCTGATAATGTTATCAACCTCTAAAAATGTAGAAAATAAAATAAAAGCGGCTGAATTATTGATTCAATTTGATGACATTGAAAATAAACGGTTTCAAGATATAAAAAATGTCTTTTTAAATGATCAACATCCACAATTGAGACTTCAATTAATTAATTTATTAGCTACATCTTATAAAAAAGGGGGAATTAAATTCTTAAAAGAGCAATATAAAAACTGTAGTGACGGAACAGTAAGGAAAAATCTTATTGAAACGGTTGGAGAACTTGATTTAAATGATTCGATACCTTTCTTAATTGAAGCTTTAAGTGATGCTAATGTTGAAGCTAAAAAAGAGGCTATAATCCTCCTAGGAAAAACTAATGCGAGTGAAGCATTAGTACCCTTAATTGATATGCTACATTTTAGAAATGCTGAAATTTATAATCCATTAATCAATACTATTGTAAGAATTGGAAAGAAAGGAGATTTGCATATTATTAATGAATATATCAACACAGAAGATCCTAACATCAAAAGGGAGATCCCAGTTATTTTTGGGAAGATTGGAAATAAAGAAAGCGAAAACAGTTTAATTAATTTTTTAAAGGATGACAATCCTATCATACGGAAGAATTCTGTTAGAGCATTAGAAAATATAATTGAATTAAAAAATATTAAACATATTTTAAAAGTATTAGAAGATCCAGATATTGAAATAAGGAAAGAAGCTATTCGAGTTTTAGGTAATGTTGGAAGTAAGAGAGCGATCACACCCTTATTAGAGTTGCTAAAAGATACTGATGTAAAAATAAGAAATCTTGCTAAAAATGCTCTTAATAAAATTCTTGGGAAATATAAATCATCTGAAATTCTTTATGAGATAGCCGGGGGAAGAAATATTAATGCAAGGAAAGAAGCAATAAAATTACTAGGGATGTTAAAAGATGTCAATGCCATTGATCTCTTGATAAAGACTTTCACTAGTAAAGTAGCTAGTTTAAGAGGAGCTGCATATCGATCCCTTTTAAAAATATTAGATAATAGAATAAATGACAAGATTTTAAACGCATTATCAGATAAATCTTGGCAGATACGAATGTTTTGTGTCAAAATTTTAGGTGAAATCAGAGATCCAAAAACCATTGATAGCATTTTCAATTTAATTGAAGATGAGAATGGAAGTGTAAGAAAAGCAGCTGTGGATGCAATAATAAAATTTCAGCATGAAAAAGTCATAAATTTAGCAAAAAAATCAGTAAAAAGTCCAAATTGGAAGACTAGAAGAGCTGTTGTCAAAATATTTTTAAGAACTGGAAGTAAGGAATCATTAAACTCTCTAATTTCTTGCTTAAATGATGATGATGTTTATATAAAAAGTTGGGCAGCTATGGCATTAGGAAAGCTTAAAGATGTGGACTCTATTGAACCTTTTATTCAATTATTGAAAGAAAATGATGATAAAATCAGAATTTCTGCCATTAAGGCTTTAGGTGAAATTGGAAATAAAGATGCAATTAAGCCTCTAACTGAACGTTTAGGAGATGATAATTGGGAAATTAGAAAAGAAATAGAAAATGCTCTAAACCGGATTGATCCAGACTGGATGAACTATTTATAGAATGAGAGTTGTATTTCTAAGAAATTAAATAAATCTTAATACATTTTAACTATCTTTTGGATAATTTCCTTTAATTTACTCAAAATTAAATTAACATTAGATTCTTTTTTGATTAATATCGTTAAAAATGTTTTATCATCACATTCGAAAATTATAATTGCCTTTTCTTCCACTTCAGCAACTATTTTGTTGATTTCTCTATTACCTAATGCTTCTCCAATACCTAATGCACTTTCTAAAACAGATGCACACATAGAAATAAATTTTTTGCTATCGAATTTATCTCCTAAATTCTCAATTATAAGCTTCCCATCTCGATAAGCAAAAATGATGCCTTCCAAGTTCCCCTGATTTTTTATATCATCAAGAATCTGATATAAAGCATTAAATTTTTGTAAATTAGAATGATTCATATAATCCATTAAATTATATATTTCAGTTTCAATAAATATGGCAATTAATTAAAACTATTTAATTATTGTATTGAATATGGAAAAAGCAAATTTTAATGCAGAAATAATTGATTTAATAAGAAATACTAACAAAGATTTCATTGAGAATGAATTACGTCCATTTTTAAGGATTCCAAGTAATACTCTTAATTATGAAGGGATTATATTAGCTAAAAACTATTTAATCTCTTATATCTCTGAATTTTCTGAAAAACTTAATGAATATAAAGGTGAAATTAATCCCCTAATTATTGCTAGAATAGAGGGTGAAATCAAGGAACCTTTATTAATATATATGATGTATGATACTCAACCTATTAGTAAAGAAAAAGAATGGATAAGTAACCCCTTTGGAGCAGAAATCAAAATTCTTCCTCCACCAATTGATACTTTGGGGGATTGCATTATAGCAAGGGGAGCTTATAATTCAAAAACACCCCTATTATGTTTTTTGAATGTTGTTAAAATCTTGAAAATGCAAGATAACCTTCCCATCTCATTATTACTTCTTTTTGATGGTGATGAAGAAAAAGGTTCACCTTCACTATTAAAATTCCTTGAAAATAAAAATCAAAGAGAATTATTCAAAAATTGTATAGATGCATATTATCCCTCAGCCAAACAAGATCTCAGCCAAAAATCTGTTTTAAAATTAGGATACAAAGGAATTTTATCATTAACGATTAAAATATCATCAAAAAATAAAGAGCCCCATTCAGCGTTTAGTGGGATGATACATAATCCCGCATCTGATTTAGTTTCCTTACTTAATACGATTTATTCTAATAATGAATTCCATATTAATAGTTTAAGGAGCTCATATGTAATGACAGCAGAAGAGCAATCTCTCATAGAGACTCTTATGAAAGAATTTGATATTGATATAATTAAGAAAAAGGCAGGAATAGAACAAACAATAGAAGACGAACCTCAAAAAGTATTTATTAATTATCTCTATAACCCTACTTTTAATATTTCCACTCTAAAGTCAGGATTTCTGGAGGAAGGAATAAAAAATTATGTTCCTAATCAAGCTGTGTGTAATATTGATATTAGATTTGCTCATAATGTTTCAACTGATGTAATTTTAAAAGAAATCAAGGAAAAAATCGATAATTTCTCTAAAAAGACCAAAAATCAAATTGAAATGACCATAAACATAGATTATGAAAGTTCAAGAGTCAATAAAGATTCCACACTTGTAAAGAGCCTTATAAAAAGTGCTGAAATTTTAGGTTTTTCAACGGAATTATGGCCCTTAAGCGCAGCCGCAAACCCTTTAAGTAAAATTCATAAAGTAATGGGACTAGATTTCATTACAGGAGGTTTAGGTATTGGAGGATATGCCCATTCTGCTAATGAATTTATTCAATATGATTCTATAATCAATAACAGATTGTCTAACTATTATTTCCTAAAATTTTATTCAAAAATTATAAAAGAAAAAGTATGAGTTAATCAAATAATCCAATAATTCCTCTACTACTTGCTTTGATGGCATTTTCAGGACATAATTCCATACAGCATAAACAAGAAATACAGTTTTTTCTTGAAAATATCGGATAATTACCTTCCTCACATCTTATTGCTTCAGTAGGACAAATCTCAGCACATTGACCACATTTAGCACATTTTATTTTAACTAAATTGGGCATCTTTTTCATTACTTTATAGGCTAAATGTCCTGTTATATAACTAATAAAACTTGTCATAGTACTCCCAGGAACGTTAAATTTAGGGGTCATTTTTTTTGCTTCTTCTAAAGACATTCCAACAATCTCTATATTATCTAAATCACTAACACCTAGGTTTCGTTCTATTGCATTATTCACATGAGGAACATTTTTTGCCTTCAATTTTCCAATTTCAAGAGCCACGACATCAAGTGCCAGCTCATCTGTCCCCACTAAAATTAAATCCCATTTAACCATTTTTCCTGCAGCCGGACCCATAGAGCCTTCCATAATCTCTTGTAAGTCATACACAGTTAATCTTTTTGATTTATGCTTTAAAATCCATGAAAAATTATCTGCAAGGACCTCTCCAAATCTATCAGCAGTTTTACCCAATAAATGATACTTAGCTTTTAATCCCCCTGGAATTATGCCCCAATAGTTTTTCATTGCTCCCGTAATCATAGCCTCTGCATGGCTTTTAAGTCGGGGTAAATTTATCAAAATATCACAATTTTTAATGGCTTTAGCAACATGAAATTTTTTCATTTGTAGAGCATCTTCAATTATTTCTACATCAGGTATCTCACTTTCAAAATCAATAATTTTTACATCGTTTTCTTTACAAATCTCTAATAATCCAATTTTTTTTACTACATCAGAAGCATTTTTTCCCTGTTGGCCAGGAGAATCTCCGATAGAGACATTATCCATAGAGATTCCCTTCTCTTTAAGATAAAGAATAACACCTTCAACAAAACTGGGTTGAGTACACGCTTCTTTCTTAGCTCTAAGTAAATTTGGTTTTAAAAGGATTTGGTTTGAATTAGAAAAGCTAAATGGTAGGCTGTTTTCTACCAATTTAATTGCTCCAACTACTGCTTTGGGAATGGATTCATAATCGTTTGCATTTATAATACTAATTTTTGTAGACATCCTTTAAATCGACTACGTTAATTTTTCTTTTATAGTTTTGCTTCTTATATTTTATAAAAACTATTTTTTTTTAATGTTTATTAAGTATCTAAAATCAAAATTACTTAAAAATCAAATTTATTATTAAAAATAACCTTTACCAAGCAATAATAACTATTAAATTTTTAACCAGTACTTCAAAAGTAGTTCTGTTTTATATAGAATCATCGAGGGAATTGAGAGATGCAAAATTAATGTTAAAAAAATCTAGCATCATTTAGTTTTATAAAGATAAGAAATCTGAGCTATTTTTTATAAATATCATCTAAGATATTAATAACTACATTAGGAATCATATTTTTATCAAGATTATTTGAATAACTCTTTTGCTTTTTTAAATCCTCAATCATCTCTTTTGTTGTAACTCCAGTTAATACTGCAACTGTTATAATTTCAGCTCGATTACCTGCTAATATATCTGTATTTAAACGATCACCAAAAATGCATGTCTTCTCAGCAGAAATTTGGTAATCGCTTAATATCATTTTAATGCCAAAAGGTTCAGGTTTCCCATAAATTCTAACAGGTTCTTTTCCTGTGCAAGTTATCAAAGCATTAACCATCACACCTGCTCCAGGCATAAGGCCTCGAGCAACTGGCAAAGTTGAATCCGAATTTGTCGCATAAAATTGGGCATTACCCTCTAAAATGCATTTTTGGGCAAGTGCAAGGTTCTGATATTTAAAATCTCTGTCAAGACCAACGATAACAAAATCTATTTCTTCAAAATTTATGGGATGAGTAATTATTTTATGCCCCAAGGATTGCAACTCCTCTCTTAACCCTCTTTCTCCGATCACATAAATATTAGCATTTTTCTTTATTTTTGTAATTTCTGCTGCTGTGATCGAAGCACTAGTATAAAAATCAGCTATTTCACACTCTATACCAAATTTTTTTAATCTTTCAACATATTTCTGCCTTGTTGCTGTAGAATTGTTAGAATTATATACTACTTTTATTGAACTTTCTTTTAGTTCTTTTATTATTTCATCTGAATTAGTGATTAATGTATCTCCACGATAGATTACTCCATCTAAATCAAAAATCGCCAATTTAATATTTTTCAGTTCATCAATTAATTCTCGCATTTTAAAAGTTAAAACCATCCTACTGGTAATCCTAATAAAAATATAAAAAGCTGTATAGCTATAGGGATAAAAATTGGGTTTAAAATGTTATCAGCCGTATATATTGGTAAATAATCTGTCAGAAAGAAAATTAATGCTCCAATTATTGCATAAATTGGCCCTACAACTATTAAACCAATAAAATATGCAACAATTGTTCCAGCAAGGAAGCCTTCTAACGATTTATAATCCCTACTTCTTACCTTGATTTTGTGTTTTCCATATCTTCGACCAATTAATGCAGCCGTTGCATCGGCTAGGCATGCTATAAGGACTCCCGCAAAAAATGCTAAAATATGGATTAATCCTGCCATATAAAGCATATAAGAAAAAATGAAACCAGTAATTATGTAAATTTGTGGCCCTGTAGCATTTATCTCTTTGTTTCTTAACATTGAGTGTGTTAAAAAATTGAAAAGTGAATACTCTGGAGCCTTAAGTATTCTGATTAAATCAGATATTATCGCAAACATTAAGGCTCCTATTAATGCCATCATCGTAAGGTGTTTAAGACCTCGAGGATCTCCTATAGTATATGGAAATAAAGATATATCCCCCCATATAAATTCATAAGCCGGTTCTATATCATTAATAAGCATAACTACGCCATCGCTTATTAGTTGTATAAGTGGCGGCACAATAAATAAACCAAAATATCCTACTACTAATAGCAACCCCATCAAATGAAAAGATTTTCTAATAATCTCCATCTTAAATGGGATTTCTTCACGATAAGGATTTTCTTTAGTTAATCTTTCTACGTATCTTCTTAAGATGGACTTCTTATCCCTCTCCAATTCCAGATTATCATTTTCAAATTCAATTTTTTTCACTATTCTTTTAACAAGCTTGAAAAAGATCGCAACAATCAGTAGATTTATACCAATCCACCACACCATAAACCCATTATAGGGATAATGATAAAATCTAACGAATAAATTGTAAAGTCCAAAAATAAGGAAACAAATACCACAGATTGTAGTTGAAATTCCCCCGTATTTATTGTTTGCTTTAATTCCCTTTCGACCAATATGAAACATTAAAATCATTAAGATAAAAAAAGAAAGAGACAATGTAACATTGTAAATATTGTCAACAGCCGTCCAATAATCCATAATTTATCTGTTACAGAATTATATTAATTATTTAGATAATTAATAATCTAATAATTATTTTCGTTTTAATTATGCACTCCCAAAAAAGTAATTTTCTTAAAGCAATATCAAAAGAACCATTAGCTCAAGTTCCTATATATTGTACAGGATATCCGGAATTAGAGTTCATTGAAAATTATATTAAATATCTTAATCTTAGAGTCAATGATAAGAATCTTGTACTAAACGAAAAAAATTATTCTATTATTGAACAAATGGGCTTTGATGCCATTTCTTTATGGGATTTTCGGCGAGGAAAAGGAGGTTATATTTTAGATGACCAAAGAAAAGTAGATGGATGGGGCCGTGTTTATAAGGGAGAATGGTATATGTGGGAAGGCGTTTTTAAAGATATGACTATTATTCAAAATTGGAAACATCTAAATCTTCCTTCTGAAAAAAAGTTGAATTTATTAAAAGATTTTTTAGATAAGGCAAATGGTAAATTGGAATGTGTAATCTCTTTGCCTGGGTTGTTTGAAAAAACTTGGCAGTCTATGGGATTTATTTATTTTGCGAAATGCTTAAAAAAAAATATAAAATTTATAGAAAGTATAGTTTTATTTTTCTCTAATTATGTGAAAAAGTTAATCAAAGTTCTCCAAAACTTTAAAGCAAGTACATTTCTCATAGCTGATGATATTGGATATAAAAATCGAGTTTTTATTCCAAAGGAGGTCTGGTGCCGCCTCTTTTTTAATCAATATAAAAAAATTATTAATAGTATTCATAAAAAAAAACATAAAGTAATTATCCATTCCGATGGATATATCTCTAATATGGTTGAAGTATTCATAGATTTAGGTTTTGATGCTATACAAAGTTTAGAATCTAATGCTGGAGTAGATATTTTTAGTCTTTTCAAGAAATATCAAAATCAAATATGCTTTATCGGTAATTTAGATATATCCCTTCTTTCATTTGGTACCCCTCTAGAAGTAAAAAACTATGTTAAGAATCTGATTATAATGGCAAAAAAGAATAATTGCTCTTTAGTTGTTTCACCAACACAACAAATAAACTCAAAATGTAAACCGAAAAATATTAACGCGATGATAAAAACAACTAAAAGTTTTATATTGTAGGTTTGACTATTAAATAAATATCTATAGTTTTAAAGAATCTATCAGTGTTTAAGGGAACATTTTACAAAAATTTTCAAAATTAATTAATAAAGAACTAATAATATAATTTATTAGATTATAAGAAATAAAAAAAAATAAATAAAATTAAAATAAGTAAATTATATCTATTATAGTAAGATTATTTTACGAATCACATCCTCAAAAAATATCCTAATTATAAATTACTTAAAAAATGACCTCTATGGAGCCTACCCCTGAAAATCTTGATGATATTTTGAAAAAATTGTTGGCAGCTATCCCAGAAGTGAAAGCCGCCGCAATTGTATCTGCTGAAGGTTTACCAATTGCATCCGCATTACCACAAGGCGTCGATGAGACACGAATAGCTGCGATGACTGCCGCTCTATTATCCTTAGCTGAGAGATCAGTGATTGAGATGGAGAAAGGTGAGTTTGACCAGCTGTATGTAAAAGGTAGCGACGGTTATCTTCTAGTGCTCCAAGCTGGCCCCAATGCCGTGTTAACTGTTTCTACGACGAAAGATGTGAGATTAGGATTAATCTTTCTTGATTGTAAAAGAACTTGCGAAAAAATCGCGAAATTAATATAATTAAATAATTGGTTCTTCTCACTTTATTGAATTTCTAAAATCTCTAATCAATATTCCGCATATTCTATTTTAAATTAAAGATTTATTGTTTTATTTTTTATAAATTCTCAAGATTTTTTTATGGAGTTAATTGTTGTTTTAAAAATACCTATAATTACATCAATATCACGTGTTATCCCCTTAAATAGTTCAATAAGGCGATTTACTTCATCCTTATCTTTATCCATAAAATTTTCATTTTCGATTTTATTCTTTAATTGATTGATTTCATTTTTACTCATCTCAGCTTGTCTAATCCAAGTTTGTAGTCCACCTAAAGCTAGATTAATATAATTAAGATTCATTTTATATAAGAAATATTCTCGAGAAGGATTTTTAAATTTGCTAATGAGACCTAAATTATTCATTTGATCTAATGCTCGAGACACAGAAGAAATAGAATATCCCGTTAATTCTGAAAGTTCTTTTTGACTTAATTCATGTTCTTCAAGAAAGAAAGAAGCCATAATTCTTCCAAATACAATGGGTAAACCTCGTTTCTCTGCAATCCTTTCGTAAATGTGAAGAAATTCTTTCTTGACTTCTTCAATTGATCTCATTATATTTATAAATAGAGGTAAAATTTATATATTTTTCGAAATTCCTATAATTTGTCAAATTAAGAAAATTTTGAAAATATAATATTAATTTATGTGATGATTGATCCAGAAGAATTTCTAAAATTTATTAAGGAAAGAAGAAGTATCAGATCATTTCAAAACAAGGCAATACCAGAAAAAGAAATTGAAATGATTTTAGAAGCAGGAAGATGGACTCCAAGTGCTTCAAATCTTCAACCATGGGAGTTTATTGTCATTAAAAATAAAGAGATCTTAGAAAAAATCTCTAAATTTGCATACTTTGGTCAATTTATTAAGGATGCTCCAATCGCTATTGCGATTGTTGGTAAAATTAAAATAAATCCTAAATGGTATAAAATTGACTCTACATTGGTTTCAATGAACATGATGTTAATGGCATGGGCTCTAAGGATAGGAACTTGTTGGTTAGGTGATATGAACAGGGAAGAAATAAAGAGAATAATAGGTCTGGATGAAAATGATCATCTTTTAACTGTTTTGCCTTTTGGTTATATCAAAGGTGATATTCCAGTACCTATGCCTAGGAAACCTCTAAATAAAATAGTGAAAGTTGTTTAAGTAAATTTTGAAGAAGAAAACAATTCAATAAAATGATTAAAAGAAAATGTATAGACCATATATTTGTCCTCTTTGTAAATCTAATCTTGAATATTTGAATGTAAATTATTTTTGTCATTCTTGTCGAAGTAAATTCATTATTGAAAATGGAATTCCTGATTTTTTAACGCAAATACCAATGGAAAGAGAAAATTTAATATTACAATCAGTTAGAGTAATAGATAAACTAGCAAAAATATATGAGACTAATTTTTGGTATCCAATTGTATATCATGTTTTTGGAGGAATAAGAATTCCACGTGTTAAGGATACCATAAAAAAATTAATCAATATGATCGAAATTACTAAAGGTATTGGTATTGATATTGCTTGTGGAACTGGGCTTTATATGAGACCTCTCGCAGAAAAAATTGATCAAGTTTATGGTATAGATATATCAAAAGGAATGTTAAATAAGGCAAAAAAAATTGCTCATGAACAAAATATTAAAAATATAGAATTAGCCCGAGCAAAAGTAGAAAAATTACCTTTTCCAAACAAATACTTTGATGCTGCGTGTTGTTCTGGAGCTTTACATCTATTTCCTGATACTTTAAGCGCATTGAAGGAGATATCTAGAGTATTAAAAGAAGGAGCTCCTTTTGCGGTTATGACATTTATTAGAAGGAGGTTTTTTAAAAATAAATTTGTATATAAACATTTAAAAGAAAAACATGGGGCAACAGTTTTTGAAATTACTGAATTAAAGATTTGGCTAGAGATATCAGGATTCGAAGATTTTAGACCAAATATTTATGGTTCAATGATATTATTCAGTGTAAAGAAGAAAAAATAGATTTTAGATTATTTATTAAAATAAGCAAAATAAAAATAGTTAGTAAAAATCAAAATCGAATAATTCAAATTCCTATGAAGCTGTCGTGTATCATAGTCATGTTCATACCACACTTGTAAATTCGAGCAGTGCCCCCAAAATTCTACTTCAGGTGGAATTTTATCTACTCTTCCCTCGATTGGTTCCAACGAATCGTCTAGTTTTTCAGCAGCTTCGTCAACGGATTCAATCTCATCCAAAGAGCTAATTTTATCAACAGGAATATCTAATAAAAGATACTTGCATTGTTGGAATCGCTCATTATTTACATATATAACTGTCTCATCGTTGATTAACAGAAGTGAGAGATAATCATTTACCTTGAATTCTTTCATTATATCTTTAAATGCTTGCCTTTATATTAAAATAAAGAATATCTGGACTTTTAAATATTCAGTATCAAGTGATTTTGAGATTTACTTACTTGTTTTACAAGCTGGTCCGAATGCTGTATTAACGGTCTCAACTACTAAAGATGTTAGATTAGGGTTAATATTTTTAGATTGTAAAAGAACCTGCGAGAAAATTGCTAAGTTGATATAGGAATATCGAGGACTATAGGAAAGATCACATTTTATTCTTTTTTAATAGCAGATTAACTTAATTTTTTGTACTGATGACCATAAAATAAAGGAATTTGGCTTTTTCATTATCATTAAATTATGGCTTAAACAAATCTCTATAAGTTTTTCATCCAGAAATAGTTAGGAAATATTAAAGAAATTGAATTTAGAAATTACTTGGAAATAATTAAACTAGTTTTGATAGCTTCTTCGCTGTTTTAGTATTTGCTATTCCTCCTAAGGCAGTGCAACGTAATTCTTCGGGAAGCATTTTTCCTGACTCTAATGAAGCATCAATAGTTTCATCTAATGGAATCGGATTAATGTAACCACCCATGATTAAATCAGCACATACAAATGCATTTGAGGCAATAGTAGCATTTCTCGTATGACAAGGGATTTCGCATAAACCTGCAACAAGATCACAAACAGAACCCATTGTATTTTGTAATGAAATTGCCGCTGCATTAATTGCATTCACAGGTGAACCATTAGCGGCTTCAATTATAGAAGCTGCGGCCATAGCTCCAGCCATTCCAATTTCTACTTGACAGCCTGCAATTTCTGCAGCAAACGTGCTTCTATAAGAATTGAAAAGTCCAATAGCTCCTGCTGCTAAGGCACAATAACAAATCTTTGTCATATCAATTGAGTAATCTTTATATAAAGTATAAAGTACGGCAGGCAAAACTCCAGCTGATCCACCAGTAGGAGCGGCACATATAACACCTCCAGAAGATACGACATCCATAGCGGAGAGAGCTCTAATAGCGCAGGTAGTGTTTATACTTTGACTAAATAATTTCCCATTTTGTTCATTCTTATATAAAGTACTCGCGGAATGTTCTAATATCTTCATCTTTGATAGTTTTTTTTCAAATCCATTTTCAATAGTCGAAAACATTATGTTTATTCTCTTTTTCATTTCTTTAAGAATTTCTTCCTTATCTAGCCCTAAAACCTTTGATTCATATTCTAGGGCAATATTTCCAAGTGTAATTTTCTTCATATCCGTTAAACTAATCATTTGGTCAATAGTAACGAAAATTGGATCTCCTTTTTTCACAAAAAAGATTGGCTTCAAAAGCCATGTACTAATATCTAATTTATTCAAAGAAATAATTAGGTCTTTCGAAAAAACATCTGTTTGAGCAATATGTAAAAACCTTTGATTGCTTATAACTTGTCGACTTCCAATTTTATTTTGATCCAAATGTTGATTTATTAATTTTGAAATGCTTAATTCTTGTTTCGCATCGTATTCGATCAATAGATTATACATTTCCCCAGTTATCTGGACTGACCAATCATTTATTTTGTCTAAAATGATCATACCTCCTCCAATTGATTTCGCTGTTATTACTAATTTCTTGTCATTTCTATATATTATAATAAACTTAACGAAATTAGGGTGATCCGCTTCATCAATTTTTTGGATTTGAAATTCAATGCTAATATTCTTACCTTTTGCTATTTCTTTTAATGCAAAGAAATCTTCACTAAAGATGGAATAATCAATTAAGCCAGCTATAAAAGCAAATTCTGAATTTTGCATTCTATAAACTTGAGCCCAAGAACCATTCTCATTAAAAATTATTTCAACCTTTTTAAAGTCATCTTGAACAACCATTCTAACTAACTTTGCAATATGGTAAGCCGCAGCAGTGTGAGAACTCGAGGGTCCTCTCATTATTGGGCCAATAACATCATTTAAAATACTCTTTTTTTTCATAATGCTCACCTATTAAAACTTAAATTCAAAACCAGTTAAGTTTTGAATCGCTCGTTGATACGTTAAATTGGCAACTACGACATCCTGTAAAGCAATACCGACAGATTTAAACACTGTAATGTCCTCTTCGCTATCTCTACCTTGGATCTTGCCGATAATAATATCTCCAATATTAATTATTTTGTCAGCGTCAAGTTTTCCTTGATTAATTGGAATGATAAAATCTCCTGCTTCATTCAAACAAGCATTTTTGGATCCAGCAGCAATTACATTTGCCATATTTAGAAGAATTTCATCTAATTCTCGATGAGTTGGTAAATGAGAACCAATTGAAGAAATATGTGTTCCCGGTTTTACAGACTCTCCGGGAAAGAGTGGATCTTTAGATGAAGTAGCACAAACTATTATATCGGCGTTATCAATAAGTTTCTGAGGATTATTTGAAATTTTTACTTCAATTCCTAACCTGTGCTCAATGGTAGTTTTTAAATTCCGCATGGAAGTCTGGTTGAGATCATAAACCGTGCAGCGTTTTAAACTCTGATTTAATGCCCAATAAACAGCCTCAATTTGTGCTTGAGATTGAGCTCCTGCCCCAAAGATTGAAAGAAATTCACTATCTTTTCTTGCTAAATATTTAACCGAGACACCAGTTGCAGCACCTGTTCGAAGAGTAGTTAAATAAGTACCATCCATTATACTGATGACCTCTCCCGTATTAATATCTTGTAAAATAATTTTTGCTAAGACAGCTGGAATATTAAATTTCTGTGGATTCTTGCGATATACTGATACTACTTTTGTAGCAATTGATTGGATGGATCCCTCTATTATTCCAGGCATTATTAAAGTTTGTCCTGTGACATCCTTTTCTATTGAAATTCGCTGAGGATTATAACCTTCTCCTGTTGATAATGATTTATATGCTTCTTCAACACAAAAAATTGCATCTTTCATGGATATAAGGGATCTAATATCATCTTGACTTAATAGCAATACCACTTTTTTTCAAACCCCTTCTATAATTAAAATTTTTCTTATTTTCAATCTTATTAGAAGAGGGTATCTAGCTTAGAATAAAACCGTTATCTTTTTGTTCAATTAGCGATAAAAGAATTTCTTAAGCATTTTGAGCACTTAAGAATCCATAATAATGTACCAATATCTCGCATAAAGAGTATTTTCTTAATGATTCATCAGATTTGAGAGTACTCTATTCACTCACCTTTATAACCTCAAGGAATTTTTATACAACAAATTTCTCTCCTTTATTTAAAATCTTTACTTTAATAGATTTTAGATTACTTAATAAAATAAGAAGAATAAAACTAGTTAGTAAAAATCAAAATCGAATAATATGGTGGGGCGTTATAGAAGAAAATTTAATATCTGCATTACTATTTGGAGAAACAGAGACTGAAAAACAAGTGATAGAAATAGCAGCTTGCTATAAAAACTGCCCATATATCAACCTCATGACAACTGTAGATAACCAGCTTTATGCAATATTTTTTCTTCCAAAAAGGCAAAAATGGTGGATAGAATATATTGAAAAAAATCCTAGTGAAACATTTGGGTTTAAAAACGCTAAAGTTATTTTTTTGGAGAATGTGTATTACCCTAAAAAGTTAAAACTCCGAATTCCAGAAAATTTGACTGAAATCAGTCCTTGTGGAGCGAATTGCAGCGAATGTCCAAATATGATAAAATGTAGTTGTTGTCCAGCCACAATTTTTTATAAAAAACCTAATCAAGAAAAAACCTAAGAAAATTAATTTTAAAATTAACAAATTAAGGTGATAAATTTATTTATTATAAGAACTATGATAATCCAAAATCATTGTTAGAGAGAGCAGGTAGAGTTATAAATTCAATTATAAAGGGATTAGAAGAAATCCCATTAGAAACTAGAAAAAAAATAATGGGAAAAAGTGGAGAGACATGTGCTTTAGCAGGTAGTTTTAAAATAGCTAAAAAAATCGCAGAAGAAACAACTGAAATAGAACAAATTATAGCTAAAATTAATAATCAAGTTCCTTGGTGTGGTAAATGGAAATTAGATGGGAATAAAATCAGTTCCACATGTCTTGAATGTGGTTGTCCTCTTATTAGGAATAAAATTGTAGTACCTAATGGAACATTTTGTTATTGTTCTGTAGGATGGACAAAAAAAATTTTTGAAACATTGCTTAAAAGACCAGTAGATGTTGAGTTGAAAAAATCAAAGGGAGCTGGAGATGATATTTGTAAATTTAATATATTTTTTAAAAATATTGAGGTTTAAATTAATTAAAATACATTGATTTGATTAAAATCCATAATAAGATGGGAATGTATTAGCTATACATAATTAATTAAATCTTAATCATGGTGTAAGAGATTGGGAATAAACAAATGTCAGAGAGTAATAAAGAAATGAGGATTATAGTATTCCTCCATGGAACCTCAATCATGCATATGAATGCTCTTGGTCTTTCAAGAAGACAAATAGTACAACAAATTATTGAAGATGTTGATGAATCTATAACTGACTTTGCTTCATATATTCCAATTGGGAATGTTGTTAAGAAATTAACTTCATGGCAAAATCAAGGAGCTGAGATTTTATATCTAAGTTCTCATTTAACTCTCGAAAACGTAAAAAAAGATGAAATTGTGATAAAAAAATACAATTTCCCTGAAGGAACAATATTTTATCGGAAAGGTAAAAATTGGAATTTACCAATTGAAGAAGCTAAACCCGATATCATAATTGAAGATGATTGCGAGAGTATTGGAGGGAAATATCAAATGACATATCCTAATCTTATGCCAGAATTACAATCTAAAATAACTTCAATTGTTATAAAAGAATTTGCTGGGATTGATCATCTTCCTGATGATATTAACGAGTTACAACATTTTGCTTCTGAATTCTAATGTTTTTTTTAAGATTTTTGTTTTTTATAATAAATTAGTTTTAGATAAAAATTTTCATAGATTTGAAGATTTCTTTTAATTCTTTATAAAATTTTCAAAAAAATTCATACAAATTATTGTTGCATATTCATAAATTTAATATACATTTTTAAAAAGATAGTAAGATTAAATTCGTTTAAATAATCAGAGTTGATTAAAATCCAACATAAGAAAAAACCCTATTTTATTAGTATTAAAGATGCCCCTAAATTTATGCAAATGGATGGATTAGAAACAACAATTCTCATTGGGTTACACGGTGAGAAAATGACGATGGCGCTCAATGCAACATTACCAGGTTACACAGTTCCTATCCATTCTCACAAACATGAGCAAATTGGTATGGTATACGCTGGTGAAGCAAAATTACGAATTGGAGATGAAGAACGAATTGTTAAGAAAGGAGATTTTTTTCGTATTCCATCCAATACTCCTCATGGTGATACGTGCATCAGTAATGAACCATTTATAATGCTTGACATTTTTTATCCCTTAAGAAAAGATTTTATAAAAAAGTTAAAGAAATTCATTTCAACTTAAATAAAGCCTTTCAATTGTTTTCCTCAGTTTTTTTAATAAATGAAATAAAATTTCAAAATTTATAATAAATCAAGTTTAATATTAATTATGACAAAAAAGAATAACTTCTTTGCTGTAATTAGGCCTTATCGTAATGATTTCATTACAAATCCAAAGGAACAAGAAGATAAAATCATGTCGGATCATTTTCATTATTTAGAGTCGTTATTAAAACAAAAGCAATTATTTCTTGCTGGTCCAACATTAATTCCTGAGGATCCATTTGGAATCATAATTCTTGAAGTAGAAACAGAGGAACAAGCAAAAGAATTACTTGAAAAGGATCCTTCAATTAAAGCAGGAATTCAGAATATTGCAGATTTTAGACCAATTCGACTCTCTCTTACAAGAAACTAAAAATTTTCAAAAAAAAACACATCAGAATCGGAACGCTTCTAATTTTAAGATTTAAAACCACAAACTATTAATTTTTTTGTTCATTCTTTGAATTACTAAACTTCATTAAATTTCATCATTTTAATGGTTATATTAACATGTTTAAACTTTTCACTATAGAAGGGAAGATCGAAATACCACCATTTCTTTTTGATCAGGAGAAAACTGTAAGTGCGAGAATAATTTTATCAGAAGATTATGAGGGTATTATTACTAGAGATTATGGTTTTATTATAGCTGTCGTAGATGTTCTTAATGTTGGAAAAGGTATAATCATACCAGGTAATGCAAATACATTCCATGAAGTAGAATTTACAATTCTTACATTTAAACCAACGGTTTCCGAAGTTGTGGAAGGAACAGTTGTAGAAATTGTTGATTTTGGTTCATTTGTACGTTTAGGCCCATTGGATGGATTAGTTCATGTATCTCAAATATGCGATGATTATATTTCTTACGAACAAGTTGGTAATAGATTTATAGGAAAAGAAACTGGAAAGATCCTTGAAGTAAATGATCAAGTGAGAGCTAAAATAATTGCAGTTTCTTTGGG
This sequence comes from Promethearchaeota archaeon, assembly GCA_020343655.1. Taxonomy (GTDB): domain Archaea; phylum Asgardarchaeota; class Lokiarchaeia; order Sigyniarchaeales; family SOKP01; genus Loki-b32. Next base: position 1,437,977 of record CP070805.1, on the reverse strand, counting down.
CACTGGAAGAAGTGGAAAACTTGGTTTAACAATGAGGCAAAGATTTTTGGGAAAAGATCAATGGATTGAAAGCGATATTGAAGAAGTATTTTCTGAAAAGGAAGAAAAAAAAAAAGAAAAAAGTGAACCAGAAGATAAGAGTGAATAATAAATTAAAGATATTAGTGAGTAATTATGAAAGAAAAAGCATGTAAAAATTGTCATTTAATAACTAAGAATGAGAATATTTGCCCCAAATGCAAAACGCATACTCTAAGCGAAGATTATACAGGGGAAGTTATTATCATTAATCCTAAGGAATCAAAGTTTGCTGCACATTTAAAGGTCGTCTACCCCGGGAAATATGCTTTAAGAGTGCGTTAATTTTTTACTAGTATAGTAATTATTTTTAAAGCTTTTTTTATTTAATATCTTGATGGATTATAATTTAAGTATCCCCCTAGATAAAAGACATTTATTTGCAGAGCCTTTAGATATATTAATTGCAGGTTCTCGGGAGGAAACAATCGTTCAAGTTGAAAATATTTTTAAGGATTATCTAAAATCTGGTGCGAATGTTAATTTTTATATCGTTGGAGATATTGTTGCCAAAGATTTCTTATCTAATCAATTTTTAAAACCATATATCAAAGTCTGTATTATTGATGAAAAGACGCAAAGAACTCACTTTAATTTGGAATTTGAAGACTTCTTTGAACAAATTGTTGAATTTCAAAATCCAGAAGGAACAATCAATAAGGATTGCTGGGAACTCTTTAGCGGTGTTATTAAATCTAAGAAAAGAACATGTATAAAAATAACAGAAGGAGAAGAAGATTTATTAATACTTCCTCTTGTACTTGAAATTCCTATATTAGAAGAAGTAAAAAATTTCGCTTTTTATGGCCAGCCTCCTATTACAGATTCTAATTTTATAATACCCGAAGGAATAGTAATTATAGACGTTGACAAAAATATTCAAGAAAAGGTTAAAAAAGTTATTTCAATTATGGAAAAGTACTAAAGATCATTACTATTTTAATTAATTTTAATTTAAGTCTGTCTTTTGTTAAAAAAGCAAAATTTTATTTTTTATCTATTCTTTTGAATGTTATAATTTGTTTTAATTAATCGAAACGATTAGCTATAAAAAGTCAGTACATTAAAATGTCTTTAAATATAGAAATACTAGAAGAGAAAAAAAACCCTCTAATTGAGCGAACAGAAATTAAATTCAGTGTAAATCATTTTGGAGCTGGTACTCCAAATAGATTAGAAATAAAGAAAAAAATTGCTGCAATGCAAGGTAGCGATGAGAAGTTAACAATAATTAAACATCTTGATACTCATTTTGGAGCATCTCATACTCTAGGAAAAGCGTTTATTTATGACAATAAAAATGAACTTGAATATTTTGAACCTTTTCATATCCAAGCGCGTAATCTCGAAAAAGAGAAAAGAACTGAAATTTATAAATTAAAGAAAAGGCGTGAAAATTATAAACATTTATTTGAATATTAAATATAATTAAGAATTTTAAGATTAAGATGGATTCCTCAAAATATTATAAAATTGAAGGAGATAAGCTAGTAAGAACTCATAGAGCATGTCCTAAATGTGGACCAAGTTTTTTCCTTGCAAATCATTATGATAGGTGGTCTTGCGGAAAATGTGGAAATACGATATTTAAAAGAAAAAGTCCTGCAAAAACTAAGGCTGCTAGACGTACTCCTCGAAAACGTACAAAAAGTAAAGAAAGTTAAATAGGCTTTATAGACATTAAATGAGTGAAAAATAAAGTTCTGATATACCTCTTTAAGTAATTCTTTTTTTATTCTTAAAAATTACTTCTATAAATTAAACATTTCGGCGAAATTAATGAAAAAATTGTGTCTAGGCATAGAATCTACTGCTCATACTTTTTCAGTGGGAATCCTCGATTTTGATGGTGAAGTCTACAGCTTAATAAATGATATTTTTATGCCTGAAGAGGGGGGGCTCCATCCTGCTTTAGTAAGAGAACAACATTTAAACAATTTTATGAAAATTGTAAATAGAGCTCTTTCTGTAGCAAAAATATCGGTAAAAAATATAAACTTGATTGCTTTCAGTCAAAGTCCTGGATTAGGACCTGTTTTAAAAATTGGTGCTTGGGTTGCTCGTATGTTAAGTCAAGTTTTAGTAATTCCTATTGTAGGAGTAAATCATTGTATCGCACATATAGAAATAGGACGTTTAAAATGTTCTATAGAAGATCCATTGACTCTATACGTATCAGGAGGAAATACAATAGTTAGTGCTTTTGAATCAGAAAGATACCAAATTTTCGGCGAGACTCTTGATTTACCTATAGGAAACATGATTGACTCTTTTGCTCGGGATGCTGGATTACAACATCCTGGAGGTCCAAAAATTGAGAAACTGGCATTAGAATCAAAGAAATATATACCTTTACCTTATTTAGTGAAAGGTATGGATTTATCTTTTTCGGGGCTCTATACATCAGCAAAAAAGTTATTAGTATCTACAGATTTTAATAAAAAATATAATTTGAATGATACCGCATACTCATTACAAGAAACTGCTTTCGCTATGCTAACAGAAGTAACAGAGAGAGCTCTTGCTCACACAGAAAAAAAAGAAGTGCTTTTAACAGGTGGTGTTGCTGCAAATAAAAGACTCCAACAAATGGTTGAATACATTAGTAAAGAACATAATGCAAGATTTGAAGTTGTACCTTTAAAATATGCGGGAGATAATGGAGTGATGATCGGATGGACAGGTATATTAAGATATAAAGCTGAAGGCGGTCATGAAATTGCTGAAACCATAATTAAACCAAAGGAGAGAATGGATCAAATTACAGTTCCTTGGAGGTCTGAGAACTAGAAGTGAATTCTGATATTTATAGAGAAAAATTAATTCACAAAGGTGCTGAAGCCAATCTCTATTATGGACAATGGTTTAATAAAAAAGTTATTTTTAAACGTCGAGTCCCTAAAAGATATCGTTTAGAAGAACTGGATAAAAGAATTAGGACTGAACGAACATTAAATGAAGCAAGAGCTCTGATTAGGGCAAAGAATTATGGTGTAAACATACCCCAAGTTTATGAAATTGATGTCCAAAATTCTACTATAGTAATGAAATATATTGAGGGAGAAAAATTAAAAAAAATCTTAAGAACCCTGGATAACAATAAAAAAGAGGAATATTTTAAAAAGATCGGACGTGATATTGCTATTTTACATAAAAATGGGCATATACATGGTGATATTACTACTAGCAATCTAATAATTACTCAAAATGAAGATATTTTCATAATTGACTTCGGTCTGCATGAAAATTCCGATAAAATTGAAGATAAGAGTGTTGATCTTCATCTCTTTAAGAGGGTATTAATTTCTTCCCATGGGAAAGATTATGAAGTCTGTTTTAATGCTTTTATTCAAGGATATATATCCGAATGTGAAAAGGAAAATAAAAATGAATGTAATTTAATTATTAAAAACATTAATGCCATTGAAACCCGAGGTAGATATGTAAAGTCGGAAGATCGATTATAATAATTTATTTGGTTTGATAGAACTTTTATAGAGATAATAAAATATTTTCAACTAGACTATTAATTAATAATGCAAAATGTTCATCTAATTAATTAAATAATCAAAATAATTTATATATGATATCGAATACTTTAAATACCTCAAACAACTTTATATAGATACTTTACTTATTATATTATATTGGAAAAGAGTGAATAGATTTAAGGGCAAAGAATATATCTGTACTTCTAATTCACTTTTATCTTTAGGAATAAGATATTTTTGGAAATTAACTTTCGTGGAGTTAGCTAATGACCGATCCAGAGAAGAAGAAAAAAAGTTCTAAAATGGTCAATATTACCATTAATTTACCGGAGATTTATGATGAAAATATTAAGAAGTTAATCGGTATGAGGATTGTGGCAAGCAGATCTGAAGCAATAAGAACTGCTCTACGAGATTTTCTTCACAATGAGTATAATAATCTAAAATTACTAGGATTTTTTGAAGAAGATTCCTAGATATTCTCTTTTTCCCTATTTAATAGTGGTTAAGATTTATAACACTAGTTTACTTACTAATTTCTTAATCTTAAGAATTATTTAGAGATTAAAATGCAATTTTATCTCGTAACCGAATCTGGCGCTTTAAGAAAGATTAATAAAGTTGATTTTAATGAGAATAAGGTCTATCTAATTGATGATTTTAAAACATTATATTTATGGTTTGGTGTAAAAGCTACAAAGAAGAAAAAAGATTTAAGTAGAAAAAGAGCCGAGATATTGAAGAATCAAAGAGAAAAATCGACTGAAATTAAAAGTATGTATCAAAATCAAGAATATGGCTCACTTTTAGCAATCATAGACATTTTGAAAAAAGGATTAAAACCAAACGATCATTTTGATAAGAGACCCGAATTAGAAATCGAATTTGAAGAGACAATGGAACTTATTGAAGCGGGAATAGATCCTGATTTTGAGGCTGAAATCACAGTAGCAGCTCATAACTTATCTCAAGAAAAAAACTCATATGAAGATTTATGTAGAATGCTTGCTGAATTACAGTTAAACTTTTTAAAAGGGAAAGGTAAACCATCAGACAACGAAATTGTGAAAAAAACTGAAGAAATATATAAATCTTCATCCACTTATGATGAACTTTGTTGGCTCATAGCTGAATTAAGCAAATTATTTGAAGAAATCTGAAGACATTTGAGTTCAAGTGGAGTATCTTTATTTCCAAAATTAATGTACTTTTCAAACAAAATGTTTAAAGCTTTAATATATCTGCCGCCACTCCCAACAGCAATTTGGTAAGTATTTAATTCTTTTAAGAAGTAAATAGAGATTTCATATCTCCCAGTCAAATTGTTAATTTCTATTTTAATGTCATATATACATAGGTCTGGGAATAAATTAAAAATTAGATCAACTAGAATATTATTAGTTCTGATAATCGAGATTTTCTTATTTTTAATATCATTTCTAATTGATTTTATGTATGCTCGTGCTTTAAAGTAATTCTCCTTATTAATAAAAAAAAAGATGAAATTGTGATCTTTGACTTTAATATTAAAAATATGGGATGGATCTATACCTTGGGTCTTGTCATAAAAATACTTATGAAGTTTGAGCTCATAATTTGAATATTTAGAAGGTTTAAAGGTCAATTGCTGATAAAGAATTAAATCATCGAGAATTGTGTAAAACATTTATAGAATATCTTGGAACAAATTTATAAACTCCTATAAAATCGTTTTCTTATATAGCCATATTGACTCCAATTGCATTTGAAAGTAAAGTAGCGAGAAATATCTGAATTATTAGAAATGAAATCAATACGGTGGGATAAAAGCTTTTCAAGTTTTCAAATATCTTCGTGTTTAGAATGATAACAATTAAAAAAACAAAAGTAGTAATCACTCCTGAAGGAAAGCCTGATAATTGACTAGTTAATGTTGTTAAACTAATTATTAAAATTATTGCTATTATTATGATTATTTTTGTTTTGGAGGCTTCTGATTTTGAAAAATTCAACAATGGATAAATTAGTTTTCTAAGTAATATTTCTATCGAAAGATAAATCGGAAATACTAAGAATGCCAAACCAAAATCCACTGTGAAATTTGCTGGCCATATGAATCCAAACGGATAATAGAATGAAAAAATCATATAAAGTAACATGAAATATGAAATAGAAGTCATTACGAAAATAATATACTTTAATTTCAGCTGAGATCTTATCATTTCCATTATATTATATCTATTTCTTTCATCTTTTGGCTTTTTAAATTGTATAATAGTTTTTACGATTATATACGTGAGAATCATATTTAATGATGCATACAGAACTCCTTTAGCTCCGAAAAATCTTTCGAATAAAACCCAATTTAGTAGAAAAGATACCGTATAAAATAAAATTTTAACATTGTGTTTCTTCTTATTTGTTTTAAGATGATTTATTGAATTAAATTCGTTAAGCTCATTCCTCTTTTTAAAAAACAACCTCGAAGATATGGATATAAGGTATACGGTTGAAACAATTATTAAAACAAGGTTAATAAAAATGAACACATAATTCCAGTAAAATGTAATAAAAATGGGCCCATTTATGCTATCTGATTTAAAGAAATGTTGTTCAAACCAATTTATTGATTTAATTAGAACTTCATCTGAAAATAGGTGGTGCGCTCCACCAATTAAGAATCCAGTTACAGGGATCACGCTACAATTAGTTAATTCTTGCATTTTAAGTGCATTTTCCGAAAAATCCAATACTTCATCATCAACGTGCATTATGATTAATAGATTATGGGTATTATCAGTGTTCAGTAAGTTAACTGGGATATGTTTTATAAGTTCTTCACTATAGAGAAAACCAACTTTGGGTGGCATGAAATTTGCAGCAGGTGCCCATGCTACAGTAACCTTGAAACGAGGATCTAAAGCTTGATTCATAAGCACCACCATTCCACCAAGAGAATGACCAATTAATCCAATTTGAGAAGTTTCAACATTAGAATAAAATGGCATAGTTTCTAATTTATCTAATAACCTTGAACAATCCTGAGCTAATGCAGGAATACCT
>CP070805.1:1416623-1431266 GCA_020343655.1 Promethearchaeota archaeon | reverse complement strand
CAAACTTTCCTATATTATCAGTTAATTCACCATAATCTTTATGCAAACTTGCGACCCGTCCAGCAATAGCTGCTCCAGAAGTATGATCTGCTCCCATTGGTGATGTTGCATAAGTCACTCCCATTGCCTTAAAAACTCTGGAATCATATGCCGAGATTCCTTGCCCTTTTATCTCAGGTATTCGTTTGGCATTTAACACTTCGCCAATATTTTTAACACCATTACCAAATATTTGACCCTCTTTAGTGTTATTACGGATTTCTTTATCTAAGATTTCAAAAACTCTTTTATCATTTCCCCACATTAACTTCCCACAATCCATTGCAACTCCCATTGTTCCTCCAAATTCAATTGTATCAATTCCAATGTCATCACATAAGTGATCAATTTTTGCTAAGCTATCTAGGTCATCAATTAACAAATTAGATCCATTTAATGCCATTGTTTCATATTCTAAACTAGAAGTAATATGATTTCCCTGCTCATCAATTACTAAATTCGAACATTTAATTACACATGTTGGAGAACATGCTAATCTCTTTTTACCACCTCTCGCAATAACAATTTCGTGAAGCTTTTCTCCTGATATCTCGTCAATCTTATCATAAGATCCCATTTGAAAATTTTTTGTTGGGATGCCTCCATAGCCGCTCATGCCTGCCATCATCATGGGTGTACCGAATATTGAGAATTTTTCCTTAGATTGCGCCAGTTTTTTCGCAAATGGGCTTGAGGCTTCCCTCAATTTTTTTATATCATGTATTTTGATTTTTGAAGTTTTAGGAGGTTTGATAACTATTGCCTTAATTCTCTTAGATCCCATAACAGCTCCTAATCCTCCTCTGGCAGCATGCCTGCTTGGATATCCCTCTAAGTCGTTAGCTCCTACAGTTGCTGATTTCATCAAATGCTCACCTGCGGGACCAATAGAGTAAATACCAATATTTTCTCCATATTTTTGCTTTAATTTCGAATGAAGCTTATAATTCCCCAAACATTTATATTCTTCAGCAGGCACAATCTTAATTTTATCTTGATTTATTAAAATAAGTTTCAATGTTGGTGATATGTTTTCTAATATTATTGCTCTAATACCATGTCGGGCTAATATCATGGCAGGTCTTCCTCCCACATTGGCTTCCTTTATCCCATTAGTCAAAGGACTCTTTCCTCCTACCGATGTGCGAGCAGAACAAGGAAAAGGACTACCACAAAGAAGACCATTAGCAATAATTAATTTATTGTCCTTTCCTAAAGGATTACATAATGGAGGGACTTCATCATGAATAATTTGAGAACTTAGACCTCTAGCGCCTCGCAAAAAATATTTTGAATCTAGAGTTATTTCTTCAAATTCAATATCTTCATTCTCAAGATTTATTCTCACAATTTTCATAATTTAACAATAATAGCTGAAAATATTTTATTTTTTCCTTTATTTCTTTTATTTATGGATGAAATTGATCTTAAAATTATTCTTCTTTTAATGAACAATTCAAGGTTAACATATAGAGACATTTCAGACCAATTAGGATTATCTGTTAATGCTGTATATAAAAGAGTGCAAACCATGATAGATATCAGAACTATAGAAAAATTTACTGCAAGATTGAAACCTTATGCGATTAATGCTATTTATGTTTTTATTTTTGGGCAAAGTAATGCTCAAAATATGGATAAAGTAATAAAAGAATTAGGACAACATGATAATACTTGGCAGATCATCTTGTCAAGTAGAAATTATATCTATATAGGAGCAATGTTAGAAAATATTCATCAATTAGATGATTATTCATCTTTTGTTTCTCAAATTGCAGAAATTCAATCGCTAAAAATGGGTTTACTCTCGGGTGTACATTATACCGCTTCTGTTCCCTATATTGTTCCAAAGTCAAGAGCAATGAACTATGATAAACTTGATTTAGAAATTATTCGATCACTACATAATGACTCTCGAAAACCCATAGCAGAGGTCGCAGATGAAATTAATAGTACCTCAAATACAGTTCGGCGTCGTTTAAATAGAATGATTGAGGAAGGCATCATTGAATTATCCATTGATTTTAATCCTGAAGCTTCGAATGATATTTTTGCGACATTCCAAATAACTGTTAAACCTTCGGTTGATAAGAACGAAGTTGCTCAATTATTAAATGAAAAATTTTATCCAAATATCTTTTATTGTTGGACTTTTAGCAATCTCCCTAATATAATTCTATGTTGGGTATGGGCTAATAATACGAAGGAACTAACGGAATTAGTTGAGAATATAAAAAAGGAAAATGTTGATTCAATTATTTTTGATATCATGTATAAAGTATATTATTTTGATACTTGGAAAGAAAAGATTTTATACAAATAAAAAAAGTTATTGAATTTTTAGTGAGAACGACCTATATTACTCATAAACTTAACCAAATTGCTACTCTTATGAAATGTACAACATAGGTACTAATACCAGTAAAAAAGCCAATCTTCTTCAAATTCTTTTTGTATTGTAATTTTATCTGATTTAACTCTTCTTTCCATAATATTAAGCATATAATCCCCACACTTCCAGCAATTCCTGATAAGCTAATTTCTGAAAAGAGGAGAAACCAAGAAAAAATTGGATTTATTGTGCTAAAAGTATCCCCTCCAGTACTTGCAAGATAAATAGCTCGCACAAAGAAAAAAATTGGACCTCCACCTAAAAGAATCCATTTCAACTGATATAAAATTTTTTTAAAATTTAATTTGTTCAAATTTTAATCCCTCTATTAAGTTCTGATTAAGTATTGCTTTTATTTACATTGTCTGAAATCTTTAGTCCAACTTGCTCCATCAAATCAAGAGTTGCATTTTTTAATGGCCCTTCCTTATCAAGCACTATCCCGGCAATAATGGGATGGACTATCTTTAATTTCATCTTGTTTAAGTATCTTGCGATCCTTTTAGCAGCAGATCCCGCTAACCGGAATTCTCCTTTTGTTTCAAAAGCAAATCCATATTTACCTTCCATTTTGAGATGTTTAATCTTGTTTAAAAATGATTTCATCCGTTTCGAAGCTCCATGATAGTGTGTTGGACCTCCAATTCCTATAATATCATAGCTTTTTAATTCTACTATATCGAAATCTTCTATTGAACTACTATCCACATAGAGGCCCCCCGCTTCTAATCCACGGCTCAATGACATAGCAACTTTTTTTGTATTTCCATATACAGAATCATATAGAATTAGGGCTTTTTTCATATTTTCCCCTCACTTTTTAACATTTGAACCATTTGATAATTTTTTCTATAAAAGATTTTTGTAAAAAAGCCATGATCGCGTTGGCAAAAAGGCATGCCGTTTGAGATTGAGTGGTATTTGGTACATTCTTCACAATTTCCATGGTTCGAACATCCTGTTTTTGGGCAAGGACAATTAAAACTAATCATTATCACCTCATTATTTTTTAATTTATGTATGGAATGCTACTCGATATAATTCTAAGTTTAGGTCAGCGTGAATAAATTGATATATTTCATCACCAAATATAATTAGATTTTCAACCAATCAGTTGATAAATGAACTATAAAACTCGTAATTTTTTAACATTTTAATATAAAATATTATTCTTTCTTTTGCTCATATTGATTATTTTATTCAATCCTTAGCGTACATGGAAATATATAAGGATGATTTTGAGTAACAAATTAACTCAAGACCATATTTGGTGATAAAACTTGAAAATAAGTAGAATAAAAAAAATGTCAAAAAATATTATAAAATCATTCCTATTATTATTCTACATGATATTTGTAGGATCTTTAATAATAGGGGGGATTTCTGCAGGTATTATGACTTTAATTCCAGATGAGGCGAGTAAACTTTGTTATCTAGGATATTACGCGCATTGCTCGTTTACACCCTATAGCACTTTAATTTTATTTACTATGGCTATAGTAGGGACAATCTTACTAATAAAACTGATAAAAAATCTTAGAAGAAAGTATAATAAAGTTGTTGAGATTAACCAGTATTAAACGCTTTAATAAAAAAGTAAATACATAAAACTTCTTTTTTTTTTCCTTATTTATATTTATAAATTATGCTGTTTGAAGTTTTAGTGCTTTATTAAATACTTACAAACTGAAATCAAAAATTTAATTAAACATTTTGCTATAAATCAATGCTTTACTTGAAAAAAATAAGAAAAAAACTAAGTTCTTATTAAAATTAATAAAAAAAAATTCAATTGAGTATATATACTTGAAACAAAGATTTATAAATTCAATTGGAATATATAAGCATATCACCGTATTTTTATAAAATAATAACAGTGATATGATGTAATTTGCGCTTTTTTAACAATTTATTATCATGTGATTAACCATGAATGAGCAGTATCGTGACTTTCTGAAAAATACTAAAATCGATGAAAATGTATTACCTCAATCTGAGTGTTGTGATAATCCTTTTATTGAAGCTCGTGATGGGAATAAGGTGTGTTTAAATTGCGGTATTATTTTCGAAAGAACATATGTAGGAAATGAAAGACGGGCGTATACAATAGAGGAAATACAAACTCGTCGTAGAACTGAACCTCGATGGCGCGATTTTGGACCCCGAACTATGCTCCCAAATACTAAAACAGACAGTAAAGGCAAATCAATAGGCGCAAAAGAGCAAGCCCTTTTTTCTCGTCTCTCAAAAATCCAAAATTCATTGATTTCCAGTATTGAAAGAAATTTCTGGGAAGCAAAACCAAAATTAAAAATGTTAACCTCTAAGCTTAACATCCCAGAATATATTGCTGAAACAGCATGGAAGATATATAGCATTGTTGCAAAAAAGAAATTAACAATGGGAAGATCAATAAATGGGTTTATTTCGGGCTCGTTATATGCGGCTATTCGTGTTCATGATTTTCCGCGTTTGTTAGATGAGATTTGTGAAGCATCATTAACACCAAGGCGAACTGTTCACAGAAGTTTAGCAATGATTATTCGGGAAGTATTACCTGAACTTAAATTAAGATATCAACCGATTACAGCTGAATCCTTAGTATTTAGATTCGGAAATGAGTTAGATTTACCGATTCAAATACAGAAAAATGCTATAAATATGTTAAAAGATGCTTCAAAAAATGGATTGAAACGGACAGGAAAGGATCCTAAAGGTCTAGCTGCCGCATGTATCTATATTGCTGCTAAAAATGGATGTATTCGTAAAACGCAATCCCGTGTTGCAGATATAGCAAAAATTACAGAGGTTACATTAAGATCTCGTGCTAAACAAATTAAAAGTAAGTTAACATAAATATCTTATTATTATCTTTTTTTCTAATTATTTTCTTCTTTTTAAGCAGGATTCTCAATTTTTTCATGCAGGAGAGTCCACTTTATTCCAACTGCGGTGACTGCTAATCCTGTAATTAAGATTGCACAATTTACTGAAATAAAGAAAATCCAAAAGATTGCCGGTATAATTGGAGTAATAATGGGGTCAAAAAGAGCAGATTGAAAAGCGATGGAACCAGAAATGGTTGTGATATTTGTCTTACCTAATATTACTAAAAATTCCATCTTTATAAAACCCCCCAATAGAATTACCATACCAATAACTACTAACAACTTTGCTAATGGGCTGCTTTCTATGGTTTTGTTTGAAGCTATTTTATACATAAAAATCCCTAAGATTAAAAAACAAAACATAGAAATGTTGACAAATAGCCATAAAAATGTTCCGGAAAGTGGGATAATTGAGGCAGTATAAATAAAGTCTGATAATTGGAGAAAGATACCATCTAGATAAAATTGTGTAAAATTTAATAATATAATGTAAGCAATCTCGACTAATGAGAGAATTATAAATATAGAACCGACAATTTCAAGAAATTTAAGAACTTTTTTATATTCCATTTTTAATCCACTTAAATTTTTAAAAAAAGCAAGTAAATTTTTTATGCAATTAATCTTATTATTGTTTTTGGAATTAATAAAAATTTTTAATATTATTGTTTTTTTACCAGATTCTATTTTAGTAAAATTAAATGTTTAAATTGATTATTTTTTGAAAGAAAAGAAGAAAGTTATTTCAGAAATCTCTGATTGTTCTCATAAGAATACCAAACAAGATAGTGGATTTATTGTTTGCCAAGATTGTGGATTAATAATGGAAGATAAAGTAGCTTTCGCGGATACAACATCAACAAGTGAATTTTTTACAGAAGCGCAGAGAGATTATGAAAGAAGAATCAGGGTAAGTGATTCTAAAGCACTTCAAGATCCTGTTATCAAAGAGAAATATGACCGAATAAAAACACTTGAAAAATGGTTTAGAGATTATGAAACCGATTTTACTGAACAAAAAAAGACAATTGAATTACTTAAGAGTCATGGGATTGGATTAAATATTGATAATGTAAAAAACCAAGAAATTAAAGATCGATATTTACGCTATAATAAATATCACCGCCATAATTACCAAAACATGGTTATAATTTTCCTTGCAATTGTTTGGATGGAAATAAAAGACACTACTAATATAAGAGTCGAAGAATTTATCAGAATATCAAAAGAGTTAGGTCATAAAATCAATAAAAAGATGTTAAATAACGCTATGTTAAAAGTGAAAAGAACAGAGAAAATGTTAATAGAAAAGAAGACTCCAAAAGATTTAGAGAAAGAAATTAAAAACAGAATAAAAATTGTCTTTCAAAAAGATTTAAACGGTATTCCTTATGAAGAAGTTCAAGAATTTTTTTTAAGTAAGTCTGAATTTGAGAAAGTTAAGATTAATATGCAATTATTAGCTGACAAAATGTTAAATTTCATTACATATGAACATATTCAAAATTTAAATTACAAGGCATTTGTAGCGGGATTAATTTATTATATAGGACAAACCTTAGAAAATAGGAAGATTTTTACACAAAGCCTTATCGAAAAATATAGTAAATTTTCAAGTACTACTATTAGGAAAAAATATCATCTTTTGCAGGATCTTTTAGGAGAAGCTCCTAAGTTCGAACTCTAATTTTTCAAGTTTTATTTTTCTTTAATGAAATATTAAACCATTAAAAACTGTTGTAACTTTATTATTAATTATTTAAAGAAAATTTGATGTTTCAGTTATTTGAATTATGTCAACATTACAAGGATCTGGTGGAATTTATTATAATCAACCTATTAGTGAATTATTAGAGAGATTTAATACTCATCCAGATTACGGATTAAAATTTTCTGAATTAGAAGAAAGATATCTTAAATATGGTTACAATGAATTACCTAAAATTAAGAAAAGTATATGGAAAATTTACCTCGCGCCACTTTTCAATTTCTTAATAATGATACTACTTATAACTGGAATCATTATTGTGATATTAGGGAGGGGAGACACTCAAATAATAACTTTCACAGTAGTTATTATTAATTCAATCACCGCTGTAATCCAGCAGTTTCGAGCACAAAAAGCATTAGAATCTTTAAGAGAAATTTCTGCACTTAAAGCCACTGTTCTAAGAGATGGCAAACAAAGTGAGATAGATACAAGAGATTTAGTTCCCGGTGACATAGTAATACTCACACAAGGGGATAAAGTACCTGCAGATGGTCGTATAATAGAATCTATGAATTTAAGTGTTGATGAAGCACCTTTAACAGGTGAAAGTGAGCCAGTAGAAAAAAATAGTAATACCTCAGAAAACAAGGAATTATCAATTCAAAATCAAACCAATATGGTTTTTATGGGAACCTATGTTCAAACTGGAAGAGCAAAAGAATTAATAACAGGTACAGGTACTAAAACAGAGATTGGAAAAATCTCACAAACTTTGAATGAAATGGGCAGCATTGAAGATATTCCCTTAACCAGAAAATTAAATAGGCTAGGTAAAATTCTTGGAACTATTGTAATAATAAATCTTATTATTTTAATAATCGTTAAACTTACTGTTTTAGGTATTGAAGATAAGCTTATTCAAGATGAAATTGTCAACGCGTTTACTGACTCTATAATAAGGGCAATGAATATTGTTCCTATTAATTTACCATTACTCTCTACATTAGTTCTCATTACAGGTGTATTAAATATGGCCCAAAGTGGAGTGATCATAAAAAATTTATCTGCTATTGAATCACTCGGGCGAGTGTCTGTTATTGCCTCAGATAAAACTGGAACAATCACCAAAAATGAAATGACGGTTGAAAAATTTTGGATAAACGAGCAAGAATATGATGTTACTGGGTCTGGATATGATGCCTTGGGTTTGATCTTTAAAAACACTGTACCAATTGATTTAAACGATAATGAAACTTTCTTAAAATTCCTCGATTCTATTATCGTTAATAATAATGCTAAGCTTGAATTTGAAGATATTAAAGTAAAATTGAAAGATATGAAAGAAAAAACAGTAAGAAGAGCTATTGGTTCTCCTACAGAAGCAGCATTACTGGTTTTAGCAGAAAAAACAGGTTTATTTCCATATGATATCAAGAAAAAATATGAAATAAAAAAAGAGTTTTCATTTAGTTCAGAACTCAAACGAATGACTACTATTTGTACTACAGCTGAAGATAAACTAAACCTTTTTGTTTTTTCAAAGGGTGCTCCTGAAAGAATGTTAGAAATATCGGATCAAATTGAAATTAATGGAGTGTTAAAAGATTTTGATGAAAAATATAAAAATCAAATCTTAGCAGAAATTAACGAGCGTGCTAATCAAGGATTTAGAATATTAGCAGTTGTTTATAAAAGGTTACAAAAAATTGATGATTTAAAAAGAGAAGATGCGGAAAAAGACTTAATTTTTTTGGGTTTTGTTTCAATAATGGATCCTCCTCGACTAGGAGTTAAAGAATCTGTTAAAGAATGCCAGACTGGCGGAATTAAAGTTGTAATGGTAACTGGAGACCATCCAGCGACTGCAAAAACTATAGCCTCTGAAATGGAGATTTATAAAGAAGGAGATCTGGTTGCTCTAGGCAATCAAGTAAAAGATTTAACCTTATCCGATTTTAACAAAATAACCGTATTTGCCCGTGTAGAACCAAGAGATAAAGAAATTATTGTAGAAAATTATCAGAAACAAAATTTAATATGTGCTATGACCGGAGATGGTATCAATGACGCACCTGCTTTAAAGTTAGCAAACGCAGGAGTAGCGATGGGAATAACTGGAACCGATCTCGCTAAAGAAACTTCAGATATGGTAATAACTGATGATAATTTCTCATCTATTGCGCAAGGCGTTAAGATCGGGAGAGGAATTTTTGCTAAAATAAGGACTATTATTTTTTTCTTTATATGTACTAATATCATGGAAGGTATCATATTTTTTACTTTTGAAATGATTGAATCTTTTATAGGGTTTGAATTATTTGCGTCAAATTGGCAGCATATCTATATCTTTGGAATTATGCATTCATTGCCATCATTAGCTCTAGTAATTGATATGCATCCTAAAAATGTTATGAATGAGCCTCCGAGAAATGAAGAAGAATTATTAAATAGGAATCTCTGGGTTTTACTTTTAATGCAAGCTACATTAGGTGGATTAAGTCTATTTTTAGCTTTGCAACTGACTTTAGGAGGCATTATTCCTCTAAATCCTTGGAATACAAATCCCTCTTTAAGTTTTATCCCCATAGGATCTACAACATTGGTATTAACCCAGATGAAAGCAAGGACAATGTTTATTACAACAATATATATTTTCGAAGCATTTTTTATTTGGACTTTCAGACGTCCAAATAAATCAGCGTATAAGAGTATAACTGAAGAATTGCATAAACCACTTCTATTTATTTGTTTATTTGCATTAGCAATTCATATTTTATTGGTATGCTTCTCATTTTCAATAAATACTGTCATAAATGACGTACTTGGTCTCAATTTGAATTTTTTATTCCTAAGTTTTGATGACTGGTTAATTTGTATTTTGTTTGCTTTACCTGGCATAATCGGTATTGAGATATTTAAATTCATTGCCCGTATGAGAAAAATTTATTTTTAATATTATCTCTTGAGAAGAAATATTTAATTTTTTAAAGCATGATTATTATTGGTTATTTATTATATTGATAAGAATTTTGAATTCAATTATTTTTGAATTATATTAAAAACTGTGGAAGACTCATTATGGAATCTACAGAAAAAAAATATTACAATCTTGAATTAGGGCAAATCTATAAGGAACTTGAAACTGATCCTAATAAGGGATTGACCGAAGAAGAAGTTAAAAAACGTTTGGAAAAATTTGGTTTTAATGAAATCCCAAAAGTCTCAAAAGGGTTTATTAAAATATATTTAGCTCCTTTATTTAACTGGTTGATCGTGATATATTTAATTTCATCAATATTTTTATTTTTAGCAGTAATCCTTGGAGCGGAGGGAAATTTAGGCTTCATTGGTTTAACTCTTGGTATAGTTTTTCTTAACTGTTTTGTAGCTATTGTTCAACAATATAGAGCCACAAAGAAATTAAAAGCACTGAGAGAATTAACAGCACCAACTTCAACTATAATTAGGGAAGGTCAAAAAAAAGAAGTTCCAACCAAGGAAATCGTTATTGGTGACTTATTAGTATTGAACCAAGGAGATAAAATTCCTGCTGATGCGAGGATAATTGAATCTTACAATCTTGTTGTAAATGAGGCTTCCTTAACAGGGGAATCCGAGCCTGTAAGAAAAGGAGAAAAAGGAAAAGCAATAACTAAAAAAGATATTTCAATTGGAGAACGCAGTAATATGGTATTCTATGGAACCTACATTACAACGGGAAATGGTAAATCAATAGTGGTAAAAGTTGGTGGAAATACAGAAATAGGAAAGATTTCGCATGGTCTAGAAGAAGCTGGAACAAGTGAAATTCCAATACGACAAAAAATGAATAATTTTGGTAAATGGCTGGGTTTAATTATTGTAATTTTTTGGTTGATAATACTTTTGATAATATGGGTAGCAAGTAGTTTTGAACGACTTGAGTTTGTTGAAAGCTTGAATTCTGCCCTTGATCTTATGCCTATTAATATTCCACTTCTTGTAACTATTGTTCTAATCACTGGAGTTTTAGCTATGGCTCGAGTAGGTGTTATTATAAGAAACCTTGCATCTGTTGATAGTTTGGGGCGAGTAAGTGTAGTTTGCTCAGATAAAACTGGTACATTAACTAAAAACCAGATGTCAATTCAACATATTTGGACAAATGGATCGATCTTTAGGGTTACTGGCAGTGGATATTCTCCAGAGGGAGAGATTATTTTAATGGATGATCCAAAAAATCCGGTTTATGTGAAACATATTGATGAATATCCTTATCTTAAATTATTATTAACTTCAGGCTTTTTAAATAACAATTCCGCTTTAATTAAAAATGAAATTGACATTTCTGGAAGGCTCATCCCTAAATGGGATGTAGTTGGTTCTCCTACAGAGGGCGCACTTATGGTTTTATTTCAAAAGGGAATGGGTGATTATCTTCTTGACGATTTTAAATCCATAACAGAATATCCTTTTGATTCCTCACTAAAACGGATGACAAAACTCTATAAACGGGATCATGCTTATTATTCTTTTACAAAAGGTGCAAGTGAAATTCTAATGCCACTTTGTACAAAGATTTTATTTAATGATGCTGAAATCGATTTTACCGAAGAAGTTAAAAATAAGGTAATGGAAATTGTAAATTTGTATGCTAATCAAGGATATCGGATATTAAGTTTATGTTATAAAATAATGGATATGATTCCACCTGAAGGAGATGAAGGGAGGGAAGTGAGTGAATCAAATCTGATTTTTATTGGTTTTGTAACAATCTTAGACCCTCCAAGGGAAGGTGTTAAAGAATCTGTACAACAATGCCATGATGCTGGTGTAGAAGTTGTCATGATCACAGGAGATTCTCCTACTACAGCAAGAGCGATAGCATCTCAAATTGCTATTGTAACTGATGAAAATGATATAGCTATAGAAGGTAAGAATGTCAAAGATATTAAGACATATAAAGAATTTGAATCAGTAAAAGTATTTGCCAGAGTTTCTCCAGAGCATAAGGAGGATATTGTCGAAAAGTATCAAGAACAGCGTAAAGTAGTTGCGATGACTGGAGATGGTGTAAATGATGCGTTAGCACTTAATATGGCAGATGTAGGGATTGCGATGGGTATCACAGGAACAGATGTAGCTAAAGAAGCTTCTGATATGGTTATTTCAGATGATTCTTTCAACTCTATAGTTACAGGTATACATCAAGGAAGAGGTATATTTGCAAGAATTCGAGTAGTGGTATTTTTTTATATTTGCATAAATGTTTTTGAAGGAATAGTTCAGTTTATTTTAGCTATAGTACTTGACTTACCCTACTTTTTAGATGAAACTTTTTATTACCAGTGGATATTTTTATCGATAACTTTACATGTTTTTCCAGGATTGGTGCTCACATTTGACACTACCTCTAAAGATGTAATGAAAGAAAAACCACGTGACTCGGAAGAAATCCTTTCAAAAAATACTGTTGGTCTCTTATTCATATATGGAATCTTACTTGCTGTAAGCATGCTTCTAGTTTATTATATAACAATAAGTGGTGTTTATGGTGTGAGTTTCGAAAACTGGAATTTTGGTGCTCTCAATGATTTATATTTGTACACGGATGGTAATAATTTAACTGAGGGAAAAACTCTTACAATGCTGATGACAACCTTATTTTTCTGTGAATCCTTTTTAGTTTTTCAAATTAGACGTCCTAACAAGTCTTTGATAAAAAGTTTTATAGAAGATAGCAAAAGAAGAAATTATCTAATTATAGGATTTCTTTTTGCAATCTTCTTAATGCTTATGTATATCCCAGGAGTTCAGGTGTTTTTGGCAGATTCAGGTATTAATTTCATGTTTATGTTTTTAACTGGTCTCGATTGGTTAGTTTGTTTTCTAATCTCATTAATATGTATTGTATCATTCGAAATAGTTAAATACATTGCGCGAAAAAAGGAAATCTCATTTTAAAATTCAACTTTATCTAATACTAAACATTCAATTATCTTTTTAAATGAATCAATTTTTAAAATATTCAATATTTAAATCAGTATATTAGAATAATAAAATATAATGGTGTAAAAATTGAGTAAATCAATAGTCTCTGTCGTTAATTATGAAGAACCTATAGAATCTGTTCGCAAATCAATTAATCTTGCGAATGGATTTGAGCATTTACCCTCTAATGCTAAGGTTTTTATAAAGCCTAATATTGTTTATTGGAATCGACATTGCGATTATCCAAAATGGGGTGTTATTACTACTTCTCGCGTTATAGAAGATATCATAATCCTACTCAAAGAACAGGGTATTGACGATATTACAATTGGAGAAGGTATCGTATCAGAAGATCCTAAAGATACCGAAACCGCTAAGAATGCTTTTGAGAAACTTGGATATAATCTGCTAATAGAACGGTATGGTATTAAAGTTTTTAATATTTTTGAAAGACCATTTGAAAAAATAGAACTTGCAGAAGGGTTAACATTAAAAATGAATTCTGATATGCTTCATTCAGATTTTTTAGTAGATCTTCCTGTTCTTAAAACTCATGCACAATGCGTTGTTAGCTTAGGACTAAAAAATCTCAAAGGATTAATCAATATAGCTTCACGTAAAAAAATGCATAGTGCGGATCCAGGACAAAATCTTCATTATAATGTAGCTCAACTTGCAAACAAAATCCCACCTTGTTTAAACATTATTGATGGGATCTATACACTTGAACGTGGTCCTAGTTTTGATGGTAAAGCGCATAGAAGTAATATTTTAATCGCTTCTACTGACATTCTTTCAGCAGATCTCGTAGGTGCTATGCTGTTGGATATTGATCCTTTAGCAGTACCGCATCTTTTGCAAGCTGTAAAGGATAGAAAACGTTCTTTGGATCTTTCTGATATAGATATAAAAGGTGAAAAAGTAGAAGACCTTGCTTCACCTCATGAATGGGACTATATTTATGCCGATAATAACACATTACCTCTTCCATATCAAAGAGCTGGAATCTCTGGGATTAAATATCACAAATATGATGAAACTATGTGCACTTACTGCTCTGGTTTAAATGGAATCTTATTATCAGGAATAAAAATGGCATGGAAAGGGATTCCATATGATAATATCGAAGTTTTAACAGGAAAAGTTATGAAACCTACTCCCGGAATGAATAAAACCATTTTAGTGGGGCAATGCATGTATAATGCTAATAAGGAAGATCCAAATATTAATGAAATGATTGCTGTAAAAGGTTGTCCTCCTTCTACTGAAGAATTAGAAACAGCATTAAAACAAGCAGGAATCAAAGTACCATCATATCTCTTTAAAAATCTTGATAAAGCACCCATGCTTTTTATGGGGAAGTATCAAGATAAACCTGAATTTGAGGAATCTTTTTACCAAATTCAATAAAATAATCAGAAATTATATTTTTTTTTATTTAGGCCTAAAATATTGAACTGGTTGGTAAATAGTCATATTTATATTACTATATTCGTTTGCATCGCAAATTTCAGTTAACCATGTATATTCTGTATTAGGTTTTAAGGGCTTCCACCGAGTAAATACTAGGGTTGAGCTTTTATTTAAACCATAGGAAGGCATTAATATTGAGTTTAGGTAGATAGGGTCAAAGTAAGTTAAAT
>CP070805.1:1403500-1416523 GCA_020343655.1 Promethearchaeota archaeon | reverse complement strand
AAGAAGAAATCAATTAAAAGAATGTCCAGATTGTGAAGCACCAAATAACATTAAAGTTGCAGTAATAGGATCAGGGCCAGCAGGTCTCACTTGTGCTGCTGATCTTGCCAGATATGGATTCGATGTTACAATTTTTGAAGCATTTCATAAAGGAGGGGGTGTTTTAATCTATGGAATTCCTGAATTTAGACTTCCTAAAGAGATTCTTGAGGATGAGATCGAGACTTTAAAAATGTTAGGAGTTAAGATAGAATATAATAAGATAATTGGAAAAACTCTAACTGTCGATGATTTAAAAGAAATGGGCTATAGAGCATTTTTTATAGGCATAGGCGCTGGATTACCCAAATTGAGAAAGATTTCAGGAATAAATCTTAATGGCGTTTTAACAGCGAATGAATTCTTAACAAGAGCTAATTTAATGAAAGCATATAAATTTCCAGAATATGACACTCCCATAAAAGTAGGAAAAGTTATAATTGTCGTTGGAGGGGGTAATACTGCTTTAGATTCTGCCCGTGTTGCATTAAGACTTGGTGCTGAGAAAGTTAGCGTTGTCTATAGACGAACAGAAGCTGAAATGCCTGCAAGAAAAGAAGAATATCATCACGCGGTAGATGAAGGAATTGAATTTCAATTTTTAATTAATCCTGTAAGACTTTTGGGAGATGGTGATGGAAATCTTGAGAAAATCGAAGTTCTTAAAATGGAATTAGGCGAACCAGATTCTTCTGGAAGACCAAGACCAGTACCTATTGAAAATTCAGAATTTTTTATAAAATGTGATACTGTTATTTTAGCAATTGGCACTAATGCAAATCCTATTTTAACGAAATCAATACCAACTTTAAAATTAAATAAATGGGGATATATTGAAGCTGATGATAATGGAAAGACAAATTTAGATGGATTTTATGCTGGTGGTGACATTGTAACTGGTTCTGCTACTGTTATTTCGGCTATGGGAGCTGGAAGGATTGCCGCTAACGCTATCAACGAATATTTAAGAGCTAAATAACTTTGAATTACTAAATTTTTTTTTCTAATGATAAAATCAAGTGACTTTGTGGGAACGTTCTGGGAAATCACTCAAAGTAAACTTTATTTTTTATTACTTTGTTTAATTAATTATCATTCAATTTAATTAAATAGAAATATAAAATTTCTTCAGAAAATTTGTATTCATTGACCTTAAAATTGAACAAAATTCATTCCCGAGCAATAATAAGAGAGAGAAATTAATATGAATGAAATACTTGACCCCTTTAAAATATCTCAAAAACAACTTTCTGATGCATGTAAATTAGCTAATTATGATAATGATATTTATAATGCTTTAAGCGAACCAGAAAGATTTGTTGAGATTAAAATTACAATGAAAATGGACGATGGGAAGATAAATACCTTTAAAGGGTTTCGATCTCAATATAATTCTGCTAGAGGTCCCATGAAAGGAGGAATAAGATGGCATCCTGATGAAAGTGCCTCTTTGGTAAAAGCTTTATCCGCTTGGATGACATGGAAAACCGCCTGTGTAGATATACCACTAGGTGGTGCAAAAGGAGGGATCATCTGTGACCCAAGAGCCATGAGCAATCGGGAACTCGAAACTCTAGCAAGAAGCTACATTAGACAACTTGCAGACTTTATTGGACCGAATATAGATGTTCCTGCTCCAGATGTTTATACAAATCCCCAAATCATGGCTTGGATGCAAGATGAATACGAAAAAATTGTCCGTAGGCACGCTCCATCAGTAATAACTGGAAAACCATTACCCTTAGGAGGAAGCGCAGGGCGTTCAATTGCTACAGCCAAAGGCGGTGTTTATTGTATTAGGGAAGCAGCGCGTGATATCGGTTTAGACTTAAATGGAGCCACTGCAGCAATTCAAGGATATGGAAATGCTGGATCCTGGGCTGCAAAACTATTAAAAGATGAATATGGATGCAATATTATAGCTGTTTCAGATTCTAAAGGTGGTATTTATAATAAGAATGGAATAGATCCTTTTGCGGCGGCAGAATTTAAAGAGAAAACAAGAACTGTGGTTGGTTTAAAAGAAACTAATCAAATTTCTAATGAAGAATTATTAGAATTAGAATGTGATATATTAGTTCCCGCAGCTTTAGAAAACCAAATTACACGTGAAAACGTTAACAATATCAATTGTAAGATTTTAGCAGAATTAGCTAATGGTCCAACCACTCCTGAGGCTGATGAAAATCTTTTTAAGAATGGTATTCTTGTAATTCCAGACTTTTTATGTAATGCTGGAGGAGTAACAGTATCTTATTTTGAGATGGTCCAAGGTTATTATCGTTATTTCTGGACAGAGAAAGAAGTTTTTGAAGCATTAGATAGAGTTATGACAAGAGCTTACCGCTCAACAGTTGAGCAAGCTAAAAAATACAAAACACATAATCGAATGGGGGCATATATAATTTCATTAGAGCGCGTAATTGATGCAATGAGGCTTAGAGGTTGGCTTTAAATTTAATCGCTTAATATCATTAAAATAAAGATTTTTTTTTTCTGTTATCCAAAAAATAGAACAACCAATAACAAAAATATTATTGAGATTGCTAAATGAATTAAGGCAAAAGTACCCCCCATCTTTAAAAGGCGTTTATAACTCATATTTTCTACGCCTGAATCTCTTGCTATTTTTAAAGTCATCATATCGCAAGCGGCTCCTTGAGGTATAAAATTCCCACCTAAATTAATTCCGATAATAAAAGCAAACAGAAGAGGAACAGAAGAAAAATTAAAATTATCAATTAAAGTTGATACTATTGGTATAAAAATTAACGCTGTTGGTGTATTAGCAACAACACCGGAAACAAAACTAATAATTATAAGTATAAGAATTGACATCAGAAATGGGTTGAATGTCTGGAAAGGAATGGCAGTAAATAAATCTTGAAAACCTGCTTCTAAAAGACAACCTATAACAACATATAAACTAATGAAGAAAAAGATTATTTCCCATTCAATATCTTTTAGGAGTGCGCTCATTGGCTTTTTTGTATAACCTCTATTCACTAATACTAGAACTAAAGCAGAAGACGCTGCTGTTAGATATAAGAGCGGAAGAGCAGCAAATAATATAATGGTTATCATGATAGCAATAGCATTAAAATAAAACATTTTCTTATTTTTTACCATAATATCCGTGTCTATTAAATCTATTACAAATTTCTTTTGAAGGGCCTCAATTTTAGGCTCTTTTCTCAAAATATATCTGTCAAGCAAAAATATTGTGGTAAATAACAAGAAAAATGAAAAAATCCAATAATACTGAATAAAGTAAAGTGTATCCATCTGTGCAATCCCTGCTCGAGTAAACGCCGTAGAAATGATAATATTTTCTCCACTCGAGAAAGGTGTAATTATAGAGCCGATATTAATACAAATTGTCATACCTAAAAGATATGTTCCAGCTCTAATCTTTAGGAAATGACAAAGTCTTATTACAATTGGAGCTAATATCAAAACAACAACAACATCACTTATTATTGCAGCCAAAAGGGTAGTAATTATGCAAAGGAGCCAAAAGAAAATTCTTTGTTCTCCCCTTGAAAATTTAAAAAGCTTAACTGCCACGAATTCTAAAATATTTGAATCCTGAGCAATTTTTGTTATAATACTCATACTTAGGATAATAATAATTGCTTCCCATTCAATATAACCAATAAAGCTCTCAATTCCAATACCTTTCACTAATCCTGTAATTGTAGCAGCAATAAAACAACATAGTAAAGAAATAGCAACAAAATCAAGACTAGATTTCGTATAACTTAAAATTATTAAAACAAATAGGATGAAAATTATTATGAGTAGTGCGGGTTCCAGCATTTTAAGAAATTAATTAATCGAAAGTGATTAATAGATTTAATAATCAGCTTTTAATAAATCTAATTAAAATAAAATTTATTTAGTTTTAAAAGGAGTGTATTAAAATTATCAACGAAAATATTGAAATCTTATTTTTTAGTCTTGCAAATAGCAAATAAATTGAATTTTGATTATTTTATTAAAAAGAGTTGCAGTAAAAATGTGAATAAATTTAAATCATTTAACAGGTTAAAGTTTGATATCAAATAATCAAAAATATTTTCTTCAATAAATAGTTTTAAACTGTGAAAATAGCCTTCTTCTTCTTTAAGAATTTCCACAATTCGCCTAATTAAATTTATGATTTGCTTTTCTACAACATACATATCACAATTCATTGGATCTATGTTGATAATATTAAATCCAATAGTTCTTTCAAAGGTAATTTTACTTAATTCAGGATTTTTTTTTACAATCTCCAAGTCTGAATAGTTTTTGAACATTCTCTCGATTTTTTTATATATACGTCGCTTTTTTTTATCAGAAAGATGACCTTCTATAACATTTATAACTAAATTCAATATTTGTTGAAAAATACCTAATATATCAAAAAATTCAGCTACAGTTGTAATATGTTCTGCCTGTTTCCATTGAGTATAAAACTCATCGATTATATTCTCAAAAGGCTTATAGATTTCAACATTTCCTGCCCATTTGCTACCCCAGCGGTTCTTTTCATTTGCGTATTGTTGAATAAAAGTATGCCGTATTACATCTAGTCTGGATCTTAAAACATCTGCACTCACTTCTTTAGAATCTGCACCTATAAATAAAAGATTAGTTTCCTTATCTTGTATATAAACCCACCTTAAACCCCCCATCTCGATAGAATCTATACCTTGTTTGAATTCAACAATGGTAAATTGATTTAGAGCTGTAAGAAGTCCCGAAACAAGATCCTCATTTACAGGAAAGTCCATATATGGCTTGTAGACCAATGTAATTCCTGAATCGCTTTCCATGATCCATATATTCATTTTTTAACCCTAACTTTTCAAGATACTCAATAAATATAATATATTTATATTAATTAATCTCTAGTATCTCGATACTATTATAAATTATTTAAAGAGTTGGTTTTTAACCATTTCTCTAATTTGCGTAACATTTCAGTAATTTTGTTCCTCAAAGTTAATTCTGCTGCGCTTTTTCCAATTAAATTGAGAAAATCACTGCTCAATGTAAAACTGTTTATGAAAACTCCTATTTTCGATTTATTTTCTGAAATTTCCTTTACCCTTATACGCCCCTCTAATTCTCTAACGTCTTTATTATTTCGTACATTTAATTCAACTAATCTTCCCTTCCCTTCTTCTTGTTCTCCTTTATCTTGCAATAATAGTTCTCCTTCCATCTCAACTTTAATACCGATAATTTCCTCTGTAATTTTAGTATATAATACATTTGGAGCTATAAATTCTGCTTCCATTCTTTTAGAAGGATTAATCGTTAACCAAAACTCTGGCTTGTAAAGAGCTTTTATAAATACATCTTTATTACAGTTATCAATTTCCAAGACTTTTGAAATTATGTTAGCCGACACTGAAAATCCAAATTTATTAATTTTCTTAAATAAGTAAAATAAAGAAAGCTTTTTATCTTTTTGAGTTTTTAGTGCTTAATGTATAAATAAGCCTCAGTCTTCCAAGATTTAATCATATAAGAATCATTATAAGTTTTTTTTTATTATCGACTATATATTAGTGAATTTGATTGTTTTTATTAAAAAATAATTAATATAAAGAATTAAGTTGTTCGGAACAATTTACTTTCCTCAATATCATTTTCTTCTTTACAATGAGGACAAATCCAAATTTTGTCATTTTTCTTAACAGAATTTATACAATCTTGACATATGGCTACATCACATATGCAATAGTGTGTACTTTCCATTTGGTTTTGGCAACTTTTACCACAAACAAAACAAATAGGAGGGGTTCTTTCTGACATTTTTCAAAATTACAATCTTTTTTATCTTATTCTTTATTATACTTTTAATTCTAAGTATTATATTATTTCAATTACTAATTATAAGTTTTTAATGAAACATGGATAAAATAAGATCTGGAATACGGTTATTGGCATTATTTAGTATTTTTTTTGTCTACAAAGCCATTATGGGAGTAATTGAAAATAATATAAATGAGGTCACTTTATGGTCAATAATAACGATTGTGTATATTATTTCACTTATTATAGCTTATTTTGTTGTAAAGACATGGGAGAAGCAACAAAAAATTTAGCGATTACTTTTTTTTCTTTAGAAAATCCGGAATCATTCCTTCAATTCCCAAACTCTTTAAAATTGTGTCTCGAATATTCATTTGAATTGTTAAATCCGACATCCTTGCCATAGTATCCTCTAAAGCTTTTGAAAATTTCTCACTAGCTTCTTTAATAGTTTCAGATGTTAACCTTAATGATTCTCTAATAGCTAAATTAGTATCATGTAACTCTTCTGTTAACTTTTCCATACTATTTCGCATTTCAGAGAGTTCTTCTTTTAACTCTTTTATTCCAGCCATTTTTTATCTTTATTCCCGTTATTAAGCTAAATAAATATTCAATATTTATTAAAATTGTCAAATATTTACAAACTCTACCTTATTCAGGAATTAAGAAAAAAAATAAAAAAAAGTTAATTTAAATTATAGAAGGTTCGCAAAGATACTAAAACCACCAATCCATAAACAAAAACCCTGCACTAAGCAAAATACCACGATGATAAAAGCAATTGGAGGCCAACTAAGAAATTTTGATATTTTTTGAAGTGTCCCAATATAAAATTTCGCTGTAAGCGCGACGACTACGGCTATTATGATGAATATAATAACCAATAACCATTTTGGATTTATAAATCCGGCAATCCATTGAACAGCTCCATCTGGAACAATTATTGCTATAATAAATGTAACAACCGCTGCAACTATAAGTCCTAAAATGCTGGATAACGGAAGATCAGAAATCGGTTTAAAAAACATTGCAATCCCAACAACGATCAAGAAAATACATGTGAAATGATTAGCAGCATCTTCAGTAACATCTCGATATTGATCACTGGGTGGAATATCCAAAATTAATGACATTACTCCACTCCATATAACAAAAATTCCTAGAATTAATCCTAAATATGATAATCCCCTAAGAAATTTTGTTACATTGAATTCTTCTTCCGCTTTTCTTTTAGTGAATGAACCTCTTCTCTTCCTTTCATATCCTAGCCAAGTTATAGCCATTGCACCACTTAACACCATCATTATTGCTGCTGATTTAGCAACCCAATTAAAAAATCCTTGAATTACATCCCAATAGTCAAAAAGCATTTAATTCACTTTTTAGATTTTCTAATTTTAAATAAAAGTTAGATTATGATTTTAAAAATTTATTCATAGGAGACTTATTATTAGATGGGTTTCTCTTAATCTTTAATAAAACATTTTATAATTAACTAAGATTTATTAACAATGTATTTACCATTACAGTAAGCTTTAAACACGAGGTATAATTATGTCAAAACCTCAGAAACTCATTGATCGAGAGGACATTGAAAAAACAGTAAAAAGGATAGCATCCGAAATTAGTAATGATTTTAAGGGGAAAAATCCACTATTTATCGGTGTTTTAACAGGAGCTTTTGTTTTTTTATCTGATCTTATACGTCAACTTGATTTCAATTTAGAGATTGAATTTATTAGGTTATCTAGTTATGGTAATAAAACGGAAACTTCTGGAAAAGTTAATAAGGTACTTGGATTAAAATGTGAGATAAAAAATAGAAATCTTATAGTAGTAGAAGATATTGTTGATACGGGATATACCACTTCTTTTCTGCTGGACTGGTTAAAGAAAAAAAAACCCACCTCATTGAAATTATGCGCCTTAACACATAAACCAGCACGCTGTAAAGTCCCAATAAAAATTGATTATTTAGGATTTACGATCCCTGATAAATTTATAGTTGGATATGGTATTGATTTTAATGGACAATACCGAAATTTACCAGATATTTGTTTCATAGAGAATGTAGAATAAATTTTACTATTATCATTAATAACAAAAATGTATTTATTTCTTTAATTGTTTTTTTATGTTAAAATACATTTACAAATGAAAAACATGTCAGAATGGAAAAATAAGTTGGATAATGAAATTAAAGATTCATATTACGATGAAACTTATTGTACTGGTTGAAGCATTATAGATAGTTTTATAAAAGGCATAAAAAGTATTAAAAAACAATATCAAAAAAGAAAACAAGCAAAAATTAAATTAAAAAATCTCAAGGAGTAGATTGTAAAATGATAGAATCTATTCCTAAGAATTCCGTGAAGAATTCGAGATTATAAAATATTATTACTCACAGTTGAGTTCTTATTTTTTATAAACGCCATTCTTTTATCTCTTATTTCTTTTGGAACACCTAGAAAATGAGCGGTTATTAAAATATGGAAGATCAAGAAGAATATTTGGATATTGAGTTCGATGATGATTGTTACAGTACAAGTTGAGGCATGCTTAATATGTGGTATCAAAGAGCACAAAAACTGCGAAAATTAAGAGAAAAACAAGAACAAAATAAATAATCTATAAATCTTAAAGAATTAAATCATAAAATGTTAGGATTTAATTTTGAGTTCCGCAAGAACTCTGAGATTTAAACAAAAACTTATATTCTTTCTATTTTTTAAGGTTTCCCGACTCCAATATTCGTTTTTTTCTGACACTCATTATTCAAATAATTTACAAAAAAAAGTAGAATATGAATATTTAATTTTTATTTCGGCTTCTTTTTATACGATGTACCTTTCACCGCTTTAAATATTCCAGCTATTATTGCACCAGCAATGAATCCTCCTACATGAGCGAAATGGGCTGTTTGTCCGACACTAAAGGGATCCATTAGCGAAACAAGAGCATAAGTCAATTCAGCTATAAAGTAGGTTAGTATAAAATAACCCGCACTTACTCTTCGCATTGATGTGCCAGTAACAGAGGGAAGATAAAATTTATTACCAGAATAAAGAATTAAATAAACTCCCATGAGTCCGAATATTGCTCCAGAAGCACCTAAAGATGGTATAGTTGTTAAGAACGGAAGAATTAATGTACTTAAAGCGTGTAGTAAACTACCACATATACCCGAAACAAAGTAGGTAATTATATATAAGATGTGACCCATAGCGTGTTCGCAATTGTCTGTTATTATGATGAAAAACCACATATTCATGATGATATGTACGTAATCTCCATGCATAAACATTGAAGTAATTAAAGTCCACAAATTCAAACCCGCAAAGAAATCCGCGGGGACAAAAGCAGCTTCAATATGCATTTGCGGAAAGTCCGTTAATTGCCAGATAAAAACTATTATGTTTACCGCTAATATGATTACTGAGAAATATTGCTTAAAAAACGGGATCTTATCCGATTCTGCTTCATAAACCATTTTAATTACCTCTCTTTAGTTTTGTTAAATAAATCGATTAATCGGTGAAGATAATTTACTCAAATTATATAAAAGTTTTTAGATTAGAATAAAAAAGTATGAGACTTATATAACGAGATTCAACAATAAAATGATAAAAAGAAAAACAAATTTTTAATGATTGTTTCCCAAAATCTCTTTTATTCTGTTTAAAAGTTCCTTACCCGAAAATGGTTTAGTAATATAGGCATCAGCGCCTAATTTTTTACCCTTTTGAACATCTTCGTTAAAACTTTTAACAGTAAATAAAACTACAAGGATATGTTTAAATTTAACATTGTTTTTGACTTCTTCGAGTACACTATATCCACTCCGGCCTGGCATCATTATGTCTAGAAGAATCAGATCGATATCATCGTAATTTTCTTCTACAATTCTCATTGCCTCTTTTGCATTGCTACTTGTGAGAATCTCAAACCCCCCTAATTTTAAGAATTTCTCTGTAAGATTTAAAATGTCAGGTTCATCATCAACAACTAATATTTTTTGAGACATTGCAAATCCTAATTAAATTATTTTGTCTTGATTTTTGTGTGAAAAATTCTATCTATATTATATTGAATTTAGTCATTTATATAAATGAGCTCATTTTTTACCTTTGTGATCCCCATTGGTAAGAAAAAATCAACTCCCTAAATTTCCAGATGATTATATAAATGATAAAGCAGAAGAATATGATAGTTCAAAATGGATGGAGCGCAATCAAAAGAGATCCACCTTATCTAGTATACAATATCTTATCGAGGATAAGTTAAATGAAGATTGGGTTAGTGGGATTATAGTGGGAGATTCACCATTAATCTTAGATTTAGGTTGTGGAACAGGATTTTCATCAGTAATACTGATGGAAAATGGTTTTAGAGTAATTGGTATAGATATTCTAAATGATATGCTCTCAAAAGCTAGAGAAAAGAAAAGGAATTTTAAGGATTATAAAGATTTGGAATTAGTTTTGGCAGATATTAATTATTTACCAATTAAGGTCAATTCTGTTGATCATATAATTTCAATATCATCATATAATTTCATAACGCATGGATTGCAGAACTATGGCGAGAAAGTAAAACTCCTTAATGACACGGCAAAGTATCTCAATAAAATATTAAAAAATAAAGGAAGAGTTGTAATAGAATTCTATCCTAAAGATAATCAGGAATTAAAAATTTTTAATAAGTCTTTTATTAATAACGGTTTTGAAGGATTTATGGTTAAAAACAAACCAAATCAAAAGTCAGGACAGACTTTTTTATTAATGAAAAAGTGCTAAAGGAATATGGGAACTTGTATATTTTGTAATAAAACAGATAAATCAATCTCAGAAGTTCTACAAATCTGTAGAAATTGTATATTAGAAGGAGATTGGAATAAAGTTAAACCCCATATATTAAACGTGCATAAGCAAGTTCGCCAGCTTGTAGAGTTACCCGCTAAACCTCCTAAAGCAGAAAGACCGAATATCAAGTTAAAATGTAATCTTTGTATAAATGAATGTTCTTTATCTGAAAATGATGTTAGTTATTGTGGTCTAAGAAATATTTCGCTAAGAACTTCAGGGCAATTACCATATCCCTCAAAATCTAAAGGTTATATTCATGGGTACTTAGATTCCAATCCAACCAACTGCTGTAATAGCTGGTTTTGTCCTGCTGGGACTTCATCTGGCTATCCAAAATATTCTGCTTATGAAGGTCCTGAATTTGGCACCTACAGTTATGCGGCTTTTTTATATGGTTGCACTTTTGATTGCTTATTTTGCCAGAATTCCTCTCATAAGCTTTTTTCAAAAAGGCATCTTTTCGATGTCGAAACATTAACTAATCAAATATTCAAAAATAACAAAATTACCTGCTTATGTTATTTCGGAGGTACTCCTGAAGCTCAATTACCTTTCTCAATTAATTTATCTGAGAAAATCCTTGATAAACTTGAAGGTAAAAGAAGATTTATGCGAGTCTGCTGGGAGTGGAATGGTTCTGGTAATCGCAGTTGGGTCGAAAAATGCATGGAAATTGCTATCAAAACAGGTGGAAATATAAAGTTTGATTTAAAGAGTTTTAATGAGAAATTGAACCTCGCTTTATGTGGTGTAAGCAATAAAAGAACTTTAGAAAACTTTAGATTTTTGGCAGAAAATTATTTTGGAGTAAGAAAAGACTTGCCTGAAATGAGTGCATGCACATTAATGGTTCCAGGTTATACAAATCATGAAGAAGTAGAACAGATTGCTAAATTTGTTAGCTCTATAAACAGAGAAATTCCCTATAGTTTATTAGTATTCCATGGAGATTATCAAATGCGAGATTTAGGAATCACTCCTCGGAAACAAGCAGAAAAATGTTTAAGTGTTGCAAAAAAATATCTGAAAAACGTGCATTTAGGAAATAAATTCTTATTAGGATTTGCATGAAATTATTCAAATAGCTCTTTGAACATCAGATAAAAAAATTTATTTAATAGGAATTATTACTGCATTAAACAGAATATCAAGATAAACCATAAATTTTAAACTAAATTTCTTGGTGAGGAAAAAATACAAAAAGCACGCATACGGTTATCATCTACTCAACTTGATTCATTACAATCAGTGTGTGATCAGATAGAAACTGTGTGCAAATCTCAGGGGATTCGAAAAAATGGGCCTATCCCTCTTCCTACTAAAAGATTACGCGTCCCTGTAAGGAAGGCACCTAGTGGCCAAGGAACAAGCACATGGGCGAAATTTGAGATGCGTATTCACAAAAGGCTTTTTGAAATTATCGCAAACGAACGTAGCATGCATCTTATTATGAAAATTCAGATTCCTGAGTCTGTACTCGTAGAAATTGAGTTAATGTAATTTGATTTATTGCTAGTAATAAATACCATATCTTCACTTATAACTCATCTAATTCAATTTGAATTGGTTCGTTAGATAATTTTGTTTTTTCATTTATTTCAATTTTTTCAACGTAATAAACATTTCCAAGAATTTCCGATCCTCGACCGATTTTAACATTTTTACCCTTAATATCTCCATCAATATGCGATCTGATAACATCAACATTATTTTTAGCAAATATACTCCCATGAATTTTGTAATGTTGTTTTTTTATTTTTTCTGGAACTCCAATAATTATATCTTCGGCTACGACATTCCCTTCAATATGAGTCGATCCATTTATATTAATTCCTTTCTCAGAAGATAGATTACCATTTATTTCTGAGGAACCAGAAAAATTAATTCCTTGATCGCTTCTTACAAAATTTCCTCCCTTAAATTTTCCTGATGCAATTAAAGTCCCCTGAATGGTTAATATATTACCCACTTGAGTTGAACCTGCAAAATCAGCATTTTCATCGCCATAAAGGAATCCTGCTACATCAAATGAACCTGAGCTACTAAGATCCCCATGAACAGTTACATTTCCAGAGCCCTTCAATGAACCAGATAGAGTAAGCCCCTCACATTCTAAATCACCATTAATATTTCCCGAACCAGATATTCGTAGAGATTTATTTACCTTTCCCCCAGAAATTTTAGCAGACCCAGAAACGCTTATGTGTCTTTCGAATTCCGCAAGGTCTCCTGAGCTACTTATTATAGCTCTTTTCTCATTTTTCTTAATAGAGTCATTATCTTTATTTTCCATATTAAACTACAA
>CP070805.1:1394859-1403400 GCA_020343655.1 Promethearchaeota archaeon | reverse complement strand
TAAAATACGCAATTAAAATGAGAAGAAAAAGAGCTAACGCTGATACATAAAACCATCGTCCTCTTTCTCCCATAAAATCCATAATTATCCACTTAAGCAACCAAGTTGTCAGACCACCCAGAAGTACAAAAACAATGTCAAAAAATGCATTTATAATACTATCCTTTCTGTTTTCATATTTTAGTCCTATTCTCCATAATATCGTGTTTTCTATGACTTCCCAAACAACAGCAACAATAAGAACAAAAATTAAAATAGAATACCATGGTATCGATGAAGGCCCGACAAGAAGTTCCCAGAGATTTATTATCAATGAAAAAAGAGTGAATGCGGCGATTCCAAAAGCAATATGTCCCCAACTATAGTAATCCCAAGGAGAACGGCCTACATAATCTTCCAGAAGACCTACAAAAGGTACATAATGTTTCTTTTCAGATTTTACATCCAACATTTTAACCCTTTTTTTTAGGATAATTCTAATTGAAATTTATTATTTTTAAATTCTAATTAAGAACTTAATAAATTTCATTAATTTATAATTGATCTAATTACAATTCAATTTGAATTGTTCTATAACAGAAATTGTATTGGTTTGAATATTCACCAATCACCTACTTGAATCTTGATTAAAGAATTCGTGATATATTTGATATAAAAATATAAAGAAATTTCTGCAATATAAATAATTGAGGTTTTTATTGAAAGAGTTCTGTAAAATATTACTAAATTTTAAGATCTTAACTATTTAGATTGTTCTAAAAAGATTTGCTTCTTATTAATAGTTTAATAAAATTTTAATTTGATTATAGGGGTAACTTTTAGATAAAAATTGTGTAAAAAATTTTGGATAAGCTTTTTCAAAAAAACCGTTTTATTATCCATATTTTTCAAGAAAAATTTTTTTTTTAAATTAAATTTATGAACTCTTTTAGCTTTTATTTTTAAAACAAGGATGTAATAAAGAAATATAAATAAAATAATCTCATAATGATATCATACCAATACAGTTCACGCAATAATAGAACAGAGCGTTCATAAAATTGACGAAACATTAGAAACATTTATTAGGATAGTTAACTAGTTGCATAATAGAAAAAAATTTAATTTTTTTCTAGTAGTGGAATGTTTTCTATTAGTCCATAATTTATTCCTCCACGAATAAAACTAAAAAATCATTCCATTACTTACATTTTTTTTTTTAATCTATTAATCTCATTGAGATTTGATATTCTAAGTTTAAAAAGTTTGGATTACTTCTTTGAAAAATAAGAAATTACTCCTAAAATATTTTTCCTATCAGATTATTCTTCGGATTTTAATTTTTTAAATTCTTGGATAAGGACTGGAATTATTTCATGAAGATCTCCAACAATACCATAGTGTGCCCAATTAAAAATAGGCGCATTTGGATCTTTATTTATCGCAACAACAATTTCTGAATTCTGCATACCCACTATATGTTGTATCGCGCCTGAAATACCACAGGCAATATATAATTTAGGAGATACTGTTTTCCCCGTCTGGCCTATTTGTCTATCCGGATCTAACCAATTTAATTCAACAGTTATTCTGGATCCCCCTAATTCAGCATCCAACACATCTGCTAATTCTTCTATAATCCGAAATCCTTCTCTGGAACCAACACCACGCCCTCCAGCAACTATAAATTTAGCATCCTCAATGTTAACGTTAGACTTTGTTTTACTTATTATTTTTACAATTTTTGAAACTGAATCTTTCTCTTCAAACTGATATTCAATCTTCCTAATATTTACATTTTTTTTCACTTTTTCAGGCATATTAAAAATACCGGCTCTAACAGTTGCCATTTGAGGTCTGTTCGATGGCGTTCTAATAGTTGCCATTATAGATCCCCCATATGTTGGACGAGTTTGAAGTAGATTTCTTGTTTCAAGGTTTATCTCTAAACCTGTACAATCAGCGGTTAAACCTGCATTGAGTCTTTTTGCTACTCTTGGAGCAAAATCCCTTCCTGTAGGAGTAGCTCCAATTAAAATAATTTCAGGTTTGTTTTCTATCACTAATTCTGTAATTACTTTTGTATATAAATCTGAATAATAATCCTTCAATATAGGTGATTTAATATAGATAATCTCATCCATACCGTTTAGACTAAGTTCCTCTAATTCATCATCAAAATCTTTTCCCAATAAAACAAATGATAATTTGACTTGTAATAGGTCTGCTAATTCTCGTCCTTTACTAAGTAGTTGAAATGATACATTCTGAATTTTCTTTTTATAATGTTCTGCAACAACCCATACTCCTTTGAATTGGGAGATATCTATTTCTTGAGTTTTAACCTCCTCATGTTCTATTGATATCGCTTCTTCAGGACAAGTTTCTATACATGCTCTACATAGGGTGCAATTTGGCAGAACTTTTGCAATATTGTTATCTAGCTCAATAGCATCATACATACAACTCTCGATACAGTTAGCGCAACCAGTACATAATTCTTCATCAATTATAATGCTCAAGTAAATTGTCCTCTTAAAATACTTTATCATTTTTTAAATATTGACATAACTTTTGAACTATTTCTTCAGCGGACCCCTCTATCATGATGGGATTTACTTTTCTTTCAGGAAAAAAGATTTTTTCAACTTCGGTCATGGAGCCATTTAAACCAATTTTAGACTTATCAGCATTTAAAGCGTTAGAATCAAAATATACCACATTTGCTTTTTCATATGCTTTCATAATTCCTACCATACTAGGGAATCTAGGCTTATTTATATCGATTAAAACCGAAATTAATGCAGGTAATTTTGTTTCTATGACGACTATCTCTGTAGCTCTAAACTTTCGCTCTACAACGATTTTATCTTCACTTAATTCAATATTCTGAACATAGGTGATTTGCGGAATTCCTAATTCTTCTGCTAATTCTGGAGGTACTTGCCCAGTATCACCATCTACTGCTTGGGCACCACAAATTATAAGATATTTTTCTTCAGAATTAAATTCTTTTAATATTTTTTTAATAGCTAAGGCTAGAGTGTGTGAAGTTGCTAAAGTATCTGCCCCAGCAAAAGCTCTATCACTTAATAAAAAAGCTCTATCGATTCCCATTGCTAAAGCTTCACGTAATGCTTCTTCTGCTTGAGGAGGACCCATACTTAATGCTATAACTTCTACTTTATGTTCTTCTTTAAGAGTTAAAGCTAACTCAAGAGCATTTCGATCATTTGGATTAATTATAGACTTAACACCTTCTCTTACAAGTGTATTTGTCTTAGGGTCGATTTTTACCTCTGAAACTCCTGGTACTTGTTTAATACACACGAAGATTTTCAATCTGAAACCATTACCTCATTAACTGAACTCAAAAATCATAAAAATTCTATTGAAACAAATAAAAAATTCTAGAAAAATAAAGTTTCCGATAAGGATTTAAAAATTTAGTAAGTATTTTATTATTTCATTATCTTTTCTTGATTTTTTTAAGCTCCTTTTCTAAGTAGATTGCCTGCAATTACCAATCTTTGGATTTCACTCGTTCCTTCATAAATCTCTCCCATTTTTGCATCGCGAAAATACCTTTCTACAGGATATGCTTTCATTAGACCATATCCCCCATGGATTTGGACTGCACCATGAGCTGCTAGCATCGAGGCTTCAGAAGCTACTAATTTTGCCATTGAACTAGCCATTCCATAATCTTCTCCTTTGTCATGTAGATATGCCGCTTTATATGTAAATAATCGGGCTGATTCTACTGCGCATGCCATATCTGCTATTTTCCATTGAACACCCTGAAATCTACCAATAGGTTTTCCGAACTGAACTCTTTCATTTGAATATTTGACTGAAGCTTCTAACGCGGCTTGCCCTAAACCGACACATTGAGCTGCAATCCCTATCCTGCCGAAATCTAAGATTTTCAATGCCATTTTAAATCCTTCTCCATAGTCTCCTAGAATATTTTCTTGAGGTACTCGAACATCTTCAAATACAAGTTCTGAAGTATTTGATGCTCTAACACCTAATTTATCTTCTTTTACTCCAACAGAATAACCAGGAGTATCAGCATCTACAATAAAAACTGTCATTTGTCTTCTACTATCTTTTTCACCTGTTTTCGCTACTACTAGCAAAGTTTTTGCGATACCCCCTGATGTAGCAAATATTTTTGTCCCATTTAATATATACTCATCACCATCTTTAACCGCTGTTAATTGAACACCACCTGCATCTGAACCTGCATTTGGTTCAGTTAAACAAAAAGCTCCCACTTTATTACCTTTCGCAAGATCAGTTAGAAATCTTTGCTTTTGGTCTTCAGTCCCATATTTATAAATAGGATATGCGGCAACACCATTATGTACGGCAATTGTAATTCCCCAAGCTGCATCTGCACGCCCGATTTCTTCGATAACAATGGAAAAACCTATAGTATCATTATGGAGCCCAGCTCCTCCAAATTCTTCTGGTATACAAATACCAAAGTAATTCATTTCTTTCATTTTTTGAAAGGCAGTTTCATCTAATTCTTGTTTCTCATCGCTTTCCTTTGCTACGGGTACGAGATACTCCTCAGCAAAATCTCTTGTTATTTTCTTTAACATTTTCTGTTTTTCATTTAAGGAAAAATCCATAATAATCCACACAAATTTATCTCTTTTTTCAAAAACCCTTATGATGAAATAATCTATTTTAAAAAACTAGTTAATAATCATAATTATATTTTATCAAATTTTTATAGCGGTAAGAAAAAGGATAATAAATATTTAATAACCGCACCTTAAAAAGGGACTTTTTTTTACACAATTTTTAAATATTTTAGAGTTTAAACTATATATTAAACTAGTTAATTAAATAAACAAGTTTTTAAGTAAAATTAAAAACAAAAGAAATATTGTTTTTTCTTGTTTTTAAAATTGTCTAATAAAAAATTATATAAATAAAAGGAAAGAGATTTCAATGGAAACTGAACAAGTTTTTTTAAAACTCTTTGGGAGAAATCTCATAAGTTATAAAAAACTCGAATCAGGTCAGATTGTAGGTTCAGGGATTCTCAATCCAATTCTTGATAGGTTAAGTATTTACCGACTAATTTTCATGATCCTTTTACAAGCCAATTTCTATAAAAATATGGAAGTTGGAAGATGGAAAGGAAAAGTAGTTACAAATACTTTTGCTCCACCAGTTGGGAGTCGACCTATGATTCGTGCTTTGAAAGGTTTAGTAAAGTCCCAGTTAATGCCGTATCCATTACCAATTGCGATGACTTTTGCGGTAACTTATAGGTGCCAATGTAAATGCGTTCATTGTAGTGCTGGGAGGCATTTAAGAAAAGATAAGAAAGAATTATCTACAGAAGAGGCAAAAAAGTTAATTGATGAAGCTCAAAAAATAGGAGTAACTATTATTGCCTTCACTGGAGGGGAACCCTTACTACGAGAAGATCTTTTCGAGCTAATTTCTTATGTCGATAAGAAAAAAGCATTGCCTGTTATGTTCACAAATGGACAATTCCTCACAGAGGAAAATGTGAACAAACTATCTGAAGCTGGACTCTATTCAGTATTTTTGAGTATAGATTCACCTTATGCTGAAGAACATGACAAATTAAGAGGAATGCCAGGTCTTTTTGAAACTGCTATAGAAGGTGTTAAAAGAGCTGCGTCAAAAGGGATCTTTGCAGGATTTTCCGGATATGCAACTCGTTCTGGAACAGAAAGAGGATTATATAAAAAATTACATAAATTAGCATCGGATCTTGGTCTTAAAAATATAATTTATTTCGATTGTGTACCTACTGGACACTTGTTGCATGATACAAGTGAAATGTTGACATTTAAATTGCGAGAAGAACTTCATAAATATTCTGCCAAAGCATTTAGAAAGAAAGTTGTACCACCTCTTTCATCTCAATCTTGGCAGAATTCTGTGGAAGCATACCTCTCAGGAATAGGATGCCTTGCCGGAAATATTCAATATTACGCTACTGCTTATGGAGATATTTCTCCCTGTGATTTTTCACCTCTTTCTTTCGGGAATATTAGAAAAGAACCCTTAAAGAAGATATGGATGCGAATGGTAAAACATCCTGCATACAATCACCGAAGTCCTTTCTGTAGAATGCAAGACAAAAATTTTCGGCATTTTTACATTGATCCTATTCCTGATGAAGCCTATTTACCGTATCCAATAAATAAGCTTCCTAGTGTTGATTATCGGAAATAAAAAGTGCTAAAAAAATATTTAGTAAAGATAAACTTATCTCTTTATTTTTCATCTTTAAGAACTATTTTTTATTTTTCTAATTTTTTAAAATTTTTTGTTGGATTTCACATTATAGTTAAAAAATGATCTCTCTTTAAATTTATATTTCTTTATATGAAGTTTTATTATCTCTTTTTTTCAATTAATATCAATAATAATAGGATGGTTTTTAAGATGAGCTTAAAATGTAGTAGTTGTGGGAGAACAGTAGAAACACTTCCTACAAAATGTGGATACAGTCTTACTATGAATAGTGAAACAAATCAATGGGAATGCAATATGGGAAATTGTGGAATTATATCATTTGACAATTTTCTATGTGAAAATTGTTGTATTAATAAGAGTATAATGAAAATTAATTATGATTATCAGGCATTATCTATGGAAAACAAAGAATTTCATGCAGAACTTAAAGAATTGAAGCATAATATTGTGCAAACCAAGTTGAGCAATCCGGATTTTTCCTATTGGGTTAAATTTGGGGATGGTGATTTTAAATGTGGAAAAGGCGAAATTGATGAAGCAAACATTAAAATTTCATGCCCTCAAGAAGTAATAACTAAAATCCTTAAGGGAAATACTAATGTTTTTAGTGAATTTCTAAGTGGTAATCTGAATGTTGAAGGTGATCTTCAATATGTTGTTGTATATTTTGATCTACTTAATTTAGCATCAGAAATTAATAAAGAAAAGGTGAGTGTTTATAATGAATAGAACTTTTGTATGGGGTCATAGAGGTGCTGGATTCAAAGGTATACAAAATACAATATCTTCATTTCAGAATGCAATTGATATGGGCGTTGATGGTATTAAAACCGAGGCCCAAATATCGAAAGATCGAGAAATTTTTCTAACTTTTCAACAAAATCTTAAAATTAATGGAGAAAATATTCCAGTTAAAGAATTAGACAGTTACAAAATTAAAGAATTTAAATTGGAAAATGGAGAATCAATCCCTACTCTTCCCGAATTATTTAATAAGTTTAAAAAATACAAGATAAGATATAATTTTGATATAAGAGCACCTGAAGTAGGTATAAGAATAATTGAGATCACAAGAGATTTTGATTTAATTGATAAAATAGAAATCGCAAAAACATCAATTGATCCTTACCCTCTTCCTGTAATATTTTCCAAAATTAGAGAATTTGATAAAAATGTTTCCTTGATCAACTCTATATTTCTTAAATATTCACCTATAGAGGAGAAACACCTTGAACTAGAAAGTATGAGAAAATTAAAAATTCATGGAATTAATGTTAACTATAATTTTGCTAATTTTGAACTCTTCAAAAAAGTGGTCGATAAAGGATTTAAATTTTACGTTTGGGGTGTATTATTTAACCGGAGCATGGAAAAGTTTCTGAAGATGAACTATCAAGGAAAGGTTATTGACGCGATGATGTCAAATTTTCCTGAAAGGCTAGTGAAATTGAGAAATAAAATCCAAAATAATTGAAGATATTTAAATCTCTTAGATTCCTAACAAATTATATGAATATAGATTCCCAGCATTTTGAAATTTCAAAACATAAGGATTATTTATATGTAATAAAAGAAAATATCTCATTAGTTCATCCCGTTTATACAAATGATCCTCTAAATATTTACCTACTTTTAGGATTTCATACTGCTCTTTTACTTGATACGGGATGTGGGCTTTTCCCTATAAAACCAATAGTAGATGAGTTGAAGGGAAAAAGAAAACTTTTAGTTTTCAATACTCATTATCATTGGGACCATCCTTTGGGTAATGTGGAATTTGAAGAAGTTTACATCCATGAAAATGAAGTTGAGATTGTTTCAAAACCTTATGATGTTTCATACTTCAAAGATTCACCAAATGAAATTGTAAAGATATATGCAGAACAAAATTTTTTGATA
Organism: Promethearchaeota archaeon; assembly: GCA_020343655.1. Lineage (GTDB taxonomy): Archaea > Asgardarchaeota > Lokiarchaeia > Sigyniarchaeales > SOKP01 > Loki-b32. The sequence continues at coordinate 1,395,264 of CP070805.1, read as the reverse complement.
CCTCCAGCCAGAACAATTAAACCATTAAAAGATGGAGATATCTTTGATTTAGGTGAAATTGAAGTCAAAGTTATTCATTGTCCAGGACATTCTCCTGGTTCAATATGCTTACTAACAAGTACGGGTGAACTTTTTACAAGTGATGTAGCTTATTATGGAGATCAATTTTTACCTAAAAGAGAAAATTTTCCTGAAGTCCTCAAAACTCTTTCTGAATTAATAGAGTTATGCGAAAAACAAAAAGATCTGGAACTCTATCCCTCTCATAGAAGATTTCCATGTGATAAGACACTTTTAACTGACCTTTACGAAGGAATTGAAAATATAGATAATCTATGGGATACTAAGGAAGCTTTTGATTTTTTTGAAGCGTGGCAGATTGATGATGATAAGTTTAGATATTAT
>CP070805.1:1377001-1394759 GCA_020343655.1 Promethearchaeota archaeon | reverse complement strand
AAATTCTTGCTAAAGATGAAAAGCATTTATATTATATGATTTTAACACATCATCCTCTTTCAGCAAGTGATCATACATTTTATCTTAAATTTGGGAGGACTAAAATTTATTTCTGTACAAGATGTTCAGGTGTAATCATTGGAGCATTATTAGCTTTGTTTTCGACCTATTTAATACAAAAGATCTATAAGGTTGAGTTTAGTCCAGAGATTGCCTTACTTCTTTGCATTATTTTACCAATACCTGGATTAATTGATTGGGGAACTCAAAGGCTTTTATTAAGAAAAAGTACCACTGAATCAAGATTATTTACAGGATTCATAATAGGATTAGCTTTACATTTTATGAGTTTCACATATAAATATTATTTCTTTACATTTCTTATTCTTACAATTTACTTTAGTATCTTTGGACTTCTAGTCTTTTTTGGTCATAAAAAGGAAATGAAACTGTTAAAATCAGAATTAGATGGCTTTTCTTCAGAAGCCCAAAATGAACATTGAGAAATTTGGACATAAAAGTCAAATGCAGAATATAATCTTTATACATGGACTTGAGAGTTCTGGAAAAGGTTTTAAAGGTCAGCTTTTAAGAAGTATTTTCCCAGAATGTCTTACTCCAGACTTTGAAAAGTATAATCCAAATATTTCAATTAAAATTTTATTGGAGAAACGTATGACGCAGTTGAATTTAATATTGAAGGATAAAGATAATTGGATTATTATTGGTTCTAGTTTTGGAGGTCTTATGGGAGCTCTTTATACTTGTCAAAATCCTAAAAAGGTATCAAAATTGATTTTACTCGCTCCATATTTGTCTATCCCTGAATTTAATTCGAAAAAATATTCTTCTGTTGATATCCCTGTTATTATTTTTCATGGTAAGCGCGATAAGATCGCTTTAATAGACCAATCTCGACCTTTAGCTGAAGCTTTCTTTACTAACCTCACATACAATATTGTAAATGATAACCATTATCTTCATAAAACAGTTAAAAGAATAAATTGGAAAAAACTAATTTAAAAAAGTTAGTTTACCCTGATTTTATTTATAATACTTTAAAAATTGGACTCCATTTTTTTTAAAATCAAATTTTAATATCTTTTTATTAGTAAAAATTATAAAAAAAATGGTATGGTATTTATGGATTGGAGTAATTTTTTAGAAAGTATTGGTGCTTGGATTAACATTTTCATTGAATGGTATCTAGTACAGCCTCTTTATGGTCAAATATTAGTTCTTATTGGCGTAATTGCACTTTTGGCTTTGGTGATAACCTTTGTTTATTATATCATTAAAGGGATTGCATATTTAGTTTATTATATTATTAAAGGGATATATTATCTCCTTAAAGGTATTGGGTATGGATTCTTTAAGTTATTTGAAGGTTTTTATTTCTTAGTTTCGGGGAAATCAAAATCTTCAAAACAAAAGAATTTCCAAACGAGTATTCAAGATAATTCTGCAAATGATTATCAAGTTATTATAGAATTCTGTAGCGAATGTGGAAGAAAATTTTCTGAGAAAATGAAGATGAACTTGGAAAAAATTGGAATGGCTTTTTGCGTAAATTGTGGTAAAGAATTTAGGCTAAATTATGCTCTTAAACCTCTTACTCTAAGTCATTAATTAATTTTTATATTTTTTAGGTAAATCTTTAAAGTAAACGAACAAGAATATAATTATAAAGGTGTAGTTAAAGTAAATGTCTAAGGTATATGTTTGTAGAGAATGTGGATATGCATTTCCAGATGAACTTTCCCATTTAATAGAAAGTAATATTCAGGTTTATTGTGAAAGATGTGGATCTCCTTTTATTTTAGAAGGAATAAAATTTAGGGCCGCTCCAACTCCATATTTAAGGAAGAAAAGGCCATATCACATATTATCTGAAAGGAAATCTTCTAGTTTAGAAAATCTTATCCAATTCTTAAATAAAATATCCTTCATACCTTTACTTATTTTTACTTGTTTATCTTTTGGATTAATTACAGAAATTGTATTTAATTGGAATAATTTTGGATCTATATTGTTCGAACGAATCTTTCTTGGTTTGATTGGTCTTTTTATCTTATTGTATGATAGGACACATATAACACAAAAAGTGAAGGAAAAGAAATATAATGAAATCTTTTTGGATTCCTTTTGTTGGGGGATTTTAGGTTGTATTTTATATGGTCTTGGGGTAATTATACTCATCAAAGGCATTTTTATTATTATTTACGTAATTACAGACTCCAAAAATAAAGATTTAAAAACTTTTGAATATGGTTTACTAGCAAAAAATTCGCTGAATTATTTTTCTGTTAAAGCAGGTTTGATAATTATCCTATATGGAATATATATAGCATATCTAGAGCAAATTTTCATTCCTACAGGGTATAGAATCATAATTAATTTTCCTATTTATCTCGAAATCCCTATAGAACTTTTAATATATCTAGGTTTTCTAATTATTGCGTTAGTAATTTTACTGATAGATAGTAGATTAAAAAATAAAATTAGAGAGAAGCAAAAATTCGTATTAAAAGATGCATTTAAAATATTTATTCTTGGAGTTTTTGGAACCATATTTTATGCAGCTGGTATCTTCGTACTATTAAAAGGAATCTTAATATTTTTCTTATGTCTTGGTAAACCATCAGAAAAAATCCAAAAATTACCTACAGTAGAAAAGCCAGTATATTATATTCCTACTCCTCCGACTCCTCCAATTTCTCCTACACCCCCAATACCCCCTTATAAAAAAGTAGAACATCCACCTAAACTTGTTTCGGAGGAAAAGGAAATTGAGTTAAAACCTATGGAGGAACCACTTGAAACTAAAGCACCTTCAACTACCGAAAAAGAAGAAATTACTACGAAGGAGCTCGAAGAAATCCCTCTTAAAATAGATAAAAAAACAAAAGCAAAGAGGGAAGAAGAATTTGAATTAAAATTACACGATTCACTGTTGCCTGTTAAAGATGAGAAAGATAAAAAGTTAGTTAAAGAGTATTTCTCAAAAATATTTGCCGTCTTGTCAAAAGAATTAAGGAACCAAATAACAGACTTAAAAATTTCCAAAAAAGAAAAGAAAGAATTATTGGAAGAGTTGGTTTTCTTAACAAAAGAAGAACAAGTAAAGTACATTGAAGCTATAGTTAATTTATATAAAGAAATACCCAAAAAACTGATTAACAGGATTCGTAAGCTTCCTAATGTTAAACCTAAACATTATGATAAAATAGTAGAAGAATTAAAATATATGGATGTTGAAGAACAGGTTAAATTTGTTCAATTTTTAGAGGAAAACGCCTAATAATGTCACTCGAAAGAAGAAGAGAAACCCGAGGAAACAAAGAAAAAGAAAGTTTACAGGAGAGTTCATTTAGGCGTCTTGATTTCAGACCTTTACAAGATAAAAGTGTAGTAGAGGAAAAGAAAGTCATAAAAGAAGAAATTGTTGAAGAACTAACTGAAATTGAAAAAAATGTATTGGAAATTGCCAAAGAAATACTAAAGTTAAAGAGATACGATATTGAATTTGAAATCGAATCAGAAAGTCAAATTCAAAAATATCCAATAATTGAAAAATTATATGCCAAATGTATCGCAAAGCTTTCTTACAGAAAAGGATATAGTAAAGAGGAAATTTTTCTCGCGATTCGAAGTTTAGAAGAAAAGAATTGGATTGTAACAAATGAAAGACGCACTAAATTAGAAATACTGACAAATAAAAAACTTATAAAAATACTTGATTTTATAAAAAATAATCCAGGAATTCATGCTAGAGATGAAAGAATTGAAAAAGAATTAAAGATTACCAGAACACCATTTTTAAAACATGTCATGACTCTTGATAGATTTAATCTTATAAGATCGAAGAAAATTGGAAAAACTCTTCATTATTTTTTAGCGGATGTTCCGGAGGATTATGATAAATTTAAAATTATTTTTTTAAATCCTCTAATCCCAAAATTATTAGAAGAAATATTTAAAGATGAACAAGTAACAGTCTCAAAAATAGGAGAAAATCTTGATATGTATTCAGGAACAATCTTATATCATATTAAAAAACTAAAAGAACTTAATCTTGTAAGAGCCGCTAAAAACAAATCTGACAAAAAAATTTTTCTTATTAATGTTGAATTGTTAAAGGTGTATAATGAATTTTTTAAAGAGCCAGATTTTACTCAACTCTTAAAAGGACTATAAGTCTGTCAATTTTATTCTTCAAAGGTATATTTAACCATAGGTAATGTATTTATTAATAATTTAATTGCATTATCAATTCCATTTTCCATGTCAGGATGGATCTCTTTTGAATTAAGTAAATCGTACTTAGGATGACCTGGTAAATCCGAAGCAGAAAGGACGGAAACTGTTTTTAAATTATAGATTTTACCTAATAAGAATAATATCGAAGATTCCATATCGACACATTGAGCATTTATTGAGCTTAATGCTCGTACAAAGTCTAGACTTTCACAAAATAGAGCATCTGTTGTCCATAAACTAGTTTCTTTAATTTTATCTGGAAAAAGTATAGTACCTTTGCTTAAAAACAGTTCTCTTAACATTTCATTAGGTTGAGAGATAAAAACTGTCTTATTCCCTGTGAAAATATTTTGTAACTTGCCCATTGGATTGGAAATAGAATCTAATTCATTGACTAAAGACGGATTCTCTCTAAAATATTGGGGGCTGGTCCCGTCATCACAAAAAGCCAATTTAGGTATTAAAATATCTCCGATGTTAATTGGAATAGTCTCGTTTTCAATTCCTCCACATACATCAATTCTAATAATTATCTTTGTCTTACATCTTTTTAATGATTCTACGGTCATTGCGCAATTTGGAGCCCCAACTAAAGAACGAATGATACTAACTTTAACACCGTTTAATTCCCCGTTATATACTCTTCCATAATTTCTTTTATTCTGCAATTTATTCAATAATTTTTTCATTACAATTTTAATTGCAGGAAGGATAACAATTTCGTTTACGTTAGAGGGAGCAGTTTCTAAAATCATCCTTACAATTTTTTCTTCAACTGAGATGAATTTTAATCCAATGTTTAGCAACTCGCTTTTGATTCTATTTAACATTTTCAATCAGAAATAAATTTATCTTTATAAACCAAATATGAATTTTTGATTATAATCTATAAGTATTATACTAATTATTTATGTACTTATAATTTTAAAGAATATAATTTAATATCTTAATAAAACACAATTATTTATATAAACTAGTGAGAATTTCGAGTTCATAGTGGTTATTTAATGAAAAATAGCTTTATCGTTGATAACAAAATCACAAATGAGTTTGTAGAGACTTATACAAAAACAACATATAGAATTGTTGGAGAAAATAAACATTCATCTATCAAACCATGTTATTGGCTAGAACAGAGATTAATGACTGGAAGAGATAATAGGAATTGTTATAAAGGTGTGTTTGGAATACAAAGCCACAGATGCTTACAAAATACCCCTTCATTACCCTTCTGCAATCATCAATGCGTGTTTTGTTGGAGAGATATTGAGACTGGATCACTTGGAAATGAATTTATAGTTGAGCCAGATAATCCTAAATTGCTTATTGATGAAATGTTACGACATCATCGAGATATTATTGAGAATCACTTACCAATGAGACGCTATCTTGATAATTATGAAATAATGATTGATATTCTCTATTACATGCTTTTAAATAGTCATCAAGATTATAATATAGGTTCTCTAGCAAATAAAATTCATGTATCAAAAAATAAAATTGAGCGCGCTATAAATCTTTTAAAGAACCAGGAATTTATTCAACCAACTAATCATACCCTTGAAAATTTCAAATTAGATGATGATATTAAATTCTGTATTGGATCTAGGACAGAATTAGAAGTGTTAATTAATCGATCATTAACTACACCTAATGAGATAATGCAAGCACATAGTGAAGCAATGATACCAAATCATGCTGCGGTTTCCCTTGATGGAGAACCTCTTCTATATCCAAAGATTTCTGAATATGTAAAGGAGTTTAGGAATCGTAATATGACTACTTTTATTGTTACCAATGGTACTTTGCCAGAAAATATTGAAAAGCTAGAATCTTTACCCTCTCAGCTATATATCACTCTACCCGCTCCAAATGAACAGATTTATAAGAAAATATGCCGTCCTATGATTAAAAATGGGTGGAATAAAATAATGGGTAGTTTAGATTTAGTTAATTCCTTATACTGTAGATCTGTTATAAGACTAACTGCTATTAAAGATTTGAACTTCAATGAAAATTTGATAAATGATTATATTAGAATTGTAGAAAGGGCGAACCCAAACTTTTTTGAGATAAAAGGCTTTACTTTACAAGCAAAAGCTCTATTAATTAAGGACAGACTGAAAAGTGAAAAACCAGTCCAAGATTTTTTTCCAGAATATAATTATTTAAAAAATCTTGCTTTAAAATTTGAGAAAATAAGTGGCTTCCCGTTAATCTATAAAAATAAAGCGAGTAGAGATTTCTTATTTGCAATAAATTGGGATAAAGATAAGGATCCAAAAATAGATAAATTATAACCTAATTTTTTCTTTAAATATCTCTTTTTTAATAGTGAAATCCTAGACTTGATTCAGATATTCTTGAATTATCTGTTTTAGTTTTTTTAAATTTATTCTTTTTAAAGCAGAAAATTCTAAGTATGGTATTTCTAATTCCCTGCTTGCATCAAAATCAGCATATTTTACCAACTTAAGGTTATATTCATTAGCAGAATCTAAGAATAGCTTAATAAATCGGTTTTTATCGAAAATCGAAACTTTATCAATTTTATTAATTAAAATTAAGAGATTTATTTTAAACTCTTTTAGAAAACCAATTAATTCAAAGCTCAGTGGAATTGTTTTTTTATTTTGGATGAAATATTTTTCTATTTCATCTTCAATCCTCAAAATATTAATTACAACTAAACCAAAAAAATAATCTTGATAGTGTTTTTCGATATGAATTACTATTTGTTTTTTTAAATGTTCCTGTCTTCGATGACTTGAATGTTTCATGTAGCCAAAACCAGGTAAATCAACGATTTGATAATCCATATTAGAATGGGAAATGGGTCTAATTAGTAATGTACTGCCAGGCTTCTTCCCTGATTTACCTTTATAATATCGAGGATTCGGCATTAGTAACCTTGTTATAGAGCTTTTTCCAACATTAGAATTCCCAATTATTAGTAAGGAGGGCTTTTCACTCATTTTATTTATGAACTGCTTATATAATCTAATTATAAAAAATTTTAGATGTCAAAAAATTCCTCATCAAGAAAATCCTTAAACATTCTTTTTTTTTCTTCTTCTTCTATAACAGGTCTTGTACTTATGGGTTCACCAGCTTCATCTAATATTTCTTTTAATTTATCAACATTAACATTAATTTTAAACTTACCATCTCTCAAAAACCTTACAACTCGTTTGCTATTTAAGGTTAACCTTAAAATATAACCCAGTCCAAAATAAAATTGGTGTTCTGGAATGGGATCAATAGGAGATTTACTTGTTACCTCTTTCAATACATCAAATAATAATGTTTTTGATGCAATATTGTCATCAACATTAAAAACTAAATAATGCAGAGCGTGATACCAAATTTTATCACGTTTATTCTTAATATAATCTAAAAACTTTTCAGGTGTAATTATTTCCTCAACTTCAAATTCTCTCCTTTTTAAAAGCTCTTGTTTAATCCTATCCTCTAAATCTTTAGAAACTTCTTGGGTAGATCGAATTTCACCCTCTTGTTCGGGCGAAGGCTCAATATCTTCATGTTTTACTGTTTCTATAGCTTCTTGCATTTCTCTTAATTCATCAAAGTCAATTTCATCCATATCCGAAAAATCTGAAATCATTGCTTCCTTAGCCTCTTTTGCTTTTTCAAGTTCATCAATAATCTCTTCTTCTGTAGTGATTTGATCACTAAATATTTCATCTTCAGGTAGTTCTTCGCCTTCCTTAACTTTAACAATTGCATCTTGTATTTCTTGAAGTTCTTCCATGTCTAAATCTTCTAAATCTGAAAAATCAGTTTCAAGAGCCTTCATATCTCTAAGATAAGCTTCCAAATCATCGTCTTCAATTTCACTTTCTTCCATGCCTGGTTCTTCGGTTTCTTCTTCTTGTTTTTCGTTCATTGTTGACAACAAAAAAGGTATTAAGAGAATTTTTTGATATTTATATAATTAAAATATTGACATTCGTATAATTAAAATTGTCCTAAATATTAATAGACTTTAATATGGAAAAAATTAACTTAGAGAAGTTTAAGGGTTTAATCTGGGACCTTGATGGGACAATATATGATATCTCTGAAGCGATAAAGAAAGCAGTTGGTGATTCAATAGAAAAATATGAAATGAACGTTAATCCAGATGATGTATTGGAGGAAATTGCCCATCTAATTGAAGAGATCCAAAACTATCCCGTACCCAAAATTCTTCTTAATTCTTATGAATTATTGAAAGTTAAATTTTTAGAAGGGATTAGTTTTTTCAAGAAATTGCGTATTGCTATCTACTTATTCAATCAATTCAATAAATATAAGGAAGCAGAATCTACAATATTTAAAGGTGTAGATGAATTAATTGCTAAAATTTACAATAAGAAGCTAAGATTGGCAATTTTGACAAATAATAAAAGTCAATACGCTGAGGAAGTCTTAGAAAAATTTAACCTAACGAAATATTTTGATACTATTATAGGATTTAATGATGTATCAGAAGTAAAACCAAGTCCAGAAGGTATTCAAATTATCCTTAAAAAATGGAATCTCAACCCTAAAGATACAATTTTTATCGGAGATATGACTACAGATATAGAAGCAGGTAAAGCTGCAAAGGTTAAAATGATATGTGTGGCAAGCGGACTTGCGAAAAAAGAAACATTAAATGAACATCGACCTGATATTTTAGTAGATAATACAGAGCAGTTAATTGAGCTATTCAATATTTAATTAAGAAATTTAAAAGATTTGAAATTTTAATATTTTTTAACTAAAAAACAGTCTTAAAATTAGGGAATAAGTTATTGCTAAAAAAACTATGGGCTATTTTTTCCTATAGTCTTGATTTTTAAAAATTGAGAATCCTATAAAATTACACTATTAATGATGTGTTAGCAAGGCTTAAAAAATCTTATTTATACTATTAGTAAAATAACTAAAAAAAAAATCTAAATCTAAACGATGAGTGAGAAAGCTTTTGGATTTAAGATAGTCGTGGTGGGGAATGCTGCTGTTGGTAAAACTTCGTTAATTAAAAGATATACAACAAATACATTTGAAAAAGATTATATTTCTACATTAGGAATGCAATTTTCAAGATATGAAGAAAATATAAGTGGAGAAATGGTTGAATTATTTTTATGGGATTTAGCAGGTCAAGAATCATTTAGTACTTTACGTGATAGATTTTATAAAGGAAGTAGTGGAGCAATTATAGTATTTTCTCTTGCTCCTGAAGAAATTGAAACTTACCGCAATATTGATAAATGGTTATCAAATATTAAAGAAGCATGCGGGAATATACCCATAATATTATTTGGAAATAAAGCTGATTTAGTTGATCAGGATGCAATAGCTTCTAGTCCAAATTACGAAACTTCAGATGTTCATGTTAATAAATTTGCCCAAGATCATAATATTATTCAATATTTCAGAACGAGTGCATTAACAGGACAAGGCGTTAAAGAAGCTTTTCAAACTTTAGTATTTAAATTATATCAACGAGCTACAATATAAAAATCAATATCTCTAATTAAAGTAATACAATCTTTTTATTAATCAAACGCTGTCTTTATCCGATTTAAAAATATAGAGATAATATATTGCTTTTAATTCTAAACATCAGTATGATTGTTTAAAATTACTCATAACTATTGTATTGTAAAAATTTAAAACATCTGATTTTTACTATTTAAGCAAGGGATATTATACTTAAAGGATGGGTAACTAAAATGAGCGATGATGAGAAGGGATACGGATTCAAAATTTGCGTTATTGGAGATGGAGCTGTTGGGAAAACATCCTTAATTAAAAAGTATACTCAAAGATCCTTTCAGAAGGAGTATATAGCAACTTTAGGAACTCAATTTTCGAAATATGAAGAACAAGTTAATGAAGAGAAAGTTGGTTTGTTTCTTTGGGATATAGCGGGTCAAGATTCATTTCAGGCACTACGCCAAAGATTTTATATAGGAAGTAGTGGAGCTATAATTGTTTTTTCTCATTCTCCAGAGCAAACCAAAAGTTATGAGCATGTTTCCAGATGGCTTCACGATCTTAAAAAACATTGTGGAAATATTCCAATAGTTTTATTTGGAAATAAAGTGGATTTAGTTAATGATGGAGAATTGGCATCAAATCCAAATATACCTACTTGCGATGCGAATGTTGAGCAATTTGCAAAAAACAATAGATTTATTGGCTACTATAAAACAAGTGCGTTGACAGGAGAGGGAGTAACTGATGCTTTTAAAGTACTTGTTAAAAAATTATACATGATCGCTAAGATAAGTAGATTTTCTTAGATTTGATTTATTTTGTTGAGTTATGTTTGAAAAAAGTATTTAAAAAAAATTTTAGGTTCTCTTGTAGATAAATCTTTCCCAACTCTTCCTATTTGGTAATTCTAATGGCATATTTTTTCTTTTGCGAATTTCCATAATAAGATCTTCTTCTAAAGAAGCGGGTACCTTTTCAAAACCTTTGAATTCATATCCGAAAAAGGCTCTCCCTTGAGTGGAACCTCTAATGTCATCAGCGATCCCTATTGTCTCGGCAGCTGGAATTTGACCTTGGATCCTTACATATTCACCTTCAGGGATAACATTAGTAATTCTTCCACGACGCTTTGTAATTATTGCTGTAACACCTCCTTCTGTTCCTTGTGGTGTTTTAATATCTATTTTTTGTATTGGCTCAAAGAGATGATATCCTGCTTCCAACATTGATAAAGATAAAGCTGAGAAAGCCATTCCCGCAATCTGTCCATATTGAGTATGGCGAGGATCTTCATGGATGGTCATATCTGTAAATACAACTTTAATTCCTGTAGCAGGCTCTTTTGCTATAATACAATTACCTATCCAATCTCTAAAAGCAGCACTCAAATAAGATCTAACACGATCAAATCTCTGTAATCCAGAAGTCCCATTCACAAGAACACTCCCTTGATATACATCAACGATACGTCTTGCTTCCTTGGCATCCCATCCAGCTTCTTCTCTAAGTATCTGAGCTCTGTCCTTTTCATTCTGTAGATCATTAACTTTTCCAATTTCGATTAATCTTTCAGTTGTTTCATCCAAAGGCTCAATGTATAACAAAATGCGGTTATGTGTATTTGCTGATTTTGTATAATACTCTGGACTCTTTTGAGTAATTTTTTCTCTATAGACGATAATTGGTTCTCCGATATCAATCTGTACTTGGTTATTGATTCTTTTAACCAGAATCTCGATTTGGAGTGGATCTATTCCAGAAAGTATGAATTCACCTGATTCCTCATCCCTTCTATACTCCGCTGTTGGATCTGCCTTAAGCCATTTGCCTACAACCTCATCTAATTTATCAATTTCATGTGGATCCTTAGATTTTATACTTCTTGAGACAACAGCTTCACACGCATAATGAATTTTTTCGAAAGAAGGTATTTTCTTCTTTTCTTCTTTATCCCTCGGAACATCCTGGGTCGACATAAAAGTTTCACCAGAAGGACAAATAAACCCAAAGAGGGCAAATAAATTTCCTGCAGGAATCTTAGGAATGTCTAAAATATCTGTTATTTCCATGACACCTAGTCTCTTCACTCGATTACTTGAATCACTATTTACAAGGTAAATTGAATCTGTTTGATCAAATGTGCCTGAAAACACACGACCTATTAAAGTTGGTTGATAATTTCTCTTAGGATCAAGGAAAATTTTAGTGATCATCCCATAAAGAGGGCCATTTGGATCACTCTTTTGTAGAGCTTGTCCTAAGTCTGAATTTAAATCACCACTCCAAATATGAGGGATTCTATATTTTGCAGCAGAAATGGGATCGGGAAGGTGATCTACGATCATCCTCAGCATAGGCTCATCCAGAGGTAAATTATCTCTTAACCACTGAATATCCCCTTCATTGTATTTCGCGAAGACATCTTGAGGTTTCATACCCTTTTCAAGAAGAATTTCATATGTAAACCCCCAACCATGCTTAGCTGAACCGACTGCAACGGAATTCTTCGCAAAATCAATATTCCAATTTGATCCTTCGGGTCGAACCTTTTTAATCAATTCATTGACTTCTCGTGTAATTTTATCGATTTTAGCAAATGTTTCTTGGGGGCTAAGTTTTAATTCACTTATCAATCTATCAACTTTATTGATAAAAAGAACAGGTTTACAGAACTCTTCACCGACAGATAGCCTGATATTAGTTTCAGTTTGAGTCATAACTCCTTCAAGAGCATCTACTAAGATAATAGCTCCATCACTACCTCGAAGCGCTCTTGATACTTCTCCTGTAAAACTTATGTGACCAGGAGTATCATTAAGCTGAATAATATAGGGCTCATCATCATCTGGTTTTCTTGGATCTTGGAAAGCAAGAAGTACAACTGATGTGAATATAGTAATGCCTCTTTCTTGCTCCTCGTCTTTCAGTAGAAAAAGTAAATCTTAATCTAAATCTGAATCAGTCATTTGGAGCTGTCCGGCGTCTTCGGGTCTCATAAGTCCCGCTCTACGTAATAAGTAATCTGTGGCAGTAGTCTTGCCATGATCAATATGAGCGGTGATGCTAAATATTCTTTTTTTTTCATATGAGCCAGAAGTCACAAGTTTAGCGATTTCTTCTGGGTTTTTCACTTTAACCATTTTGTATTCACATTGTTCGAATTTTAATTAATAATTATTCAAAATTAATAATTTATCTACCATGGTAAATGTATAAAATCATAAAAATTTTGTGAATAAACATTTCAAAAATAAATTTAACTATATTTTAAAAAAAAATAAATAAGAAAAAAAATTCATCCATATCGCGCATTATAACAGTCTATACAATACCATGTCCGTGTAGGGAGATGATATGTCATATCCTTATCATGCTTATTACAACCAGTGCATTTAACTATAGAAGCTCTTAGAGGGCGTTCAATTTCCCACCATTTATCTGTAAGACTTTGTATAATCTCGTGAGTATCGTTATCTGACCTGATATAGTTTCCATCTTTATCGAACCTTAATTCATGCTTTTGGTCACTAATTTCTGATTTTCTATCTGAACATGCATTTAAAATAATTAATCTTAAATTATTTCTTATCTTCTGTAATTTCGGGTCTTTAATGCTTATAGTTCTACCGTTTTTCATTTTTGGTCATATCTTTTATAATTAATTTTAAATTTAAATTTTTGCAGTGCCACAAATTTCTAATAATTTAGATACTAAATACTCTCCTTAAGTAATCGATATCAGCAATTAGATTCAAGGTGATCATACAAAGGCTATTAAAGTCATAATCTTAATCACTAAAGCTCATTGAATCTTAGATATACAAAGGTAAAATTATATTTTTTAGGATATTAATCGCTTTTTTCCCTGAAGAGCTCTTTGTTTTAAATGCATCTGAAATATTATTAGTAGTTAGATTATCTGGAATTTTATTTTTAAAAAATTTATTTAAAAAGTCAAAGAATTTGTTGAATTCCCTTAAAGTCTCAACCCATAGATGACCTTCTTTTTCGAAATATTTGGGATTTTTCTTTTTAAAGTTAATAGCATGTTTTGTTTCTGTAATTGGGGGTCCCTTTCGAATATAAGTATTTGAAATATGTGGTTTTTCGCAATAAATGGCTAAATTGTATTGTTCTTTATCATCCTCGAAATAAACTTCGAAAATTATCTTCCCAAAACGTTCTACATGAGAAAATTCTTTTTCTCCATTAGCTTTAATACTTTCTCCTAAGGAATACAATTTATCTCTGTTTATAGTGTAATGAATTTCCTTTTTAGTATTTTGTAATTCAATAATATAAATTTTTGATAGAATAGGATCTTTTTTATTTAATATTTTTGCTTCGGAAATTGGTTTAATTGTAAAAAATTCTGGGCTTGGGTCTTTTAAAAATTCACTAATTTTTAAATTACAATATTTGTATGCTCTTTCGGAAATTGCTGAAGCAACATTCCGATTTTTATCAATTGGATCTATGATAATAAGATAATCATTTTGAAAATGGATAATTTTCCTTAATTCATCCTCATTTCTGTTATAATAGTCTAGAGGTTTCATATACAATTCATTAAAGTTATTAAAAAGGATTGCCAGATCATTGAAGTAATAAATTAATAACTCCGCGCTGTATCCTATGAATCCGATTTTTCCTATAGCGCTTTTGTCACCGTAACTATAGCAAGATTTAAAAAATTGTTTCAAAAGCCTAACATCATCTTTTTGTTTAGGAGTTAAATTGTCTCTAACAAAGTAGCCATGCCAAGGGGATCTATCGACTGCAGTAATAGGTCCATTTTTTTTAATGTATTCCAAATCTAAGTCAAAATATAAAACAATATCAATTTTTACTTCCGTCTCCTTCAAAATATATTTTACAGTAATGTATGGATGTTCTGCATACAAAAGGTGGGGATTACGAAATTCGTCTAAAGTTAGACTTTGAAGAATCCAGTTATTACATAACATCAAAAAATCTTTTTTAGACTCCTTCTTTAACTTATTTTTACTTAAACCTTTATATTTTGGCTTAAATTGATTATAATCTAACCCTATAAAAAGATCGATATCAAAATCGTTTTTTAACTGTGTTTCTTTAATTCCTGTAGATCCTTGGGGTTCTATTTTTGTATAATTGATATTCAATTCTTTTGCTTTTTTATCCAATATTTTCTTTAATTTCTCAGTAATTCTGTTAATCAAAACTACTTCTTTTTGAGTTGGAGTAATTTCCTTTAAAACTTCTGTGAAAATTTTATTAAGATCGGACATAAAACGGGTTACATCCCCCACCAAGGATGATTAATGCTTCGCATCAGTTTTATAAATTCTCGTAAAGCTTGTTTTTGATCCGTAGTTAATTCATCTATAAATTTTCCCATTAATTGCCTAACATGAGATTCTGGCACATTAACGTATATTGTTTCATCTTTATCTATATCTCGACCAATTTCAATACCACGAATAGAAATTGCTACTTCTGAATCCTTCGGTGCTTTCTCGATTGTTTGGCCCTTATCTTGAATCTGATGCACTCTTCTAACTCTCTTTCCCTTATCAGTTATTAATGGAACTTTTGGATATAATGTTCCAGCTTCAACATGTACACCAAATACAGCAGGATCTGAATTTCTAAATATAAACTCTGGAAACATCTTTATTTTAGCAGGCAAGATTAGTTCACTTAATCCTTTAGCAGTATCTTCTGCTTTTCTTGTTTCTGCATACTCAATATATTCTTCTAATAAACGATAAATAACATTATTAGTAAAGATTCTTATATTATCATTAATAGCTTGTTCATTAGCTTCAGGTAAAATTGATACATTAAACCCTAAGACAGTTGCAGAATATGGATCTAATTGTTTTACAATATTAGCATTGATTATATCTTCTTTTTTTATTGGTCCAACATCAGCAATGCTAATTTTAACTCCATTTTTAGTAAAAAAACTTTCTAAAGCCTCAAGCGAACCTAAAGTATCTGCTTTTAGGACAACTCCAGCCTTATCAGTTTTTATCCTAATGCTCTCTACCTCAGATTCAATTTCTTTATATACTGACTCCTCTTCAGAAGGATCGATAATACTCCTAAACGGAGAACCAGCTACCACATCATCAATATTAGGAGCAAGAATTTTAATACCAGCAGCAGCACTTATTGTATCAACAGAATCAAATTTTTGTCTAGGATCCCGTATTTCATCTAGTGGTTTCGGAGTTAGCAATGCTCTTGCTTTTGATTTAATAGGTTTTTCTAAACCCCCAACAATAAATTCATCACCTTTATTAATTATTCCATCATATATGAGGACGTCTATTGTTTTTCCCTGCCCTTTTTCTTTTTTTACTTCTAGAACAACACCTTTAGCCGCGCCCTCAGAAAATCTAAGATTAGTTGTTAAATATTGCTGAACTAATCCCATTAAAATCATTAAAAGTGTTGAAATACCTTCTCCTGTCTTTCCGCTTGTAGGCACAATTGCGATTTTTTTGGTAAAATCTTTTATTTTATCATATCTATCAATTCCTTTGAATCCTTCTTCCAAGAAATTTCCAATTATCTTTAAAATTTTCTCATCTAAGAAATCCTTAACATGAGGTTTTTGAGAATTATACGTATCAAGAAAATCGGCATCTTTTTTTGATTTCCATCCCGAAATTCGATCTATTTTATTAGCTGCAATAACGAAAGGTGTTTTCCTCTCTTTTAGTATTCGAACGGATTCCCATGTTATAGGCATAGTTCCTGCGGTGACATCTATAACCAAAATTGCAATATCAGCAACTGCACCTCCTCTTCTTCGTAGATTTAAGAAAGCTGCATGACCTGGTGTATCTATAACTAATATACCGGGAAGATTTATTTTCTTCTCAGCAAATTCTTGTTTTGATTTTCTTAGAAATTCTTTTATATCTTCAGTTGGAAAATACGAAGCACCTATGTGTTGAGTAATTCCTGCAGCTTCTCTTTGTTGTACAACTGTACCTCTAATGTAATCTAATATTGTTGTCTTACCGTGATCTATATGTCCTAAAATGCAAGTAATTGGTGCTCTTATTATCTTCTCTTCAACTTCGGTCATTTAATATCACACTTTTCAATTAATTTGCTTAGATTGATATTATAACTACTTACAGTATAAAATTATTAACCATAAGTTTAGAATTTTATTCAAAATTTTGACAAAAAATTTCGCTTTTTAAAGAACTAATTAGTGTTAAGATATTCTTTTAAATACTGTGCGGTAAAGGAATTATCATTTTTAATAATTTCTTCTGGAGCTCCTTTTATAACAATATTACCCCCTTTTTCTCCCCCTTCTGGGCCAAGATCGATAATATAATCAACAGATTTGATGATATCCATGTTGTGTTCTATAATAATTACAGTGTTACCCTTATCCACTAATTTTTGTAGAACTTTAAGTAAGTATGTAATGTCATACATATGTAAACCAGTTGTAGGTTCATCTAAAATATAAAGGGTATTTCCGGTGCTTGTTTTTCTCAATTCTCTTGCGATTTTTAACCGTTGCGATTCACCTCCACTCAAGGTGGTTGAAGATTGGCCCAATTCTAGATAGCCTAATCCAACATCTATTACTGTTTTTAGAGTTCTTTTTAAATTTGGTATTTTATCAAAGAATTCTAAAGCTTGATGGAAAGTCATTTTCAACACATCAAAGATTGATTTTCCATGATATTTAATGCCTAATGTTTCAGCATTATATCTTTTTCCTTTGCATAAGTCACACTTTATATATACATCGGGTAAGAAATACATTTCTTTAAGAATATACCCTGTACCTTTACACTTTTTACAATGTCCAGCTTTTGTATTGAAACTAAATCTCCCTTTCTTATATCCTCTTTCTCTTGATTCAGGTAGTCCAGCAAATATTTCTCTTATATAGTCTAAGGCTTTAGTATAGGTGGCTGGAACTGATCGAGGAGTCCTCCCTATTGGTGATTGATCGATATTTATAATTTTATCAATTTTCTCA
>CP070805.1:1373257-1376901 GCA_020343655.1 Promethearchaeota archaeon | reverse complement strand
CCCCATATAAAAAAATTAGAACATATTCCCGAATGGAAATTGGAGATTATATCCTTGTCTATGTAAAGTGTTCTCTTGAGGAATGCGAGAATCGAGACGTTAAGGGAATGTATGCAAAAGCTAGAGCAGGAGAGATTAAAAATTTTACCGGAATCGACCATCCTTTCGAAGAACCAGATGATGCTGAGATAATTGTCGAAACAGATAAACAAACTATTGAAGAGAGTAAAAATATAATATTGAATGCGTTAAATGATCTGAATTATTTACCAAATTAATTTACAAGTAGAGCATTTAATAATGCTATTGATAAAGAAGTTAAGTTTCCCATACTGGAACCAACAGGAGGTTCTGAATATACAATGATATCAAAACTCGATTTTACTTTTTAAAAATTAATAATGCTTTTGAATAATTCAAACTCGGTTGAATAATTCCTATCTCTAATTTTAAATTCAAATTCCTTATTGAGAATTTAATTTACAATAATAACATGTGAATTATTAAAATATCTAAAATTAGCCTTAA
The DNA here is from genome assembly GCA_020343655.1 of Promethearchaeota archaeon. Classification (GTDB taxonomy): domain Archaea; phylum Asgardarchaeota; class Lokiarchaeia; order Sigyniarchaeales; family SOKP01; genus Loki-b32. Next base: position 1,376,373 of record CP070805.1, on the reverse strand, counting down.
AAACGTTAAATGACTAAATCAGTATTTGCTATTTTATAACAGGTTTTATAAGAGAGAGTTCTATATTAGTTCATTTAGTAGCGATGGGAGGTATTGAAAAGTTTATGTATAAGATATTTTGTTGAGATTTCTGAGAAAAAAGGACTTAATAATTACAAAATTTTTTCAATAGTTAATTATTTAGGAACTTAAGAGTTTAAAACTTATATCATAATCATAGAGTGTAAAATGCCAACTAATATTGTTGTTATTGGAATGGGATATGTAGGTATTCCTATGGCAGCTTTGCTTGCAAATGTTGATGATTTTTATGTTACTGGAATTCAACGTAGATCTAAAAGGTCTGGGTGGAAGATTGATTGGTTAAATCAAGGAAAGAACCCGTTTGAGGGAGAAGAACCTGGATTAGATGATTTAATTGCTAAGGTTGTTAAAAATAGAAAATTTAAAGTGACAGATAAATATGATGATGTAGATGAAGCAGATTTTATTCTTATTGATGTACAAACACCAGTTGACTTGAACTCTAAAATTCCTAGATATGAATCATTAAAAGAAGTTGCCGAAAGAATTTCGAGTCATTTAAAAAAAGGAGTTACCATCATTGTAGAATCAACTGTAGCACCAGGCACAACAGATAATATAATTAAACCAATTTTAGAGGAACGAAGTAATTTAAAGAGAGGTCAAGATTTCTATCTTGTTTTTTCCTTTGAAAGAGTTATGCCTGGTAAATTGTTAGAATATATTACAGATTTTCCACGTGTAATTGGAGGAGGATGTGTAGAGGCAAATGAGAGAGCAAAATTTTTATATGGTAAAGTAGTTAAAAAAGAACTACAGATAACTGATACCCTCACAGCAGAACTGACAAAATGTATAGAAAACGCTTACAGAGACGTAAATATTGCATTTGCAAATGAGATGGCTCTATTATGTGAGGATTTTAACCGAAACATTTTTGAAATAATTGAGCTCATAAATTATAGACATGATAGAATGATGCATTATCCCGGTTCAGGTGTGGGAGGTCATTGCCTTACAAAAGATCCTTATTTACTTGAGTATGGGCATCGTATTTATACAAAAAATAAATATAGTTCTGATATCATATTAAAAGCAAGAAATATAAACGATTATATGCCAATACACATGGTAGAGTTGATGGAAGGTATATTTAGAGAATCGGGGAGACTAATTGATAATATTAAAATAGTCCTATTGGGCGTTTCCTATAAGGCAAATACTGATGATACACGGAATACTCCTACTCAAAACATTATTAAAGCATTAAAAAATAGATATCATTCTCATAATATCACGTATATCGCCCATGATCCGTATGTTAAAGAACGTGATTACAGTGAAACTGAATTGACTGATGATTTCGGTAAAGCTGTTTCAGGTGCAGATGTACTTCTTTTTACAACAAATCATAGTGAATATTATAACATTGATCTTGATGATTTAAGAAAAAAAATTAGAACTCCAATTATTATTGATGGAAGAAATATTTTTAAAAAGGAGATAGTGGAAAAAAAAGGATTTATATATCGCAAAGTAGGAGAAGGTCCTGAAATTCCTTAAAAAATAATTTTAAAAGGTCAAACACTGATTTAAATAATTAACCATTAAAATATTTCATATTAGTAAGAATATCGTATCCTTTAATTTAAATAACGACTTATATCCTATTAAAACATCTAAATTAAGACTCAGCATTCTTTAATGTCTAAAAAAGTATTAATTAGTGGTGGAGCAGGTTTTTTTGGATCACATTTAACTGATTTTTGTATTATTAAAGGTAAAAAGGTTTTTAGTATCGATCTTCCTAATAGCAGCTTAAAGAACTTAATCCAATATACTGATGGTAAGATACATTTTCCTTTAGAAAAGAAATTAAAAGCCTTTAACATTCCTATTCAAATTCCCACCACAAATAAAAATTTTGTATTTTTAGAATGTGATTTAAATAATGCTGATTTAATAGAAAAAATAATTAAGAAAATTAAGCCAGATTATATTTTTCATTTTGCAGCTCAACCATCTGTGATACCTTCATGGGAAGATCCTGTAGCTACTATAGAGACAAATGTAATAGGAACTATAAATATTTTTGAACCAATTAAAAAATACAAAATCCAAACAAGAGTGATTGTTGCTTGTTCAAGCGCTGAATATGGAACAACAACATCACTTAATAGACCTTTAAAAGAAACTGACCCTTTATTACCGATTCATCCCTACGGAATTAGTAAAGTAGCAACTGAACTACTTAGTCGCCAATATTTTATTAATTTCGGAATTGAAGTTATCAATCTCAGATTTTTTAATCAAACAGGTCCTAGGAGAAAAGGAGACGCAACTGCAGATTTCATTAGTAAAGTAGCTAAAATCGAATTAGGGTTGATAGAACCTCTAATTGAGGTGGGAAATCTAAATCATTATCGAGATTTCACTGGAATAAAAGATTCACTAAAAGCAATTTGGCTAGCAGCAACTAAAGGAACTCCTGGAGAAACTTATAATATTTGTTCAGGCAGAAAGATTCAAATTCGACAAATTCTAAATATAGCTCTAAAATTTTCATCAAAAAAAATAAAAGTTATAGAAAATGTCCCAGATAAATTAAGAAAGACTGATGAAGATATTATTCTTGGAGATAATTCAAAAATAAAAAATGACTTAGACTGGGACGTTACAATTCCTATTGAAGAAACGCTAAAGGATATGTATGATTATTGGATAGATTATTATAAAAAGTATGGAATTTAGAGTTTCTATTTCTTCTCAAAACTAAGTGTTACTGAGTTAATAGCATCCACATTTAATCCAGATTTACAATGCGGACATTCTACTTTTGTTTTCTTCTTTAATTTTGTAATAATATTATCTTTTAATACAGCTGAGCATTCTTTATTAGGACAAACATTTAGTTTTGCGAAAATTTTACCTTCTTCTTCTACTAAGTCTTCAGAAATGATTTCGAGATTTTCTACATTGATTTTATCCTTGAACGTATCTTGGTGTTTTTCAAGATAATCTTTCAAATAAGAGATATTCGCTCCAATCTTCAAAGATATTTTATCTTCAACTTTATATCCGTTTTTTTTACG
>CP070805.1:1366028-1373157 GCA_020343655.1 Promethearchaeota archaeon | reverse complement strand
GAAGAATTTGAAAAATTTATTTCTGATAATGTTAATAAAGCAGAGAAAATGGTACGTGACCATGAAACTGCTATGAGAAAAGCTTATAGAGAAGGAGAAATATTAGCACATACACCTTATGCGGAAGTAATCGAGATATATAAACAATTACGAGAAGAAGTCTATGCTAGGGGATGGAAAGAACAAGCAGAGATATATGCTAACCAAATTAAAATTTATCAGGAAAAATTACAGAAGCATGAAAAGTTACTCGAAGTGGAAGCCCAAAAAGCTCAACGAGAAAAAGATATTATAGAAATGCAAAAATTGGGAAAAGAAATTAAGGTAGGACAAAAAAAGTTGAAAGCTGTTGATAGAAAAAAAGAAGAAAAAGAATTTCAAAAATTTTTAACGGAAATGGTCAATAAAGGAGAAAAATTAGAAAGAGAATTTAATTCTGCCGTGAAAAAAGCCTTAAAAAAGGGAGAAATAATCGAACAAACACCTTATCCTGATATAATCGAGATATATAAACAATTAGGAGAAAAAGCCTATACTAGGGGATGGAAAGATCAGGCCGTAATATACGCTAACCAAATTAAAATTTATCAAAAAAAATTAGAGAAACATGAAAAATTGCTCGAAATGGAAGCCCAGAAAGCTCAACGAGAAAAAGAACTTTCAGAAATGCTTAGGGTAGGCAAAAGGGAAGTTAAACCATACAAACCAGAAAAAATAAAAGAAATTGAAGCGAAAGACAAAGAAGAAGATGTTATAATAGATAATGCAATGAACCTTATTGATGAAGCAGAAAAAGCAGTAAAAAGTTATGAATTAAGCATAAGGAAAGATGTATTAGTATATCAAAGTCCATTTGATCAAGCGATTTCTAATTATAAAGAAGCGAGAGAATTATTCCAAAAAATTGGATGGAATGATGAAGCTAACCGCTTATTAAATACCATTAAATTTTACAAAGAGAAAAAAGAAAAAGATGATAATTTAAGAGCCATTGAACAAAAGAAATTAGAAGAACCTAAGATTGAATTAGAAGCAGTTGAAATTGAATCTGAAATTGATTTTAAAGAAAGAGAGAAAAGACTTAGAGAATTTGAGGAGAAACAAAAGGAAGCAGATGAAACTGCTGCAGCTATATTTGAAATGATTCAAAATGCTGAGAGAATGGCTCAGGAGTATGAATTTAAAATCAAGACAGGAGTTTTTGATTTTGAAGCACCTTATGAAAAAATTATCGAAATTTATCATGATGCAAGCAAGCAGTTTGAAGAAATTGATTGGAAAGAAGAATCTGCAAAATTATTAGACACAATAAAATTCTATAAGGAAAAATTAGCTAAAGATAAGAAAATACGTGCTTTAGAAGCTGAGAAATTAAAAAAACGAGAAGAAGAATTATTGCTTCAGCAAAAAATGTTAGAACAAGCACGAATAGAACAAGAAAAATTGATTCAACAGCGACAAGAATCCTTAGATCTAAAGAAGGAACATGTTGCTCAATTTGAAACTCAAAAAGATAAAGCATTTCGTTTAATGGATCAAGCTAAACGTGAATTAAGACAAAATAATTTTGATAAAGCTATTGAATTTTATACAGAGAGCGAAAAAGTTTTTTTAGATATAAAATGGCAGGAAGGAGTTAATATGGTTCGAGATTCAGTTGCAATGATTGCAAATAAGAAAAAGTCATTTGAACTCGATCAAAAAGCCATTGAAGAGAGAAGAGCCGAAGAATTACTAATAGAAGAAAAATTGGAGGAAAAATTAGCTGAAGCTCAAGAATTAAGAATAAAACAGCAAGAAAAGAAAAGAAGAGAATTATTAAAAATTCAGAGAGAAAAAGAACAGGAGAAAGAAATTTCCGAAGAGGCATACTCACTCTTAGAAGATGGTACAGCTCTAATGAATCGTAGAAAATTTAATGAAGCTTATGAGAAATTTATGACTGCACGGGAATTGTTCACAAAAATATCGTGGCATCGAGAAGTTTCGCGAATAAACAATGAGCTTCTAATTAAACTTAAAAGAGAAGAAAAAAAAGCGAAGATTCTAGAAGATATCAAATTAAAGAAAGTTGAAGAGGAGAAAGAGAGGGCAATGTTAAAAGAAGAAGCAAGACGAGAACGTAAAGAACTTGAGAGAAAAAAAAAAGAAGAGAGGCGTAGACTTGCAAGAGAAGAACTTGATAGAAAGATTTCCATTAAATTGGATAAAGCAAGCGAGTTAATTGATAGCTTCAGATATAATGAGGGTGTATTGATGCTACTAGAAGAGATGGAGAGATTATCAAACTTAGAAAAACAAGATGAAATTGAAAGAATTAATAAACAAATTAATAATCTACAATCTAAGGCGGAAATTCCATTAATAATATTAGATGCATCTACTGATAATTTGCAGAATGAAAATTTTAAGTCTGCATATAAAGCGTTAGATAACGCTCAGGTATCTATTGCTAATGACAGATTTAAGAAAGCCATTTCCGAATTGAATCAGGCTAAATTCAAACTCAAGGGTCTAAATATAGCAAAAAAAATCAGTGAGGAAATTGATGAAAGAATTGATGAATTTAGAAGAAAAGTTAGTAAAAAACCAATTATCGAAAAAGCTAAAGTTAAAAAAGAAGACTATATGGAAAAGCTTAAAGCAAGAATCGCTGCTAGAAGAGAAGAACGAAGGAAAAAAGTCTTAGACTTGTTGAAAAAGAATAGGGAGTAAAGTAGCTTTTTCTTTTATATTAATAATTAAAAGTAGAATAAAAAAATAATTTTAAATTAGTAAGTTTTCTTGAATTTCATTTTCTACCTCAGATTCTATTACACTTGGCGCTAGATTTCTATTTACTGATTCATCTATCAAATATTCAGTTTTAATTAAGTCTCTAATTGCTACTCGTATTGCTTCTGAGCGATTTGGGAACTTTCCGTCAACTACAAGTATCTCTAAAACTTTTAAATAAGATTCTGGTAAATTAACTGATATTAACTTAATTTTATCCACCAATTTTTTATTAATATTGTTTCGATTAATATAAGTATATACGAGAGTGATATATTTAAAGGTTTAGTGGAAATTGACCCCAAGAAAACCGACAGAATACATTAATGAATCTTGATACTAATTTGGAATATTATTTTGGCAGAAATTTAATAATTGTTTATGATCTAAAAAGTTTAGTAAATTGTGAAATTTCAACTTAATCCAAAAATTTTTATATCTTAGGTGTTACATGTAACACATTATGTCAGATTTAGAAAATCAATTAAAAGATCATTTGAAAAATGGGAAGGATTGGGAAAAAATGGAAACCCCTGTCCCTGGTGTATTTGTAGTTAAAGTTCCTGCAACAAAAACCAAACCAGCCTTACTATTTTTGGAGATAAATCCTTTAAAAGATGATGGAAAACCCCTAAAAAAGAGAGGATTATTTGTAGGTACAAAAGAAATGCTTTTAAAGTTTAGTGAATCGTTGAATGATGATAAAACCTTTCAATTGATTGGAGAACTAGAGAAAATAAATCCTGAAATAAAAACAGGTACTAAGAAATTAAAAATGTAAATATAAAATATTTATTGACATTTTTGCCTATTTTAATTTTATTATTTATTTAACTTTTCCTTTTAAGAAAATATTTAATTTTTAATTTTATTATTAATTTAATATTACTACATAGTAAAAGTATAAAATTACTATTAGAATAATAAAATAAAAGTAGAATATTATGGGATGATAATATGAGTCATGAAGAGGATGGTGTACACTGCCTAGTTTGTGGAAAAGATCAATTTTCTCTAGCTCACGATGAGTGGATGAGAAGAGCTTTCCCCTTCGTTGAGCAAGGTCAATTAAAAATGTGTTCTGGCTGTGGAGCTAAATATTTAGTTTGTGAGAGTTGCGGAGGTTTATATTGTCGAATCCATCCAGCTTTAGAGAGTTGGGAACTTCCAGATAAATGTCCTAAATGTGGATGGGTAAATAAAGATGTAACTGCGTGGGATGGGACATCTGCTCGTCATTTTTAACATTTTGGTATGAAATGTTAATTTTATTTTAATTTTTTTAAAATAATATTGTTTTAATTAAAAGTCACATTATTCAATATCTCAATTATTATTTTAATAAAATTAAGTCAAGAAAATTTAAATTTTAAAATAGCAATAATTATTTTAATAAGGAAGTTTATGACATTCACGATGAGTTAACATGAGTAATATTAAAGTTCAGATAGCATCTCAAGAAGAAATAGATGATTTACAGGATTTAACAAAACAATTGGTTGAAGGACTTGGCCAAAAATTTGACCCAAAGCGTTTTGATTGGGGAATTCGACGTCGTCTTTTTGATCCTCTTCAGCGACATGGTATACTTATTGCTGTAGATGAAGATTCTAATGAGGTAATAGGAATGATAATTGCCGAACTTCGAATAGACCCATTTGGATCTTCAGAAGGTTACATTAAACAATTTTTTCTGAAGGAGCAGTATCGCAAGAAAGGTGTTGGGAGTCTTTTATTAGAAAAAGCGTTAGAACATTTGAAAAAGATTAAAGTAGAAAAAATTAAAGTAAATATTAAAGAGAGAGCAGTAGAAGCGTCTAAACTCTATAAAAATTTGAATTTTAAAAAAGTGTATGAAGTTTTAGAGTTAGATCTAACAGAGAAAAGCTCTAAAGATTAGTTTTTTGATAAAATCATTAGGATTATTGAAATGTTGGATGTTTGGACAGAGAAATATCGCCCAAGAGCATTTAACGAAATTGTAAGTCAAAGTATAGCAATAAATAATCTTAAAAAATTCGTTAAGAGTACTAATATACCTCATTTAATTTTTACAGGTCCAGCAGGAACAGGAAAAACCAGTACTGCCTTGATAATGGCAAAACACTTTCTTAAAGAGGAAAATTTGGATGCAAATCTTTTAGAATTGAATGCATCAGACACTGTGCGAATGGAATATGTAAGGGAAGTCCTCAAAAATTTTGTAAATCAGAGTTTAGTAAAAGATGGGACCTTAAAATTTGTAATTTTAGATGAAGCTGATAATATCCCAGGGCAGGTCCAACAAGCTCTTAGAAGAATTATAGAAAAAGCATCAAATAACATAAAATTTATACTTTTATGTAATTACATAAATAGGATAATAGATCCAATAGTTTCTCGATGTGCTGTATTTAGATTTGTAAGTTTACCAAAAGAAAAGATAATAGAAAGGCTAAAATACATTTCTGAAAAAGAGAAATTAAAAATTCCTTCTGATACATCAGATGAATTTTTTAATCAATTGTTTTTTATTTCAGGGGGGGACTTAAGAAAAGCTATAAATACTCTTCAGATGGCAGTTGCGCTTGAGCTTTTAGATAATTTAGATACAAATGAAATTTTAAAAATTTCAGGATTTTTAGACAAAAAAACTTTAGATAGATTAATTATGGCTTTAAAAAGTAAAGATTATATGAAATCAAGAGAAATTATTGGTTCAATTGAAACCCTTGATAGCCGTAATTTCATTAGACAATTAGTAGAGATTTTACCATCATTAAATATAGACCCTAAAAAAATTATCAATTTATGGACTTCTATTGGAGATGTGGATTATCGAATAAGCCAAGGGGCGGATGAGGGAATACAAATTAGCGCACTTTTAGCAATTGTTATCGAAAATGTTCAATAGTAAGAATAAATTGATAAAAATATAGATCTAAAGGTAAGCAAATTTGACCGAAGAAATTCCTATATGGCGAATTAAGTATCATCCAAAGAGTTTGGATAAAATTTGTGAAAGAGAAAAAGTTAAGGATACCCTAAAGAGTTTTATTCAAAAAAGAAACTTTCCACATTTATTATTTGTAGGATCGAAGGGTATTGGGAAAACAATGATTGCTCAGTTGTTTTCGAAAGAATTTCTGGGTAAAGATTATGATGCAAATTTTAAATTGATCTATGCAAATGTTCCTTTAAGTGAAGAAGAAAGAAAGAAAGCCAGAGCAGATGCATATGTTTCTACAAGTAAAATTGGTAGCATTGCAGGAAGAAGAATAATAACGCCTGCTTTTATTCAAGCACGAGTTAAACCTTTTGTTCAACTGAAAGTATTAGGAGATGCCCCTTTTAAAATTCTTATCGTTAAAAATTTTGAAGCATTGGGTCCAAATCAACAGGGTTTTAGAAGATTAATGGAAAGGTATGGTATAAATTGTAGGATGATTTTAATCACTACCAAAATTTCAAGTATTATTGATCCTATTGTTAGTAGAAGTCAAATTATTTTGGTTTCTCGAGTAAAATTTGATAAGTTTAAAATATTAATAAAGCAAATTTCTAAAGAGGAATCTTTAGAGATTTCTGACGAGACAATTGAAGTTTTATATAAGATCTCAGATGGAAAGATATCTCGCGCTATAGATTTCCTGCAGTTAAGCAGTATTTCAGGAAAAACAATCGATATGGAGAAATTATACGAAATTTCTCATAGATATCGTAATGATCTTATAAGAAGTCTTCTAATGATTGCTTTCAAAGGAGATTTCCCAAAATCTCGAGAATTAGCTCGTAAAATCTTATCTAATTATAAATTTGAAACTCATGAATTTTTTAAACTTATGATTGATGAGATAAATAAATTACCGTTAAGTAAATTCGCACGGAGTAATTTAATAAATTTCATTGCAGATTCTGATTTCAGAGCACTTGATGGTAGAGATAATGATATTCAAATATCTGCCCTTTTATCAAAGATGTGTGCATTTTCAGAGTTTATGTAAGGAGGCTTAAACATGTCAAAAGAAAGAATTGAGATCCCTTGGGTTGAGAAGTACCGGCCAAAGAGCATTAAAGAAATGGCCTTACCCTCAGCAAGGATGAGTGGGCAGAGAGTAAAACTGGCTGAAGAATTAATAAGCTTTATTAAAGATTTTTTCGAAGAGCGAAAAAGGATTAATAGAGAAAACAAGCGGATTCGAGAGTTTAATAGAACCGCAATTGAAAAAGAACAAAAAGAAGAATTAAAAATTGCTCCTGAGAAATCTGCCGTTTTATTAGAAGGGCCTCCAGGGATTGGGAAAACTTCCATTGTATATGCCCTCGCAAATGATTTAAATATGGAAGTAGTAGAAACAAACGCATCTGATACACG
>CP070805.1:1351045-1365928 GCA_020343655.1 Promethearchaeota archaeon | reverse complement strand
TCACATTATATATTACATGAGGAGATTAGTAAACCAGAACTCATAGGAGCTATAACAATCATTATTGGAACAACCATGGTTGGATTTTTTTATGTAATAGAACCACAACCTATTGGAACCGTCAGTTACGTGAATTTTTTTATTCTAATAATTATAATCATCTTTCTATTTTCAATTCTTATAGGATTTTCTTGGAAAACTAGGCTTGCAGTAGCTTTTATTTTTGGTGCTGTTGCAGGAACTTTAGGAGGAACTGACAATGTTTTAAAAAGAATTGGGTTATCATCTAGTAATCTTATTGAAGTTTTTGCTGGATTATTACGATTAGAGCTAGATAGTTTTATTTTTTTCTTTAGTTTTCTTGCTGGTTTTTTCGCAATGATATTAACTCAAATAGGATTTGCTAAGGGTGCTGACGCTTCAAGATTAGTCCCGATGTATAATTCTTTGTATATAGCAGCACCTGTCATTTCTGAGTTAATAATAGTACAAGGAGCAACAGTGTCTATCGGGATTATTTTTTCAATTATAATCATTATTGTGGGAGTTTTTCTAATGAATATATTTAAAGAACCTGGAGAAAATTCACATAAAAATATAAGCACAGAATAAATCTAAAAAATAATTTATTCTAAGTAGTAACAAATTCTAATTCATAAAGAGGTATTTCTCTCCTTTTCTTATCATCATATAATGGTAATCCTGATTGTTTTAATAGCTCTGGAGTTTTATAATTCAAGATTACAATTTGACAAGAACTAGCGATTTTCATACTGGCGACTCTTAACCTGTCTCTTACTAATGGGAGGTTTTTAATATAACACCCTACTTCAGCAACTATTTGCCCTGCTCTCACTCGAGCACATACTCCCGTAGATCTTCCAAAAGAGTTTCTCATCCCTGATTGGACTCGATCTGCGCCGGCAAAAGCTAACATTCTGTTCTCTCTAATTTTGTGAAATGGCTTTGGTCGTATTCGAAGTCGAAAATTTTGTCTCCCTAGTTTTTTTTGAAGAGCACCATTAATTGTAATTCTAATCGCTTCAAGGGTGTTAGAAGAAATTTGAATTTGAGTATTCACCTTGAGTGCCACTACCAATTGCCAATCCTCCCACGGAATTGATTTGTTCCCACCCCAGTATCTCACAATCTTGCTTTGTGCACCGCCGCGAGCGAATTCTCGTCTACGATTCGAGCTCCTCTTATATTGATAAGGTCTACGTGTCCAACGGGAATAGCACCTCCATGGACGCTTATTTGCCACGTTCAATCACCTTTTTGGTTAATTTACTCTAATTCAATTGAATGTTGGTAAATTTTATTAATTTAAGTTTTTATTGTTATAATTCTTTAAAATATCCAATTTCTAATAAGTTTTATTATAACTGAAGTTTTTAGAGTTATAAAAGTTATATTAAAGAAACTAATTTAAGTTTAGTACTCCAGAACTCCAGTATGCATAGTCATCTTCCACTCCTCACCTACTTTTGAATAAACTTTACAAACTCTCCCTTTCCAATGGTTTTTATTACCCTCTTTATCAATCCAAAGAGTATCAATATCAACAACTGCAAATGCACCATCGCCTTCTTTAGAAATTTCAATCTTTCTAGTTTTTCGATCGTTATGGACTAATTTATTTGTATTAAACAACTTCAACCATTCATTTTTCCAACGATTGTAATCATATTTACCCCATTCTAGAACCCAATCCATCGGATCATGAGACTGTGGTGTCCTTGGCCATGGCCAAACCATATCGGGATGAAAAATAGTCATTAAAAGTTCAATATCTTGAGTATCCCAAGCTCTAGTCTCTCTGTTTACAATTTCTTCTATCTCATTTCTAATGTCATTCTTGGTCATGGAACTCACTTACATTAGTGACAGTTCTGTTATTTTTATATGATATCAATATGAATGTTAAAATAACTTAAATTTGATTATAATAAGGATAATATTAATACCTACTTGAAATTTAAGAATATATGATGAAAGCAAAAGCATTATATAAAAGACTTGATACAGATTTTGAGCTTGATAGTTGTAAAGATAATTGGTCTCATATGGATTTTAATGAGTATATTAGTGATAATTTTAAAAAGCGTTATATGGGACTTTTAGTAGATAATATTAAAGAAATTGATTCTATATATACTGCTGTCTTTCCAAGTGATCTAGTTTTAAACAAAATATTAGAAGACAAAAAAGAGAATGTTCTTTTAGTCACTCATCACCCGATGATTTGGGACGTTAGAAAAACACCAGTTTTTCAAGATATTAATCTAAATCTACTTCCAAAACTAAAACACCAGAAAATTTCAATATATACTATGCATGTTCCACTAGATAAGAATGGAGAATATTCAACAACAACAAATTTAGCCAAAGCACTAGATATAATTCCTGAGGGTGAATTCTATGAATACTTCGGAGTGAAAGTTGGAATCTATGGAAAAACAAATCTACACACTCCTGAAGAATTAGCTGATAAGTTAATTTCTAAAGTTAATCATAAGACAAAATTATGGAAATATGGCACAGACGAGATTCAAGACCAAAGAGTTGCGTTAGTTGCAGGAGGTGGAAATGAGATCGATATTATTCAAGAAATCATAGATCTTGGAATCAATACATACGTAACAGGGATATCCGCTATTAATGAATACAGTCAGAAAACACATGAGTTTGAGAAAGAAAATGGTATAAATTTAATTGGAGGTACTCATTACTCAACAGAGAAATTTGCATGTATAGCTTTATACAAATATTTTGAAAAACTCGGTTTGGATTGTGAATTTATTGAAGATCATCCAGTTATGGAAGATATGGAATAGTCCTTATTTAATTTTTCACCATATACCTGGAATTATTTTATAGCGAGTTTTTTGAGCATATTCCTTATAGCCTTCAAGTTGTTCATGTAGCATTTTATCTTCGCGAATTGTACGGAGGATTATCATTATAATAATACATGCACATGGTATTAAAGAATATAACGACCCTAACGCAATACAGTGAGAAATATATAAAAAAATAACGGCTAAATACATTGGATGCCGTACAATTCTATAAGGACCTGTGGTAATAACTCTATGTCCTCTCTGTTCTTGAATCTCAACTACCCTTGAAAGATATCTATTTTCTCGAAGAACTAAAGAAAAGATGGTAACTGCGAAGATCATGCCAATAAATCCAATTATACTAATATAAAGTGGTAGTTTTGACCAGCGGAACCTTACTGCATCAAAACCAGGAAGTATATACATTAAAATAAAAAAGGGTGTACCAATAAAGCCTAACTTTTTGTCCCAACTTTCCGTAGTTTTTGTTTTTGCTCTAGCTTTCAGTAGTTCAGGATCTTTTTTGGTTAAGTAAGTAATTAATGAAGTGGAGAATGAAATCATTAGTATGATGTAAATCCACCCTTGTAACCAAAATATTGTCCCTGCGGGAAGAAATAATGCTAATGCCATAAAAATGTACATAAAAATAAATCTTGCATAAGGATTAGGTTCTGATTTTTGCTTGACCATTATAATCACAATTTCTATTATTAAATCCTAATAATTGAAAATCGAAAGCAATATTTAAATTTATCGAATCGAATTCGATTCGAAATATTTATATTATTAAATAACCATCAATTAATTAAAAAAGTATAGAATTATCATAAATCTATTAAATATGAAGAGACATGGAGCAAGAGAGCTTATACTCCAAGTATCCAAGAAATTAGTTGATAAGAATGGTTATGGCAATACTAATATAATTGATATAGCGAAACAAGCTGATGTTAGTGTAGGAACATTATATTATCATTTTCCAAGAGGCAAAATTGATATTTTAATGGCTCTCACAAAAGAGATTATACAATATTTCAAGGAAGAGGCAGAAAGAATGGGATTTAAAGCAGGAATGGAATTCTTAACAGTTAGAGAAGCCTTGAATTATTATTTAGCCTTAATAATTAAACTCCACAAAAAATATCGTCTAACGTTAGCGGGTTGGGAAAGTGAAATATTATCAAACCTTGATTATTACATTAAATTAAGGGATGAAGTGGAGATAAGAAAAGAGTTTCCAGATGAATTGAATCTTTTCATAAGGGAAATGAAGGAATTAATTAAAAAATTTCCTGATGAAAATCTAAGTATTGAAGGAAAAGAAAAGCAATTGTATATTATCACTCAAGCAATAATTCATAAATATACTTATGATAATTACGGATTTAATTCCGATGAGGAATTAATTAATTTATTATCAAAAATTATTTTAACTATTTTAAAGGATAGAGAATAATAACTTAAAAAAAAAATAAAAAATTATCATAAAATTGGTCTATTTTTTATTGAACTCACCTGGGTTTCCGCCAGATTCAAGATACTCTGCGTATTTTTTTAAACTTTTTAAAAGCATTTCTTCAGCGATTCCGAGTATAGGTTCTTGACCAGGATCATCAAATTCTGTCCAAATTGTAGTTTCAACGACATCTCCCTTTGGTTTTAAAATATATCCTATGCTAGTCATAGGACTTCCTTCTTGAGTTGCGGAAACGCGTTCAGGAGGAACTGTCTCTACGCGTTGGGATGTAATATCTCCAACATTAGTTTTAAAAAAGTAATTACCTTCACCAAGTTTAGTTACTTCATTTACAACAATATTCCACCTTGCATAGTCATCATCGTTAGCAACAATTTCAAAAATTTTTTCTTGAGATGCAGCAATTTCTATTGTTTTTTCAACTTTTGGCATTAACTTAACACCTTTAACATACGTTTTGTTTTAATGTAAAAGGAGATTGTTTAAAGTTATTAATAAAATTTTTGATCCAAATCTTTATTTTCAATAACACTCAAAATTAAATAAATTCCATATTTAAATTCCATAGAGAATGTCAATTAAACTAAGATTTAATATTTTGTTTTATACTTCATTAAAGAAACTATGA
The DNA here is from genome assembly GCA_020343655.1 of Promethearchaeota archaeon. Taxonomy (GTDB): domain Archaea; phylum Asgardarchaeota; class Lokiarchaeia; order Sigyniarchaeales; family SOKP01; genus Loki-b32. Next base: position 1,360,977 of record CP070805.1, on the reverse strand, counting down.
TAGATATTGAAACTGCCTTAAAACTAAAAACTGAATTACTGTGCAAGGGATTATTTCTGGATAATAATTTGATCCCCCAATATAAAGAACAAGGAATTGAAATAGATTTCGGAAGAAAAGGTGGCGCTGGTCCCTCTGGAGGAAGATATTTTCTTCTAGAAGATGAGTCTACATTGATAAATATAGCTCTCTGGAACACCCCTAATAGGACAGAATTATCTTTAAAAGAAATCAAAGATGGTTATTTCAGTGTTTTTAATGAAAATAGTAAAAAATTCTTTGGAAATTTAAAGTTAATTCAAAATCCTCGTTTTTACAGCCCTGAATTTAAGACTTCAGACGGAATTCCAATGAAAAAGATAGCCTTGGTACACGGTATAGATTGCTTGGCAAGTACAATTTATCAGAAGTGTGTGTATTGGGCGTGTGGAGAGGCATGTACTTTCTGTGGTATCGAAGTGAGTCTACAAAACGATGCTACTATTGAAGAAAAGAACGCTAAGCAGATGTCAGAAGTTATTACTGCTGCAAAAAGAGAGGGGAGATGTACTCATATGACTTTAACTAGTGGAACCGACGAATCTCTTGATAAAGGTGCAAATAGATATATTGAATTATTAAAAGAAGTTAGAAAACAACATCCATATCTCCCTTTGCATGTGCAAATTGAAGCTTTAGAAGACTTAGAATATATCAACAAATTAAAAGAAGCTGGAGCAGATACTATTGGGATCCATATTGAAGTGATGGACGAATCAATAAGAAAAGATATTACACCTGGAAAATATCACATCTCTCTTGAAACATTTGAAAGAAATTGGGAGTATGCCATTGAGACTTTTGGAAATAATCAAGTGTCCAGTTATATATTAACGGGATTTGGAGAATCTAAAGGTGATTTTATAAAAGATATAGAAAAAGTTATTTCAATTGGAGTTATTCCATATATCACACCAGTTAGATCCATCCCAGGGAAAAAATTTTTACCTATTACATATTATAAAGATTTAATAGAGATATATAGGCAAAGTGCTGAATTAATGAAACACTATGGAGTTAATCCTTTAAAAAATAAAGCTGGTTGTGTAAGGTGTGGGGGATGTTCTGCAATTAAAGAAGCATATAAAGCTGTATAATTTGACTAAAAGATTATGAAATTAATTTTATTTTAAGAATCTGGATTTCAGTAGAAAGATTACTATTAAAATTTATAATTATTTTTACTTTTTAATTATATTAATATTTTAAATCAAATTATATGATTGTATAATGTTGTTAAAAGGAAAAAATATAGTAATAACGGGATCTGGTAGAGGAATTGGCAAGGCTTTAGCAATAGCATGTGCTAAAGAAGGAGCAAATGTCGGATTAACTTCAAGAACTCTTGAAGAATTGAATGCAACAAAAAAAGAGATAGAAGATTTAGGAACTGGGGTGAAAGCAGTTGTTAAAACTGCAGATATTACGAATTTTAACGAAGTAATAGAAGCCTTTATGGCTTTTCATGATGGATTTGGTTTATTCAACGGTGTAATCGCAAATGCGGGTTATTCTCGGATGTGGACCACCCATGAATTTATCAATGATAAATTTTCTGAAATCTTGAATGCCAATGTACTCGGAGTATTTTATACATTTAAAGCGGCTTATCCCTATTTGAAAAAGGATGATAAGTATGATAAAGCGAGATTTATAATTACTGGAAGTGAAGCATATCCTAACGCTCCACCAAAACTTACCGCATATGTTGCAACGAAATACGCTGTAGTAGGAATGCAAAAAGCTATGGCAGCTGAATATAAACGAGAGAACATTAATTTTAATATGGTATTGCCAACACAGGTAGATACACGGTTATTAAGGGGCAAGAAAGCAGGGGATGGAAATAAACCTGATCATGTTTTAAATCCTTGGGATTTAAATGATTTTTATTTATTTCTGCTAAGTGATGATGCTAATAAAATTGATAATGCCCTAATTTTTGCTTGGGATTTTAATGAAATTAAAAAATTATTAGCTGGAACACCTTCAGGTAAAAAAGAGAATTGGGAGGTTTTCAAAGATTATTTAGCAGAAAAAGCTCCAAAAATTTATGAGAATGTAAAAAATCTTGGAAAAGTAGTAGATTTTATTATTTCTCGTTCTAAATAATTTTTTTTAATTTATGATTAATTTGTTTTATTTAAAGGGATTCTTTTCTTTAAGTATTTTTTGTTGATAATCTCTTAAGGGGGGAGGACATAAACCGGCTTTAGTTGCTTCTTTTTTTATTGACTTCAAAATTTCTCCTAGATTTATGGATACAGGACACCAGTGATAACAATTTTCACAATTTGTACAGAAAAACAATCCATCTTTTGTGATAGCTTCAATTCCATTGTGGATATAATCAGTTAGAATAGCTGTCGCCCCCCAACCATATTTTGAAGCAAAAATATTGCCAAATGCTCGTGCAGCTGTACATACAAAATTACAGCTCCTGCATCCAATACATTTCAAATAATCTTTATAAATTAGGTCTTCTTTCAAGGCTTTTATACGCCAATCATCAACAAGTATAACAACCACTTCCTTGGCACCATACATCCCTAGAACATTTATTCCTCTAATATCTGAAGTGCTAGAAGGCCCTGAAATAAGGCTAATATAATTAAAAGGTACATTATTTATTCTTGATTGTATTTTCGCAACGAGCACAGCGTCTAAAATTGTTGGTACTATTTTTTGGATGCCACAAACTACGATATGCTTATCAGTTGCTCTTGTCAATAAACTTATATTACCTTCATTTTCCCCTAGGACAATCGTTCCTTCTTCAGCTGATATTGCGTTAGCAGATGTTAATGAAACTTTTACATCATTAAGTAATTCTTTTCTATATGTTCTTCTATAATAATCAACTATTGAATTTGGTGTTGGTTCAGGTTCTACTCCATGCACCTCTTTTATCCTAGCTACAATATCATCAATCGAAAAATGAGCCCCTGGACCTATCTGCCAACTAGGTAATTTATAATCAAATAATTGGACAAGGATATCACCTAGGTCTGTCTCTTTTATTGTAATATTCTTTTTTTCTAAAATATCCGTTATCCCAATATCTTTTACTTCATTTGATTTTGACTTATAAATAACTTTATTATCCCCAAGTTCATCCATAAATATGTTTTGAGCTTCTTCATTAGTTTTAGCGTAGTAAACTTTGAAATTGTTTGCCTTGCGCATTACATTAATACACCTTTCTACATAATAGTCTAAGTTTTCAACTACTTCTTCTCTTATAGCTATGAGTTGTTCATTATATCTTTCTACAAATTCTCTGCTTGTATCATAATATATTGTTCTTGAGTCATGGACTTTTGTCTTTATAAGACAGCCTAATTTCCAGAAATCCCAATATTCTCTTTCTAATCCACCTTCTTCTTTTAATTTATTTACTTTACTCTTTACTTCTTCATATATTCCTTTTCCTTTATCGCTCAACTGAGTGGATCAACTCCTTCCATTAAATTTATGATAAAATCTTCAAATTTAATAATAGGTTTTTCTATATTATTTTCTTCCTTTATTCGTTTCAAGGCAGTATAACAAAATGGGCAAGCTGTTAGTAATAACTTGCTTTTTTTCATATTATCAAAAATCGCTTTAGCACTGAAATCACTATTTTCTTTAAAAATAGAATAAACACCTCCACCTGCTCCGCAACAAATGCTATTAGTTTTATTGAAATCCATTTCATTAAATATAACATTTTTGATAGCATTCAAAATAGTTCTTGGTTCTTCTATAATTGGTTTTACAGCGTTCCGTAAATGACATGCATCGTGGTAATTTACATTTAATTTTTTTCCAGGATAACTTAAATCTAACTTGCGTAAATTCTTAGGATCGGCTAGAAATTGAAGTAAATGTCTTATTTTAACATTGAAATCTGTTCCTAAATAATCTTGATAATATCTACTAAAATAATTATAACAGCCTGCGCATATTGTTACAAGTTCGGTAACATCATTTGCTTTAAACCAATCGTTTATATATTGAATGTGTTTCTTTAGCTCATCATCGCTAGAGATATGATATGCTAATGAACCGCAACAAGGAGGATTCTCGATTATTTTATATTCATTATCAAAGAATTTAATAATTTTTATCGCATTTTCACAAGTAGATTTAAAATTCTCTCGGCTTAAGCAACCTAAATAAATTAATTTAGTCATATGTATTTCTCCTAATTTTTCCCAATGAATAAATTAGTGATTTAATAATACTTTATTTTTTTGGTGAATTTTTATAACTACACATATACAAGTTGTATTCTTTTAAAAAGAATAAAATAAAGTTAAAATAATTTTAAACTCTTATCTAATTGAAGAAGTAATAATCATAAAGTAAAATATTAAATCCTTAAGTAATACTTAGAGGATAATTATAATGACTGAATACGATAAAATTGAACAAGATAAGAAAAAATGGGAGAATTCTATTTCACTTAAAAAAGAAAGAAAACAAACTTTTAGGAATTTATCTGAAATAGAGATGAATAGATTATATACTCCCAATGATATTAAAGATCTAAATTATGCACTTGATTTAGGATTTCCGGGACAATATCCCTTTACTCGAGGATCATATCCAAATATGTATAGAGGACAGCTTTGGACAATGCGTCAATTCGCAGGATTCGGGACAGCAGACCAAACTAATAAACGATATAAATTCTTAATTGACCATGGCAATACAGGGTTAAGTGTAGCTTTTAGTTTGCATACTATATACGGAATTGAAGCGACAGATCCAAGAGCTTTAGGAGAAATAGGTAAAGAGGGAGTAGCAATAGATAGTTTAAAAGATATGGAGACTTTATTTGATGGGATTGACCTTTCAAAAATAAGTACTTCTATGACTATCAATGGTCCCGCTTCAATTTTATTAGCTTTATATATCGTAACCGCTGAAAAACAAGGTCATACTCCAGAACAATTGAGAGGAACTATTCAAAATGATATTTTAAAAGAATATATTGCCCAAAAATCATGGATTTTTCCTCCTGATCCCTCCATGAGAATTATAGTCGACACAATAGAGTATTGTACTAAACATGTACCTCAGTGGTATACGATTAGCATTAGCGGATATCATATAAGAGAGGCGGGATCCACAGCAGTTCAAGAATTAGCATTTACATTAGCAGATGGATTTGCTTATGTAGAAGCTGCGTTAGAGAGAGGTTTGGATATCGATGATTTTGCACCTCGTTTATCGTTTTTCTTTAATTCTCACAATAATTTTTTTGAAGAAATTTGTAAGTATCGTGCTGCTAGGCGCATTTGGGCAAGGCATATGAAAAATAGATATGGAGCAAAAAAGCCTGAATCAATGCGATTACGATTTCATACACAAACTGCAGGTGTTTCATTGGCAGCTCAAGAACCAGAAAATAATATTGCTAGAGTAACAATACAAGCATTAGCTTCTGTTCTGGGAGGAACACAATCTTTACATACTAATTCTTTTGATGAGGCTCTATGTCTTCCAACGGAAAATGCTGTCAAAATAGCCTTAAGAACACAACAAATAATTGCTCATGAGTCAGGGGTAACAGATACAGTTGATCCCTTAGCAGGTTCATATTATATAGAATGGCTTACGAATAAGATGGAAGAAGAAGCAGAAAATTATTTTCAAAGGATTGAAGATCTTGGTGGAGTTGTACCCGCAATAAAAGCCAATTTCTTTCAAAAAGAGATTGCTAATGCCTCTTATAAATATCAGCAAGAAATAGAAAATAGAGAGAGGACAATTGTAGCTGTAAACCAGTTTGAGCAAAGGGAACCATGCTCAGTTCCACTATTAAAAATTGATGAAGAAGTAGCGAAGGAACAAATAAAAAAAGTAAATAAATTAAAGGAAGAACGAGATAACAATAAAGTAAAGGAGAAATTAGAACAGTTAAAAGAAGCAGCGAGAGGAACAGAAAATTTGATGCCATTTATTATAGATGCTGTAAGAGAGTATACCACTATAGGAGAAATTATAAATGCCTTGAAAGAAGTGTTTGGAACCTATCATGAAGATTCAATTTTTTAAGGAGAAAATAGAAAATGAATGAGGAAAGAAAAATTAAGGTTTTAGTTTGTAAGCCCGGGCTTGATGGGCATGATAGAGGAGCAAAAGTTCTTGCAAGAGCTTTAAGAGATGCTGGAATGGAAGTAATTTATACAGGAATACACCAAACTCCAGATGATGTAGTAAACACCGTTATTCAAGAAGATCCTGATGCTGTAATGTTGAGTATGTTATCGGGATCTCATAATGCTCTATGTCCTTTAATCATGGAAAAATTAAAAGAACATGGTATTGATGATGTTCTAGTTGCTGTGGGGGGGATAATTCCCGATGAAGATAAACCATTTTTAGAGAAACATGGTTTAAAAGGATTTCAGGGACCTGGTACTGATCTAAAAACGATTGTTGAATTTGTTAAAAATAACTTGAAAAGATAATAATAGAATGGATTATTCTAATCTTATTTCTCAATTATTAAAAGGAAATCCAAGAGCTGCAGCACGTTTAATTACGTTCGTAGAAAATGATATTGAGGCAGCAGAAGATATAATTAATTCTATTTATGAACATACAGGAAATGCTTACATCCTTGGTATTACAGGAGCACCAGGAACAGGTAAATCAACGTTTATTTCTACATTAATTAAGATTTATGTCGACCAAGGGAAAAAAGTTGGTATTATTTGTGTTGATCCAACCTCCCCTTTAACAGGCGGTGCTCTCTTAGGAGATCGAATCCGTATGAAGCAACACTTCTCACTTGATAATGTTTTTATTAGAAGTATGGCTAATAGAGGACAATTGGGAGGCCTTGCTAGAGCCACAGAGGATGTAATAAAAATTCTTGATGCGTATGGTTGTGATATTATAATTGTTGAGACTGTTGGCGTTGGTCAATCTGAAGTTGATATTTTTAAATCTGCACAAACGGTTGTAGTTTTATTAGTTCCAGGATTAGGCGATGACATTCAGGCAATAAAATCAGGTATCATGGAAATTACCGATATTTTTGTTGTAAATAAGATGGATTTACAGGGAGCAGATAAGAAGATTGCTGAAATAAAACAAATGTTAGAATTTAGAAAAAATTATAAATATGATTCAAAAGATTTTAGTGAAAAATATGCAAAAATCGAATTATGGACGCCAGAAATTACAAAAGTAAACTCAAAAACTGGTGAAAATTTCGTAGAACTACTTGAGCTAATAGAAAAACATAAATTATTTTTAGAAGAATCAGGGGTTATTTCGAATTATCTGAAAAATAGAATTACAAACGAGACTATTCAGATATTAAAACATAAATTGACAGAAAAAGTGGAAGAATTGCTAAGCTCTGATAAAGAAATTGGAAAATATATTGATCAAGCTATTAAAAGGTCTATAGATCCTTATTCAATGGCAAATTTAATAATTAAAATGTTAGGTTTAGAATAAAAAATAAATCATTATTTTCTATTTCTATGATTAAAATAGGATATTTATAATGAAGCATCATTCAGTTATTGAAAAATTAGGTTTCGAAGCTACAGATAAAGTAGTTATTTTTCACATTGATGATATAGGTTTTTCACATGCTTCAAATATCGCTGCGTTCGAATGTTTAGATTTTGGGGTTGCTAGTTGTGGCTCTATAATTACCCCTGCTCCTTGGTTTTTAGAAGTGGCATCAATCTATAAAAGTAACCCGAAATATGACCTGGGAGTTCATCTAACTCTCACTTGTGAATATGACCTCTACCGATGGAGAGCATTGAGTACCATTAATCCTAAAACAGGATTATTGGACTCAGAGAATTCTCTATGGCGTACAGCGGAAGAAGCAATTATTAATGTAACTATTGAAGCAGCTGAAGTTGAATTACGTTCTCAGATTCAATTTGCTTTAGATAGTGGAATAGATGTAACTCATATTGATTCCCACATGATAACTTTATTTAATCCAAAATTTATTAGGTCCTATATAGCACTTGCTCAAGAATTCGAGATACCTGGGTTCTTTCCAAGAGTGACTAGAAAAGAACTAATTAAAGTGGGATTAAAAGAATATATAAATATTTATGAAAAAATGGTTTCAGCAATTGAGGCAAAGGGTTTTCCTCTTATAGATCACATGATTATTGATACACTTGGCGATAAAGTTGATATAACAGAATATTATTGTAAGCTTTTTACAGAAATAAAACCGGGACTTACACACTTTTTGTTTCACCCAGCAAAGATGAGTCCTGAATTAAGAGCTATAACTCCAGAATCAGCAAATTGGCGAAATCAAGATTACGAGGCCTTCACAAATTCACGAATTAAAGCTTGTGTTGAAGCACTAGACATAAAAGTAATTGGTTATAGAGAACTTCGTGATTATTTTAGAGGTTATTAAAATCAATAAAATTTAATATCTAGATTTAAGAAATAGAATATCTATTTTTTCTTAGGATCAATCCACTCAGCGAAAATTTCAATAATCGTTAGTAATTTTGTCCTATGACATTTTTCACATTCTTCATCTTCTACTTTTTTAAACACATAATCTCCAGGCTTAAATTCTCGGGAAAAATCTTCTTTACAATTTCCACATTTAATTACAGTGTGTTTTTTTTCCACAAACCTTTTCTTGCGATCTAGGATCTCTCCTATTGCAGGGATTGCTGGTAATTGTGGTTCTTCTGCCATTTTTCTTCAATTTTTATGAACTTTTAAGTTTAAAAGCAATTTAAAGTTATTAATCTTTTAGGTTAAAATAAATAAATTTCAAATATTTAATTTATGAACTTTTTTTATCTTTTTCTTTCTTATGCTTTTTGAGCTTTTTCTCTTTTGAATTCTTTTCCTCAAGTTCTTTTTTTTCTGTTATATCTTCTTCAACTTCTTCTTTTTCACTTGTGATTACTTCGACTTCTTTTTCTTCAGGTTTGGGTTCTGGAGGTTTAGGTTTTCGTGAAATTATAACTTTTGCATAACGGATAACTTCTTTACCATATTTGAAACCGTCTTGGACTATTTCTAATATAATATTTTCTGGAATATCTTCTTTTTCAACAGTTGTTAATGCTTCATGTACATTATAATCAAATTGATCGTTCACACTTACTTGTATTGGTTCAGCTCCAAAAGATTTAAAAATGTTCATAAACTGGTTATAGAAGCCATTTAACACATTTTTCTCCGTATCATTAGCGCTATCAATTGCTTTTTTAAATGAATCATACAAGGGTAGGAAACTCTTTAAAACTGAAGCAGTGTATTCAATTCTCAAGTTTTGTCGGTTTTTGTCCCATCTTTTTTGAGCATTCTCAAATTCAGCTTGAAGATGCATAAATTTCTTCTTAGAGTCAGCGTTTTCTTTTTGTAATTTTTCAACATTCTCTTTAAGATCAGCGAATTCCTTTTCAAGATCCTCTTTTTCTTTAATTAAATCTTCTTTTAAAAAATAGTCTAATTCATAATGCTCTTTCTCTTCTAACTTTTTAATTTCTTGACTTTCTGTTTTTGTATCAGCATTTTCTTGGTGTTCTGTTGGAAATGTTTTTGAATCAACCGAAACCTCTGGTTTAGATTCTTCTTTTAATTCATCGTTGTTATCATCAGTCATATTTGTACCTCATTACTCAATAATTATTTTTTATGAACAGTAGATATATAATTTAAAATCGATAATCAGATTTATTCTTTATGATATATAGATCATTATAAATAAAATTTAATTATTACGCATAATTAATATTTACTTAGCAATAATAAATTTACAATTTAAAATAATTAAATTATTAAATTCTAGAAAACCATTGAAAATTAATATTTTTAATACAAATTATTCCAAGAAAAGAAGATGAGATTACTATGAGTGAAGAAAAAACTGAAAAGCC
>CP070805.1:1336215-1350945 GCA_020343655.1 Promethearchaeota archaeon | reverse complement strand
TATATGAGTATTTCTCAATGTTGGGGAGCAATATCTTGTGCTGTGTTATATTCTAACATGAGAAAACAATTTAATCAAGAGATTCTCAAATTTCAAGGAGTTGGATTCTTATTAGCCGATTTGTGGGCAAAAACTTCAAATTTAACACTTAGCTTATTGAAATTTTGCGAATCCTATGACGAAAAAGTAGAAAAGTTTAATAATATAATTCCTCGAAATATTAGACAGGCAATGGTTTATTCCGCAAGTCAATTGAAATATCATTGCGCTTTATTGTCAAAAAAAGTATGCTATGAAACTGCCAATCTAATGGGTGGAGCAGGTTTATGTGACAACACATTAATGCATGATTATCTAAATATTTCCAGAATTCAGGAAATAGTAGGGGGTTCTCGCCAAATACAACAATATATTATGTCTTTAGCATTAAGGCAAATATATAAAATGCTTTAAAAATCACTCTTTCAGTAATAAACAGGAGAAAATAAATTTGAATAACAGACAACTTGAATACTATGAAAAGGTAAGACGAAAGTTAAAATTAGGACCTTTTTTTACTCCTAAACATAAACTAGTATTTGAAATAATGAAAATTTTGTGGAATGAAGAAGAAATAAAGATTCTTTCTTATTTTGAAAACGCTGACAAGTTAATTTCTCTACAAAAATTGGCAGAAAAATCAGATACCCCAAAAAATGAAATTAAAAAGATCTTGGCTAGATCAGTAAGAATTGGAACAGTCTCTAAAATTGGAAATAAATATGGGTTAGAACCGCTTACACCAGGTGTATTTGAGAAATATTATATTATACGTAAAGATTCCAAAAAGAATCAAATCAAGCTAGCTAGGCTTTTTCGGGAATATATCAATGAAGTTGTTTCACTGCAAATGGTTGAATCAAATTTTAAAATCTTCCGACCTGTACTTCCGTATGAAGCTAAAGAAAAATTAATTAATATTAATAAATCAATTGTTATATCAGAATCTCAAGTTCTTCCTTATGAATTGGTAGAATTTTTGATTAATAAAAATGATATATTTGCTACTATACCTTGTTATTGTCGTACTATAGGAGAATATTCCAGAGACCCGTGTAAGGTAGCGTCTCACGAGATTGGCTGTTTATATGGTGGGGATGCCGCTAAATATTTTTTAAATATGGGAGTGGGGAGAAAAATGACTAAAAAAGAAGCAATTGAACACATTAAAAAAGCAGAAAAAGCAGGACTTGTCCATACTACCGTGGCGGATCATAGTTTGACATCTACTCTGTTTATTTGCAACTGTTGTAGTTGCCATTGTGTATTATTACATCCTACAAAAAAATATCGACTTAAAACTGTCAACCCGAGCAATTTTGTAGCAAAAATTGATAAGGATCTCTGTATATTATGTGAAGCATGTTTAAAAAAATGCCAGATGGATGCTATTTTTCACCAATGGGCGAACGAACCAGATTTATCTGATGAGCACATATTTATAAGGGAGGAATTTTGCATAGGATGCGGAGTTTGTGCTTTAAATTGTCCTAATAACGCAATTAAAATGGAAAAAGTTAGAGATAATGATTTTTCGAAAATAGTAAAATTTGGGAATAAACCCTTATTTGAACTTTTTATATAATATTAAGATTATTAATTTAAAAGGATGAAATAAATTCGAAAAAATGTTAAAATATATTATTAGAACCATAAATAATGACATTTCTCAAAAATTAAATTCAAAAAATAATTGAAAGGAATAAATTATGAAATCGCTTAATCAAAAACAATTAAAAGAACTTTTAATTAAGTGCTGGATGACTCATGATGGAATGTGGTTTTATCACTGCTTAAAGGAATGCGGAATTGAGAAAACCAATAAAATAAATAAATCAGCGGTAAAATCGATGGCAAAGATAGAAATAAAAAGGATCATAAAAGCATTTAACCTTGGAAAAATAGATAATTTTCAAGAACTCCAAAATCTCATTTATAAGGCATTGGAAGTATTTAAAGCTGATTTTATGGGACTTACATTTAACTTCCCTTTAAATAATCAAGTTCATTTTGAATTGAATCCATGTTTCGCTTATAATGGAATAAAACGTTTAGGAGTTCTCGATGAATACGAATGTGGGATATTTGATAGGATTGAAGGTTGGTTTGATGCTCTAGATATAAAATATAGTGTAGTACCTAAGATAGAGGGATGCCTAATGCATACTAATGGTAATTGTTTTAGAGACTACTTTCTTATTTTTAATGAATAAAATGGAGAAAATAGATAGTAACAATAAATTATAATGGTGAGATGATAAAATTATGGAAGTAATACAAAAAGAAAAATATAATATACCATTAGAGACACAAAAATTTATTTTACAGATGTGTTGGGCTCAGCATGATGGACAATGGTTCTTAAAATCGAAAAGAAAATATGGGATAAATGAAGCTAATCAGTTAAATCAAATGGTAGTCTCTTCAATTGGGAAAATCGAAGCTCGCCATATTTTAAATGCTTTAGGTATCAAAAGAGCATCAATTAATTCAATTCCAGAAATTTTTAAAATAATGAACACATTTATGGACGTTATTATTCCAAAAGTTATGAAATTCAAATTTATTATTCATTCAGAAAGAGAAGGAATTGGTTTAGTTGAAAAATGTTTTGTTTGGAAAGAAGTAGAAAAATCTAAAGAAGCTCAAGAATATATTTGTGCGTGTAATTTCAGACATAGAGGATGGTTGGAGGCGATGGGGGTAAATGGTGAAATAATACCTTTAAAGCGAATTTCTGACGGTGATGATGTGTGTAAATTCAAATTTTCAATGTACGGGCACCCAGTTAATGAGTCCATTTAAAATCATTATCTCCATATCAAATATTCAATAAATTAAAAAAAGAAAAAAAAAAAATTAAAATTTAATTTAGTTTATGCTTTGATTTTATACCAATATAGATTAACGCGATTGATGCAAGACCCACAAGAATCAATAAAGGAAATCCAGGTATGATTTGTTCCTTTACTTCAACTCCTACTGTATCTTCAACATATTCTAATGTATTATATACTTCTATACGAAAAGTATGAATTCCTACAGATAAACCGTCCACATTAAAGGTTATTGGTATTCCAATATCCCAGGTATCCGAATCCATCAAAGTATCACTCTCATTATAGATATAATAAATGGCGCCTTGTTCATACCCTTCATTAACAACCCAGGATATAACGTTTCCAGTATCTCCTTGAGTGTATGTGATATCAGGTGGATGAGATATATCTAATAAAGCACCTACTTCTACATTTACATAATTTTCTATTGAATATGGCCCATTCTGAACCACTATCTTATAAGAATATTGACCTACAGGTAATGCATCCAAACTAACATTAATAGATTCGTCGAATCCCCAAGGATTTGTTAATAAATGGGTTGTATCTCGATAAACAGAATACATAGGATCGTAAAGCTCTGATGCATTCAAATTCCAGCTTATTTCATGTCCCGTTTCACCAACTAAAAATACGGTATCTCCAGAACTACTAATTTGAGGACAGAATGGTAAAGTAGTTTTTATCGGATAGGCATAAAATGTATACCTATTTAACTCATAGGGAACATCAAAAATTTCTGTGGAATGACATGTTTGAACCATTGGATGTTGTGTATATATATGAGCATATAGTTCCGAAGCAATATATTTTGATATATTATGAATTATTTCAACTTTAAGGGCGTGATTAGTTTCGTTTAAATGTTGTATAAACATTGCTTCCAAATAAGAATCGTTAACTTGTGCGCCATTAGCATTAGATATATTTGAAAAGAGAGGTTGTATCATATTTATAGGATCTAAATAATCAGGACCCCATCCAAACCAAAACATTTGTAAATCATCGTATCCTCCAGGTACGTTCCCATAGACTCTATTAAGGAAATAAGCCCCATCAGTACCACCATCTAATACAGTAATTCCAATTCTATCAAACCATTCAACCAATTTTACGTATAAATCCTGCCTATAATTTCCAATCGGATATGAGTAATTGAAAGTTGCTAAATCTGCAACAATCCATGCATCATCATTAGGATCGTCATTCGCAGTTAGTCCGGTGGTATCAATTCCTGGATCATCAATAAGCGTTTGTCTTGCGATAGTTAAGTTCAAGTAAGGAGCAATCATTTCAACTTCAGAAGTATACCATTCACCAAAGCCAGGTGATACCGGTCCATAAGATCGATATTTAGTATCTTGATAATAATCTCCAATCAGCCAAGTATAATTAAAAGCATATGCCATGGCTTTTCTCCACGTAATGTTTATCTGTTTATTATTAAAAGCAAGATACATAAAGTTTAACCCAGGAGTATCTGACGCATCATATATAATATCAGGATCAGCTATAAAAGCGTCAATAAAAGCTACATGAATGTCAGACAAATAGTCAACATCTCCATTTTGCATCATATAATTTAGTGTAACATAATCAGAAATTTTATACAGCATATTCTCAAATAACACAGGTTCACGCCAGTAATTATCCCATCTACTGAATTTTACTTCTGTATCAGTAATATAATAATCATACATATAGGGGCCCGTACCGATTAAATCGTCTGTAGCAATATTAATAAATGAGGCATTATGACCCGCATGGGCCGTTGGAGAGATTATTGATGCTGGAACACTACAAAATAAATCCATAAGAGATGTAAAAGGTTGTGTTAAATGAATAATACCTGTATATGTCCCAGTTACTTCAAAACCAGCAAGAAGAGGTAAACCATCAGGGGATTCAAATATTACATGAGAACTGCCAGGCTCGCCAGAGGGTAAAGTACCAGTGTGATTGAATAAATAAAGCATTCTTTCTATGTTCCACTTTGCTACCGACGCATTAAATGGGGTTCCATCATGGAATAAAACACCTTGTCGGAGGGTAACCTCAAGAGCAGTAGAATTTTTCCAAGTCTCACTTTCCGTAAGCATATTTATAAGTGGTAATGCTGGATCAGACCAATTATAGAACCATAATGTTTCAGCAACTTGTCTAATCACCATACTACTCGGACCTTCCCAAGCATCAACTGGATCAATTGCCAAAGGTGAACCATACATTGCTCGGGTAAGATTAAATTCTTCTGGACTAGCAATTTTTATATTGTTGTCGCTATAACAATCTGATGTGTTTATAGCCCATTTTAAATCCTGAAACATTGGTATTGTTAAAAATATTATTAAACTCAATATTATAATAACTTTTTTTCTCATTTTCATTCAAGATTTTATTAATTTAAAAATGGGTTTTACCCATTAAAGATAGTAGATATATTTTAATATAAAAAACCTAATAATGCAAATTACCAGTATATTTTTGTTTTTAGTGGTAATTTTTTATATTTGGTGGTATTTTTTTTCTTATTTCTTTTAAAAATTATCATAATTGTAAATACATCCTTAAAAGAGAAAGAAAATATATTGTCATATAAAATGTTTTAAAATATATTTCTAAATAATTTCAAAATTTTTACAAACTTCTTATTAGATTTAGATTTAAAGTAATGATGGACAAGCAATATGAAATACGCCGGGCGGAGTCAGATGATGCAAAAGACATACATGGAGTATTATTAGCTGCATTCGAAGAATATCGTCAGTTTTATACCCCTGAAGGTTTTCTTGATACTGTAATGTCAGAGGATGCAATAAAAAAACGCATGAAAGAAATGACTCTTTATGTGGCAATCGATCAAAATGGGAAGGTTATAGGGACAATCGGTTGGCAAAAAGTCAGTGAAAAAGAAGGACATATACGTGGAATGGCAGTGCTTCCTGAAAAACAAGGAAAAAATAGCCCAGCATTAGCTTTATTGCGAGCAGTAGAGAATAATGCTCGGCCAAAAGGGTGTACATATTTAACATTAGATACTACAGCTCCATTGAAAAGAGCTCAATCCTTTTATAAGAAACATGGATTTAAAGAAACGGGTAAAACTGGTGATTTTTTTGGTTCAATTGTTTATGAATATAGCAAATTTCTATGTTAAAAGGTTAAGTTAAGTAACTTAAATAATAGTAATGTATTTATGAATTAAAATCTTAAAATAGCGCAATTATGATAACCATTACAAATTATTCTGATTTTAAAAATAATTTAGGAAAAAAAGTAAAGATTGTAGGTAAAATAGCTAAAGAAATATGGCAACATCTAACCACCCTTCTTGATTCTCATCCATACATGAATTATTTCGATTTACCTGATGGTTATCAGATTGTAATATATACCAAGGACTCGATCTCTTGTAAAGAAAATATTGAAATCGTCGGTAAACTGATTAAAGTGGAAGGTAAACGCAAAAATCCAAGATCGAAAATATATGATGAATATTTTGAATATCAACTAGTTGTTGACAAATGGAAATGCTTAGATAGCGAATAGGAAAACAGTTTTAGACTTATGTACTACTTAAAATTTTTATTTTAGGATGTTTCTTTTTTACAATAGATTCGTATAATAAAGAAAGCAGCAAAAAAATTACCAGGGCAATTATTATTCCAATAAATGATAAGAGATTTATAATTTCTGAGGAATTTAAAAAATAATACAAAAAAATCAATCTATAAGAATTAAATATACACAAGATTATGATAATAGATGTAATAAATTCTTTTATTTTTGAATATAAACCACTACAATTCTTTTTTAAGATATAATCCAAGAAGGAATTGTTTATTTGACAACCTTTTAAAAATATTTGTTTAATCCTAAATTTAGTGGAAACATTAAGGATTATACTATTTTTAAAAAGAACATCTTTTGTTCTTGAAAAACTTAAATCAGTCATATAACTTTTATCGATTTTAAATTTCTTGCATTTACGTAAAACTAATTTACCAAATGTACAATTATCTAATAGTATATTTTGACAACCTTCAAACTGAGCATGATCAAAATTACAGTTAATAAAAGAAATATGTAAAGATGAATTTTTAAGTAATATTGCTTGACCAAGAATATTAGCATTTCCAACTATGAATGGATCGGATTCTGTTCCATTCCCTTTCCAAATTTGAACATGAGCTAGGTGTTGCAATCGTTGTTCTGAATATAATAATAAATCGTTAAATCTCTCTTCACTCAGTTTTTGCAAATATATCACTGTTTAAAAATGCAGAATTATCGTTCTTTGTTATAACATTTTAATTTTTAAATCTACTCCTAAAAAAAATTTTATTTTCCGATATTTGGAATATTGTAAAGTTTGAATATAATTAAGAATTAATAGAGAAAAGAAAAATTAATAGTTTTAATCCATATTACCATCTAATTAAATACGCTCAGAAATCACTAAAATCAACAGGTTTAAGATCAACATCGAAATTGACAAATAGTTGTTTTAAAAAAATTCTTGGAAGTAATTATAGTTTAAAAATCTTAATTCCATTCACCTTTGTATTTATATCATTTATTGTAAATTTTAATAAATTTTACAATAGAGAGATTTAAATCTGTAAATTTTTATGATGAAATAATTAAATTTAATACTATTACATATGAGGTGAAAGGTGTATGGTAGAAGTTAAATGTTCAAAATGTGGTAACACTTTTGAAGGAAAGACAGAAGAGAAAGCTAAGAAAAAATTAATGAAACATGCGAAAAAACATCATTCTAATTAGAATCAATTTTTTTTTTAATTAAGATTTTTGTCGAATGATTTATAAAATAAGCCATCTATTTTTTCTTTTGAAATTGAATTTTATAACAGAACAAATTTTAGAGGTGTGAAATAATGGCTGTTTTCATAGTTCTGGGTAGTTTTACTCAAGAAGGGGTAACTAATATTAAGGATTCTCCAAATCGGCTTGAAGCTGCTAAAACTGTTGCTGAATCAGTTGGTGGAGCCATTAAAGATTTTTATTATACTATGGGGCGCTATGATTTCGTTGCGATAACTGAGGCTCCTAATTACGAAGCGATGATGAGAGCTCTCTTTACTGTGGGTGCTACAGGCGCAGTAAGGACAGAAACTCTACAGGCAATCCCAATAGAAAAAGCAGTTGACATACTTAAAGAACTTCCTTAAATAGTTACAACAAAATATTCAATCTTTTTTTTTATAAAATAATATATAAATTAAGGTGTTATAGTATGCCAATAATTCATGTAAATATGTGGAAAGGAATTTCCGAAGAATTAGTTAGACAAATAATATCAAAGATAACTAAAGTTTTTGTTGATATGGAAATTCCAGCACAAGCAATAGAGGTTATTGTCCATGAAGTTCCAAAAACTCATTGGGGGTATAGAAGGTAAGCCAGCTACAGAATCTCGTCCAGATGTAGAACCTCCTTAACAGATATATAAAATAAATTAATTAATAATATACTAGTGATTTGGGTTTTTTTTGTTGGAAAATTAAAAATTTTTTACCTAAGAAAATGAATACTTCTAATTCTATTCTACTAAATTAAATAAGATTAATACATATAGCTGTTATGTGTTGTTCATAGCTCTTTTTGAAGGAAATTTAATATGTTATCAGTAAAGGTTTTTCTATCAAAGATTAAGTAATATGTTTAAAAAGTTAGAATAAAAAAAGTGAAAAGTCCAAATGGTTAGATGTTTAATGTTTGCTATCGTCAGCTTATTAAGTTTGATTTTTCAAATTGATATCCTTCAAGGACTTTCAAACCCTCCTCTATTAATACAGGACCGATGATTTCTATCCACTGGTGAGGTTTAAGAAGGGTTCGACAATCTGTTTTAGTCGTTCCGCCACTGATCTTTTGGAGCATTTTTTGCGAAACACTAAAGACGATCTTGGTGATCCGCGCGCAAAACACCGCTCCTGAGCAAAGCATACATGGTTCCGTACTACAATACAAGCTAAATCCTTCCAAGTTCATAAGTTTGTTCCTTTGGCAATAATCCCGGATGAGTGCATTTTCTGCATGCGCGGTAGGGTCAGAAGTGGCATAAATCTGATTCTCTCCTTCTGCTACGATCTCATTATTTTTAACTAGTACAGCACCAAACGGTTGCTGTCCATTCTCTCGCGCTTGCTTAGCCAATTGGATGGCTCGTCGCAGAAAAAATTCGTCTCTTTCGTTCATAATAATCTTTCCAAGCCGTAATTGTATTAGTTCTTCTCCACTAATTCGTGCACCATTGGTAAACATTTCGACAACAGATGAAACACATCATCCAATGACTGTAATATTCCGGGATGTATTTTGTTTAGCTTCATTAAATTCAACTCATCAACATCGATTATATCTGAAACACCAAGCAACGAGATCGCGGGTATGTTGTATAGCGCACCCAGAAGATATACTGCACAGCTCTCCATATCGACTGAATTACATTTATGCAACCTCCAAGTGTTAATCGCTTCGGGCGGTTCACAAAAAAGAGTATCCGAGCTCCAGAGAATATCTTGCCGCTCCCGCCGATTCCACTCCCCTTTATTATTATTAAATATAGCATAAATCGGTTCAGGACTGTCTGCCGACCAATAACTACCGTCTAAGGTTGGATATTTCCAAGTTTCTAAAGTTTCTATAACATGATTTTGAAATAACGGATTGTCTGTCAAGTGCGCTGCATTTTCCTGTAAATATTGTAAAGAAGTCCCATCAGTAAGAAAAACAGTCTTCGGAATAACAATGTTTCCGATGTTCAACCCCGTTTCTATAGAGTGATTATTCTCCAAGGTAGTTTTTAATCCTCCGCAAAAGTCTATGCGAATAGTGGCCTTACAATGACAAATTTTAAGGGCTTCCATTATTATTGCTGTGCTGGGACTCCCCATGTTTGTCTGGATTATGGATACTTCAACATTATTCAATTTTCCATTGCAAACCAGCCCATGAATACTCCTCTTTTTCAATTTATGGACAATGTATCGCATGACTGTGTTGACGGCGGGAAGGATAACAATAGGGCGAATGTTTTTGGGAAACGTCTCGAGAAACATATAGGAGAGTTTTGTTTCAACGGAAATGAATTTTAGAGCCAGATTGGCAATTCCTGCTTTAATCTTATTTAACATGGTATTCTAATTTTACCTTAATATAAGAATTAAATTTACACTCTTTCATACTTAATATTTAATTAAAACTTATAATTATAAATTTATTATCAAATTTACTTTAACTTGTCTATAGCTATCTTTTTTATTAAGATGACTTCTGTCTAAGGAAATTATGGAAATTTATACATTTAATTTTTAAGAGTTATTGGAAAAAAGGAGCTAATTTTATTAATTAGATTTTTTGCATTTTTGGTATTCTTGAAAAAAAAGGGAAAAAAGAGAAGATTTATATAATTATAGTTTATCGCTTCAGATTTGCCGATACCCAGTCATAATAGCCTTTATCATCTAATACTTTTGGAATTTCAGCGAAAAATTGAGATGTTATTTCTTTAACATGCTTTGCCGCTACTGGATGGAACATCATAGCTAAGTCTAATCCAACAAGGCTCAAACAGAGAGCATTAATAACCTCCCATATTGGTCCTCGATATTGACGTAAACCCCATTCGGGAGCTTGCTTTTCTGACATCCATGCTTCTCGAGCTCCCCATGCGTTTGTTGTTCCGCCACTAATTGGGTAAGCTAAATCAGTTTCACCAAGCAGTCCTGCAACTCGCATTCTTTGATAAATACTAAAGGAATACTCCATACCATAACCTAGTGTGGCACATGTAGGATCCATGACTATTCTGTTCCGTTGTAAGCCTAACTCAAGCGCATCTTTATTCATTTTAATTTGATTATTTAAATCTAAACTGGTCCAAAGTAGGCAGTTATGGTCATATTTAACCGCCAAAGGGATAACTTCTTCCCAAGTGGCTTTATCAGCTGCTGAAAGCATTAACACTTCACTTTCAGTTGCTGCTGCAGTCACTTCAAACAACTCAACATCTTTCTTCTTGTTCCCTGAGCAACCAATGATAACAGGAACATCAACTGCTTGTAATATATCTTCTAAAAATTTTCTAGATTGTTTAACAGGCGCATCTCCCATTGCTGGATCAATTGAAAGTGAGTGAAAAGTAATGCACTCTGCGCCAAATTTATCGACAGCGAATTTAGCCCATTGAGCCGGGTCAGCTAAAACATCCCCATATTCTTGTTTTATTGGTTTTGGAAGCATCATTTTAGCGCCCATATCAAATACATCGTAAGTAACGAGCGGAGGATTAGGATTTCTTTTATCAAGTCCTAGAAAGTTGTAAAATGGAGGAACTACTTCTCCACCAATTACAGCCTTCTTTCCATTTGAACGAACAAATTCAATAGTCTCAATTTTACCAGGAAATTCTAAATCAAGTGAAAATTTAGCAGGGGTCCATTCTGCTTTCCCGGGGACTCCAGGTAATACTGCTTGAGCGGCAGCTTGCACGATGCTTGGCAACATTTGAAATTCAAGGTATTCCGCAAATAAGTCTACATCTTGGAGTTCGATTTCTTCTGTATCTTTCATAAACTCAGCTAATTTCTTATTCAATTCCTCGAAAGAAATTTTATCATCACATCATGTATTATGATTTTATTGATATTGAAAAAAACATTATAAAAAATTTAAAATTTGTTTATTAAATTTGACAATTATTTAAATAGAATAGATGTCGAATTTCGTAATTTCATTCTAGATTCAGATTTACTTTCCATAATATTTCCCGGCAGCTTTTAATCTTTCTTTTTCTTGCTCTTCTAACATTTTAAAATCAATTTTTCCAACAAGCGTTTTTGGTAATTGTTTACTAAATGCAATTTCTCGGGGGCAGCTCCATTTAATTAAATTTTCATTACAATGTGTAATTAATTTTTCTTTCATTTCTTCACTTTCTTTGTTAGGATCTTTTAATACTACAAAAGCTTTCACTTTCAGGACCTGTTTTTCATCGGGAACACCTATAACACAGGCCTCAAGGACATCAGGATGTTTATAAAGAACATCTTCAACTTGAGCGGGGTAAACATTGAAACCAGATGATTTAATCATTCTTTTTAATCTGATTTTAAAATAAAAGAATCCGTCTTCATCCATCGTAGCGATATCTCCAGTATGTAACCAAATTTTTCCGTCTTCATGTTTTTTTAAGGTTTTAGCAGTTTCTTCGGGCTTATTCAAGTAACCCAACATCACAGCAGGTCCATGTACGCATAATTCGCCTTCTTGACCAACTGCGGCTTCCTTTATGGTCTCAATTTCTACTATTTTCATCATCATATCTGGTAAAGGAATACCGATACTTCCTTCTCTATATTCTCCTAAAGGCATAGCACAAATTCCTGTGACTGCTTCTGTTAATCCATATCCTTCGCGAAGTTGAACATTTGATCCATTATTTCTACAAATATCTTCAAATTTTTCCTTTGTAGTGCGTGGTAAAGTATCAGCACCGCAAAATGCTGCTTTTAAAAAGCTTAAATTGGTATTTTGGAATTTAGGATTTCTGTTGAGAGCTTCATATAGAGTAGGAACCCCAAATATTAAGTTTGGTTTTTTAGTTTTTATCAAATCTACGACTTGGTCTGGAGTAAAGGATGGGACAAGGATACTTTTTCCTCCTCCCATGAATATGGCATTAACACATACACCAAGGCCAAAACCATGAAAGATTGGTAATATTGCGAGAGCTGAATCTTTATCTGATAAATCCATCCATGTTGCAACCTGAGTTCCTTCAGCAATAAAATTATAATTTGAAAGCATTATTCCCTTAGGAACACCAGTAGTCCCTCCAGAATATAGTATTACTGCCATTTCATCAGGATCCATTTCAGATTTAGGTATTTCAGGGTATGGCTTAGCCATGATATCATTCCACCAATAAATTTTAGGATTTTCAGGTACTTGGACTTCTTCTTGACCTAGCTGAGTCAGAATTAATACTTCTAAAGACGTTTTATCCAAAATTTTTTCGAAATTAGGGTAAACTCTATCCATTGTAAGTGCAAAGGTGCTATTACTTAGATTTAAGAAGAATTCAACTTGTTTTGGAGGGCTAAGAGGATGGATCATACTTGCAATGGCCCCTATCTTATTTATTGCATAAAAACAAATAATTCCTTGAGGGGTTGTTGGCATGGATATTGTCATTCGGCTCCCCTTTTTTAAGCCTAAACTAGATAAAGCTTTTGCGCATTTATCGATTTGTTCAATAAATTGTTTATATGTGGATTCATGTCCCATAAAATCATAAGCTATAGAGTTAGGATATTTTTCAGAAGTTTTAAATAGGGCATTAAACATTGTAGTGCGAGGATAATCAATATTCTCAGGAACATGCTTATCATAAAACTTTAACCAAGGTTTTTTTTCATACATTTAAACTCATTTCTTACTTTAAATCTCTAGATTTTATTATAATACTTTCTAAACTCTATTTAAGTTTCAAAAAAATACTTAGAAGAAAATATTTTTGAATGTATTTAAAATATTATTTTATTTACTCATCTTCTTTTTATACAGTATAGATATTATACTTACCGCGAAAATTAGAGAGATTAGTAAATATTCTAGTTGGAAACCTGGTATATTAGGTAAATAGTATCTTGTTAAATCTTTATTGGCATTTAATGTAAATGTATCTGGCCCACCACTAACTAATATTATTTCTATATAATATATTTTTAATTCTGGGGCAGAATAATTTATATAAGGATTATCTATTAAACTGTAATTAACTAACGCAGCATTATTAAAAATTTGATGATTTAAAGTCTTATCATCGTTTACATACGATTCTATTGGTCGGCTATTGAAGATAAAAAGAGTAAAATTTCCACTTCCACCGTGAGTTATATTCAGCTCAAGATTATTACCATCATCTAAATCTGTTAAGAAGAAAATATAATTACCATTATTTAGATTATCAATATATGTGAATGCTATGGTATTATTAATTGGAATCAGCAAAAAAAGCAATAAGAGTGATAATGATATCTTTTTATAGTTCATTATAAAAGTTACCGCATCTGATTCAAAAAAATTATATATTATATAAGCATGAGTTTTAATTAAAATTCACTTTAGAAATTTTTTTGAATTATGATTGAATTTTAATATTATTGTCTAAAACAACTAGATTGAATATTTTATGAAGCAATTTATTATAGAAAATTTGGAATTTGAAAAATATCATGGTTTAGGCAACGATTATATAATTATTAATGATATTAAATGGCGTATTCCAGAAGAAAAAAAAACATCCTTAGCACTTAAGTTGTGTGAAATTCATTTTTCAATAGGAGCAGATGGTCTAATTTATGTTTGTGAATCGAATAATACAGATATTAAAATGAGGGTATTTAATAAAGATGGGACAGAAATTGAGATGTGTGGAAATGGAATTAGATGTTTTTCAAAATATGTCTATGAAAATAATATCATTAAAAAGGATGAGATGAATATCGAAACTTTCAATGGAATCAATATCGCGAAACTTAATGTAGTTAATAATAAGGTTAAAAGTGTCCAAATTGATATGGGACCACCTATTCTAAATTGTGAAAAAATCCCTGTTATTCTGGAGAGTCCAATAAATCGATGCGTTAATGAGCCATTAGTTATATTAGATAAAATCTTTAATTTTACAGCTGTTTCAATGGGGAACCCACATGCTGTTATATTTGTTGAAGAACAATTAAATGATGACAAATTAAACATGTACGGTGCTGTAATAGAATCTCATAATTATTTTCCTAATAAAGTAAATGTTGAATTT
>CP070805.1:1330686-1336115 GCA_020343655.1 Promethearchaeota archaeon | reverse complement strand
TCCATAAATTGGTAATTCCATAAATTGTTTCTGGTCTTAATGTAGAAGCAACCAAGAAACCATCTTCGAAAGGAAATTTAATACAAATATATTCATTAATACCTAGATCCAACTCATCTCCTCGTGAAATATCATCTTCCCCAACTGCATTCTTGTCTCGAGGACAATATAGAATCGGGTATTCTCCTTTTTCAATATATCCTCTCTCTTTCAAATGAAAATATTGCCATTCTATAAATTTATTATAAATTTTATCTCCAGTAGTAAATTCTCTTCTCCAATCCAAACTCATTCCAATTGATTTAAAATCAATTTTCATTGTCTTAGAAAAATAATTCACGACGTTCCAAGGTTCTATGAAACTTTCTACAACCCTTTCTACTTCTGTTTGATCTTTGGTATGTAAGGATATATATTCTTTCATTCTTGTGATTGTTAAATGATCTTTTCTCTTTATAGAAGAAGAAATTGCCAGAACTGGAGTGCCTGTAATATGAAATGCCATTGGATACAAGACATTATATCCTTTTGCTCTATAATACCTCGCGAAAACATCACCGTTAATAAAACTCCTTCCATGACCTATATGTAAGGTACCGGAAGCATATGGATATGGTGAAGTAATAAAAATTTTCATTTTATTCGGAATTGGATTAGCTTCAAATATTTTTGCTTGCTCCCATCTATCCTGCCATTTCTTTTCAATTTGTTGTGGATCATACATTCTCTTAATCATTTTCTTTACTTATTTTTCCAATATTCTATTAATCTGAATTCTTTTTTGATTCATTAAACCACCTATAATCTTTTTCGATTAAAATTATACGTCAAGCGAACAAATCCGTGGTAAATTTAATAGAAAAAGATCATAAGGATTTGTTTCGCTCAAAATAATAATAATAAAACTGCGAGTAAATCATCTAAGGGTAGTTTTTCCCTTTTATTTATCTTTAAAGCAGTTTTATTTGAGACCATTATTATAATGAGTATATATATTCTTATATTAAAATATTTCTAGGAGGCTAAACAACTTTCTCCCTATTTTTCTAATGATTTTTAACAAATTTCAAATTTAAGTATTTATGTCAATAACTAAAAAAAATGCTGAAATCCAAGCAAATAATATAGTGAAACAAGTTTTAGAAGATAATATATACCTATCTAAGGTATTAGAAGGGATTAAAGCTAAAGAAGATACAATTAGATATGCAAATGCTATTGCATTAGAGATTTTGAGTGAGAAGAATCCTGAAATTATTTATTCTAAATGGAATTTTTTTGTTAAACTACTAAAAAGCAAAAATGCATATCATAAATCAATAGCAATCTCCACAATTTCAAATTTAACTCAAATAGATAGAAAAAAAAAATTTGAAGAGATTTTTGAACAATTGTTTAAGCTTATTGATGATAAAAGTGTTTTAGTCTCGAGAAAACTAGCGATTTATGCTGGTAGAATTGCTAAAGCTAAGCCAGAATTAATAACCAAAATTACAAACGTTTTGCTTAGTATTAATGAAACTCAACATAATACAAGCCGGAAGGATTTAATTAAAGGAGATATTGTTGTAAGCCTAAGTGAATATTTTGAAGAGATTAAGGAGAAAAAGAAAATTTTACAATTTGTTCAAGCTCAATTAAATAGTAGTAGTCCAAGCACGGTAAAGAAAGCTAGAGAATTTCTTTCAAAATGGGAAAAATAAAAAAAACAATTTCTAAAATTTTTCTTCCAAGACTAATTTTAAATTTTGAATAGAATTTGGCTTAAAAGAAAATTCATTCTTGCTATATGGTATGATCTTTATTAATGGAAAAAAATTAGCTAAGTAGAGTGAAATTCCTCTGATTTCCTTATTATTAAGTAAAAACTTGATTTTATCAAATTTAAAAAATCCTAACTGCCCACTTGTTTCATGTAAAGTTCCAATCTTGGTGGATCCTAAGTATATTGAGGGTTTAGTTTTGAAATTTAATTCTTTTTGAAAAAGGACTGTACCAATTTTATAATGAGGAAT
Organism: Promethearchaeota archaeon; assembly: GCA_020343655.1. Taxonomy (GTDB): domain Archaea; phylum Asgardarchaeota; class Lokiarchaeia; order Sigyniarchaeales; family SOKP01; genus Loki-b32. The sequence goes on along the minus strand of CP070805.1, from coordinate 1,334,100 downwards.
TCCACCATCTAATATACAATCTAAATGATTTCCTCTTACTTTAACTCCATAGATTGGAAAAAGCTTATGATAAAAAATCTTTGGAAAACGTGCAAGGATTATTTCTGGATAGATGGAATCTATTTCGACAGAAATTTGCTTTGTATTAAATTTTTCAGAAGATTCGATGATTTTATCCTTCTTCTCAATCAATAATGAAAAAGTTTTCCCTCCTCTAGCGCGAATTGCATCATTAAAAGGTCTAATTTCCAGATGTAAGTGTGCACTTGACCAATATGCAAAATAACCATTGCGAATTGTCTTCCCTATTGGATCTCCAATTTCAATTTGATCCCCAACTTTAACTTCTGGTTTTATGTGCATAATTTTCCATGAAATATCAGAATTGGAAGGATTACTTACCAAAATCAGATAATCAATATCAACTCCATTTGAAAATTTCGGTTTCGGCGCTTTCAATGTTTTTATCTTTAATATCTTTCCTGAAATCGGGCTTATTACATCATAATTTTCTAAAGTTAGATTATGGTAGATGTCAATTGCAAGACCATGTTGATGGGCATAATAGGGAGATGTTCCTACACTAAAATGACTTGTTTGTGGTATTGCTATTCGAACATTGTCCATGTTAACGATATCATAAAATTCAGATTTTGTCATGGAACTTTTAGGAACAAATTTAATTATCTTTCAATTAGAGTTAATTGGTCATAATAAAAATAGATTGACTAAACTTACTTAAAAATCATTAAAAAAATCTGAGATTAAGATTAATCTCATTCACGCTATAACAAACCAATTCACAATCACTTAAGAGACAAAAAGATGTACAAATTTTTAGAAAAAATTCTCGAGTTATCCCAAAAAAGTCAAAATTTATTATCTTTAAATTCTTTTTTTTTATCAGTTCTTTAGAAATAAAGAATTTTTATATAGAATAAAAAAATTGGTTTTAAAATTGGTAAAAGGAACGGTAAAATGGTTTAATAGCCGTAAGGGCTACGGATTTATAAGTTCTGACGAAGGAAGTGATGTATTTGTTCATTACACCGCATTAGCTGGTAGAGATGACGAATACAAGACTTTAAATGAAAATGATAAAGTAGAATTTGAAGTTGTTGAAGGTCAAAAAGGACCACAAGCTAGTAATGTTGTAGTAACAGAGAAAGCTCCTCCTAATCCATATAATAGAGGCAGAGGAAGAAATTTCCGCTTTTAATAAATAAGTCTTTATAAATCTACAAAAAGGAATAATATAATATAAGAAATGAATAATAATTAGTAAAAATCTGTTTTTGCGATTGTTATCGACTCTTATCTTTTTTTTTTATTTTTATCTTGAACTCTACAAAAATGAGCTTTTCTATTCCATACGATTCATATTTATTGGATATTTGCCGTATTTTTCCAAAATCCTTCTCATTGCAAAAAAGTTTTCCAATTTTACGGCGGGATTAATACTATGTCCTGATGAAAATATATAACCTCCACCCGGAGCGAGTTCTTGAATTAAACGTTTAGAATAAGTTTCTACTTCAGAAGTTTCTCCTGTTGCTAGTATTTGAGGACTTAAATTCCCGCAGAAAGTAATCTTGTCACCAAATCTTTCATGCAATTTGAATATGTCATATTCAGGATTCGCTGTTGTAGGTTCAATAGGATTAATCACATCTATTCCTGCTTTTACAAGATCTTCAAATATTGGAAAAATGTCACCACAGCTATGTAAGATTACTTTTAGATCCGCTTTATGTGCTGTTTTACAAATCTGGTGAATCCAAGGTATAACATAAGTTCTGTAATTATTAGGGCTCATGAATAATCCATGTTTATACCCATAATCATCTGTCATATAAATTGCTCCAGTTTCTCCCCAATCAATAATTCTCTTTGTTAATTCTAATGCGAGAGTTCCACGGTCATCAAAAATTTCTTTAATTTGATTTCTTTTACCAAGTATTTTGCTAAAGTTTTCTAATCCAAAACCCTCCCAAGTAGCTTCCATTATTCCATTAATATAGGGTATTACGAAAATTTTTCCTTTAAGATTTGCCTCTATCTTTTTTGATGTTTTATACATTTTCTCTCTTAATATATTATCAGGATCTAAGCGTGGGAATTGTTGATAATCATCAAAAGTCCGAAAAGTACCTCCTGTATAATAAAGTAATGACATAGAATCTTCTGGGTTTTTTTTAAATGTCATTTTTCTCCCAAATTCATCAATCCAACCATTCTTTTTAAATATTAGAGGGTGATGACATAGGGCGGAAGTAACCATATCAAAACCAATTTTAGTGTAAAGTTTTATCCAAGGTTCTATTGCTTTTTTAATAGCAAAATCCTTTTTAGTCATGAAATTCATGAATTTCGACAATAATTTCTCACTTCTAAAACATAAATTGTGGCAAAAACTCTGCATCTTAACAACTTCATCAATAAAGTATTTTTCTCCAAAATGCTCACACACCTGAAGGTTATCAACAGATGTCTCAAATGAAGGAACACGATCAGGTTCCTCATGCTCAATTGTTGTTATTATTCTTTCACGAGCCTGCAAATTATTTTCAATACCTTAATTTATTTCCAAAATAATTAATTTTTTTCCATATTTTTTGGTTTTATTAAAATGATATGTATAGAAACAGCTATAGCGATGCAAATTAACAAAATTTGTACCCATAACAAATCCATTAAGAAAAACATTGAAACCAAAATCATAATCCATAATAGTGATAATGTAATTACTTTAATTTTTAATGGCAAACCTTTACCTTCTCGATAATTTTTGATATAAGCTCCAAGTATTTTATTGTTTAAAAGCCATCTGTTGAATTTTTCTGATGATTTAGCGAAAGCGGCAGAAGCAAGTAGCAAAAAAGGTGTTGTAGGGATGATAGGTATTGGAATACCTATTATACCTAAAATTAGTGATATAAAGCCTCCTAAAAAAATCAAACGATTTATTATTTTTTTCTTCTTAACTTTCTTGCTATCCTTAGCTCTTTGCTTTTTTTCTGAATTTTTATTCATTACATCAACACAATTTATTGAAAATAGAGGTAAATATTGTAGAATGGATGATTAGAATAGTAATTCATTTTTTTTACAATCATCGCATTCATAGTAGATATCAATACGTTGTCCTTTAGGCTCAATATCTAAATCTAACAAAATAACACTCCATAAGTTTTCAACATTTTCAGCTTTATAATCATCAATTTTTCCACACTTAGAACATACCATATTTATATGGAGTTCCATATCTGGATCATATCTTATACTTCCTTTATTGAAACCAAGCTCTTGTATTAATCTTAATTCTTTCAACAGATGTAAAGTTTTATAGACTGTACCCAAACTTATCGTTGGATACTCATCTCTTAATTCTTGATATATTACCTCTGCTGTTGG
>CP070805.1:1327204-1330586 GCA_020343655.1 Promethearchaeota archaeon | reverse complement strand
ATTTTCTCCTATCTGTTTCTCCAATTTCGTAAAGAGTTTACGAACTTCTTCGTACCCATTAAATTCATTCATACGGTTAACCTCTAATAATATAAAGACGCTCTCAATTTATTTTTTGCTGTATCGCTTCTATTCTATAATTTTATATTTTTATAAATTTATATTTTTATTAAAACCAAACAGGTGGTGAAAAGAGTAAAAAACCTGAAATTTAAAATATCTATCCCTCTAAAGGGTTTAGAGAAAGGAAAAGAATATGATATTGAGATAAGGGATGATGGAAATTTTATTGAAGCATTGGCATTAGTAGATAAAGAAGAGATGAAAAGCGATAGCAAACAATTATTTCCTCTGTATGAGGGATATATCCATAACTATCTTCAACTATTTGTAAATATAGAAGATGAAACTATTTATGATGATGTCGGTTTATCTCCATATGCACCTGATGAGGAAGGTTTTTATCGAAAATTCAACCCTATAAGGGAAAATATCCATTTCTGTTTATTTCCGGATACAATTATCGAATTACAACAAGATGTTGGATGTTGATGAGAAAAAGTGAAAAATAGATTAGATATTGGAACATTTAAGAGGATAATTATGAAGAAATTTGGAAAAGAAAATGAAATATTTGCCCATTATTTTAAATCAGAAAGGAATATGTGAAAGAATTGAATGAAGTCTTTTAAAAAAATACTAGTAAAAGATTAACAATAGGATTGTGTCCTATATATTCCTAAATATTTTAAAGCAAAATAAATTTATTAAAGCAATTTTTAGTTTTTGATTAATTACATTATAAATCCCTTTTTTAAAAAAAAGATATAAAATTATTTATTAATTTTCATCGATTATCTCGACGTTAAGACCTTTTTTTTAATTCTTGAAGAACAAACTCACTTACGTTTGTTATATCCTCCTCTTTAATTTCGCTTAATTTAGGGAGATTTTTAAAAGTATCAAGATCATTTAAATTAATATGTTGCTTGGGGATGATATCTTGGACTGAAATAATCAAATCTGGTACGATACCAAGATATTCATATATTGCACTCGTACAAGCTGTATTACATCCATTAATAATAATAATAAAGGAATGTTTGAGATGATTTTTAGTAATTTCAACTAATTGCTGTTTTTCTAATAATTACATTTTTAAGAAAAATAGTGGAACATGTCATTGAGCTAATAAAAGCTATTTTACTTTTCTCTGCCAATCGTATTGCGACCTGTCGGGCTAATTCACCATGATATTCTGCTCCTGAGCAGGGTATTAAGACAATGTTTTTTACTTGAATTTCATTTTTACTCAAATTAGATCAAACCTTTTGCCTTCAATATTTCTGGTAGCTTTTTCTTCAGAGCAAATGATGTCGTAACGATTTCCTTTCCATCAATAACTACACTATTACCATGTAAATTCAATCTTCTTGCTTCTTCAGAATCTAAATTCTTTGTATTAAATGTTATATAATTATTATACGGTGTAATCACCTGAAAAACGAGATTCATAAAATTTTCCCATTGGCAAGCGCATACATTCAATGGCACATAAATTTCTACATTAAGTTTATTTTCCTTTTGAACTTCACTCTCTTGTTGAACCATTTTTAACACCTTCATTTTATATTTTTTGCTGGAGTTCTACAATTTTTTCAAATTTTTCATTTCTTTTTATTAAATTATCTAATATTGCTAATAACTTGAAAATTTGGGTATCCTTTACTTTAAACAATTTTTTATTTCCCTCTCTTCTGCTTTCAAGGATATCTGCTTCAGTAAGAGTTTTTAAATGTCTAGATAATGTAGATTGAGTCTTATTAAACACTTTTTCAATGTCGCAAACACAAATCTCATTTCCATGCCTTAAGAACTCTAATAGTTTTAATCTAGTTTCATCGGAGAGAGCTCTTAATAAATTCAATCTTAAATTTTCAAGTTTCATAATTATTTTATGCATTTATGCGTATTAATACATATATTTATAAACGAATTTTCTATTTAAATTTTGTGGTAGTAATAATTAAATTTCATTAAAATTAAGAAAATAATTTTGAGATATATTGGTGGTGTTTATAAATTGAGCAATACAGAAAAAGAAATTGGATTCATTATGTGCGTATGTACTGGAAAATGCCCTGGATTTGCCAAAATGGATATATGGGATTTTATCAATCGTGTAAGAATTGAACTTCCTGTAGAATATGGATTTATTCATCCTCAATTGTGTGAAGAAGATGGTGATAGATTTTTAGATGATTATTTACGCTCTGGTCGAAAATATATGGTGGCAGGGTGTGCTCCAAACATGCAATATAAGTTATTTAGGGATGCTTTTAAAAAAGCAGGCTTAGATGTAAAAACAGATTTAATTCCCTTGGATATTCGCGAAATGACTACAGATGAAGCTGTTAATTTAGTTGAAAAGACTCTGGAAAAATTAGACACGGAGGTTAAAAATGAGTAAAAGTTATGATGCTGAAAAAGAAACATTTATGGGAGTTCCTAGAAAAAAAATTCCCTGGTGGCCTAAAATTGATTATGATAAATGTAATTTTTGCATGGAATGTGATAAATTTTGTCCACATAGTGTATATGCAAAGAATAATAATGAAACACACCAATTAATTGTTAAAAATCCGTACAATTGTGTCGTATTTTGTCGAGCATGTGCGAAAACTTGTGCTCTGGATGCATTACAATTTCCTGAAAAAAGTGAAATATCAAAATTAATAAAAAAATTAAGATCAGACTCATCAGGTGATTAAAAACTGGAAAAGAGGAAAACTTGTATTTTACCTTGTAATGGCTTGGATAAATCTTTAGGCGTAATTGCTAGAAACGTAGCTCTTAAATTGATTAAGAAACGACCTGAAATACAACTTATTTGTCCTGTTTTGCTTAATAATGGTGATGAAAAATATGAAAATTTCATAAAATCTACAAGGGTTATTATTGTTGATGGCTGTATTACTAGATGTGCAACTAAATTAATAGAAAAAAGAAAAACAACACCATTTAAAAGAATATTTGTCCCTGACAAGGCTAAAAAGTATAAAATTAAACCTAGAAAAGAACTTATATTAAACGAGAAAAATGAAAAACTTGCTGAACAAATTATGGAAGAAATTATTAAAGAAATCGAGAAAATTGAGCTGAAGGAAGTTTTAAAAAATCGTGAATTTGAATCTTTAGAGTTTTTTGAACTTACTGTTGATAAATACTATTTTAGAGTACCTAAAGAAGGATATTACTTTAATGAAAATGATTGTTGGATAAAACCTGAAGGAAAAACAGCATTATTAGGTATATCAGATTATCTACAGAATGCTGCAGCAGATATCTTATTTGTAGAGTTTCCCGAAATTGAAACTGATAT
>CP070805.1:1299095-1327104 GCA_020343655.1 Promethearchaeota archaeon | reverse complement strand
AATAAATATACTTAGTGGATTATTAAAACCAACAGAAGGAACTGCTATTGTGGGGGGATATGATGTTTTAAAAAATCTAAATAAAATTAAAGAGCTAATAGGGATTTGTCCCCAAGAACCAGCAATATTTAAATTTCTCAATGCTAAAGAAAATATTGAACTTTTTGGAAATCTACATTCAATACAAAAGGAAAAACTAAAAGAACGCACTCAATATCTTTTAAAAAAGCTTGATTTAGCAGAAGCTAGTAAAAGAAAAACAAAAGGTTATAGTGGAGGGATGATAAGACGTTTAAATCTTATAACAGCTTTAATCAACGATCCAAAAATTGCATTTCTAGATGAGCCTACTGTTGGTATGGATCCTAGAGCTCGTCGAGCTACATGGGAATTCATTGGAGCTCTTAAAAACACAAATAAAACAATTATTCTAACAACTCATTATATAGAAGAAGCAGAAGCTTTATGCGATAGAGTTGCTATAATTGATTATGGAAAGCTGATCGAACTTGGACCACCTCAAGAGTTAATCAAAAAATATCAATCAGATAACTTAGAAGGTGTATTTTTAAAAATTACTGGTAGAAGAATTATGGAGGGGATGTAAATGAAAATGCAACGACTTTTAGCATTATTAAAAATGGAATTAAAAAAAGTTATTCGAGAACCAGCTTTTTTATTTTTAATGTTTCTATTTCCAGCAGTTCTTACAATAGCTTTTGGTTTCGCTTTCAGTGCTCCTGAACTAGGGATGAGTTTTAATGCAATGGCACCAGGATTATTTGCTTATGCTTGCATTTTTATAATTATGATAGTTGCTCAATCTTTTAGCGATATGAGAGAACAAGGTTTATTAAGAAGATTAAATGCAACTCCTATGACTTCTGGAGATTTCATGGGAAGTCAAGTCATCTCGAATATGATTATAGCAATGTTACAAGTACTTATAGTGTTCCTTCTGGCGTTGCCTTTCGGATTCAGTCCTAACACTAATATAGGAGGATTTTTGTTTGCCTTTCTATTAATGGCTATTTTTTCTCTTAGCTCTGTAGGATTAGGTCTTATAACAGCAACAATTTCAAAAAGCTCTGGAACAGCAACTGGATTGTCGTTTATATTTATCTTACCACAAATGTTTTTTGGTACATTTATACCGATTACTGATAGCACAAGACTTATTGCTATGGTACTTCCAAGTTATTATGTAACAGATGCGATATCTTCAATATATAGTGGAGCTTCTTTGTTAAGTAGTAATATATTAATTGACTTCGCTTTTGTTTCGATAGTAAGCATTATAATTGTCATTATCGGCATACAATTATTCAAAAAATTCGGAAACAAATAGAGAATTTAATTAGCTTTTAATCTCTTTTTTTTTATTAAGAATGTTTAATTATTTTTTCTTGTATAATATTTAATGAATTTCTTTTTTTATAATGAATAATCAAGTAGAAAGCAGAAGACATTAAACTAATAGACACAACAATACCTAAAATTGCTGCTCCGTAATCATTTGTAATCCAACTGAATAAAGGTACCCATGAAGATGGTAAATTCTCTAACCAATTTTCCCCATTTTGATCAATTAACACTCTCTCAAGTCCGTCTGGGTCATTTGAAAGAAATCCTATAGTAAATCCCACAGAAATCATAAGTAATAATACTCCTATAATTACGGCTACTGAAATAATTGGTCTTTTATACTTTTTAATGTTAAATAATTTTACATTACTAATCATTTTTGATTCTATTGTAATAATATCTGATTTTACTCTATATACATAGAATATAATTAAAGCAGAGATAATAGCTTCACCAATACCTATTAAAAGGTGCCAGTAAACCATAGCAGGAACAGCTATTTCAATTGGAATTGCTCCACCAATGCTGATTTCAATACCACAGACAAAAGAAGCAAAAAAAATGGAAATATAAGCACCAATAGCTGTAGAGATTGTAATTTTCATTTCTTTCTTAAGAGTTGTTTTATTTAGGATTTTTATTATTAATATTACTATATAGTATCCAATTATTCCCCCAATTATCCCCATATTGAAAGTATTTGCTCCTAACGCTAAGATACCTCCATCTCCAAATAAACTCTGCACAACCAAAACTAAAAAGAGAATAATAACGGATGCCCATGGACCTAGTATAACTGCGATAAGAGTTCCTCCAATTAAATGACCCGAAGTTCCTCCAGGTACTGGATAATTTACAAACTGAAAAGCAAAAATTACAGCAGCCAAAACTCCAATATATGGAATTAATTTGTCAGAATCTTCTCTTTCAAAAATTCTTCCCATTTTAAAATATCCAAGAATCATAACAACTATTACCAAAATCCAAAGGATAATTATAGTAGCCGTATCTAATATTCCATCTGGAATATGCATTTTTCAAATATAGTGGTTAATTTTAATTGTTATGAAGAATTAAAATGTTACTAAATTATAATAAAGTATGAAAAGATATAAGTATTACTTTTTTAAAAATAAATATGAATGAATTAGAATGATTTTTTTTAAACTTCTTACAGCTGAATGAATTTTGAAAACAACATTACCTTTTAGGCATGAAAATGAAAAACTTTATTTAAAAAAGATACACCCCTTAGTTCGACTAATTTTACCATTTATTCTAGTCATCCCCCTTTTAATTATAGAAGATTTTTACCTAATATTTACAATTTTATTAGTTACTTTTATCTTTGATTTAATATTTCGGTTGAACATAATAAAAGTACTCTTAAGATTGAAAGTAGTAATCCCTTTTGTTTTTTTAATAACAATATTCATTCCATTATATGTTGGGGAGACTCTGTTTTATAGTTTCAATATTGGAATTAGAATAATAATTTATAAGGAAGGATTATATCTAGCTTCTCTTATATTTTTAAGAGTTTTTGGAGCATTTTTTATTTTTATGTCGTTTTTCTCTACTTTTACTTATTCAGAATTTATAGATGCTTTAACAAAATTAAGAATCCCATCCGTATTAGTAGGTTCTTTGATAATAATGCTACATTATATTCCAATTCTAGCAGGCTCTAATAAAAAGATACTAGAAGCACAAGAAATGAGAGGTAAAAAAATTACATCATATTGGCAAAAGTTAAAAATCCACGCTTATACCATGGGTAAGAGCCTTGTAATGAATATGGAAAGAAGTGAAAAATTATATGAAAGCTTAAAAATGCGTGGATTTTCTGGTAAAATTACATTTGCTCAAAAAAAATTAAGAATAACAGATGTGGGATTATTAATTCTATTTTCTTTAATGATATTATGTATTATATTCATAATTAACTTATAATCGATTTATCAATAGGTGTTAGCATTATTTTTGCCATAGAAGTTGAAAATTTAAATTTTAAATACAATTCAGGATTTAAAATCCAAAATATTTCTTTTAAAATAGAAGAGAATACAATAAATGCTTTGACAGGGAATAACGGTTCTGGTAAAACAACCCTATTAAGGTTATTAGTTGGATTATTAAAACCCGAATCAGGTACAATTAAGATTTTCAATAAAACTCTTACAAGAGATAAGCAAAAACTTTGGGAGATTAGAAAATCAATTGGTTTTTTATTCCAAAATCCAGATGATCAATTATTTGCTCCTACTATTGAAGAAGATATTGGTTTTGGGGCCAGGAATTTAAAACTTGATGAGGAAGAAGTGAAAGAAAGAGTAAATTGGGCTTTAAAAGCAGTTGATTTATTAGAATTTAAAGAATATTCGCCTCTTAACCTTTCTTGGGGTCAAAGAAAGAGAGCAGCTTTAGCGGGATTACTAGTAATGAAACCCAAACTGTTAATTTTAGATGAACCTTTCGCAAATCTAGATTTTAAATCAATCTATAATCACCTTAAGATATTAGAACAATTAAGAAAGGATAATGATATAACAATAATCTTTACAACCCATAATCTGTTTTTTGTTGAACACTGGGCTAATAATAAAATGATATTTTTAGACAACGGAACAATAGTTTTTGATGGCACTACTAAGGAAGGATTAAATAATTCTAATGTAAATGAATTACTAGGTTCATATGATGATATACTATTATTAATAAAAAAACGTCATATCTAAATTCTAATATATTGCTTTCTAATAAAATAAGTTTAAATTTACTTAATTTATACATTAATAAAATTTAATTTAACAATTTCATGCACCTTGTACTCACTTATTTTCACCAAATTAAAGGTCCAAGTGTTTTAGTATCATATCCAGATGAAAAATTAGAAGAGGATATTATAAACAAACTTATAAAATTCTTCGATTTAGAAATAGACGAAACATTCTTTGAAATAGTGCTTATCACCAAAAAGAAGAAAATAATCAATTTCCATTTTGAAATTGACTCTGAATGGGCACGAGGGAATAAAGAGTATGCAATGCTTTCTCTTATAATAAAAAAAGAATATGAAAGCGAACAATTTTATGCATTTTTGGTTGACGCTTCATACAAAATCCTTAAGACAAAACATGTTTACAAGGCATTTTATAAAGGAGATGATTTCCACGATAACGACATTGAGATAGATCTTAACTATGAGATAATAAAAAAAGTTCTTTTTAATTGTTTAATTAGTTTGATTTCAAGAATAGAGGATAGAATTAAAGGAGTTAATAAAAAAGAACCTTTTCCTTTCTCTTAATTTTGAAAATCTTTATAACTAATTTATTCTATTAATATCTTGGGACAACAATGATGGAATAATTGCGTCACCGAGGGCACATATGAATAAATATGATTATGTTGCGCAAGAGTATGCTTACATCTTGAGTTGATTAATCAGTACTTTTCCTGAGAAAATGGGCTCTTAACCAAGCAATGGTAAGTACCACAGCAATGAAGTATGAGTCAGTACCCAGGCAGGAAACATGATTATGCCCCACAAACGCATAGAAATTAACGCCTAGCACGAGAGAACATTTTCGATTTAAAAGGTAAATCCTTAATATGAGAATCTAGTGTTAGTGGATTACTAGGCAACAATATATGCTATTTTTTATAACATACCAATTGTGTCAGATCTAAATAGTTCTTTTACTTCTTTTGAAAGTTGTTGTTGGTCAACTTGCAAATACCTATTTAATATTATAGTTATTTTTGGTGCCCATCTTTTCATAGTAGCTCTGATAAATCCAATCTGGACGTTTTTATCTGTGGCAATACACAACACACCTTTACCAACTTTCATCGAGAAAATCATTCCTCCATAATACTCAGTAATTTGCAAATTTATTTTTCCATATCCTAAAATGTGACCTTGTTCTTCCCCAGCAACAAAAACTGCGCCACCTATAGCTCCAATTTTTTCTACCGAAATTCCATTATGATCTGAAAATTTAAATTTAGATTGGCTCAAAATTGTTATTCCTGTGTCATCGGTTAAAAGAGCATACTTTAAACCTGATGTACTATTGATAATTGCAGTTAAAATTTTCTTTAATTTATGCTCGTCCTCGGAATAACTCAAATATTTGTCAACCTATTAATTAGTAAATCTTTTAAATACGGTTTTTTTAAGGTTAAAAAATACTTATTTAAACTAAACTTTATATTTTTACCTTACACCTACTTTAGTAAATGAAGAAATTATATATATAAAAATTTAAGTAACCTATTTGTTTTTCTACGGTTCGCAATAAAAAACATTTTTAGCCATTTTCAGTAAATTTTATTCTCAGAAAAGCTCTTGGGATTTAATTAAACCTTTTAACGGTTTCAATCGACTCTTATATTCTTTTGACTTCTCTAATAATACTAATAATTTATAATTTTTTGATTTATCTAAATTACGTTTTATTTGAACAAGTTTAGAATCTTGTATTAATCCTTTATTTTTAGTAATTGCAGATAAGGCTAAGGTATTCTCAAGTATCCACAGTTTCTTCGATATTTTTGACGCTATAGGGAAACCGTGGTTATCTGTAATAATTCCAGCTACAAAGTTAGGGAAATTTTTTTCTATTCTGTATAAGAAATAACTAACCTCACTTTCGTTTATTAGCTTATCCAATTTTATTGCACCTAATCTATCAACATTATATTATTGATAGGATAAAAATATTAAATACAAGTCATTAAATGTTATAATATGAAGATAATATCATAGAAATTCAAGATCATTATTAACAATTACTCTATTTTCTAATCATTAGAGCGATAACGTTGTTCTTTCCAAGGATCTGCTTTATTAGAATATCCTCTTCTTTCCCAATATCCTAACCTATCTTTTTCCAGAAATGTTATTTTAGCAAGCCATTTAGCACTTTTATAAAAATAAAGATCTGGAATAACTACTCGCACGGGACCTCCGTGTTTATCATCAATCGGAATTCCTTCATATGTTAATGCTAATAATGCATTATCAACCTGTATTCTTTCTATTGGGACTGTCGTAGTAAAACCCTTATCAGCACAATAAAATTCCACAAAATTAGCAGTAGTTCTAGGTTTAACTAAATCTAATAGTTTTATAAATGATAAGCCACCCCATCTTGTATCAAATTTACTCCAAGTAGTAACGCAATGAATATCAGTTAGTATTTCTTTATCTTTTAATTTATTCAACTCATCAAGAGAAAATGTTCTTGGATATTCAATTTCTCCTTCAATCTGTAATTTATATGCTTCTCTATTAATATGGGCAATTCTTCCCTTTTGAAGAACAGGAAATTTTTTAGTTTTATGTTGACCGGGAGGTAATCTGGGGATATTATTTGTAGTAGAATTATTATTCATATGTTTATTATAATATTTTTCAAAGAAAGACTTTGTTAATAGAATTATTCTTATTATATAAAAATTTAAGAATCAGAAAAACTAATTTTAAAGATAAGCTTAAATTGTTAAATTTATATACTTTTCAAATTAATTTCGATTTTTCTTTAATGATATCCCCAAATTAAGATTTTCCACAAGTTCACTAAATCGATTTCGAACTGTAACTTCTGTAACACAACTTATACGGGCTATTTTTCTTTGAGTTCTTCGTTCATTGGTTAATAAGCATGAAGCATAAATCGCTGCAGCACATACCCCCGTAGGTCCTCTTCCGGAGGTTAAGCCACGTTCTTCTGCTTTCCTGATTATCATCTTTGCCATTTTATGACACTTGGCTGTTAACTCTAACTCTGAAATAAACCTTGTGAGAAAATCCATAGGTTTGGTAGGATTTAAATTTAATTCTAATTCTTTAGAAATAAATCTAAATGATCGGCCAATTTCTTTCTTATCTACACGAGCTACTTCAGCTATTTCATTTAATGTGCGTGGAACTTTAAACATTCTACAAGCTGCATATAGACTAGCAGCAGCCACACCTTCAATACTCCTTCCGCGTATTAAATGTGCTTCAACCGCGTCACGATATATTTTCGCCGAACATTCTCTCAAATTCTTTTGAAGATCCAGGTTTGAGGCCATACGATCAAGTTCACTTAATGCAAATGTAAGGTTTCTTTCTGTTGCATCTGAGACTCTAATACGACTCTGCCACTTTCTTAATCTATATATTTGCCCTCTCAATTTAGCAGGTATTTCCTTACCAAAAATATCTCGATTCTTCCAATCTATCATTGTACTAAGCCCTTTATCATGTATCATATAAGTCATAGGAGCACCTGTTCTTGTTCGCTTCTTTTTCTGAACAGCATCAAATGCTCTCCATTCTGGTCCACGATCGATATGTTTTTCTGCATGGACTAGACCACATTCCTCGCAAACTAATAAACCCCTATTTTCATCAAAGAATATATTCTCTCCACACTCTATACACATGTTATCTTCTGTAACTGCGTGTTCTTCCGATGCGAATTTCACTTCTTTCCAATTTGAAATAAAACACACCTTTTTTTAAAAATATTCTTTTATTTTAAAAGACCTTTTAAAAAAACTATGTTAATTTAGTGAAAAATTTGTTATTAGGGCTAAATGTTTGATTGAGTAAAGTTTTGATCGAAACAAAAGGAAGTTTTATTGGACCAAAAATATCTTTAACATACCCAATTTTCTCATATTTCTCATTAAAAATGGGTTGTTTGAAAATTCTTTCTAAATTGTTGTTCCATTGTTTTGCTCTAAAAATTTGATGCTTTTTTGTTGATTGCCCAATATAGAATAGATTTAATCTAACCCAGTTTTTCTTCACTAGATCCCCTTGCTGAGTCGATGAAATTTAAAATTAAAATAAAAGATGGTTGCTAATATTTAAATATAATGGTTTTTCCTAGTGAACTCTACAAAAATGGAAAATAACGGATTAATAAAATAATAATATTTTTATCAAAAAACACACAATAAGAATCTTAGTAGAACACTTTCTGTAAATTATACTTTTTCTTACAAGTACACTCATATCCTTTTTGATCTAAAATACTCAAATTTTGAGAAAGAACAAAACTTTTAAGTATTTCTTTTGCCGAATTCTCACAATCTCTCTTTAAACAATTATGAATTCCTCTTTTTGTTCCCGCACCGGAAGGATCTGATAAAACTCGCACATTTATTAAATTTTTTTGAGTTAACGACTTTTTTAAACATTTAAATAGCGAATAGAACCAAGGAGGTCTATATCTGTTCTGAAACCATAAATATTCAGTAAGTGTTCCTTTTTGTATGTTCATTGGGTTAATTGATATTGAATTCACACTTAATTCTATTAAAGTTTTTATGGATCTGACACAATCATCAATCGCTGCATGTTCATTCATAAAAAGTGGTTTAAACAATAAATATACTTTTACTCCAATACCGTATTCTTTACATCTTTTCAAAGTATCTTTAAAATCTTTAAATAAAAATCCCTTATTTATATAATTACTTCTAACATAATCATTTACAGTTTCAAGTCCAATAGCAATCTCAATATATTTTGAATCAAAGAATTCTCTTAATTCTTCTAGTTTTTCTGATGTAATATGTTCTATTCTTGATTCAATAACGAATTCTTTAATTTTCGCCACTTTCAAGATCTTATTATAGATATATTTTCTAACTTCTTTAGGTATTTCATTTTCATCAAGAAAACTTCCAGAATTGAAAATTTTTAGTATATAGTTATTATTATCTTGTTTTAAAGCATTAATCTTATCATTAAAAGCATAATCAAATTGATTAATAAGGTGAGTAGCTGGTACATCCTCAAAATTAGCATCTAGAAAATATCCACACATAGAACATCCGCCCCATTCTCCCAATGCCCAATTACATCCTTTAGTTCGTAAAATAATAGTGAATTCTTTTCCTATTTCATTTTTAAGCCTATCATTTTTTGTCCAAAAGCTAACTGGACGTTTCAATTGTTCTTCTCCATATATGCTCTTCCGTTTTTGAGCATTTTGTTGAATAAATTTAATTTTTTCGCTAAGCACTCGATTAAACTCGCTTGAAATATTATTTGCTTTCATTAATTTTTACAATTCTCCCGCTTTTAGAATTTCTTAAAAAATTTGAACCAACTACTAACTCTCCAATTCCAATAATCTTCCTCCTTCCTTTATTTAAGATAATTACTTGATTGCTAGGGATGAGATCTGCACTATAATCTAATATACCTGCTCTGAATAACGTATTTCCTTTAATTTCTTCTCCATCAAAAACAATATAGTTTGAATTAATAGAGTGGAGAGATTGAGCTAATTTATTAAGTCCTGTAAGAGTTAAATCTATTTGCCCTGTTGAATATTTAAAAATTCCCAATTTTTCTTTAGTTTTTAAATCAATTAAATCAATTTTTTCATTAGATTTGATTCGAATTGGACTTAGCCCATTAGATATAATTCTTATGCCTGAACTAATGCCAAATTGATAATCTAATATTTTAACAAATTTCCTAATCCATGTTTTTGAAAAATACTCAAGATTTAAATTATTCTTTTTTGGTTTGAATGCATTTTTGTATTCTTTTATTAAATTTTCTAAAGAGTTAAGTGATTCAATAGAGGTTGTTTTATCCTGAATTTCAGAGAAAATGAACTTATGTGGTAATTTTTTAGAAGCTCTATTTACGCTTTCAAGATATTCAGGTTTTAAATGGCAAAGAATTGGTATACCATTGTCATATTTTTCCAATATTTTAATAAGCATTTCTGCAGTGATATTTATTTCTTCATTATCCCATTCACCAGTAACCGAAATATCGTAAGAATTAACAGGATACACATTTTCTAATTGTCTTGGTATCACTCCTAATGGTGAAGTTAAAATAAATTCTTGAAAATTTGGGAACTCAGAGAACTTTCTTATAACTTTATAGAATAATTTATGTGATTTGGATTGTGAATAAGGTTTTTTAGCAGAACATGGAAGTAAAATAATTAATGTTGTCCAGGATTCAGGCTCAAAATTTTTTATAGTTCTTTCCCTAAATTGCTGGAAATCTGGTCTATTATATGAGGAAGGTCCCAAACATCTTATCTTTTTGTTTTTTTGCATTATTGGAGTTTCAAATTTGATAAAATGAAAATATTCTTTATCTAAAATCTTTAATATAGAAATTAATTTAGTATCATCAAAAGAAGACTTTTCTACAAACGCTCGAAAATCCTCATAATTTAAATATTGCTTGATTTTTCTCATGTAATTATTTGCTATAATTAAATTATGTAAACTCAGTAATTCAATCTTCTCAATTGAATGTTTATTATCTAATACATTATTTAAATTACCTTTACAAGCTACGCATGAACAGGGGAGATACTTCACTTTATAAATTGGTAATAAGTATTCTATCGTATCATAGAAGTTTTCAGCAGATAAAAACAATGAATATGAGCAATCAATTAGATCGATTCCTAAGTAAATTAATAAGGGATAATATTTTGGAATTATTCTTCCAGAAGCAATTATAATTATATTATTATTTAATTCTTTTTTTAACGTAGAAATGATTTTTAACAAATTTCTGAAATTGTTAAAATTATCAAAAATATCTGCTAAATTTACAATTTTTATATTTTTAAAATCTTTGATAAGTGGAAAGAAGGAATCAAATAGCTCTGTATATTCAAAAATTTTAATAGATATACCAAAATTTAGATTTGGATAAAGATTTAATATTTTTTCTGCATTAAAAATATAATTTTTTATCTCTTTTAATGCGAATTCTTTACTAATACTTGTAGTTGGAACATTGAAAGGGATGAGTGATATAATATTATCTTCAGAGAATACTTTAAGATTCTTTTTCAATATTTCTTGAAATTCTTGTATACTACCGGGATAAGTGAAAACAAATCCTGTATTTTTGAATTTTTCTCTTATAAATCCTATTTTTAAGAAAAATTCTTTTGAAATCGAAAATAAATCATGGTTTTCAAATTCTTGGATAAAACTAAATTGTTTCATTAACACACTTTTTATAGGAATAATTAGATTAGGTGTTGCTATATAAAGTTTTCGTTCTTTAGAAAAAAGAATTCGCCCTATTCTTGAATAGCCAATCTTATTTGACAAAACCTCAAAGAAATAACTCATGTTTTTCAATAAAAGGAATTATTTTTGGGAATTTATTTTTTCACTTCACATTATAAAATTTTCCAAAATTATTAAGAATTTAGTCATTTGAGGTAAGTATTAACCTTGAAATTTGATAAATTTTGGACTTATGTTAAATGTCAATAATCATCTAATCTAAAAAATAGAAAAATTAGTATAAGGTTTTAACTCGTCTAAGACAAAATTTGTGTATGTATCTTCTATTTCTTCTGAAATATATAGATCCCTGATAAAATTAGCATAATCACCAATCTTTTTTACTCTTACGATAGCAAATAGCCCATGTTCTTCACCAATTCTGAAAAGATCTGTAATGAAATGACTTACTTCAAGCTTTAACGCGAGTTCATTATATTTTGATGGATCTTTAGGCTTTAATCTCAGAATAAATTTGCCTTCATATCCTATCTTTTTTGGAGAGAAATTAATAGAATAGTTAAGTATGATACCCTTTTTTTCTAACTTTTTTATTCTGTTATGTATTGTTGATTGAGATAAATCAACATTATATAGAATTCTCATTTTATCCCGGATTTCATAAGTAGATATTGGTTTCCCTGTTTGTTCTTCTTGTAATATCTTTAATATTAAATAATCATTTTTGTCTATATTAAAATCGGAATCATAATTCGCTTGATCTAAATTAATACTATTAGTCTTAAACACGCGTAATACTTCAATTATCTGATATTTCTTAAAATAAGATTCAGCCATAAGTGTATCTATTTTTTCCAATCCGTCATAATAATCTTCAAGTGATTTAAAAACAAATAGAGCTATCAAAGAGAATTCACCGAAAATTCCATCAAGCATTTTTAAATGTGGAATTTTTAATAGCTGTTCTACAATTTTAGGTTCTCTCGGATTAGTTTTAATTTCTAAAATTACATATTTTAAATTATTTGGTTGGATATAAGGCTGAATATTAATTGTAATATTTTCAATTATTTCTTGCTCCCTAAGAAGCTTTATTTTATTTTGAATCGTTTGTCTTGTGAGTCCAAGTGATTGGATATTTCTTGTTATATAAAATTTAGAAGTTCCGCTAAAGATTTTGATTAATCGAAGAGCTATAGCTCTATCATTAGAATTCATTATTTCATTACAATTTATTATTTTTTAATATTATAATTAATTAAATGTTAATTTATCATTTAAACTTTCACGTATTTAATGAAAAAAAGATTAATAAATTAATTATTACTAAAGTTAGTAGTAACATAAAAAAATGTGAATCTAGAAATGGTAAATTATAAAGTAGCTGACGAGAGCCTAGCAGAAAAAGGTAAAGAATCTTTGTATATTGCTGAAAACAAAATGCCAGTTACCGCTAAAATTATACGTGAAAGATTTGAAAAAGAGAAACCATTAAAAGGTATAACAATTGCTGGTTGTTTACATATAACAAAAGAAACTGGTAATCTTGCTCGAACTCTTAAAGCAGGCGGAGCCGAAGTATATCTATGTGGAAGCAATCCCTTATCAACTCAGGATGATGTAGCAGCAGCATTAGTACAAGAGGGAATTAATGTCTTTGCATGGCATGGTAATACAGACGAAGAATTTTATTGGTGTATAAGACAGTGCTTAGATGCTAAACCAAATATCTTAATTGATGATGGTGCGGATATGATTGTAACAGCTCATCAAGAATATGAAGATCTAATTAATTCAGGTACTATTATTGCATGTCAAGAAGAAACAACAACTGGAGTTAAGAGATTTAAAGCGATGGAGAAACAAGGGGCATTGAAGGTGCCTTTATTCCCAGTAAATGACGCTCGTTCTAAAAATCAATTTGACAATGAACTAGGTACTGGACAAGGGATTGTTTCAGCTATTTATGGAATGCATGTCCTTTTTGCAGGGAAAAATGTAGTAATTGCAGGATATGGACATTGTTCTTCAGGAATGGCTCTCAGAGCAAGAGGTTTGGGGGCAAATGTCACTATAACTGAAGTAGATCCAATTAAAGCACTACAAGCTAAATTTGCTGGTTTTAATGTACTACCAATTCTTGAAGCATTACCCAATGCGGATATAATTCTTACTGCTACTGGATGCAAACACGTAATCACTCCTAATCCTGGTGTGTTTAATAGATTAAAAGATGGAGTAATCCTTGGAAACCTCGGTCATTTTGATATTGAAATTCCTACAAAGGAACTTTATGAATATGCTAAAGAAATTAAACCAATTCGAAAGGATGTCGAGGAATTAATTTTCCCTGATGGAAAGAAAGTATACTTACTAGCAAAAGGGAGATTAGCTAATCTTGTATTATCAGAAGGACATCCAAGTGAGGTTATGGATATGTCTTTTGCATTACAATCGTTAATGTCAGAATTTATAGTGAAAAATCAGGGTAATTTTAACCGAGGCATAATTGAAGTTCCAATTGAAATCGATGATAAGGTTGGTTATTTGAAACTTGAATCCATGGGTGTGAAAATCGATACATTAACAGAAGAACAATATAACTACATTCATGGATATGAAGAAGGTACTTAACTGTTGTATTGATTTCTAAATATTATTTTTTTCTTGTTTATAATTTTAAGGATTTAAAATATCTCCAGCACTGATATCATATCCATAAACCTCACGTGCAAGTATTCTTAGACCATCTATACCAATTGGTTCTTCCTTAAGTTTGTTAGATTTCCAAATTTTTAAGTTATTGAATTCCTTTATTATATCATTTACATATTTTAATTGAACAGAACGAATATTGTTACAAAAATCACATTTTTTTGATTCAGGAGTAATCATATTGATATGAACTGCTTCAAGTTCAATATATCTCTTAGTTAGGTCTCGTGCTCTTTTTATTTCTTCAAAACTAGGTTTTTCTGCAATAGTAACAAGCCGTAAGGACCCTATTCGATGTATTAATTCTGTGATTCTCTCACCGCGTTCTTCAAGATCAACAATCATTCCGAAAATCTCCTTCCCTAATTCTCTCCTTTTTTCATAATCATCAAAGGGTTTTATAAGATTCCTAAATACTTTTGAGAATTTTCTCATAGCTCCTTTAATGGAGTTGTAGAAATTTAAAGAATATTTTAATACAACTTTTACCTGATCCTCCGGAATTTCAAATAAAGCTATCATATTTCCTGTTGGTGGAAAATCAGCAATAATTATATCAAATTGAATGGATTGAGCATTTAAACCTTCAGCATCTAAAATCTTTTGGAAAAACATAGCATTTTTTAAAGCTAGAGGGATTGAATCTGCGGTAAAGGTTGTATCGATAAATTCTTTAATTTGAGGAATCCTGCCAACTATAGGCATTTGTTTCATCAAATTTTTCATTTTTGCAACTAATTCACGCGTATATTCTTCAGCATAGATATTAGGATCAGGTTCGATACCCCATAAGTTATCTGTTAAAGGAGTTAATTCATTTCCAATTTGTAATTTAAATAAATCACTTATATTATGAGCTATATCGAATGAAATCAAAAGAATTTTTTTATCAGGAAGTAGCTCTGAAAGTAATACTGCGGTAGCAGCACTTATAGAACTCTTCCCTACTCCTCCTTTTCCACCAAGAACAATTATTTTTTCCATGATTAGTTATTATTTTGAAGCAATTAGTTTATTATAACAAAAATAAAAATAACATAAAAAACTAACCTAATATCTTATATTTGATTAATAAAATTCTTTTATTACAAATTAATAAAAAATAAATATATTGAACTATTTAATAAGCATATAATATTAAAAAATATCAATATTATTCCATAAATTATCAATAAAATTAATCAGTCATATTAATACATTAAAAATTTTGATCAAATAAATATTATCATCGAAATTGATAATTAATCAAAATAAATAATCAAAATAATCAATCAAATAAACAAATAGCTAAAATCAGAATTAGTTTAGTAAATCAAAATTATTGTTCAGACTTATAATAATATATAAGAAGTAGTTTCATAATTCAAGCTTAATAAAAATCCATAAGATTTTATCAATATTCTAAAAATCCAAGATTTTAGTTAGAAATAATCAAATTTGTATTATTTCTAATTCAATGGCTTAGATTCTGCTTCTATTTTATAAGTATACTTTTCGATTTTGATTTATTAAAGATTTATATGAATAAAAAAAAAGGAAAGTGGTAAAAATTACTAATCAATCAGAATTTACTACAAAATATATCATCGAAGTCAATTTCAAAATAAAAGGTGTTGTTGAGAAATCAGACATCGTTGGGGCAATATTTGGACAAACAGAGGGTTTGCTTTTGGATCTCGACTTAAGAGATCTCCAGAAATCAGGTAGAATTGGGCGAATAGAGGTGGAGACTGAGTCCAAAGAAGGGGTTTCTATGGGTATTATCAAAATTCCGTCTTCATTAACTAGAAAGGAGACAGCATTATTAGCAGCTACTGTTGAGACAGTTTCTCGGGTAGGTCCATGTGAAGCAGAAATTAATCTAATTGAAATTCGAGATGTTCGTGAAAGAAAACGAAAAAAAATTATACAAAGAGCAGCAGAACTTTTAAAAGAATGGGACCAAAAATCTTTAGAACAAAGTGAAATAGAAGAGGAAATAGAAACAGATATCAAGCTTGGAGAAATTATCTCATGGGGATCAGAAAATCTTCCTGCTGGACCAGAAGTAGATAGTAATCCAGATTTAATTATCGTAGAAGGACGAGCAGATGTCCTGAATTTATTAAGAATTGGCATTAAAAATACAATTGCAGTTCAAGGAACTCAAATTCCAAAATCAGTGATTAAATTAACAAAACAAAAAAAATCAGTAACAGCTTTCATTGACGGTGACCGAGGTGGAACGATTATTCTTAAAGAACTCTTACAAGTTGCAAAGATAGATCATGTAGCTAGAGCCCCCGATGGATACGAAGTTGAAGAATTAACAAGAAAACAAATGATAAAATCCTTACAAAATAAAAAACCAGCAAAATCATTTAAGGATATTAAAGAAGAAGATATAATCCAAGAAGCATATTTAAATAAAACCAAACCTTTTCAGAAAATCTTAAAAAAACTTAAAGTAAAAGATGAAAATGTGATTATTAATGCTATTGAGAATATCCAAGCAGGTTTTGGGATTGGATTTAATAAAAGTCTCGAGAAGTTATTTGATATGTCAGTAGGTGAAATTTTTGAAAAAATTAGAAACTTCAAAGATACTCAATATTTAGTTATTGATGGAATTTTAACAAAAAGACTTCTTTCACTTGCAATAAATATGAAAATAAAATTCATAGCATGTAAAAATAAAGAAGAAGAATTAACTATTCCTGAGCATATTTTAGTATATTTTTTCTAAAATACTAACTAATCTTATAAAGAATCATTATTTTCCAATTGGCATTGCTACATTAAAAATTAGCTGAATAACGTATGAAACAACCCCTAAAAGCACGAGTCCAATAACACAAATTTTAAATACCAAAAAATAATCTTTTCTTTTAGGTTTATTTGCTACTTTAATGATTCTTTTTGTATTCTGTAAAAAGTTAGTCAGTCTTCCATATAAACCAGGTTTTTCCTGCTTACTTCTTTTAGCGTATTTTTCATATTTTGGGTATTGAGACACAATAAAAAAAAAGTACAGTTAGATAAAAAGTTAACTTTTAAGAGTGTTATCTAATACTTTATTAAATAATCTCAAGTATATTTGATACGAATAAGTCTATATCAAACAGCTCTAAATCATCATATTTTTGTCCCACACCACACCACAGAATTGGCTTCTTTGTCTCATAGGAAATTGACAAAGCAGCACCACCTTTAGCATCAGCATCAAGTTTAGTTAAAATATTAGCATCAATACCTACATGTTTTTTAAATTCTTTTGCCTGAAAAAGAGCATCATTCCCTGCCAAACTATCTCCAACAAAAATAACCAAATCAGGTTGAGCAACTCTACATATTTTT
Source organism: Promethearchaeota archaeon (assembly GCA_020343655.1). Classification (GTDB taxonomy): domain Archaea; phylum Asgardarchaeota; class Lokiarchaeia; order Sigyniarchaeales; family SOKP01; genus Loki-b32. Next base: position 1,309,653 of record CP070805.1, on the reverse strand, counting down.
TGTATTTCTATCATCAGGTTTTTATCTGTGACTTGTCTTCCGGCTGTGTCGACTAAAACAACATCAATTTTTTTTGCTTTAGCGTGTTCGATGGTATCATAAACAACAGAAGCAGGATCAGATTTATATTCATGCTTTATAACTCTTATTCCCACATTTTCCATATGATAAGATAATTGTTCGATTGCAGCTGCTCTGAATGTGTCTGCTGCTGCTGCTACAACTGAGAATCCTTTTTTCTTTAAAAAATGAGCAACTTTAGCCATAGTAGTAGTTTTTCCAGTGCCATTAACTCCAAGAAATACAATTACATATGGCTGACTTTTTTTTTTAATTTCTGCTAGTAAATCAATTTTTTTTTCAGGTGTTAAGATCTCCGTAATTATTTCTTTTAACGTTTCAAAAAGCATTTTTCTTGTAGAAGAAAATCGACTTAATTGTTCTCCCTTAAAAGATTCAATAATTTTACTACAAATCTCATCAGCTGTGTCAATCGCAACATCATTGCTTATAAGAAGTATTCTTAGATCATTAATAGCTGCATCTAACTTTTTTTCTGTTAGAGTTTTTTTAACAAAAGTTGAAAATACATTTTTTAGTTTTTCAAGCATTTATTTCTCCACAGAAATTGGAAGTATCGAGATTATATCAATTAAATTAATTTTTAAATTACCCATTTTGAATTTGTTGAGAAATTTCTTGTAAGCTTTTATCTAAATTTTGTAATTGACCTCTTAAAAATTGCAGTTGATTTTTATGTTGTTCAATCATTTTATCAATAAACTCAATGGCTCCATCTAAATCCTTCTCGATTACAACATCCTGAGTAACAGCAAGTAGAATTTTCTCTGTATCTTTAATTGATGCTTTAATATTCGCTATACCTCCAATTGGAACCAGTATTTCATCATCTTGGTTTATCCCTTTTTTCAAATTTTCTAGGGTTATTTTAGTATTCATGATATTTCCTAGAGAAACATTTATAATTTCAAACTGTCCTTGAAACATATCACGCTGTTCCTTTATGTATCGAAATTTCATTAATTGCTCCTGATATTCCTGAGGGGATTCCATTTTACTCTATCAACTCTTTTAATAATCAAATTTTTATTCTGATAATTCTCGAATAAGATGATCCTGAGATTCTTCTAGAGGTATTTCTTTAATTTCTTGAATATTAATTTGACGTCTGTATATACCAATTGAAGTAATTTGACTTAAAACCTTTTCAAGAGCATCTTCTTCTTTCAATGCGCGAACTTCTTTTCTAAATAAATATTTTTTTTGATTTTTTTTGTAATCGCCAATAATTCTGAAAATTTTTATCTCTGACATAACTAATTCAATCCACAGTTTCATAGCTTTTAAAATAGGATAATATTTTTAAAAATATTAAATTTTGTATTTTAAAGCACATTAGGAATTCAAATAGATATTAAATATTTTTAATCAAACGCTATAATTGCAGTACACTTGTAATTCGCATCATTTCTGGACCAGTACAATCAACTCCAAATATTCCGCTCCTATCATTAACAATTGCTCCTGAGCTCAAATAAGGTACACCTCGGTTGACTGTTGAGACATCAACTTCATCAACTTTTAAAACTGATGAGATATAATCGATTTCACCATCAGTAGATAAAGGATGGACTAAACAACCATAATTATTTGCTAATGATATTGACCCAGGAAGATAATAATTAGCAAATTCGTAAACTACTGTCTCAACATTCAAAACATCCTCAATTTCAGTCTTATATTCCTTTAAAAATGAACTAATAATTGCCCCTTTATCGTTACATAAGATTAGATTTCCAAATGCATTATCAGTTGATTTTAAAATCCCAATATTACTTGAATTATCCAGATAAGATCTTAATTTATTAAGCTCATCCTCTCTAATAATATGCGGCACAATAATTCCATATTTATTCGATACAGAATACACGCCTAATAAATTAGAATTATTTATAGTAAGTGGGTGAAAAGGTTCTTGGAAGATTTTCTTAAATTTCTTAAGTAATTGCTGGAGCATTAATGGAGGAAATAAAATATAAGAATTATTAGCAGCTAAAAATACTCCAACCAAACTTTTCCCAAATACTTGAGCTCTGATGATCGCCATTTATTATAAACTAATTAAATTTTGTTTCTTTATATTGTTAATTTCTAAAAAGAGAATAAAATTATCGAAATTCTTTAGTAATAGTAGTATCTTAACTTAAATAAACAACAACTAAACCATCAATGTTTTTCGTCGCCCTTACTTTCAACTTTCGTGGAGGTTTTTGAATGCCTCGTTGCCAGATTCTTTCATTAACTTCTTGGGTTATTACTAATGTTTCTGGCTTAAAATGGCGTTTTATGTAATCTTTTAAATATCTAATTGCTTTTTTAGCACGTTTATTTCTCGGCCCTTTCCGTGCTTTTACGAGAGGAACAATATATATTCTCTCATCAATAATCTCTTCTTTAGGTTCCTCTACTTCCTCTAATTCTTCTCTAGCTTCAATTTCTTCTTCAAAAATCTCACTTATCTCTTCTTCCTCAGAAATTTCATCTAAACTAAATTCTTCAATTTCTTCAATTTCTTCCTCTGGTTCCTCAGACTCTGCTAATTCTTCTTCCAAATCATCTAAATTTATTTCTTTTTCTTTTTTTGTCATTATTTTTCAATTTAATTTTTGATAATAAAAATAGTAATTAATCTCGTTTCAGTCTAGTATTCCTCCATGATCTTCTTGAATATGGACTAGATCTAATTCTACGATTTGTTTTAATGGTAATCCAACTTGGAATTGTTTGACTTTGCTTTGCTTTTTTAGCTCTTCGCAATTTAGATGGTAAATCTTTATTTCTTGCCATAAATCCTAATCTCTTAAAATATTACTAACTTTTATAATTATTTTTTTATATTAAATTCTTTTTTTCTATCTAATGAAGAAATTTGTTCTAGAAGTTTTTTAAAAGCATTATCTGGTAAAGGCGTGGCACCTCTTAATTTTCCCGTTTGAAATAATTGAATCAACTGTATTTCTATTTGCTCTGCAAATTGAGGTTTAACAATCCGAATATTTTCTAATCTCTGCCTTCCTTCTTGACTTAATATCTTTCTCATTAATAGATATTTTTTTGCTTCAAACTCTTTTTGCTGAGCTTCTGCTATTTGTTGTTGCGCTGCTTGTTGCTTTAACTCCACTAATTTTCTTCTTCTAATATCGTTTAATTCTTCGTCGTTACTCACGCTATATCCCTAAATATTGCAAATTTTAGGTTTTATGTCTTAAAATTGAATATGCCGTTCTCTCTAAAAAACTTGTTCCTTCTGCAGATACTACTCTTCCTTCTTTTTCCTTCTTCTTAATTAAATTGGCATTTTCTAATTGTTGTAAAGCGACTCTTATTATTTTTCCACTTCCTTTAGCAGAGTGATGCAATCCTGGTCCCTTTCTGTTTCTTCCACCATAAAATTTCCTAAGCTTATTTACGCCTATAGGTCCATACTTCTTTACCTTTCTAAGAATTGAAGCACATCTGATATACCAGAAATTTTCAGAGTCTAGAGGTGCTAATTCCTTAAAAAATGCGGTTTTCCAGAATTCTGAACCTTCAGGTGGTGAAATTTCAGGAAACTCTTTTAATTTTTCAGCAATGACAGAAACAGTTTTCTCTGGTGAAACGACATATATAGACATGTTAATCTTTAATTCTATAATTCTTTATTAAATATGATACGTTTTAAAAGTCAAAATAAATTAAAAATTTTTGTATTTTCTGTGTTTTGGGACCTTGAGTTATCAAAAAGAATTTAATAAAGCTCTATTATCACAACCACATTGCATTTTAGGTAAAAAGGGAGTTAATAACAAATTTATCGACCATTTAAATGTCTTATTAAAGAGATATAAAACAATAAAAGTAAAAGCTCTAAAATCAGTGGCAACTAAATCAAATATAAAAGAATTAGCTCAAGAAATCGCCCAACTAACAAATTCCTCTTTAATAGATATTAGAGGTAAAATATTCATACTTTCTTTATATGATACTAAAAAGAAAAATAAAAATATCACTCCTGATAATTTAAATGCCTCAAAGGAATAAAAACCCAAAGTATATAGTAAAACAGATAGCAAATTCACGAATGATCTATTTATTTCAAAAAGCTCATGACATATTTCCCGAAAATAAAGTTTTAGCAAATAGATACATCTATTTAGCGAGACGTTATGCTCAAAGAGCTAAAATAAAAGTCCCTTTTGAGTGGAAAAAACGGATATGCCATAAATGTAAAATGTTTCTATACCCCGGTATGAATTGTAGAGTTAGAATGCACTCACAAAAAGGAAAGGGATCTCATGTTTCTTTAACTTGTTTTGAGTGTAATAAAACTACTCGATATTTTATTAAATTAAAAAATAAAAAGAATTAATATTATTATTTGAATAAATAACGGAAATTATTTATGCCATTAATTTTAGTTTTAGTTGAATGTGGAATAGAATTAATTCCAAAACAGATAAGAAATCATCCTTCTGTTAAAAAAAACTTATCACCAAAGATTTATTCATCGCAACTTCTAGATAACGCCTTACATTCTTCTGCTATGAAGAATTTAAAAGATTTTAAAAAAAGAGGACGACCAGATATAACACATATTTGCTTACTCAATGCTTTAGGATCAGCCCTAAATAAACATGGGGATTTGCTCTTATATATTCATACAATTAATAATAAAATTTTCAGATTTTCTCCAGAAATAAGAATCGCAAGAAATTATAACCGATTTAAAGGATTAATGGCTAAATTGTTAATAGATGGAAGTATAGAGACGGGAACTTCAAAACTTATAGGAAGATTTGAAGGAAACCTAAAGGAACTGATAAATAAATTTGAAGATCCTGAAGTAATATTGTTTTCGAGTAAGGGTACGTTAATAAATAGTTATAAAGATTTGTTTAAAATGGATATTTCTAAAAATTATATCATATTTATAGGTGGATTTCAAAAAAGTAGTTTCTCGAAAGATATTATTGACCTTTCAGAAAATATAGTTTCTATTTCTCAATACCCTCTAGATGCTTGGGTTGTGACTAACAGAATTATAACCTATTATGAACAAACTTATGAAATCCTTTAAATCACTAAGGTTAAAAGAAATGGTGTACTTTTTATCTTACACTAATTTCTAAATTTTTTAAGCGCGATTAGTCTAGTGGTCAGGATCTCGGCCTTCCAAGCCGATGACCCGGGTTCAATTCCCGGATCGCGCATACTTATACCTTTAAACCAATTTAAGAGTGAGTTTTAAATAAAAAATATTCGTGAAAGGATGGTTTCACGAAGTTTTAATTAATAGCAAAGAAACAACTTTTTTTTTATAATTTAAAAAGCAAAAAGTTAAATTTACATATTTGTATGTTACTGTTGAAAAAACGCCTACTAAATACATTCCATTTCCATATTATATCACTTCTTTATTTGTATTACAATGGCGTTTTTTCACTAACAATATTTTTCTTACATCAATCTTAAATTTTTTATTTTATTATTGACCAATACTAAAGAATTCATCGTTATAATGGTTAAATATACTTACAAAGAATTCAAAACCACGTTAAATAAATTAAAATTTCCAGATTCATGGTTTTGGTCGCGCTATACTTTAAATACGTATTCAGGATGTGCTCATGCATGTATTTATTGCGATGCACGAAGTCAGCGATATTATCTAGATAACTTTGAAAATGAAGTCATTATTAAGACTGATTTTGATAAAAAGTTAGATCAGAGACTTAAAAGGGCTAGAACATTATTACCTGATGTCATTGCCCCAGGTGGAGTAAATGATGCTTATCAACCTATAGAAAAGAAGATTGAACACACTAGAAAAGTCTTTCAAGTTATCGCTAAACATAAATTTCCAATTAATATCGCTACTAAATCAAAACTAGTTACTCGAGATATTGATATTCTAAAACAAATAGCTAGTGAAACTTGGTGTGCTGTAGGGTTTTCTATAACGACTACAAATCAAAAACTAGCGAAATTTTTAGAACCATATTCTTCTTCGCCTTCGGAGCGATTTGAAGCATTAAGATTAATAAAGAAGGAAGCTCCAGAGATTCATGTAGGGACATATTTCATCCCTATCATCCCATTTTTAGAAGATGATGATGAAAATTTAGAAGATGTATTTAAAAAAACTAAACAGGCCGGAGCAGATTTTATATTAATTAGTCCTGGATTAACAATGAGAGATCAACAAGCAGAATACTTCATTAAAAAACTTAAAAACAGTGATTATAAATATGTAGTAAAACCCCTTCTTAATTTATATAAAGTTGAGATGCATCCACCAAGCGGTTATTACACAAAAATGCATTCAAAATTGTATGATTTAGCACAGAAATATCAATTACCTCTTCGTATAAATAGGTGGATTCCTAAAGATTTTAGACAATACAATTATAAAATTTCAGAGATTTTGTTAAATAGGGAGTATTTAGATCATATAACTACGGGGAAATCAAATAACACATTAAAATGGGCGGGATTAAAGCTGAATAATCTCAAGGAATCAATAATTAACATATATAAGAATGGTATTATATATGAATTGGAAGGTTTTTATAAAAAAGAAATTGAATTGATTGTTCCCTATTTAGAAAAGATTGAAAAAAAAACTAATTTGGATAAATTTTTATAATATTGTGAAATGAAATGCTTTCAAAAATAGACTGATTTTAAATGTTAGACATCGATAAAGTCATTTCAGAAATAAAAACTTCACTAGATAATCAAAAGCCTATTTTATCTGAAGATCAAATAAGTAGAATTTATAAAATAATAAATCCAGATATTGATGATTATATTATTTTAGGTCTTAGAATTGCTGAAATAGAAAAAATCGCTAGGAATGCTCAAAATAAATTTAATCCTTTATTTGATGAAGCGAAAGAAATTTTTAAAATTCTGGCAAATTCTAATGTGGAGGAATATAAATTTGCGTCTTTTTTCTTTCTCAATAGGTATAAAAAATTATTTACTAATTCCATCCCTGAATTTTTTAAAACTGAGTTTTTCCCTTATTGCCACACTTGGAGTACATGTGACAGTAGCTGCATAAGAGTTTTGGGACCATTCCTCGCAAAAAAAGGGAATGAACAACTAGCTAAAACCACTATGAATAAATGGGCTCAAAATGAATCACTATGGATAAAACGAGCCTCTATAGTAATACTTTTGAAAATAATTATGGTTCATAAAGAGTTTAGCGAGAGATATGTGTTTCATAAAGTAGAAGAAATGCTGAATTTTTCGAACGAAAATTATATTGAAAAGGGAATCGGTTGGCTCCTAAAAACTTGTTCAAAATATAATCCTGATTCGATTTTCGATTACTTAATGAAAAATAAAGAAAGATTACCTCGTCTAATACTCAGGTATGCAAGTGAAAAACTATCAAAAGAAAAAAGGTTATTAGTCTTAAAAAAGTGATTATTTAATCTACTTTCCTTAAAATTTATGATTTGGTAAGATTTCACATTCCACAAACGAAAATACTTCCTTTCTACCCAACATTTTTATCCTTGATTATGGTCATCAACCAAGGAACATTTCGCTTTCCATCTAGCTTAAGTGAAAAAAGAAGGTACTTATCTAATACTTAAATCCCATTTAAAATACTTGGAAAAAGGATCTTTCATCTCTCCTTCTAAAAATTGAGAAAATGGGACTTATCTTGTTTGTTATAAGGTATATACCCAGATTTTTTTATGTTAAATGCCTAATTGTCTTAAACAGTGATTTTTCTTTTTCTGAAATAATTTTTAAACTAAAAAATATTAACTAATTTAATAAATCTACAAATCTGTAAATTATTATATTAAGTATTTTTTCATAAAATAGGCGAAATATCTTGAGTAACAAATTTATAATGATATAATAAAAAAAAAAAGCAAGAGTTGATTTTATTGAATAAAATAAGAAAAGAAAAAATAATTGGAATTGGCATATCGATCTTGATTTTTTTAGTCAGCTTAACAGTTTTATTAACACAAGAAAAAGGATATTGTATTGAGAACGCAACAAAATATTCATCAGCTGAACCTATAACATCTAATTCAGATATTCAATTGATATGGAATCGTACTTGGGACAGAGGATTATTAGAACTAGTAGGTGGACAGTCTGTCTGGGGTGACGGAACCTATCTCTATACACTTGGAATTATTCAATACTCTGAGACAGAAGAAAAAGATTTCCTTCTCATTAAGTGGGACACAGATGGAAACATTCTGTGGAACCAGACTTGGGGTGGATCATCCGATGAGGAGGGATATTCTATTTGGGGTGATGGAACCTATCTCTACACAATTGGACATACTGATAGTTTTGGGGCAGGAGCTCTTGATTTTGCTCTAGTCAAATGGGATACAAACGGAAACATTCTGTGGAACCAGACTTGGGGTGGATCATCCGATGATGACGGATATTCTATTTGGGGTGATGGAACCTATCTCTACACAATTGGACGTACTGATAGTTTTGGGGCAGGAGATTTTGATTTTACCCTAGTCAAATGGGACACAAACGGAAACATTCTCTGGAACCAGACCTGGGGAGGTGAGTTACGTGATTATGGATTCTCTATCTGGGGTGATGGAACCTATCTCTACACAATTGGAAGTACTGATAGTTTTGGGGCAGTAAATTTTGATTTTACTCTAGTCAAATGGGATACAAACGGAAATATTCTTTGGAACCAGACTTGGGGTCTTGGATATATTGATATGGGATCTTCTGTTTGGAGTAATGGAACCGATATTTACACATTTGGAACAACGTTGACCTATGAGACACAAGATATTGATTTACTTCTTATTAAGTGGGATACAAACGGAAACATTGTTTGGAACGAGATATGGGATCGTGATGATTATTGGGACTATGGTTATTCTGTTTGGGGTGATGGAACTTATCTCTACACGTGCGGAATGACTTCGAATCGAATTTTTGGGGGTAATGATCTTCTTCTCATTAAATGGGGATTAGACGCTACTGTAGATAACATTATTCCTACCCTAAGCACCCCTCCTGACATCACTTATGAAGAAGATACAACCGGTCACACAATAACCTGGATTGCTACAGACGCTAACCCTGATATATATATTGTTTACAAAGATGGAATACAAATTGCTTCTGATAACTGGGCTTCTGGTATTCCAATAATTATCAATGTAGATGGACTCAGTATTGGTTCCTACACCTATAATTTTACTATTTTTGATGCTTATGATAATTTTGCAATAGATACGGTGATTGTAAATGTAATTGCAGCTACGCCAGAAGATGGTTCCATTGAACCCCTAGGTATTCCAGGATATCCATTAAATGTACTGATTATTGTGATGATTGCAGTTTTTACGATTGTAATTCTAAAACAAAAATCAAAACTTCGATCCTTGGGGCGGCTATAAATATTACTTCACATTCCATGTGCCCCTAATTGTTTTATGGATTTGTTTTCATTTTGAAAAATCTTTAGAAACACACTCGTCCAAAGAGAAAAAAATTGTTGTTATAAGCTATGTTTATAACTCAGACCGCTTTTTATTTAATTGAGAAAAAAATGGAAGAATCATTAAAAGCATGGTTAGTAGAACATAAAATCCACTATACTTTACACACTCACCCAGCAGTCTTCACTGTACCTGAAGCGAGAATGCATTGCGGACACATCCCAGGAACTCATTGTAAAAATTTAGTTATCAAGAATAAGAAATCCGGACAATTATTTTTAATAACCATACCCCATGAAAAGCGCTTGGATTTAAATCAATTCCGTAAAATGATAGGTGCTCCAAAAATTCATTTTGCTGAACCCGAGGATCTCTCAGAGATGCTAGGTATTACTGCTGGTGCAGTTTCACCAATTGGATTAGTCAATGACACTAATAATAAAGTAATTTTCATTATAGATGAAAATATATGGAATGCAGAAGAAATTTGCTGCCATCCAAACGATAATACCGAAACTTTACAAATTCCTGGATCCGATTTCCGAAAATTAATCAAAGCAACCAAAACTTCGATGGAAATAAAAAATCTACCTTATTCTCTTCCCTAATAATGATCAATACTCATTTAATTTCTAAAATCGCAAACTTTCGTACTTTAAATGCCTATAGTGTTAAAAAATAAAGATTTTAAATCAATGCGTTTCAATTACTTCTTCAAATAATTTTAGTTTCATTTTTCATTCTTTTAACCATAATTAGTATTATGGAATTTGTGCTCAAATGAATATAAACGATATAAAATGTCCAAAATTTGCTTGGATAATAATGATTGGTCTTGGTTGCTTTGATTTGATTAGAGGCTTCATCCATACTGTCATGCTTGAATTTGCAGCAATCAATATTTTTGTAATTGATTTATCCGGTGGTGTGGATAATCAAATGCTCTTATTAGGCATTTTTGGAATTTCAAATTATCTCACGGGAATTATGTTTATACTAATTGGGCTTAAAGCTCGGCAACTTGTTCCGAT
>CP070805.1:1265002-1298995 GCA_020343655.1 Promethearchaeota archaeon | reverse complement strand
TTTTCAGAAAAAAAACATTGAAAAAAAAATAAGATAAAGAAATAATTTATTGATTATTCAATTTTTTCAAACATATCCTTTCCTACACCACATACTGGACAAGTCCAATCATCTGGTAAATCTTCAAACCTAGTACCTTCAGCTTCTTCATCATAAATATATCCACATGCTTGACATTCCCATTTTCCCATGATTTTTCTCAACTATTACTGTTTAATGATAAAGAATAATTTTATGGATTTAAATTGAATTTATATTAAAAATATTAATTTAATATTTTATAAAGATAATCCATTTCAAAGAGTTAGATGCTTGAAATGATAACGAAAAAATTAGGTGGGAAGTTCTTTTTTAACAAAGAATTTTTTTGAAGATCTACACCTAGGACATCGAAATTCATTTTCATCTAATTCTTCGAAAAGTTTATCCTTTTCATCATTACTGTAAATATAATTACATCTTTTACACCTATATATAGAAATTATTTATTACCTCATTATAATTATAATTAAGAATTATTTTTTATCTTAAATTCTTTCTTAGAACATTTGCAATTTGGACATGTCCAATCAGGTGGTAAATCTTTAAAAAGAATACCCATTTTAACCTCATCGTATTCTGAACCACATTTATTACATACGTAAGAATATAATTCTAATAATTTTTTCAACTCTTCTCTGTCAACATCTTCTTCCATCTTATTATAAACGTAAGACATTGCCTTATTATCACCGAATAAAATGGCTCCTTTTAATTTACTTCCTTTTAATACCAATTTTTGATAGCAGCAATTTTTTTTGTCGGCCTTTTTCAAGATTTCCCAACCACCGCCTTCTTCTTTAGTAGGATCTATAATACCCATTGAAGTTAATTCTAATCCTACAATTTTAAGTGTATTTTTAGGAGTGGTTCCTTTATAATCTATTTTTTTTAGGTTAAGTACAGAAGCAGCAATTATTTTTGATTGTTCCATACAAGCAGGAATGATCCCCCAGATTTGATTTTTGTATTCGATGCAATCACCGACAGCATATACATCCTTTTCGCTAGTTTCTAAAAACTCATTAACATTTATTCCTTTGTTTGTTTGGATGTTAGCTTCTTTAGCTATATCTATTGTAGGTCTAATACCTGCTTGGATTAATACAATATCTGTTTCTAATTTATGTTTTCCTTTTAATCTAATCCCCGTTACTACTCCATTTCCTAAAATCTCTTCGGTGACTGCATCTAAGATCACTCTTATTCCTCGATTTTCAATTTCTTCCTTTAACATTAGAGCACATTCCTCATCTAATTGTCTTGGTAACAATCGAGGAAAGAATTCTACTACTGTTGTGTCCAAATTACAATCTTTTATTTGATTAGCTAATTCTAATCCTAACAATCCTCCACCAATTATAATTGCCTTGTTTACATCTTTTTTTCTAATAAACTCTTTAATTTCTAATGCATCATCAATACTACGGAGGGTAAAAACACCCTTCTTTTCTTCTTTCATTTGAGTGGCATTTCTAATAGGAGGAATATTAGGAGTACTTCCGAGTGCTAAAATAAGCTTATCATATGAGATTGGTGAGTCTGAACCTTCGATTTGAATTAATTTTGAGTTTGGATCGATTTTATTAACTTTTTTACCTAAATATAAATTAATTTGCTTACCTTTATACCATTCTTCATTGAAAACAATTAAATCATCAATTGTAACTTTTTCAGAAATCAATTCTGGTAGCTTTACCCTTGTATAATAAGGGTATTTTTCTTGCGTATAGATCTCAATTTCTACTTTATCATTGAGAGATCTTATATTTTGAGCGGTAAAAGTCCCAGCAACATTGTTCCCGATTATTACAACTTTCATAAAATAATTAGTTTATAGATCTTATTTTAAAGTTTTCCTTATATGTTGTAATTTTAAATTATATTCCTTATGAATATGTTTAAATTTTAACTTAAATCATAATGGATTATATTTCAAATGGATCAATTTTAAAAAACATGAATAAAGTGGTATTTTATGGAAAACGAAAGAATTTCTTATCATAAATCTGTTCAAAAAGTTTATGAGAGAATTAAAAAAGATGGAATGAATAATATTTGGGATCGCTTTGAAGCGCAAGGATTTGGTGGTGACCCTGATAAGCGATGTCCATTTTGCTTAAAAGGTGCTCGCTGTGATTTATGTTCTAATGGTCCATGTAGAGCTGATTCATCAATAGATAAACGTGGTGTATGTGGAATTACTGCGGACGGTATGGCAATGCGCATGATGCTTCTTAGGAATGTTATGGGGTCATCTACTTATCATTATCATACTGAAACAACTCTAAATACCTTAAAAGCAACGGTCGAAGGTCAAACTCCATTTAAAATTTCTGAACCTGATAAGCTCAAAAATTTTGCTGAACGGCTTGGTTTAAATACGTCTGGTTCAGAGAAAGAAATTGCACTAAAATTATATAATTTTGTAAAGGATGATTTCAACAGAGCCTATTATGAACCAAGTAAAATTATTGAGAAATTAGCACCACCCGAAAGACAAGAAGTATGGAACAAATTAGGAATTTTTCCAGGGGGACTTTATGGTGAAATGATGTTCTCAACAAGCTCTTGTCTTACAAATGTAGATGGATATTATGCAAGTTTAGCTCTTAAAGCAATGAGACTAGGGATTGCGATGGCTTATCAAAGCCAAATTGTCAATGAATTCACTCAAGATATTTTATTTAATATTCCCAGACCGCATAAAATGAGAGTGAATCTAGGCGTATTAGACCCAGATTATGTAAATATACTCCCAAATGGCCATGAACCATTCTTAGGTTTTGCAATGGTTCAACTTGCACGAAAATCTGAATGGCAAGAAAAAGCAAAAAATGTTGGTGCAAAAGGATTAAGAATAATTGCAAATATTGAAACTGGACAAGAAATGATACAAAGATGGGAAATGGATGATGTATTTTATGGATTTACAGGAAATTGGATTATGCAAGAAGCAGTTCTAGCAAGTGGTTGCATTGATGCATTTATCTGTGATATGAATTGTTGCATGCCAATTGATCCTTTATATGCTGAGAAATATAAATTCAAGCTAGTCCCGGTTTCTGAAGTTGTAGCTTTTGAGGGTATAACTGAGAGAGTAGATTATAAGCCTGAAAAAGCAGAGGAACAAGCAGCTATATTACTCCAAATGGCAATTGAAAATTATAAGGAACGCAGAACAATTATAGAACCTATCACAGGTCTAGATATGAATGAAGCAATAGTAGGATTTTCAAGTGAAAGTATTGTTGCAGCTCTAGGAGGGACATTGGAACCGTTACTCGATGTGATTAAAAACGGTACAATAAGAGGAGTTGCGGGATTAATATCCTGTACAACACTTAGAGATTACGGGCAAGATGTGCATACAATTCAAATGGCTAAAGAATTAATTAAAAGAGATATTTTGGTATTATCAATGGGATGTGGCAATGGTGCGTTACAAGTTGGAGGATTATGTGTACCAGAAGCAAAGGACATGGCGGGTCCTGGTCTAAAAGCTGTATGTGAGAAGTTAGGAATCCCTCCTGTTCTTAGTTATGGAACTTGTACAGATACTGGTAGGGTTGCTGATCTAATAGGAACAATCTCTACCGCACTTGGAGGTGTACCAATTCCAGATTTACCAGTAGTAGCCGTAGCTCCAGAATATATGGAGCAAAAAGCCACTATTGATGCAATCTTCGCCCTGGCATTTGGTTTATATACATATGTCAATCCAGTACCTACAGTAACGGGAGGTGCCGATTTAGTTAAACTTTTGACCGAAGATTGTAAAGATTTAACAGGTGGAATTTTACATATTGAAACTGATCCAATTCAAGCCGTCGATGCAATATTTGCCCATATTGAGAAGAATAGGGAAAAATTAGATATATAATAAATAAAATTATTTTTTTAATTTTCTCAAAAAAAGCTGTTTTTAACGGATTGGTAAAATAGATTTTTAATTTTTAGAGAACACTCTTCCTGATCCTATTTCAAGTTATTATTTGAACATGTTCGAAATTAAAAATATATAATCACTTCCATTTGATTTAATCATGACTGAAGCAAAACAACATAAAATAGTAAAAAGAAAAATTATTAAAATTGATGATGATCTTTGTACAGGATGCGGAAATTGCGTGGTGGATTGTGCAGAGGGAGCTTTAAAGGTAATCGATGGAAAAGCTAGGGTGATAAATGAAATTTTCTGTGATGGTCTCGGTGCGTGCATTTCTGGTTGCCCAGAGGGTGCGCTTGAAATTATTGAAAGAGAAGCTTTAGAGTTCGATGAGGAGGCTGTTGAGAAACATTTAGAATCAATGAAACATAATGAACAAAAAGAAGCAGAACAAATGAAACAAATTGTAACTGAGCATGCTCACCAATGTGGTTGTCCTTCTGCCCAAACAATGGTTTTTGAGGAATCAAAAGTGGAAAAAGAAGCAATTGGAAAGATTCCTTCAGCATTAAGACAATGGCCTGTTCAAATGCATTTAATTAATCCTCGAGCACCTTATTACCAAGGAGCAGATGTTCTTCTTTCGGCGGATTGTGTAGGGTTTTCATACGGAGATTTTCATAGAGATTTCTTGAAACAAAAATCAATTGCGATAGCTTGTCCTAAACTTGACCAAGGTAAAGAGATTTATATTGAAAAGATTAAATCTTTGATTGATGACGCAAAAATAAACACATTGACGGTTGCAATTATGGAAGTTCCTTGTTGTTCAGGTTTATTAGCTTTA
This sequence comes from Promethearchaeota archaeon, assembly GCA_020343655.1. Taxonomy (GTDB): domain Archaea; phylum Asgardarchaeota; class Lokiarchaeia; order Sigyniarchaeales; family SOKP01; genus Loki-b32. The sequence goes on along the minus strand of CP070805.1, from coordinate 1,294,220 downwards.
GCACAAGAAGGTGCTAAACGAGCAAGCCGAAAAGTTCCTATAAAATACGTTATTGTAGGCATACAAGGTAACATCTTAAAAGAAGAATGGATATAGTTTTTTTTTATTTTTCAAATAAAACTTTCTTTTTAATGATTTTTCTAAGCATTACTGAAAGAGCTGATTTAGATTTACCTAATTCGTTAGCTAATTCTTCAAGAGAAATCTTTCTAGGAATTTCAAAAAAACCAGAGGATACAGCTTTATCAAGAACATTTAATTCATCCAAAGTCAATTTATATTTCTCATCGTCAATGTTATATGGAGCAATCCCGATTCTAAGCAATTCGAAGTTAATATTTTTCTCTTCAAAAAGAGTTAAGAGTTGATCTATCCGGTCTCGACTTGATATTAACCTCCAATAAGCAAAACCATCTTCTACTCTTACTGGGAAATCTACAAGTACTCCACATTTTATTATAGCATACAATAAATACGGATCTTTTGTTTTTACGTTAAATTTTACTTGATTTTCTTCCTGTTCTAAAACGCTTAGCTCAAATACAGAAGGATGAACACTGACTTGTTCTATTATAGAATCTATATTATAATGCATTATCTCAATTAGACAATTACCTATCGACTTCTCAAGATCATACGGAAGAAAATGTGAAATTTCCATTTTAACATCAGGAAAGTTTTTAAAAATTTCAGAGATCCATAGCTGTTCTGGAAATTTAATCTTTATTCTTGCTAGACTCGGTTTACTTGAATCCATCTTTAAATATTAGTGTTTAAGAATTTAAAACTTTTTTTTATCCAATAAAGAATAATTATTAATTAAACCAAGTAAATTAGATTATTATGGTTGAAAATAAGAATCTACTTTTAGGTATATGCGGAAGCCCAAGAAAACAGGGAACTCAATACGCAGTTGAGTATGCTTTAAATTATGCCACTGAAAAATTTGGATTTGAAATAGCTTTTTGGAGTGTGAGAAATAAAGAGATTAACTTTTGTCTTCATTGTGATTTTTGTATTAGGGAGAAAAAGGGGTGTGTTAATAAAGATGACATGCAAGATCTATATATTAAGTTAGAAGAAGCGAAATTTCTTCTTTTATGCACTCCCGTATTTCAAGGAAATTTATCAGGACAATTAAAAGCAGTTATGGATCGTTGTAGGGCGTTATTAGCGAAAAATCCCGATGTATTTAAAGGAAAAATAGGAGCTGCTTTAGCTGTTGGTGGAGATCGTAGTGGAGGTCAAGAGATTGCTATTAGAACGATATTAGACTTTTATCAACAAAATCATATTATTTCTGTATCTGGTGGCGCATTCGGAGCCAATCTTGGAGCAAGCTTATGGAGTAAGGATATGGGAAAACAAGGTATTGAACAAGATGAAGAAGGACTACGAACAATCCGAAAAGTAATAAAAAGATTAGGAGAATTTAAAAAAATAAAATTTAAAATTTAAAAAAAAACTATTTAACTCCGAATAATTTCTTTGCCTCATTTTCTCTAAGGCCAGAAATACCCCAGAGCTCTTTGAACCAGTATTTTCCTTTATGAATTACTACTGGTGTATTCACTATACAACCATCCGCATCACAAAATGTTGTTAAAAAATTGTCATCATGTAATAGCTCGTGGACAAATTCCTCATCACTTATATCTCGTTCAATATATCGAACATTACGTTCATTCAACCACTCTTTTAATTCGTGGCACCTATCGCAATCTTCCTTTGTTATAAGTAAAGGTGTCTTTGATTCCATATTAAAATTATAAACGTGGGGTGTAAAAAAGCTTTATCTTCTAAATTATAATTTTTATAAAGCAAAAAAATGATTATTCAATGAATTAATCATAGAATTATTTTTAGATACTATGAAAGATTGTCATCGATAACCCCTAAAAATAAAAATTAAATACGTTTTTTGCTAAAATTTTAATTTTATTTTCTGAATTTTTTAATAAATTATTATGATCAGGTTCTTATTTCTTATTCTTATTCATATCTTAATATGGATCAAAAAATTCAAAATGAAGCCTTTAATGGCTATATAAATAAACTATTTCATAGTTCAAGTTGGAAAGAAAGGGCGATTGCTGCGCAAAATCTTGGAAAATTGAAAGAACGTCGGGCTACTAATATGTTAGCTAGAGCTTTAAAATCCGAAGAAGATGCTGTCGTTGTTAATCGAATTATAGAAGCCATGGGTGAAATTAAAGACCCAAAAGCTACAATGTTAATTATTGATTTTTTGAACGAAGAACTAGAAAAACCTGAAGAAGATCAAGATAAAAAGAGATTGTTTGTAATTATTGAAAGTCTTATGAAAATTGGAGATAAAAGAGCGCTTAAACATTTAGGGATATTATTAGATTCATGCCACAGTGATGTTAGAAAATTAACTGAAGAAGCTTTTGAGTGTATCGATCCAAATTGGAAACTTAATGTTAAATCTATTTGAGTCAAAAACTTTAATAAAAATGAGGAAAGAATAAAACTATGTCAGAACTTATCGAAAAATTAGCAGAAACCGTTGAAGGTTCCAAAAAAAGTAGAGATATTACGATTCTTACATTATCTACTTGTATGTGGTGTAAAAAGTGTAAGGCTTGGCTTAAAGATCATGATGTAAAATATAGATATGTAGATGTTGATAAAATTGACTTTAAAGAGAAATCAAAGATAATAGATTATTTAAGAGATACGTATCAATCTAGAATCTCATATCCTTTTATGATCTGTGATGATGAATTTGTAGTAGGTTATAATCCAAATAGATATGAAGAATTAATGAAATCTGGAGGGAATTAGAATGGATATGGAAACTAAAGAAGGAATGATGGAATATTGTGGTATGGTTTGCAAAACAAATACTTGGATACTAAATAAAGATCAAGAAACTTTAAGTAATTTAATTAACGGTTTAGTAGAAAATAAGAAAACTTATGGATATCAATCGTGTCCATGTCGTCTTGCTTCAGGCAATCGAGATTTGGATAGAGATTTAATATGTCCTTGCGATTACGCCCCATTAGATATAAAAGAATATGGTGCATGTTACTGTAATTTATATTTACGAACAGATTTCTATGAAACTGTTGGAAAAATTTTTGTTCTTGTTCCTGAAAGAAGACCTGTTGAGAAGGAAAAGGCAGTTTTAGAATATTTTAAAAAATAAATCTTATTATAAATTCTCTTTTTTTCTGTTAATTCATATTAAGAAATCTTAATGAATTTTTTAATTATAAATAAAATCCTTAAATAATACAGTTCCTCTTAGTTAATTATGACAAATGAAGAAATTTCTGATGAGGAATTAGAAGAAGAACTTGATAAAGTATTTAAAGAAAGTGAGAGATTAAGAGATCACTGTGGAACCCCATTACCAAGTAATAAAGAAGTTGGAGTTCAAAGAACAGAAGTAAAACTTAAAAAAGATTAAAATTTTTCTTTTTTTTAAATTGTTTTAAAGCAATATTGACTACATCACATAAGTTTTAAAGACTTCTTTGAATCAAAATAAGAATATAATATCGTGAATTTTATGGTTAAAGAGAGGATAAAAGGAAGGAAAAACTATCCCACTGACGAGGTCGATCCATATCACTTTCTAAGCGATGAAACAGTAAAAGAACTTATCGATAAAAAAGATAACATTAAATTTGCCTCAGATGATTTTGATAAACTCTACAATTGTGTACATTGCGGAGAATGTAAAACTGAAAATGAACGTATTTCATTAAAGGAAAAATATATCGAAGACAATAATACTTTTGAAGGAATTAGTGAAATGCGTGAATATTTTGAGAAATATAGATCACCTTATCCTACAAATAAAATGAGAATAAAAAAGCTAAAGGGAATTAAGAGTGAATCTGACACTCTTTTTTTTATGGGTTGTCTCTCTACGATAAGAATTCCACAGTACACTGAACATGCTATTCAATATCTACTACAAAAAGAGGTTGATTTCACTATTTTAGATACTGAAATTTGTTGTGGATGGCATTTAAAAATTAGTGGGTTAAAAGATGAGTATGAAACATGTGTAAAGGAAAATAGAGAGATTTTTAATTCAAAAAATTTTAAAGAGATAATTTGTTTATGTCCGGCTTGTTACTATCTTTTCAAAAATGAAATGGAAGGTTTAAATGCTGACGTGAGATATGTTTCTGAATACTTAAAACCTTCAATTGTGCGTAAAACAGGTAGAGTGGGAGTACAACATCTCTGTCAATTAATTAACAGAGGTAAAGAAGGAGTAGATAAAATTATTAATGATATTCTCAAAAAGAGTGGATACACCGTTATAGATGTTCCTCATTGGTGTTGTGGTGGTGGATCTGGTTGGATGGGACGAACTGATATAATAGAACTAATTGCACGTAAGAGAATGTCTGATTTTGACCAAGAAGATCTAGATTATGTTACTACTTATTGTCCTTCTTGTTGGTGGATTCTTCGTCGATTTAGTAAACAATGTAAGATTCATCCAAAAGCTGTAGATTTATTCAAATTATTGTTATAAAGTAGATTTAAAAAAGGTAGTATCAGGTTCAAGAATTATTATTATTTAGAATGATTCTGGAATTTTTATGATAAAATTGCTCCCTTGCGTATAACTTAATTTAAGAAATTTAATAACTTTAGTATTTTTAATATATTTGATTGATTTGGAATCAAATAATAGTGTTTTTGAAAAAGAAACTGAAAAAAAACACAAAAAATTTACTTTAAGAGAATTTGGTGGAGCTTTTGGAGATTGGGGAACATTAATTCCATTTATAATTGGATATATATCAATAGTAGGTTTGAACCCAGCAGGAATTTTCCTTACATTAGGAATAACAAATATCATAATAGGGATAAAATTTAACCTTCCGCTTCCTGTACAACCACAAAAGACAATTGGTACAGTAGCTATATCATCTAATCCTCCTTGGACTCCTAATATGGTAATTTCCACTGGATTTGGTACTGGAGTTATATGGCTTGTTCTTGGATTTTCAAGAAAACTAAATAAGATCGTAAGTAAAGTACCAATTATTGCCGTAAGGGGGATACAACTTGGTTTAGCTTTAATTTTAGGGTGGACTGGGATTGTATTATTTAGTGAAAATCCATGGTTTGGTATTTTTTCTATTTTGATAATTTTAATTTTAATTAAAAATAAACCCATTCCCTCTGCTATTGTTCTAACAATTGGCGGAATTTTAATCAAGCTTTTTACAGGCTCTATTAATATCACTCATTTGCAATTTGGATGGCCAATATTAGCCTTTGAGTTTCCAACTTGGCAGAATTTTCTACTAGGAATGTTATATGCGGGAATTGCCCAATTATTTTTAACCTTAACTAATGTAATGATTGCTACTATTGTATTAGTCAAAGAACTATTTCCAGAGAAGAAAGGGATTGACGCTAATATCTTAGCTTTTAATATGGGTGCTATGAATTTGATTAATCCTTTTTTTGTAGGTATGCCCCTATGTCATGGTTCTGGGGGTTTAATGTCCCAATATGCATTTGGTGCAAGGACAGGCGGTTCGATGATCTTGGAGGGAATAATGGAACTTATTCTAGGTTTATTTTTTTCCCAAGCATTACTTGAAATTTTTCAAAATTTTCCAATGGCTGTTTTGGGGGCGATGCTCATTTATACCGCCTTTCTGTTAGGTAGAATAGCATTAAAAGATTTTAACCTCAAATCTTTTACGATAATATTAATTTCAGCGATAATTTGCTTCTTAATAAACATAGCTATTGGTTTTTTAATTGGTTTAATTTTGTATTTCATTTTTAAGAAATATCTCGAGGAAATTAAAGTTTAGGAAGAGAATTCTATCTTTTGAAATATTAATGTTAATCTTTTCAATTTTATTCAAAAATAATTCAGAACTAGTTTTTTTTATAATTTAAATGAAAAATTCTTTTAAGTATGAAAGCAAATATTCATAATAGATTGAACTATATTGGGTGATTTTATGTTATTTTCAGAAAATGAATTGAATAATATTAAAAGAGAAATGGGTAAATTAAAAGATAATATTGTTCTTAAACTTTTTACTGATTTTAAAACTCAAGAAGATGGAACAAAACTAAGAAGATGTATGGCTTGTGAGGCAACTTATGAGTTATTAAAAATGTTAGAAGATTTATCTAATGAGAAATTAGAAATTGAGGAAATATCTACTGAAGAAAACGAAGAACTCGCAAAAAAATTTAACGTTACTAAGATCCCTGCTATATTATTTGTTGATGAGAATGATAAAGAAATTATTCGGTATTTAGCACACCCAACAGGATCTGAATTTATACCTTTTCTGAACAGTATACAATATTTTTCAGGAGTAAGACCTTATTATGCAGATCAAATCCTTACTCATCTAAAAAAAATATCAAAATCAAATATGAAAATCTTTATAACTCCGACATGCCCATATTGTCCTGCTACTGTTCCAGTTTTAACATTATTTGCTTTAGTTTCTAAAGGAAAGATTTCGGCGGAAGTAATTGATGTTAATTTAAATCCAGACATAGGTATGAAGTATCAGGTTCAAGGCGTTCCCATGACAGTCATAAATGAAAAAGAAGTTATTCATGGTATGTTTACACCTCAAGATTTATTAGATAAATTGGTTGGATCAAAAGATAGAGACTTTGGAGGTATGTATGCATAATTCATGTAAGGAGATATTAGAAGATGTCTCAAGATGATAGATATAAGGAAATAATCAAGAGAGAAATGGCTAAACTGAAGAAACCTGTTAAATTGAAAGTGTTTACTTCGCAGAGAGTGCAACCTGATGGAACAAAAATTAGAGCGTGTATGGATTGTGGACAATTTATGGTTTTATTAAGAGTCTACGAAGAGAATTCAAATGGAATGTTAACGATTGAAGAACTCTCAATAGACGATAATCCAGAATTTGCTAAAAGATATGATATTACACGTGTTCCAACAATACTTTTTATTGATAATAATGGGAGAGAAATAATTAGGTATTTAGCAGCTCCTAAAGGTGGTGAAATTCAACCTTTTATCCAAACCATATTTACTTTTGCGGGAATGCCTAATTATTATGAGACAACAATAAGACAAAATCTAGATAGGATACCACCATCAACTATCAAGATAATGATGACAGAGACTTGTCCTTATTGCCCTCAAGTTATTGCAATCAGCAACTCCTTTGCTATTGCATCTGAGGGGAAAATAAGGACTGTGGTGATTGATATCATGGCAAATCCTGATATTGGTCAATATTATGATGCTGCTGGGGTTCCCTACACCATTATAAATGATCAAAAAACCTTAGTAGGAATGGTTGGGCCAAATGAAATATTAAAAGCCTTGATTGGAGGGAATATTCGTGTTCAATATTGATATGGAAAGCATTGATTTAGAAAAAATATATGATCTTATAGTTTTAGGAGGCGGTCCTGCTGCAATTGGATGTGCAATTTATGCTGCTAGATTTGCAATGGATGTCCTGGTTGTTGGTAAAACTTTTGGTGGATTAATTGCTACAACTCACATTGTTGAGAATTATCCTGCGATTACATCTATAAGTGGTCAAGGTTTAATGGATATGTTTAAGGATCATATGGATTCACTTAATATTCCATATATATCAGATGCGATCCGTAGTATTGATAAAGTTGATGATCACTTTGAGCTCCATTCTTTCTTTCAAAAGTTTAAAGCATATTCAATTTGCATATCAACCGGTACAGAAAGGAGAAAACTCGGAGTGCCTGGAGAGGAAGAATTTGCTGGACGTGGAGTATCCTATTGCGCTACATGTGATGGTCCTTTTTTTAAAGATAAAATTGTTTGTGTAATAGGAGGAAGTGATTCTGCAGCAAAAGAAGCCTTATTTTTAGCTCAAAATACTAAGAAAGTATATATTATTTATAGAGGAGAAGAAATTAGAGCAGAACCAATTAATAAGAAGCGAGTTTATGAAAATGATAAAATTGAAATAATTTACAAGACGAAGATTGTTGAAATCAAAGGGGATAATACTGTAAAGTCAGTGATTTTCGATAATGGAAAAGAGTTTGATATAGATGGAGTATTTATTGAAATTGGATCAACTCCTAATTCTGATGTAGCAAAATCAATTGGCGTTGAAACAAATGTAAAGGGTGAAATTAAAATTAACCGCAAATCAGAAACAAATATTCCTGGAATCTTTGCTGCCGGAGATGTGGCAGATGCTCCTTTTAAACAAGCAATTACTGGTGTTTCTGAAGGAGTTATTGCTGCTTATTCCGCTTTTGATTATGTTAAAGAAATGAATATAGAGTATTAAGACTGCTAAAAAAGTTATGTAAAAAGGAAAATAAAAAAAAAATAATTTATTCAATATTTATCTCAATACTGTGAAATTCGGGCTCTTTAAAGGGGACCTCAATTTTTAAAAGACCATTTTTATAAACTGCTTTTGCTTCTTCTGGTTTTATTGGACAGCAAACACCATAGGAACCTATATAAATGGTATCTTCGGTTTCTCCTTTAACGAAAAAACTATCATCATGCATTTTAAGTTTAATTGTATCTTTCTCTACTCCTGGTAACTGTATCTCAATTTTATATGTATTATCTTCATCATCAGCCCAAGAACATACCTCTGGTGAAGTTAAAAACTTTTCTGTTTCTTTTACTTCAAACATATTATTAACCTTAAAAGTTCAAATTATAGGTTTATTTCTTAAGTAATCCAACCAAAATAGCCGATTTAAATGTTCTTTCTATGGATTATTGGAGAAATAATAATATTCCACTTATAGATTAAACTAAAAATCACTATTAGTTTTGAATTATAAAATTATATTTGGTAATATATAAATAAATCTCTAAAAATTAAATAGCTATTAGAAAGTTGAGATTAATTGTGATCTTATAAAATAAAATTTAAAAGTTATAAAAAATCACACCCAAAACATCTTTTATTGATATATGAATCACATTCCAAACAACTTTTACCGCATGGAGTATTCTGATTATTTATTTCAAAAAAAGTTAAAGGTAAAAATTCTGGTTTCGAAATGTCTGAAGCAAATATAACTTCTGATAAACTAATTAATTGAGTATCAGCTAAAAGGCAATGATTGATAAATTCATTTAAATCATCCATATTCCTACCAATAATCCCTAATTTAATATAATACTGCCCTGTAATCCTTGATATTAAAAATATCCTAGGGCATAATTTAAACTTGTTAATAAATTTATCAATATCGTCAAATTTTTGAAGTTTTACATTAACATAAGCTACTTTAGTATTAAGTGTATTGAAATTGATATTTCCTTGAATTTTTAATATATTAGAATCTATTAATTTCTTAATTCGATTCTGTACCCCTGTATGACTCATTGTATTTTTAAGATTGGTTCCTATCTGAGTATTACTTTGCCTTCCATCCGAATATAATTTATTAAGTATTTCTTTATCAATGTCGTCTAACTGGACTATTTTAACTTTCTTCAATTTTCTATCTCTGAGTTCATTTAATTCTTTTCTTTGCTGCATACTTTCTAATCTTGAGAATAATAATGGTGATATATATCTAGCAAATGTCTCTAAAGAGTTTACATCATCTTTTGTATAATCTGATATTTTATTAGCAACTTCTAAGATTCCAATTATTTTTTTTCGATATATTATTGGTACAACAATTGCTCGATTCATTGGAATATGCCCTTCAGGGGGATTTAAAGGTTGATTGGAATATTTAGTTTTTCCTTCAATCAAGGCTCTAGCCCAGATTGCATTACTATTAACCCAATCTTCACGAGGAAAAATAATATCTTTATCAGGAATTTGACATTCGTCCCATACATCCTTTGTCATTGAAGGACAGACGAGATCACCATTCACATCAATATAACCGAAAATACCATATTTACTATCAATGGCGGATAAGATTATATCAAGTACTTCAGGATATACTTGGTCATCCTCAGATTCTGTAAATGCTTTAATAATTTTGTCCCTAAATTGTATACCTAATTTTGGACTCATAAATATACGAAAATGTTAAATAATTCTCTAATTTTTGGTTTAGATGAAAATATATTTTATTTTTTATTTAAAAAATGTTTATGCTATAACTTATAAAATATTCGATTATAAATCTACTAAACATAGTTTTTCTAATGTTGAATTCTTACGTCTTTGGAAAATTAGATTAGAGGATGCTAGTTTTCAATAATTTTACTTTTCTTATTGTAATTTGAAGGTTTTTTTAAGAGATCGGTTTTATTTTGAACATAAAAAATATAGAAAACTTTAAATATGAAAGTCAAATATATTAGTATTAAAAATTACTATAATAAATGAAATACTACAATTTTTAAACCTATTCATGAAATCCAAAAAAAAGTGAGATGATATGATTAGTGAAAAAATAGGGATTGATGAAATTGATTGTAGAATAATGGATTTAATCCAGAAAGAACCAAGTTTAACCCATACTCAGATTGCATATCACGTATCACGCAGCCAACCCACTATTGGCATGCGGATTAAAAAGTTAGAAAAATTAGGCGTTTTAAAATATCAAGCAGGTATAAATATTAGAGTAGCAGATCTTTGTTTTGCAAGGGTCGAGCTTCAAACAAAAAATCCTAAAGAGGCTATGAAAACCGTTAAAAGTTGTCCATTTATGTTAAATGGTTTTCGTTTAAGTGGTAATTCAAATTTAAGTATTTTAATTGTAGGGTTAAATCTTAAAGATATCGATCAGGTCGTTAATCATCACTTTCGAGATGACCCTAATGTTATTGATGTTCATATTGATATAATTTCCGATGTGGTGAATGACTTCGTCTTACCGATAGATTTAAATCTTGAATATGGAAGATTTGATTTACAAAAACATTGTTGTTGAAAATATAATTTTTAATTTACCAATATTTAGATAAAAAGTCGATTTTTTTTCAGTCTATTGTTAAAGCTTTAAATTTGCAAGCTGTAGTACAGATATGGCATTTAACACATCTGTCTTCACGATCCTCAACCACTATACATCTGGGAGTAGATTTCTTTTTTATAACCTCATAAATCCCTCTAAAACACGCTTCTTCGCAGGAAAATTCTTTACATTGTTTACACTTAGAAGTATCAATATGATGAAATTTATAACTTTCAATTGTGGCTCGATCGCCTGCTTCACTCATTATGATTATTCAAATAAAAAACTCTTTTTATCTATTAAGGTTATATTCTATAATAAAATCTCTTAATTTTCGAAGTAAATTTACTCAAAGTATAAGTTATATTAAGGTATGCATAAGATTGATGAATAATATTAAAAAGCCTCTTTTTGAGATTCCTGATTTAATGAAAGGTGCATTTTTATCAAGACCAAATAGATTTATAGGGGAAATTAGATATAAGGGGCTAAATGAAACAGCTCACATACATGATCCTGGCAGATTAAAAGAATTACTTATTGAAGGCGCTGAAATCTTATTTGCACATTCAAATGGTAAATTAAAATATTATATTAAAGCTGTTCATACTGATGATGAGTGGGTTCTTATTGATACAGCATTACATTCTAAAATTGCTTTGAAAGTATTTGAATATTTACCAGAATTCTCTAAAGTGAAAGAAATTAGAAAAGAGGTAAAAATTGGAAATAGTAGAATTGATTTTTTAATCGATAATGTCCCATTGGAAGTAAAAGGTGTTTCATTAGTTAAGGATGGGATTGCCCTTTTTCCGGATGCTCCTACTGAACGTGGAGCAAGACATGTGAAAGAAATTATTGAGCATGATGGTACTATTCTATTTTTAGTCGTTCGAAAAGCAAAAAGTTTCGCTCCTAATTGGGAGATGGATCCTAAATTTTCTAAAAATTTAAGCGACGCAAGGAAAAATGGTATTAAAATTATTGCAGTTCAGATCAGTTTTGATGGAAAATTGATTTATTATTGTCAGAAAATTCCTTTAACTGATTTTTAAATCATTTTTTTATTCAATATATTAATAGTTGTATTTAAATTCTTTATTCAATTATGCTTAGAATTAAAAATAAGCCAAACTAATTTTTTATAAATTCATCCTAATATTTTATAAATTGTGAAGATTATTACATAATTAGAAGAAGAAAAATAATTTTAATAAAAAAAAAATGATATCTGATAAATTAAAGCTTGATGATATAGATAAACAGATAATTGCTCTTGTACAGGAGGATCCAAACCTTACGCATACAGAGATCGCTACAAAAATAAATAGATCACAACCAACCGTTGGTATGCGAATAAAAAAACTGGAAAAAAATGGGATTTTACAATTTCAACCAGGAATCAATTTTAAGAAAGTAGATTTGCATGTAGCCACTGTTGAGTTAAAATCTAAGAATCCTGATGAGATAATGGATATGGCTAGACACTGTCCTTTCATGCTGAATGCATTTCGATTAAGTGGGGAGCATAACGTATGTATTTTACTCGCTAGTTCTAAACTTCAAAAACTTGATAATATTGTAAATTATCACTTTCGAAACAATCCTGAAATCTTAAATGTCTCAATGGAAGTAGTATTAGATATAGCAAAAGATTTCATTTTACCGATTGATTTTGATTCTGAAGAGCATGATCCAACACTTGAAAATGGCTGTGGGGAAGCTTGTAAGTATAAAATAGCCAAAGCAAAGGGCCTGGTAAAATCTATTGATATTTAGGATTAATTATAAAATTAAAAAGGAATTTATTTAATTAATCTTCATCTTCTTGATTGAATTTGAACTTTGGGATGTCTTCTACCATATTACATCCTGGACCGCAATATCTCCCATCGAAATTCTCAATTTGAAAATCTATTGGAACTACAAAATCATGAATGCTTTCTATTACGATATTTGTCTTGACATTGATAACATTTTTATCCCTTCTAAAGCATAAATCAACTAGTTTTTCAATAGTTTGTAAATCTGAAGCCGCTATGAAGCAAAGTACGTTAAATTCTCCGGAGATTTTGAAAGCATGGTTTATAAAGGGACAATTCTCAATCTTTTGGACAATCTCATCCACATCTTTAGTTGATATGTATACAATAGCAACTTTTATATCAACCTTTTTAATATTGAAACCTACTTGTTTAGTAAGTAGATGTTTTCTTTCCAATTTAATGATTCGTGCGCCCACTGCAGGTTGTGATTTCTCGATTTCCTTGGCAATATCACTATGGGTTATATCAGGGTCTTTTTCAATCATTTCGATGATTTTTTTATCATCATCATCAATTGATAAAATTTCATTAAAACTTTTTTTCTTCATGTCCATTTTATTTCATAACCTCACATTAATTTAAACTTAGTTTTAATGAATTTAAATCTTTATAAAGAGTAGAATTTATCTAAATAAGAAAACATAAGCTAATTATTTTGTTTTATAAATTTTTGATTTTTGATTAACAGAGAATTAGTAGGTGTGATTTTCATTATAATATATTCGTAAAAATGTTAATAATTATTATTACTACAGCGAATCCAACTAAGCCAATTAGAAATTTCAAAGGATCTCCTTTCTCTTTTTCAGGTATTACCTCTCTTACAATAACATATAAAATTACACCGGAGATGAATGAATAGAAAATGAATAAAAGTTCTAAATTAACAGGTAAGAATGAATTAATTATTAAACCAATTATAATCCCGGTTAGAGCTGAAGCCCCAAGTAAATATTTAATAATAGGTTTTTCTTCAAATTTTTTTTGTTCATATATTTCCAAATCAGTAAAGATAAGATGTGCTTCAGATCGTTTAGTTATAACAGTTCTAAAAAATGCATATATAAAAAAGAGGATTCCTCCTATTATCTCAATCGTTAATAATCCTGTTAATATTATCCCTACGAGAAAATGGTAGATATAATCTGTAATAAACCTAAATCTCGTTAATTCTTTATTAATATGATTTTGAATCTTTATTTTATAGTTATTTATTGACATTTTCATTTCTTCTTCTTGTTCATTTAATTCGGATAATGTTAGAGCAATTTCTCTTAGGGCTACTTCATCTAAATTTTGGCGTCTTAATTCATTTGTGAGGATTTTTTCCATATTACGCTCAACACTTTCTAGAATTTTTTCTTTTCCGAGTAGTTTTCTCATTTTTTTTTGAGTTTTTCCTTCTACCTTTTGTAAAATTAATTTTTCCGTTATATGAACAAATGTAAAGCCAATTAGTACAAATAGATATTCGAATAATTGCAAATGAAATGGAAATTCAGGAAGTCTTTTAGCTATTTCAGGAAGAACAATAAGAAAAAAATAAGCTAAGGAGATTCCAGCTATAAATGAAGCATGTAGCTGAATAATTTTGTGCTCAAAATAATCTGCAATAAAGAAGAATAACCCAAAAGCTAAGGCAAGAGTTACAATTATTATTAAGTCAACTGTCATTACTATAGATATTATTTTTGAGATTTTTAAAGTTTTTAGATATATATAATAAAATTATAAAGTTTATACTGATTTTGATAAATATAGAGAAAGTAAATTATCATAGGTGAAATTTAATCCAATTTTTAATAATAAACTCAGCCGAAGATATAGCTTCAATGAATATGCGTGATAAATTTTTAAGTTCCAATGTCTTTGATTTTGAAGAAGTTGACTATACTTGGCATAAACATCCAGTTTTTAAATTACAAAATCAAGGTAACGAAAATGAAGTATTTCTTGGATTAACAAACGAACAGCTGATTTTCTTAAATGACTTAGAGTTAGTAGAATCAGAGTTAAATCCTGATTTGCTTATCTTTGCAAGTCGACACAGATCAAAAACTGCTCGTCCTGCATTTTTAGTTCATACAACTGGCAATTGGAGCAAAGATGCGGATTTCGGTGGCGATCCTCAAGAATTATCAAAATCAAGTGCTTTACTTCATAAGGCTGGATTTATATCGTTGATTGAACAAGAATTTCCACCACGTTTAATAGATTTCTCACTCGATATCGAAGTAACACATCATGGCCCTACAATATTAGATAAACCTCTGATATTTATGGAAATAGGAAGTAGTGAAGCAGAATGGAAAATAGATGATGCAGGGGTGATGTTGACAAATGCTATCATTAATACTATTCAAAAATATTATGAATATAAAGAAATGGGAAATCAAAATATAGGTTTAGGTTTTGGCGGAACACACTACGCACCAAATTTTCATAGACTAATTAGAAATAAAAATATTGCTATGTCATTTATCTGCCCAAAATATCACATCCAAGGAATAAATAAAGTTTTAATTAAGAAAATGATTAATAACACCCTTGAAAATGTTGATTATTTTATAATTGATTGGAAAGGGACCAATTCTGAAGATAAAAAGCATTTAATTCCTATTTTAGAGGAATTTGAAATGCCAATAAAAAAAACAAAAGATTTTTAAAAATAATAAATCTATTCTGCCTAATTGGATTCTTCCTGAATTTTCTGATAGTATTTAATTAGGTTCTTAAAAACATAGTTTGTTGGAGCAAAACCCTGTGTTGCAGTTTTAAGTAAGATTTTTTGAAGGAAATCATGATATTTAACGTTTTGGTCAAGGGTAACGTTCAATTCCCTTATATTAAAAAAGCTTCTAAAAAATAGAGTCGGAAAATCTACGAGCGGTTGGAGGACTTGGCTATAGAATTTTTTTCCCTCTTTACTTAACTCTAATTCTTTTTTCAATGTATAAAAATAATTTTTCCCTTTTTTCTTGATGTTAATAATTCCATCTGATTCAATATCTTTCATAATTTTATTTACATCAGTCAGCTTTACATCTTTTATATTGAGTTTCTTTAAGTTATCTAGAATTTCAAGGTTCATTTGACCCTTTAATTTAATCAACGTGTAGTTTCTAGCAATTATATTGTATTTTAAAGGGACTGATTCATGATCTAATTTATTATATTGTATTAAATTCCCTAAAATCTCTTTTGCAACGAAATATTTTAATATTAATTGATCATCGCCGGAAAAATCATTTTTAAATATCTCAGAATTAAAGTAGGAATCATATAGGGTTTGTAATAATGTTTTTACTGAATGAAACCCATCAAGTGTTGCCTGTTCAACGTTATTTAAAACTTTAATTCTGTATTCAATATCAGCTAAAAATTTGTTTTTATCTAAAGGTATTTGGCGGATTATGTGAGGTGTTTCATTTAAAGGTTTTAAATATTCATCCCATATTCTCTTAAAACGAGGGGATTGGGTTTTTACTATGTTTGAGAGCTTATATACAACCTCTAAAAGTTTATTAAGAAATTCATCTTCAGAGACTTCAGTCATCCAGTAAATACCTTAAGCTTATTCATTTTTTTTTTTTTACATATTAATAATATTATAACCTAAAGATTTTTAAATTTTAAACAAAAACATATATGCGATAATTTAAAGAAGGACATATCTTATTTACTAAAAATATTTTTAAAAAAAAAGGATAATTAGTTCATTTATTTTATTATTATATGAGTTTTTTTTGGTACTTTTCTTTTCTGATTCTGATATAAGAAACTAAACAAATCGCGAATATAATTATATAAATTATTAAGAAAAACATTGCGAATAGATTGAATTCACCCAACATTCCGTATATGGATAATGCTCGTATAGATAATATAATACTTATTGCTGTAATGATATTGCATCCAATAGTAACAACATTGAGCCTTCTTCCTCCAATAACCATAGCACCTAATATTAAATAAACTAAAACAGCAAATCCTGTAGCAACAAATGTAAAAACTAGAGCAACAATAGCAATTCCTATACCCTCAATTAAAGTTACATATTCACCCCACGGAACAAAGATTGCAGAATAAAGAACAGCTCCACCTAAATCAAAAAAAAACTGAACGATACGCAATATAGCTACGAGAAGACATAAGACTCCTGCTACGATTCGTAATTTTTCATAGAATTCCATTATATTTTCACCCTATATTTTAAAGTTTTTATATACAAAACAGTATGAATAATTAACTAAGATATTAAATGAAACTATACTAATTAAGTGTATATAAATAAATTTAGGAAATGATAAAAAAAATGAAAATTGAACACATAGCCGTAGGATACAATTCAGAATTAGATGCGGATAAATTCTTTAATGAATTACTAGGATTGAAAAAAATCCGTTCGAAATCAGTCTCAACTGATTTGATGGAAAAATTTTTTGGTATAAAAAAAGAGTAGACTTTTGTTGTATATGGGAATGAAGATTTGCGTTTCGAAGTTTTCATTACTAATGATAATAGTAAAGCAAACGATGTTTTTACTCACTCCTGTTTATTAATAGAGAATCGCGACGTGTTTGTTAATACGGCATCTTCGATGGGATTCGATGTTGTGAAAGTCCCAAGGAAAGAAAGTGAAGGATATTATCTCTTTATTAAAGATTCCTTTCATAACCTTTATGAAATAAAGGAAAAATAGTAAGCGGATTAATCAGTGGTATTCAAAATCCCTGAACTTTTAATAATTTCCAAATGATCGAAAGCTAATTTTAAAGAGGAGATTTCTGCTAGATGTATAATTTCTAATGCAGCAGCGTCATCTTTTGCTCTTGGTTTTTCATTTTTTGTTTGAGGTTCACATAAGAAAGCAATAGAAACATTATGCCCTCTTGGATCACGTTTAGGATCAGAAAAAACACCTACTAATTTGATAATTTTTATGTTAATATTGGTTTCTTCATATGCTTCCCTAACGCACGCCTCTTCCACAGTTTCTCCTACATCTACAAATCCCCCTGGTAATGCTAATTCACCTTGGAAAGGAGGATTTTTTCGGCGAATCAAAACTAAATCTTTTTCATTATTTATCAGAATGAGCGCATCAACAGCTAATAGTGGAGTTACAGGTTTAGACATAATCTTATTCATCCCATACCGCTGATGCGAGTAGGTGTTCGATTCTTGTTTTTCTTGGCCTGATAAATTCTGTATGATGTTCCTTACGTTCTACTAGCAATACTTTCTCAAGATTAGTTGAATTAACCATATATACTTCTAAATCACCCTCATCAAGAGATACATGATTAAAACTAGGGGAATCGTCAGCACGAACTTTATTTGAAGTCGATGTACCGCTGTAGAGAAAGGTTGTACTCGAATCAATTCTCCATGATATTACATAAGAATGAGCTACGTGGCGATGGCCCATCAAAACTAAATCAACTTCAAATAATTGGGTGAGTTCTAAAATTTCTCCAGCATCTCGGACAGTAGTGAATTTTTGTCCAGACATTGGAATGGGGATTAAATGATGATGTAGTGCAATTATCCTATTTTCTAAATTTTTATTAAATTGCCTACCTAACCAATCCAATTGTTCATCGCCAATCATTCCTTCAGCCATATCATCTTTCGCAGAATTAATTCCAACAATTAATGTATCTTTATCTTCGAGAATCAACCTTGAACGTCTTGGGCCTATTAATTTCTCAAAAAATATTAGACCTGAATTTTTTGCGTCATGGTTTCCTGGTACGGCCATGAAATTAGATAACTCTTTTATTTGATTAAGATATGGTAGAAATTTCTCAAATTGGACAACCCTACCCTTGTGAACAATGTCCCCAGTGCATACGACAACATCAGGTCGAATATCTTTAATATATTGTATAATATTTTCTATATAATCTGGAACAAATTCGGATCCGAAATGTAAATCTGATATGTGTATAATCTCAACCAATTTTTAAGCACCCTCTCATATTAAGTTTATATTCTAAGAGAGAATTTCTATTACTTATAAATTTAATAATAAGTGTTAAATTTAAAATGTTTTTGAAGAAAAAAATTCCTTAATTAAAAGAGATTAAAATATATAATTCTAAGCTAAACAAAAACAAAAACAAAGATTTAGTTATAACTCTCTACCCTGAGAGATCCAATTGAAATATGGAGTCTTGATTTCAATTTACGCTGTTCTGCTAATGCTAAAAGAGTGTTCTCATTGCTACAATCAAAACAAATACCATTAACATTTATATGGCGTAATTCTCCACATTGTGGACAACAAAACTCTTTATATACAGTTTTCATAGTTTTATTTCCTAAATTTGTAATTTTAATATATACATTCAATTTAATTAAACACTGTTCATATATAGTTTCCTTATTCTTCTTATTTATAATAAAAAAAAATAAGTTTTTAAGCTCTCTCGTCATATTATATAAAGTCTATATAGACTATATAGAATAATAAGAAGGTAGAATCATATAGTATTTAATTTATCTATAATATAAGATTTAACCTCATCAACACTTAAATTTTTATCGTTGATAAAACCCTGTCCATAATCCTTTTTACCCCCTCCTTTTCCACCATAAATTTCGACACATTCTTTAACAAAGTTCCCAATATTAAACTCAGATTCTTCGAAAGGTTTAGTGCTCGTCATTCCTAATACCATCATTCCCTCATCAGTTTTATTTAGAAAAATAGCAATGAGATCTTCAGAATGCTTCATCACGCGGACTGAAAAGTTCTTCAGATCATTTTGGGATAAACTATCAAAAGATTCTATAACTAACTTATATTCTTGAAACTTTTGGGCATTATGAACCAAATCTTTAATATAGTCTTCATTAAGAATGTTTTTCATCTGTTTAATCTTTTTTATTCCCTCAGTCCATTCATTATAGAATTTTTGAATTTTACTTGGTATGTCATCTTTTTTTATATTAAGAAATTGGGATATCTCCGATAATACATCACCTTCGAATAATTCAGAGGAATTTAATTGTAAATCGCTGTTGTCTATTTTTCCGGACTTAAGTGCTTTATTAATATTTTTCCACTTTTCAAATAATTCTTTTACACGTCCTACAAGTTCTTTACGATCTACACCTAAAATTCCCTTTATTTCATCCAGAATTCTCTTATGCTTTTCTTTTAATTTGTCTGTAGCTTTTCCTGCTACGAATGTGAGTCTAACAATACCATCTTGTATCTTTTGTGATTTTGTTATATGTATATAGCCTGTTTCTGAAGTGTTATTTAAATGAGTACCTCCACAGGCTTCAACATCAACACCAGGCACCTCAACAATTCTTAAATTTTTACCAGGCACAGCTCCTCCTTGATATATTGTCATACCATATTTTTGTTCTGCTTCACTACGAGGAATAAAGTCAAGGTGAACATCGATACTTTTTTCAACAAAGTCATTTGCTTTCTTTTCAATTTCTAGAAGTTTTTCTCTTGGAATTTGCTCATAGTGTGTTATATCTAAATGAGAATTTTTTAGCGTTTTTTTGG
The DNA here is from genome assembly GCA_020343655.1 of Promethearchaeota archaeon. Lineage (GTDB taxonomy): Archaea > Asgardarchaeota > Lokiarchaeia > Sigyniarchaeales > SOKP01 > Loki-b32. The sequence goes on along the minus strand of CP070805.1, from coordinate 1,273,940 downwards.
CTCCTGCTTGATTAATATGACTTCCTAAAACTTCTCGTGCAGCTGCATTAACAATGTGAGTAGCAGTGTGGTGTTGGGAGAGTTGGGTACGCCATTCTTTATCAACTTCTACTTTGACAATATCTCCCTCTTTAAAATTTGGTTTTTCATCTAAAACATGAATAGTATAGTTCCCTTGTTTGAAAGCATCAGAAAAACTTTGACCATTTATATTTCCTATATCGTGCAACTGACCACCAGAAGTAGGATATACAACAGATTTATCTAAAACAACTAAATTGTCAATAATTTTCAATACTTTTGCTTCATTAGAAATCTCGGTATAGTCATAATAATAAAGAGACTTTGTTTCAGGGATTCCTTCTAAATTTAATTCAAGTTCTTTTCCTGTAGCATGGACTTGTTCTGCTATTTCATGCCTCTCAACAACTAAACTATAAAAATCATCTGGAATGTTTATTTTTACACCATGCTTTTTAGCGGCTGTTTTTACCATATCGGGACTTATTCCATTAGAGTCATATAATTCTATTAAAGTCTCAATGGATATATCTCCCTTTTTCAGGATTTTTTCTAAAATTTTTCCCGCTTTTTTCTTAGTGGTATAAAATTTCTCTCTTTCAACATTCAAAATTTCTCGAATTTCATATAAATGTTCTGAAATTTCAGGGAAAATTCCTTCCAATTCTTTTGCATGCCATTGGCAAACATCTGCCATATCAATATCCCAGTAAAATTTATCGATAAAACTTATTGCACGCCGAAAAATAACTCTTAAATTATAGCCTCCACCAACGTTAGATGGTAATTTTCCATCATTGATAGCAAATAATAAACTACGAGCGTGTTCAGCAATAGAATAAAGAGCAGTCATCGGCATTATTTTAGATCTGAGTTCCTTTACACCTATTTTCAATTCATTAGCTACATGATCCCAAGCTTCATCCATATCATCTACTTCATCGATATTTAAATAAGCTGAATACTGAGAAAATTGATTATATAACTCTAAATCTAATTCTATTTTGGTAATCTCCCTTAATTTGGATAACACGTAAGGAAAAATAGCTTCATACATATTTGGAGTGCCTTGAGAAAACCACGCAACACGCTCCTGACCAAGTCCCATATCTAAAACTTTAAGTTTAAGCTCTCGTGGTCCCTCAGGAGTCTGTTCAAACATTGTATATACTTGATTAAAAAGCTCCACACCTCTACTGAAGAATTCAAGACTACATCCAAATGAACCACCACCTGCCCATGAATCTTCATGGATAGTTATTTCTTCCTTTGCAAGACCAATACCTATATGAATAAAGTCATGGATATCTATGAAAAGTTCACCCTGGTTCCATTCTTCTGGGGGTACAAATGAATGTTGCCCTATCATTACGAAACCTGTATTATGTGCTCCTGTTATCCCAACATTTTCAATATCGTTAAATCTCAAGCAAAATTGGGGGATAATCAATTTTTTAGCGGGTGGTTCTACTTCTCCTGTAATAACATAAGGTTGGAACGCTGATATTGATGCAATTGTAAATTCAGAAGTTGGATTCCATCGAGCTACACATGGATACCTTTTTATTGGAACATAACCCCGTGGCTCTAAAATTTCAACTATTTTTTCCCAGACTCCAATGAAAGATAATTTGATTTTAGAAGGATTATCAATTACAACTTGAAATCCTCCTGAACATACAGGATCTCCACATACATCCCTTTCCTTAAGTGTAGTCCAGAAAAATGCACCACAACATTCACAATTTTTTCTCATATACCCTAATTCTCTGAGCTCTTTAGTAGGAAAGTAAGAATCCGGATTTTTTGAGGCAATTTTTTTAAAAATTCGTTTTAAGTCTTTATCAGTTTGCGCTGTTTTAAGTTCCTCTTGTTCTTCCACAGAAATCATATTTATCAGTAGGAAATTTTCGAGAATTTTTATTTGTATTAAGTAAAAGAATTTGTTTTCTCCTAAAACATTTTCTTTTAAGAGATTATTATTTCCTATTTTTTAATATTTCTGAAAATGTAAAAATTTTTATAATGATTTATAATATCTATTTCTACCAATCTATTATATAACATCTAAATTCAAAATAGAGGTGAAATACCAGATGGTTCATGTCATGAGTAAAGTTAAATATCCACCTCATGTTGCAGAGGACATATTAAAGTTTTATCTTTCTCGAAAAGCACCAGAATATCCGGATTTTGTAAAGAGAACACACCAATGGGTAACACCAGACTATAATATTAAGATTTATAATATATATGAGATTCCTGAGGATAAATTATATGAAGGTATGAAAGGAATAGCTAAACGTCTTAATGCTTTTACTAGATTTGAAGGATATGTATATAAGGTAATTAATTTAATGGAAGGATCTGAAGCAATAAAGTTGATGCAAGAATAAAATATTAAATAATTTTCTTTTTTTATAATTCTAAAATTTGAAGTCTTGAATAGCCATTTTTTATAAAATCATAATCAAGTAATTCTATTTTTTCTGGTATTATTTTTAGAATCAATTTTCTTTTTCCTCGTACAATTTTTTGTGCTTTTTCGAACCCGTTATCACGTTCTTTTAAAAATATTAATCTTTCTTTACCCGAAGCAGTTATTTGCATACCTTGTATTTTTCCTTCAGACATGGGTGTATATATTCCAATACTAATATTTGGATTTTCTTCCATATTTTTAATTTTTCTTCCTGGAGCAGGGCCCACATAAATATTAAAATTATCTTTCTCTGTATAAAAATCCATTGGAGTTGCACGAGGGATATTATTACTACAAGTACAGAGAACTAATACTTTTCTTTTATCTAAAAAGCTACGAATTTCTTTTCTAAGTTCTTCCTCAGGCATTTTTTGTTTAATCATTTTCGGGATCACATATTTTTTTAATATAGAATGTAATTGAAAATGAATAAAAGAAGATAAATCTTTAATATTTGACAGAACAATACCTTATTTTTATTAAAATCCAACTATATTTGTTTGTGAAAAGTCAATATCTGAATCTACAGCAGCTCGTACATATGGGGATACAGGTCCATTTGCTAGAACCATTATTTTTATTTTAGATCCCATATCTGGTTTGTTTTGTACTCCAAATTTTAATTGAGCTTCTTCAGGGATCTCACTTGAAATGGTTGAAACTACTTTATCAACTTTAGAAAGTGTTAAAGTGTGATCACCAGTAACGGATACTAAACATCTATTTATTTGCTTTGGATCTGGCTTCAAAAGAGGATTATTTAAAGCCAATTTTGCTTTTTCAATTAAATCTGATTCTTCTCCTAAAGATTCAGCAATACCAACTAATCCTGAAGGATATTTTCCAGTAGGGTTTTCAAGAAGGGTCTTTTTTACATCTGCAAAATCAATGTTGATTAAACCACAATTATTAATTAGATTTACAACTTCACCAATATTTCTTATTAGAATTTCGTCCATAATTTTAAATCCTGTTATCATGGGAATTTTTCCGACAATTCCTAGCAAGTTATCATTTGGAATTGGAATTAGAAAATCAGAATACTTGGCAAGATTTTTTAATCCAAGTTGGGCTCTTGTTGAACGTTGCTTACCTTCAGAGTTAAATGGAAGTGAACAAAAAGTAACAACAATAGCCTTATTCTTTTTTGCCTCTTCTGCAATAATGGGAGCTGCTCCTGTTCCTGTTCCACCACCTAATCCACAAGTTAAGAAGATAATATCTGCATTTAGAGTTTGATTTAGCCTTTCACGATCTTCAACAGCAGCTTCAGCACCTATACTAGGATCATTTCCAGAACCTAATCCATTACATCGCTCCTTCCCAATTAATATTTTATGCTTTGAATTTGAATAATATAAATCATGTGCATCAGTATTAATATTTATAGTTTCGGCATGGTTGATACCCATATCTTCTAATCGAGAAACTGTATTATTCCCAGCGCCTCCAACACCAACAACAAATGTTTTGATTTTCAAAACTTTTAAGAGATCCGCTAAGAACATATCATCATCACAATTTGGGTTTGAATTAGGATTTTGGTTATGTCGGGCGATTTCATTAAATCGTTCTCTTACTGATGATCGAGAATTTGCTAATTCAACTAAATCAAATATGTCATCGCTCATTAAATATCATCAAAAAAAATGAGTTTTTTATAATACGAGAACGATATCAGTATAATATAATGCAATAATATGAAGATAATATTAGTGAAATATATAGAATAATCTTATTTTTTATTAATTCAATTTCAATTATCATTTTTAATTAATCAGTTTTTTCGTTTAAAATAAAGAACAACTCACAATAGAGAATAAATTTATAAACCTAAATTTTCATGATTATCATGTTTGGGGTATAAAATATGGAAATTGACGATACTCAAGAAAAGGGCAATGGGTCCGAGGATTCACCAGAAAGTAATGATTTAATAAAAGTTAGGGCGATAATCACTTGTCCGAATGGTGATTACAAAAAAAAGTTTAGAAATCAATTTCTAAGAAAAGAAATGGAAATGATGATTGTTAGCTTTAAAGTATTTGATTGGTTGACATGTAATAAATGTGGAGAACTGCTAAAGCTAGATTTAGAGTTTAATATTTAATTTCGTTAAATTTTGGGTCAGACTTTCTATTGTAATTTATTTTTGATCAATCTATTATTTAACTGATAAAGTATTATTCTAAATTTTAAATATTAAGGTTAATTTGACCATATGTGCCCCCACCACCAGGTGTATATTTAATTTCATTATTCCTAAGTGCATTTATGACTGTTCCTATAGTCTGATCAAATTTTTCAATTTTGTTAATTGGCATATCGATTAATATCTCATATTCAGTTCCAAGTTCTTGAATTATTCTGTTATAGTCATTTAATACTGTTTTACTTGTTGAGCTTTTGATATCTTTTACTGATCGTATAATATCGATTAAAGGAACGGCATTAACATATGGAGGTCTATGGTCTGGATGTTGAGGTTCTTTATATGTAGAAATTTTTTCAATTCTTTCACTTACTCCTAATTTTACTTTGAAATTCTTATTTAACTGTTCTTTACATGCTGGGCAGTTCATTTTATTTTTAGAAACTCGTTCTAAATAATCTAATCTTGAAGAAATAGGATCACTAGAGTAATATATAATAAAATTATCAGTAATTGAATATTGATTAAAGAAAGTATTTACTTGTTTTTTCACTTTCTTAAATAAAATCCTTCTCCTACATTTATTACAAAACATAACATAATATTTTCCAAGTTTAGGATGTAAACCAACATTTAATATAATTTTTCTTCCATTTTTCTTTTGTATTGCTTGTAAGATCTCATTAAAAGATGGATTATCAACATCAAATCTGTTAAATTCTCTACCTAGGGACCGAGGATCCTGTGAGTGGGCATCACTATTGCTTAGAAAAGCCACATCTTTCAGACTTTCTAATCTATCTGCAAGATCAGTATTAGCAGAGAGCCCTAATTCTATGAATTTTATTTTCTTAGCTGCATCAGCATAACATTCTTCAAGTGTTTCAAACTTATTTTGTCGAAAAATGGCTTTAAAAGGTGTGAAGGCATGAGCGGGTCCAATCAAAGCCCCTTCATCTGAAACGACATCAGCCAATTCTGCGGGGGATAGGTTAATCCTTGGGCGACCACCCCATTCATCCAAAATATTTTTAGAGTAAGCTTTTAATTTCTTTTGAATAATTCTTACCATATCGAAATCTTCGAATAAGATAACTTCATGCACACTCTCTTTATCTTCTATTTCAGTTTGAAGAATAAAATAAATGTTCTTATAATAATAGGCACCATCCTGATTTTTTTCTAAGTTATTCTCTAAGTATTTCAGCCATGCTGGTTGTAAAATATCCCCCGTACCTAAAATATTTAATCCTTTTTTTATACAAGTATCGATCATCGTATCAAGATTTAATGATTTCGATACGCCTATTGAATGTGGAGAATGTATATGTAAATCTGAATTATAAATATCCATTTCTTTTATTAAAAATTGATTTTATGAATATTTTAATTTCAATTAAATTAAGAATCTTTTATTTAACATTAAATAATGATCATTCTATCATGAATAGGATCGTTTAATAAAATTCTATAATATTCAATTTCTTTATTAAAAATTACTCTTTCTAACTTTCCTTCAACCAATACTTTTTCATTTTCTCTTGCTTGCTCGCAAAAACGACCCCTGAACGAGTTTATTTCATTTATATCTCCAATATTAATATTATTTGAATTAGTACTACCTTCAAGGATTTTTATAGAATTTATTTTATATGAACAAGGTGTAAAAATAGAATTTCTTGAATCTATAATTTCTGCTTTTAGTCTAATTCTTCCCAAATTTTTATACTTATAATCATAAAAGCTACCTTTCCAATCTCTAGTACTTTTAATGTATCTAATAAAAAAATCATGGTCCTTGAATTTTCCTTGATGTTGTTTCCTCTGCTCACTTTTTAAAAAATGTTCAAATGGAATATTAGATCCTCCAACTCTCCAATCATAATGAGATCTGTATTCGTCTATGTTATACTTGCGAATTTTATTTGATTTTTTAAAAATCTGTTCTAACTTTTCTTGAAATTTTAAACTTGTTTCTGTGCCATATATTATTATATCAATATCAGAATCTTCAGTATTTAATCCAATCATGATTGATCCAGTTATACCAATTGAATTATCAGAAAGATTTCCCTCATCAATCAATAATTTACATAAACTTATAGAATTTTTTTCAATATAAGACAACTTATTTTTATCTAATAATTTTTTAAAGGTATTTCTTGGAGTATATACTTTTTTGATTTCTTCTTTTTTCACTCCTTGAACCTCTAAATCCAGTTCTTTAGAGAAGAAAAGATATTTAGGAAAATTCTCTCTTAAAAGGGTATATCGTTCGTTTAAATTATAGACTTTTTTATAAGAAATACTATTTTTTATTCGTTCTCCATCTGGATGAGGAAAAAATCTTAAATAACATATTACATAATCATTTGGATGGAGTAGACCTTTAACATCAAAAAACAAATTATCATTTTTTGTTTTTATATAATCTCCTTCAATTCCTTCAATTATCTCCATGAAGTTCACGACACTATTAATTAATATCTTGAAGGAGTCTTTGTTTTAATTTGCGATGGAGTCTTCGTTCTAATTTTATTTGAAGGGATTTTTGTCTTAATCTTTCTTATCTCTCTTTCGAATTCTCTTTTTTCATTTAGAAATCTTTGTTTATCTTTTTCTAATTTTTCTCTTTCACGTTTAATTAGACTTTTTTCACTTGCTAAGTTGTTTTTTTCTTTTTCTAATTGTCTATATTCAGTATTTAATCTATTAAATTTTTCCTCCAAATTCGGAATTTTACGGTTTAAGGAGTGAAACTTATTTTCTGCTGCAGGAATTTTTCTCTCTAATTCTTTTATTCTTGCTTCTTCTTGGCGTCTTTTTTTTTCCAAATCATTTACTTCTTTATCTGTTTTATCTCTGTACTTTTTCAAATCTGCTCTTTTCTTATTAATTTCCCGAGTTTTAAGATCTAAGTCTTGTTTTTTATACCTAGTTTTTTCTCTTTCTTCTTTTAATTTTTTCTTCTCATCGGAAATTCGATTTTTTTCATCTGTAATCTCCCTTCTCAGATTACTAATTTCTCTAGTTAAGTTATCCCTTTCTCTGTTTAAATTTTTAATTTCGTTTCTTAAATCCATTAACTTATTTTCCAAATCATTAGTTGTTCTCTCTAATGCTTTTTCTCTTCTCTCCATTCCTGGAATTTTTGTTTTGATTTCTTTCATGCGCTTTTCTGTTCTTTCTTTTTCCCATTCTAAATTATTCTTCTGATTTCGAATATCCTCCCTCAATTCATCTAATTTTTTTTGAAATCTTTCTAATTCAGCATTTTTTTGATCTAATTCTTCATTTTTACTTCTGATTTTTTCTCTAAATTGTTTATCTCTAGTAGCTAAATCATGTTTTTGTTGTTCTATTTGATTTTTCGTCTTTTCTAATTCATTCCGCAATTTATCTCGCTGTTCAATAAGATTTCTAATTTTTAGTTCCTTATCTTTTCTTTTTCTTTCAAGATCTTCGATATTTTCTTTGTAGTTTTCTATCTGATTAATAACTTTCTCCCATTCACTCTTTTCTTTATCTAGTTTGATTCTTTCCCTTTTAATTTTTTTCAGTAACTTTTTATCTGGAATTGCATCTAACTCTTCATCTGGAGTTTTTTCTCGAATTTGATACTTAGGAATAGGTTCGTCATTCATAATGTTTCAACTATTTATTATCTCTATTAATAAATTCATATGAATATTAACTCTAAAGTGTTTGCAAATCAAGACTTTAATAATTAAGTTTTACTATAAGTTGATTCCATTTATATACCTTAGTTTCTATTATTTTCATATATTCTTAGTAAAAAAATATCAGAAATATATTTAAAATAAAAATATATAATATTTTGGGGTTTATATTATGGACTTTGATGATGAATTTGATGAAGAGTTTGATGAACAAGAATTTGATGAAGATTTAGAAGATTTAGATGAAGAATTAGAAGAAGATATTGAGGAACAGATCGAAGAACCTTTTACAGAGATTATTGAGGAGGAAGTTGAATCCAAAACACCATCTACTAAGATTATTCATGGAGGGAAAAAGATATCGGTGTATTTTATGTCTACTATCGGTCCAGGTGAGAAAAAACAAAAATTAACTGTTAATGATGGGAATTTGGTTGGTGACATTAAAGAAACTGTAGCAAATTTGTTTGGTTTAGATCCTGCTGACTTTCACTTATCATGTGGTGGTGTAACAATGGATGAGACTAACATTTTAAGCCATTATAATGTTTCTGATGGAGATGACATACTTTTAATACCAGCTAGCATTGCTGGTTAAGAATA
>CP070805.1:1210841-1264902 GCA_020343655.1 Promethearchaeota archaeon | reverse complement strand
CAATGCTTCAGGTATTATTTTCTTATCCGCCTTTTCTTCAACTATGCGATCTCTCAAACTTAATTGGATACGTTCATCTGGTTTTCCAAATGTTTCTGGAGATATTTCCTCATAATTAATTTGGTTTCCTTGAATTTCTTTAATTGGTTCAATAATATCAGGGAGATTCTCATATTTGGATGGTAAAAAATCCTCTAATTCTGTGGATATATATTTTGCCTCCTTAATTATAAATATGTCCTCAACAAAATTATGGATTACATTATAAACTTTATTATAAATAGATTCTTCTCTTTCGAATCTAACATGAAGTTTTTTTGGATGAACATTGAAATCAATGACGGAAGGATCAAGCTCAAGGAATATAATAAAAAAAGGATATTTACTCACCATTAAGGTACCTTCATATGCTTCATTGATAGCTCTATATAATACATCACTGACAACATAGCGTTTATTAATAAAAATGCTTGAATTAGATCTGTTTTTTTTTGCTATTTGAGGATGACCTAATAAACCACTTATATGGAATTTAATATCATTTTCGTCATAATCAAAAGGTTCCATAAATTTCGCTATTTTTTTTCCATAGATATGAAATACAGTTGTTTTTAAATCATTTAAGGCGGGGCAGTTGAGTATATCTAAATCATTATGACGATAAATAAAATGAATTTCTGGGTACGCTAAAGAATATCTCTGTACAATGTCTGTAATATGACCCAGTTCTGTAGCATCTTTTTTAAGAAACTTTTGCCGCGCGGGGATGTTAAAGAATAAGTTTTGCACTTTAATGTTTGTTCCAACAGGACAAGAGATCTCTTTTTTGTTTACAATTTTTCCTCCCTCAATATGTAAATATGTTCCTTTCTCCGCATCTTCGGTTCTAGAGATGATTTCAACTTTACTTACGGCAGCAATACTTGCAAGTGCTTCTCCCCTAAATCCCAAAGTAGAGAGATTTTCTAAATCCTCAATACTATTAATTTTACTACTTGTATGTCTTTCAAAAGCCATTTCAATATCTTCAGATGGAATGCCAAGACCATCATCTATTATATGTATTAACGATTTACCAGCTTTTCTAACAATAATTCTTATTTCTGATGCCTTTGCATCAATACTATTCTCAATAAGCTCTTTTACAACGTTCGCGGGTCTATCAACTACTTCTCCCGCAGCAATTTTCCCTGCATCAATAATTTTTTTAATTCTGCTAACTTTCAATCTACTTGTAAACTCTTTTCAAAATCCTTCCAATGATAAAATAGTTTTATAATGTTAATATATTTCTCATTACAATCAAATTTAAAATAATACACTATTAAAGTTTAAATAAATTTGGATCTAACCGAGTTCTTAAATCTTAAAGGTGAAATGATGATTTATAAATAATTCATTAAACTGAAGGTAAGTCTTTTAAATTTCTTTTAATACTAAATAATAATTATATTGAAAGCAAATAATGAGCGCTCAAACCATAATAGACGACAAGGAAAAATCCTCAATTCATTTGTATTTTATGTATTTTTTTACAATCATCACTATTACTCTCATCATTTTAAGAATATTTTTATATTTCTTTGAAATCTCTGAATGGATTCAAGACACAAAGGATATTGATTTTAAAATCCTTATAGAAGGCATGGATAATGGTTTGATTGATTTCTATAGTACAATTGGAATTACAGACTGGCCACCATATTATCTCTATTTTTGGTATTTTTTATTTCTTCCAATTTATATAATACCATACAATGTAATGATCGGAGTATACGTTTGGGATGTTTTACGATTGATTTTAGTAATTCTAGTTATTAGAGAATCACCGAAAGTGTTTAAGAATAAAAAAGATTTACTTATTTTTTATATTTTGAGTATTATTAGCTATAGCATTGATGCATATTATAATAACGTCAATTTTTTAATTTTATTCTTTTTATTTTATTCCTATATATTTTTAGAAAGAAGTAAAAAATGGATTTCAGGTATATTATTCACTCTCGCTACGTTTAAGATAACCGCATTATTATTTCTTCCTATTCTACTTATTACAAGAAAAATAAAGTGGAAAGATCTTCTCTATTATGTAGTTCCATTTCTAATAGTTTGCATCCCTTATTTTATTTTCCCTAATTATTTCTTTCAAATGTTTAATAACTGGCTTTTTAGTGATGAAGAAATTCAAGGAATTTTGGTTTTTGATTCAATTATGTGGAAAGCGTTACAACCTTCACATTTAATGTTCATTGGTTTGTTATTGATAATTTTTTTAGAGAATCTTAGAAATGAGGATCGAAAAAATTTATACCGGATTATCCTTGTCTCAATAATAACTGTTTATTATGTTTATCTGACGACAATCGTTTTTATCATTCCAGTAGTTCTTGGTTAGTTAAGCTTTTCTAATTCTCTTTTAAGTTCAATTAATCGATCTTTTAACTTATCTGGAATATTAGATTTTGTATCAATTTCCTTAATAATATTTAATAAATCTGTAAATTTTTCTCTCTTGCTTATAGGTTCAAATAAACTTGTCTGTATATACTTTTTCTTCTTTGGAATACTATTTTGCGAAAATTTAGCTTTACTAGCTTCAATTTCAGATTCTAATTCCCTAATTTCTCGCCTTTTTCTTTCTAAATCTTTTTCTGTTATATTTAATTCTTCAGTACATTCATTTAGCGATTCATTAAGAGCATTTAATTCCATATTTAATTTATCAAGTTCATTTTTTTTTCCATTTATTATCTTATCATAAGCTTTTTTTGATGACGTTGTATTCTCATTTTTTATGACTGTTGTTTTAAATGGATCTTCTTCTTCTATTTGTTCAAGAATTTCAAAAGCTCTTATTATGACATCATCGGGTATTCCCGCTAATTTAGCAACATGAATTCCGTAGGATTTATCGGTACTTCCTGGTTTTAATGTTCTCACAAAATTAATACTCCCATCATCATTTTCAATAATATCTAAATGATAATTTTTGACTCCTGGTAAATTAATTTCTGTTAATTGATGATAATGAGTGCTAAACAAAGTCTTTATTTTTAATTCATGAAGTTTTTCAAGAGTAGCCATTGCAATACTCTGACCATCACTTGTACTTGTTCCCCTCCCTAACTCATCTATTATTACAAGGCTTTTTGGGGTAGCATGGTTTAAAATTTTAGCTGTTTCAGTCATTTCTATCATAAATGTGCTTAATTTTCTTGCAAGATCATCTGAAGCCCCTATGCGAGTGAAAATTTGATCGATTATTCCAATTGTGGCAGATTTTGCGGGAACAAAACATCCCATTTGCGCAATAATACATATTAAAGCAACTTGTCGTAAATAAGTGCTTTTACCTGCCATATTAGGGCCAGTAATAATTAATAGTTGGTCGTTTTTATTATCTAAATAACAATCATTAGGTATAAATTGCTCATCTATGTTAATTTGCTCAACTACAGGATGTCTACCAGCTTTAATTACAATTTTATTGTTTGTATTTACAATCGGTCTATAATAATTATATTGCTCAGCTACTTCAGCAAAGCATGCAAGAACATCAATAACAGCGATATTATTAGCAGTTTCAAGGATATTTTTAGTCTCTTTTTCTACTTTTTCGCGAATTGTATTGAAAATCTCATATTCTAAATCATTAATTTTCTCTTCCGCACTCAAAATTTTTTCTTCAAGTTCTTTTAATCTTTTTGTCGTATACCTTTTTGCGTTTTTAAGCGTTGCTCTTTCAATATATTCATTGGGAACACTACGAATATTTTTAAGAGTTCTCAAGGTTATTTCAATATAATAACCAAGGATATTATTATAACCGATTTTTAATCCTGTTGTTAGATTCCATTTTTTCTTCTGCTCTTGTTCATACTCTAATAGATATTTTTTCCCATTGTGAATGATATCTCTAAGCTCATCTACTTTATCATTAAAACCATCTCGAATAATATTGCCTTCACTAATTGTGGGTGGTGGATTGTCTTTAATCGAAATGTTTATTAGATCTTTTACTTCATTAAAAGTGCTAATATTTTTAACGAATGAAGAAATTTCGGGAATATCTGCTCCTTCTAATAGTTCTTTGATTTTTGGTAATTTTTCTAAAGAATTCTTGATATTTATTAAATCTCGAGCATTGGAACGACCACTATAATTAATCCTATTAATAAATCTTTCGAGATCACCAATAATTTTCAATTCCTCCCTTAAATCAGACCTTAAAAAGATATCATCCTTAAATTTTTGAACTATATTAAGTCTTTGATTGATTTCTTCAATATCTGTTAAAGGCTGGAGAATAAACTTCTTTAATAAACGAGCTCCCATTGGTGTATGGGTGTGGTTAAAAATAGAATATAACGTAGCATCTTTTCCTCTTTCCCATAGAGAGTTAATTAATTCTAAATTCCTCTGTGTAATATAGTCTAGGTGTAGTACATTTTTTTCTTGTATAACATTGATTTTAAAAATATTTGGAATTATATCTCGTTGGGTATCTTTTAAAAAAGCTAACAGGCCACCAGCTGCCTGAATAGCCATTTGTTTATCTTCTAAACCAAAACCTTTTAAATTAGAGATTTTAAAATGGCGAGTAATTAGGGTGTAAGCCTCATCATATAAAAACACATGTTCCTCATAAGGTTTAATGATTGCTTTTGTTAGATCTGTTAAGAGTATAAAAAGTCTTTCATCCTTTTTTAATTCCGGAGGTATAATTAATTCTACAGGATCGTATTGAGAAAACAAGCTTAGCAATTTTTCCTGTGGATCTTGATCCTTAAATGAAAATTCAGTTGCTACAAATTCTCCTGTAGAGATATCTGTGAAAGCAATGCCAAACCCACTTCTCTCTTTTATCATGGATGCGATATAATTATTCTCATTGGATTTTAATAAATTTGGTTCTATTATTGTGCCTGGTGAAAGTATCCGTGTAACACCTCTTTTCACAATTCTTCCCTTTACAGTACTTGGATCTTCTAACTGATCGACTATTACTAAAGTTTCACCAAGATTCATAAGATTATTAAAATAATTATGACCTGAATGGTGAGGAATCCCTGCTAAGGGATATGCATCATTTCCTATTTTACGTTTGGTAAGTGTTATTCCTAAAAGTTTTGAAATTCTTTCTGCGTCATCATAGAAAAATTCATAAAAATCACCCATTCGATAGGCTACAAGGTTTTCTGGATATTTCTTCTTCACTGAGTACCAGTGTTTCATCATTGGTGTTAAATCTTTGAATTTAATTTCTATAAAAGACATCTTATCAAGCATTAAGAAATTAAGTTGTAATTTAGAATTAAATGCTACAAGTGTATTAATTTTTAATAGAAATTAATTCTATTTATTACAAATTTAATAATTTGAATTGCTGAGAAATAGATTACGTTAAAAGAATAAATAATAAATATATAAAAAGTTTAAAGTTAACCTATTAGTATCAATAGATAATCAAAACAAAACTAATAGAGGGTAAAAATGAACATTGAAGATTTTACAGATATCATTTATGAAAAAGAAGAAAATGGGATTTGTACAATAACCTTGAATATTCCTAAAAGAAAGAACGCCTTGTCGTTAGTTACTTTTTTAGAAATTGAAACGGTTTTAGATGATATGGAGCAAGATAAAAAAGCAAGAGTTCTTATTCTAACGGGTTGTAAGGAGGCTAATGCTTTCTCTTCTGGTGATTATACTAAAATGGATTATCTAACATCACTTCCTCCAGAAATTAAGGAACAAATAGATATTTCAGACCTTACAAATAAAAGGTTAAGCTTAAAATTCTGGGATTTTTCAAAACCTGTTATAGCTGCAATAAACGGTTTAGCCATAGGTTCTGCTATAACCATGTGTCAAGTAGGGGCTGATTTAATTTATATGGCAGAAGATGCGTGGATAGGATATTATTTTGTAAGGAATGCAGTCCTTCCCATTTTTGGAGCGCACTTCACGCTCCCATTTCTCGTCGGTTTTCAAAAAGCTAAAGAAATTGCATATTTTGGTGATAAAATAACAGCTCAGCAGGCTGAAAAACTTGGTTTAGTAAACAAAGTCCTACCTTTAGAAAAATTAATACCATATGCTAGAGAGCAAGCTCTAAGACTAATACCACCAAAAGGTCCAAGTTTAAGTATTAAATTGATGAAAAAGACAATGCATAATTACTTTAGAGAGATTTTAGTTAAAATATTAGATCTAGAGACCAAAAATAATGCTGCAGCATTACGTACATCTGATTGGCGAGCAGCCGTTAGAGCATCTATGGCAAAAACAGAGCCCAAATTCAAAGGTAGATAATCTTTTTATTAAATTAACCCTTTATTTTTTTTTCCTATTACAAATGTTTTTCGAGCCATACAAACATATCTTGATATACTTGAGCTCTACCTTTTTCATTCCATAGTTCATGTAGAAAACCATCATATTCGCGGTAAGTCTTATCTTTGCTTCTAACTCGCTCAAAAAACTGTTTCGTCTTTGCTTTATCTACAATTTTATCATTTCCAGCTTGCATAAGTAATATAGGACAAAGTAAATTAGATGCATTTTCCATTGCCCATTTTATAGATCGATCTATCTCTGTAGCTGATTTGGCGGAAATTACTTCAATTTTATGCTTATCAGCAATGTGTTGTCTTAATATTTTTAAATCACTTGTTAATTGGTTTTGATCGATAATATTGTCTAGGATTTTATTAGGTGCTAATTTAACGAGGGTTTTAGATATTGATTTTATTACTTTTTTACCCATTGATAACTTTGAGTACATATCTAATAAAGGTGAGGAAATTAGCACCCCTGATAGTGCGGGATGATTTATTGCAAAAATCAAACTAACTAAACCTCCAAAAGAATGCCCCATCAAAAATATTTTTTTATTTCCTGCAATTTCACGGACAAAATCCATAAAAAGGAGTGTATCCTTTTGAATGTGATCCATACTATCAATATGTCCTGGGATATCACCTGAATTTCTCCAATGCCCTCGTAAATCAAATGCATAAACTGCATAACTTTTTTCTGTAAGATATTCTGCAGGAATTTTCAATCTATCAGAATGTGTTCCCCATCCATGAATAGCAATAATATATGCCTTAATCTCTCCAGAATCGGGCAACCAACATTGATAGAATAGGCTTTTCAATTCTCTTCCTTCAAAATAACTAGTTTCATTCTTCATATTATGTTCACATAGACTGCATAACAACGATTAATTGGGTTAATGATAATTTATAATATCTTAATCTTCTTAATATTATTTTTTTTTAATGAACTGATATTCCAATTTTGATTTTATAACAATGTTCATAAAAGAAATATAAAAAAATTTTATATTATTCGGTAAACTTCATAATAAATAATATATATCCAAATTTCTCTGGCTTTTTATATGATTAAAGCAGAAAATATCGAAATCATTATTTGTGGAAGGGGAGGTCAGGGCGCTGTGACTGCTTGTGAAATTATTGCAGAAGCTGCGTATTTAAGTGGTAAATTTGTGGATGTGCATGCATATCCTTCATTTGGAGCAGAAAGAAGAGGCGCTCCCGTTCAAGCATATGCTAAACTCTCTCGAATTGATACAATATGGGATAGAGCACAAATAGAAAGTCCTAATATTTTAATAATATTTGATGAGACTGTTTTAAACCAAGAAATAGCCTCTACTCTTAGAAAAGGGGGGATTTTTGTTATTAATTCTGAAAAAGATCCTGAATTTTTTGTTAATAAGTACAACCTCAGTAGTGATACTAAAATTGTTGTTGCAGATATCAGTAAATTAGCAGTCGAAAAAAATCTTACAATCGATGGAAATCCGGTTATTAATACGCCTATTTTGGGATTACTTTCAAGGGCATTACCAGAATTACATTTAGATAACTTAAAGACAGTTGTTCTCAAACGTATGGGTGAAAAAATAGGCGAATTAAACTTTGAATTAATAGAAAAAGGATATAATTTAGCTAAAATATTATAATATAACTGGAATTCTTGCTCAATTAATCGATTGGTAATTTTACAATAAATTTGCTCCCCTTATGTCTACCTTCCGATTCTGCTCCAATATTACCTCCATGTAAATCCACAATTTCCTTTGAGATAAACAGTCCAAGCCCAGAGCCTTGAATATCAATATATTCTAGGCCTTCTCCATATCTTTCTATTTTACCAAATCGAGTAAAAAGTATTTCCATTTCTTCTCCGGTTAATCCGACTCCTGTATCGCTTACAGAGAGGATTGCCCAATTTTCTTGGGTTTCTGCTTTAACAGTAATAGTTCCTTTCTGAGGAGTGTTTTTAATTGCATTTGACAATAAATTCATTATAACTTGCTCAATTCTCACTCTATCAATGTTTAAGTATAATTTGTAAGGTAAATTTAAATTAAGATTTAATTCTCTTTCTTTTATAATATGATTCATTTCTATAGAAGATTCTTTTATTATTTCACATAAATCATTCATTTGCTTTTTGAGCTTGAACTTATCATATTCAATTCTTGAAATGTCAATTAAATTATCAACTAAATATTTTAATCTATTTCCGCCTTTATCAATTAAATTTAATATTTCTAATTCTTCTTTTCCTATTTGGTTATTATACACACTAGTAAGAAACTCAGCACCTCCACAAATAGAAGCAAGAGGTGTCTTTAACTCATGAGCAACTCTCGATATTAGATTTTTTCTTATTTGGTCAAGTTCTTTCAATTTTACAATTTCTTCATTAATTAAGAATTCAGCTTCTTTTCGTTTTGAAATGTCAGTAAATAAAGCCTGAACAAAATAATTATTTTCTAATTGAACTAATGAAGCCTGTAAATTTACCCATAATAAACTTCCATCTTTCTTATATATCATTAAATCAATTCGATGAACCTTTTCACCTTTTATGAACTTTTTAAAAAGATCCACTATGATTGGTAAATAATCTGGATGTATTACTGAAATCTTATGAAATAATTTACCCAGTAAATCAGTCTTCTTGTATCCAAATAAAGTTTCTGTCCTTGGATTACAATCCACAATTTCCCCTTTAGAATTTATAAGAACAATAGAAAATGGTGTATTTTCATAGAGATAACGGTATTTTAATTCAGATTCCCTTAATTTTTCTTCTGCCACTCTTATATCAGTTATATCTTCAGTTTGAACAATCACTAAATCTGGTCTAACATAACCATATTTTACTAAAAGATATTTTTCTTCCCCAGTGAACTGAAATTTATATTTCATCTCTCTCGTAATATTTATTTTTCTATTAGAACAGTTATGTAAATCATTCAAAATATCTGGTCTATCTTTATACATATTAGATGCTCTATGCCCCAAAAAACTTACAACATTCCCATTAGTTATCTTTTCAGCCATATTGTTAAATTCGATGAAAACAAAATCATCGTTAAGTTTTTTCCATGTATATGTAGCAATTGGTCCTTCTTTATAGAGTGCTCTAAACATTTCTTCAGAATCTATCAATTTCTGTTCTGCTTTTTTGTGATATGTAACATTTTTACCAAAACCTAAAATTGCATAAATCTTACCATTTTTTTTTAATGGAACGGCGAAAGCTTCTAAAAAAATAAAATTGCCATTTTTAACTTTTATTTTATATTCTCTACGCTTGGATTGCTTTCCTGTCTTTATTATTTCCTTCAAATCAGTATATGCTATTTTAGATTCATCTGGTTCAAGGAGATCTAAAAATTTAATATTTGACATTTCTTCTCTTTCATAACCCAAAGAAATTAAGGTAAGATCATTGGCATCCAGAAAATTTCCATTTAAATCGCTTACATAAATTAAATCTAATGAATGTTCAAACAAATCCCTATAATTCTCTTCTATTTCCTCCCTATTATATATCATTTAACACTCAAATTTTATTTTAATTTTATTCTTTTTATTATTTCGCTGGTAATTTTATTGTAAATATACTACCTTTATCCCTTCCTTCAGATTCAGCCCAAATTTGACCTTCATGTAGATCTATTATTTCTTTTGAAATATATAATCCAAGACCAGTTCCTTGAATATCAATATATTCTAACCCATTTCCATATCTTTCAATCTTGCCAAATCTTGTAAATAGCTTATCCATCTCTTCATTAGTAAGACCAATTCCC
Source organism: Promethearchaeota archaeon (assembly GCA_020343655.1). GTDB lineage: Archaea > Asgardarchaeota > Lokiarchaeia > Sigyniarchaeales > SOKP01 > Loki-b32. The sequence continues at coordinate 1,254,758 of CP070805.1, read as the reverse complement.
GTGTCAGTTATTGATATTTCTACATAATTATTTTTTTTTAATGATTTTACTGTGATTTTTCCATTAGGTGGAGTATTTTTAATGGAATTAGATAATAGGTTTAATAATACCTGTTCAATTCTTATTTTATCAATTTCAAGGAATAACCCATCCAGAAGTTTAAGTTCTAAATTCAATTCACGTTTTTTTATGATATACATCATTTCTTTTAAACAGTCTCTAATCAATTGATTGATATCATTCATATCTTTCTTTAATTCGAATTTTTTATATTCTATTCTTATTATATCAACCAAATTATCGACTAGGTATTTTAATCTTTTACCACCTTTATCAATCATTTCAATTAGTTCTTTTGTATCGTCTTTAAATTCTTCTATAAATGAATCTAGAAGAAGTTCAGAAGCCCCACAAATAGAAACTAAAGGTGTTTTCAATTCATGTGAAACTCGAGAAATTAAATCTTTTCTAATCTGATCTAATTCTTTAAGTTTTAGAATTTCTTCTTCTATAAGAAGATCTGCCTTTTTCTGTTCTGTAATGTCATTTATAACTGCTTGCATTAACACATCATTGCCTAATTTAACTAAAGAAGTTTGATATCTTATCCAAATCAAACTACCATCTTTTTTATATAATTCTATCTCTAATGGAGGTAAAATTTCACCTTTTAAAACCTTTTGAAATCGTTTAAGAGTAATCGGAATGTAATTTGGATTAATTGCTGGAAGATTTTTGAACTTATGCCCAATCAATTCATCTTGATTATACCCTAATAACTTTTCAATTGCGGGATTACAATAAACGATTTTTCCTTGTTGATCAATTAAAGCTATTGAAAATGGTACAGTTTCAATTAAATTTCGATATCTTTCTTCAGATTCTTTTAATTTCAATTCCGCTCTTTTACGTTTATTTATGTCTTGTATTATAGTTTGTATATAAGCCTCATTTTCTATTTCTACTAAATTTGCTTGCAAACTTACCCAAGTAATATTCCCATCTTTATTATAAAATTGAAGTTCTATGGGCTCTATATCCTGTTTATTGATTACTTTTTTAAATACATTTATAAGTTTAGGTAAATTTTCTGGTGGAAAGGTAGAAAGTGCTCTAAAATTTTTCATTAAAAAATCTTCTTTTTCATATCCATAAAATTTTAGGATTTCAGGATTAAGATCAATGATTTCTCCTTCTAAATTTAATAACACGATCATGTTAGGAGAATTTTCAAACAAAGCACGATATTTTTTTTCAGATTTTTTTAATTTTTGTTCTAATTCAAATTTCTCAGTAATATCTGATATTAATCCCTGGATTATGAGTGACTTCTCCTTGAATCCTTCTATAATATGAGAATTCAATTGTACTACTATTTTTTCACCATTTTTCTTTTTTGCATGAACTAAATAATTCTTAACATAACCTTCTTTTTCTAATTGTTTTAAATATATTTTTCGCTCTTCAGGTCTTTGCCAGAAGTTATGCACATCCTTATTTTTTAAATTTTCAGATGAATCATACCCTAATATCTCACAAAATCTAGGATTATGACTTAACAACAAACCATCCCAGTTCAGTTGATAAAATCCTAAATCTAAATGATTTATCATATTTCTATATTTTTCCTCTGAATCTTTTAACATTTTTTCTGTCAAAATACGAACTGTAATATCACGAACAATGCCTTGAATCACTTTTTTCCCTCCCACATCAATTAAACTCGATGCTACTTCTGCTAGGAAGATTTTCCCATTTTTCTTCTTAAAACTTACTTCAAATCTTATTACACCTTTTTTGGTAATCTCCTCAAATGCTTTTCTGGACGTTTCGAGTTCACTTATTGGATGAAGATCGGGAATTTTTAGTTTTAATATCTCTGATCTTGAATATCCAAATTGATCTAAAACTTGTTGATTAATATCAATGATATTACCATCTAGATCATAAAGAAAAATTGCATCATTCGAATGATGGAAGAGACTACTGTATTTTTCTTCAGACTCTCTTAACTTTTTTGTCCGAAGATTGACTATTTGTTCTAATTCTTTTTTGAATCTTTGCTCTTCTTCTCTTCTTTTAGTAACATCGCGAAATATGCCATAAAATCCAACTTTATTGCCTTTAGAATCGTATTTTAGATATACAGATGTTTCTCCAATAATTTTTTCTCCATTTTTCTTCCTGAATTGATATTCAAAATCAGATAAAGGTTCACCTGTTCTGTAAACAGTATTAAAACCTTCAAACACTTTTTTTCTATTTTCTTCATCAGTGATATATTTATAATTTAATCCCAATAATTCTTCTCTTGTATATTCAGTAAGTTTGCATAAGGATTCGTTAAAAAAAGTAAAAGTTCCTTCCAAATCAACTTCAAAATAACATTCTTTAATGCTCTCAATTACCTGTATAAATTTATCTGTAGAAAACTCCACTTTTTCCCTTAACCTGCTATATTATAATAATTCACAAAAAGAAACATAATTTTGGAGCTATACTAAGATTTCCAAAATTCGTAACTTTTTATTATGAGTTTAATGAAATATTAGGTATTTAATTTTTATTTAAAAACAAGTATTATCTTATGTTGGTACTCCAGGATAATCTGACCACTATAAATGAAAGTATTAATGAAATACTTGAAATTTACCTTAAACTTTTATTTTTATAAATGGTAAGAATTAAAAATTTATTTACGTTTGAATTTATACAGAATCTAATTTATTTCTATTTTTGATGTATAGATGACTGATTCAAAAAAAGATTATCAAAAAATTTTAGGATCTGTTCAAAAACCGGTAATCGGGGAAGCAGGTAAAACTGGAACTTGGAGTTCAAAAAAACCAATTATTGATTTAAGTAAATGTACCCCGGTTAAATCTGGAAAACCCAGTTGTTTTAACTGCTGGCTCTATTGCCCTGAAGCAGTAGTATCGAGAACTATTCCACCCCAAATCGATTTAGAACATTGTAAAGGATGTGGAATTTGTATGGAAGAGTGTCCTGTAAAAGCTATAACTATGGAGGAGGTTAAATCTGAATGACTGCGATTGAAGAAAAAAAGGCTGATCTTAATGAAAATATAATGATTTTAACAGGAAATCATGCAGCTGCACATGCTTTTAGACAGGCAAAGGTGGGTGTCATTTCAGCTTATCCAATAACACCCCAAAGCCCTGTGGTAGAAAAAATTGCTGAATTCATTGCAGAAGGAAAATTAAAAGCTAGATTTGTTAAAGTCGAATCTGAACATTCAGCGTTAGCGGTATGTTGTGCCGCTTCTGCGACTGGATCAAGAGTGGGCACAGCAACATCTGCTCATGGCTTAGAATTGATGTATGAAATGTTACCATGGGCAGCAGGAAATAGATTGCCTATAATCATCAATCTTGCAACTCGATCGCTTGGGGCACCTTGGTCAGTCTGGACAGATCATTCTGACTTCATAACAATAAGAGACGTTGGTTGGATTCAGTTTATGTGTGAAAATAATCAAGAAATCTACGATACAAATCTTCAAGCATTTAAAATTGCTGAAGATCCTCGTGTATATCTTCCTGCAATAGTTGCATATGATGGTTATATCCTAAGTCACACAATGATGCCAGTTAAATTAGAAAATCAAGATAAAATTGATGAATTTTTACCACCTCTTAATCACCATATTAACTTATCTGATATTTCACAAGTGAAAGGAATAGATCCAGTAACCACCCCTCACATTGTTAAACGAACGGAAGGAACAGCTCCAGGTTATTATGAATACAGATACGCTCTTCAAAAATCATTAGAAAGTTCAATTGATATAATTAAAGAAGTTCATGACGAATTCGCCAGAAAATTCGGAAGATCATATGGAAATGGAATATATAAAAAAATTCAAACTGAAGATGCTGACACAATCATTTTTGCTATGGGATCAGTTTCTTCTCAAGCTAGAGTTGCGATCAAAAAACTGAGAGAAGAAGGTCTAAAAATTGGAATTGTAAGCCTTAAATTATTCAGACCATATCCTTTTAAAGAATTAAGGGAATTTTTCAAAGATAAAGAGAACATAATAGTATTTGATCGAGATATTGGATATGGATATGAAGGCGTTTTATCTTATGAATTAAAAGCTGCACTTTATAGTTTAAAAGAAAGACCAAATATTAAGGGTTTTATTGTAGGATTAGGTGGAAGAGATGTTAAAACAGAACATATTATTACCGGTGTTCATAAAGCTTTAGATGAGTTTAAACAAGGAATATTTACTAATGAAACTGATTTTTTAGGTTTAAGATTAGACGAATTAAGTGATTATGATGAATCAACATACTTTAAAAGAGGGTGAGAAATAATGGTAAATGTTATGGATCTTCCTGAAGAGGAATTTATTTATCCAGGCACTCGTGCGTGTGCCGGATGTGGTATGGCTTTGATTTATAGAATTGCATTAAAAGCTTTAGGAGCAAAAACATTAATAACAGTGCCAGCGTCTTGTTTAACAGTTTTACATGGTATGCAGGGATTCTGCTCGACGAAAATAAGTGTTTACCATACCCCTTTTGCAACTACAGGAGCTTCCGCATCTGGAATCTTAGCTTCATTAGAAGATAAAGGTTTAGAAGATGAGATTACAGTTCTTGCCTTTGCAGGAGACGGTGGTACAACTGATATAGGAATTCAAGCCTTAAGTGGAGCTGCTGAAAGAGAAACAAATTTTATATATGCTTGTTATGACAATGAGGCGTATATGAATACAGGCGTTCAACGCAGTGGTTCGACTCCATTAGGAGTTAAAACAACAACAACTCCAGAAGGGAAGCTAGTTCATAAAAAAAATATGCCAAAAATTTTAGAAGCCCATGGAATTCCCTATGTTGCTACTGGGATTGCTTCTTATCCATTAGACCTGTATGAAAAATTTAAAAAAGCAAGAGATATTCATGGATCGAAATATTTTCATATTTTATCTCCTTGTCCTCCGGGATGGGGATATGAACCTAAAGATACTATATTAATAGGTCGCTTAGCTGTACAAACTGGGTTTTGGATTTTGTATGAAGTCGAAAATGGTATTTTAAAATTATCAAGAGCTAGTAGTAGATATCTTGATCCCTCAAAGCGTAAACCTATTGAAGATTATCTTATGGCTCAAAAAAGGTTTAGTCAAATGACTCAACAAGAGATTGAAGTGTATAAAACCTATATCAATGATATGTGGGCAGATATAAATAGGAGAATACAAAATCAAGATTAAATTTAATTCTAAAACATTTTTTCTATAATAATATATATTGGTTAATTCTTTGGTTAATTCCTATTGATTTTTAGAAAAAAATAAAAGCTAATTTTAGTTAAGATACGTAGATGATAAATGCTGAAAACTTTCATATATGATGAGTCTAAATCTCATTGGATTGAAGAAGAACATCGTCTACTATCACATGATATATGCGCAATTTTAGATGAAGAAAAAGAAATTATCTATCTTTGGAGTGGCCCAAAAAGCAAAAAAGGAAAATTTAGGAAAGCATACAGCCAAGTTAAAGAATTAATCTCTAGCTTTCCTCAGTTAAATATCCAGTTTGTTATGACAAAAAAGAATTTTCCAAGAGAGATTCAAACTAAGCTCGAATCCTTGTTGGAATCCATAAAATTGGGAAAGAATAAAGTCTTGAAATTCAGTAGATTTATAACTATACGGATTTACACTATTACTATAATTGCAACTGTAATTTTACCAATTTTATCATTTCTAAATCTAAGTTTGTCTTTGGGTTGGTCAGTATCTAATGGAACCTATCAAGTAAATAATATAATGTACGATAACTGGATTAATAATTCGAAAATTTTCACTATAATTACCTTAATCTTATTTTCCATTAATATAATAATTGGAATTGTTGAGAATGAACATCAAGTTATAATGTTTTCCTTAAATGGTTTAATTATCTCAATAGGATTATTATTATATTTAAACCAAGGTACTTTTTTATTCTTATTTCAAGAAGGTTGGACTTTAACTAATTATTTGATATTACAGAAAGATATTTTCATCTTTTTGGTTCTAATTTTAACAGCAATTCTGATTTTTGAAATACCAAATATATATAAATTAATATCTTTTTTCAAAACCTATAGAAAATTCATTTTTTAGCTGAAAAAAATGTGGAAGTAGCAAATTTACTCACTAGAATGGATAAGGAAGATCTTCGAGTCCTAATGGCCATTGAGATTGGGATGAAAAGATCAGAATTTGTCACAGTGAACAATATCAAATTTTATTCAAGATATAAGATGGAGGAAACTCTTTTTCGGTTAAAAAAGGTTCATAAACTTGATTTAATAATAAGAGACGCATCTAAGTATGAAATAGCATACACCCTTAATTCTAAAGCTTATGATCTTCTAGCGCTTCATACTCTAGTTGAAAAAAATATAATAAGTCAATTAGGACCTCTAATAGGAAAAGGTAAAGAATCAGATGTATATAGCTGCATGGATGATGAGGAACATATTTATGCAATCAAATTCTATCGTATGGGGAGAACTAGTTTCAAAAACATTAAAGTTTATCGAGATATTATAGGAGAGAGAGGGCATTTGTCGTGGCTTTATGTAAATAGACTTGCTGCCAAAAAAGAATATGAAGCCTTAAAAAAGATTTATAGACTTAAATTAAACACTCCAAAACCAATAGGTTATAATAGACATGCTGTAGTAATGTCATATCTAAGAGGTAAAGAATTAGTTTATTACAAAAATATTGAAAAACCAGCAAAAATTTTTAATCGAATCATAAAACAACTAAAAATAATATATCAAAAAGCTAATATGATTCATGGCGATTTAGGTGAATTTAATATCGTTTTGGATGAAAATGGAAATATTTTAATAATAGATTGGCTCCAGTGGGTTAAGAAAAATCATCCTAATGCGAATTCTCTCCTGGAAAGGGATATTACTAATATTTGTAATTATTTTCGTAAAAAATTTAACGTAGAGAGCAATATTAATGGAATTTTAGAAGATTTCTACAAATGATGAAATCTATTCTTTTAACTATTTGATACTTTACCTACAATAACAAAATCCTCTAATTCTTTTTCATTTATTATACACGGGTTCTTAATTTTCAATTTTAACATGTCTTTTAAATTTTTTAAATCAATACTCTTCTTTAAAATTGAAAATCTGAAATCTGCATTGTTTTTACATACTTTAAAAGACTCTCTTAACCCCTTTTTTAAATAAGGCAAATTTTGAAAAGAAGTTAGTGAAAAAATCGAATGAAACGTATTCCCTCTAAATGGAAGATTTTCTATATCACCCAAAATTAACTCTAGATTATTTTTCGTTTTATAATTTTCTACTTTTGATTTAAATTCTAATAACATATTCCAAGAGATATCAATTGCTACAAATTTATATTTAACTCTCTTCTCATCTCTTTTTAAATTAGAGATATATTCAAATAGTAATCCTGTACCGCAACCAATATCTGAAATTATTTTCCCATTTAAATGATAGTTATTTAAAATTAAATCGTATTTTTCTAACTGAATCTGCCTATATCTTCTATCATAAAAGTGAGCTGATGAATTGTAATCATCAATTATTCTTTTCTTTTTGTTTGAAGTTTTAGTACGTTTTTTCAATAATTAAACCAAAAACTTTAATCTTACTATTTTTAATATCGAATTAAAAAGGTTTTAATTCAAAAAAATGTATCTTTAAATTATCTTTTCATTAAATGATATTAAAATTTTTTTTATAAAGGTATTTAAATGTCAGATAGAAATAACAGTCAACAGAGGTCTAAAAACCCTTTATCTATACTACAAGCTGCACAAAACAGCGTAATTTTGCTCAGATTAAAAGACGGAACTGAATATAGAGGTTTATTAAAGGAGATTGACGCTTATATGAACATGATATTAGAGGATGCAACTGAACTTTTAGAAGGCACCCCTGTAGCTAAATATAATGAGATATTCATACGTGGGAATAACCTTCTGTTTATCAAACCAGATGCTTCTCAAATTACCTGAGTTTAGAAATCTCTAAAATTAGACTCAGAATTAATGTAATTATAAAATCGATACCTTGTTAAAATCTTAAATTTTTAAAAGTTTTGGTATAACTTCATTATTTTTAATAATAACATAGGATGCTGGATTTGGGGAGAAATTTCCTCTATAGTTAGCAGATGAAAAAATTGAAAGTAGTTTTTTATTAAAGAACCACCTATATCCTTCAGGGAAACATTCATGTGCTCTAATTAAATATTTCAGGCTATTTGCTTCCATAAATTTCCCAAAAACCTCGATTCCAAAAAATTTAATTCCTGGACCTCTAAAACTGTCTGAAAAGCCTTTTAATTCCGATTTAGGGTCATTCCACATAATTTGATAAATACTTTGTGAGATAGATTGAAATATCGTACTAAAATCCTTACATTTTTTTCCTTTTAATTTCTTCAAAATGTCAATATCTTGCGGAATTCCTCCATGTAAACATAAAATTGTTTTATTAATTAAAGCACATATAGAGAGTACGTTATAAACGCTTAGGATTTTATTGAATTTACTCTGATCATTGAATCTTGAAATAAAATCCTGAAAAAAGCCATAATATTGATTCATTTCTAAAGTCTCATGATTTCCTCTTAAAATGAAATATTTTGAAGGGAAAAGGATTTTTAGAGCTAGAACTATCAACAGACATTCCAGTTGTTTTGGTCCCCGATCCACAATATCTCCTAAAAAAATAACTAAGCTTGGGTTATTCATATTTATTATTTCGATTAGTTTCAATAAGGTATCTAAATTTCCGTGGATATCTCCTATTACATAAACTTCTTCAGTTTGTTCATTTACACTGAATTCTAAGAATAAATTCTCCTCTTTTAAAATATCTATAAATCTATCTAAAATTTTAGTTATACTGTCGAAATTTAATTTAGCTATTCTTTGTGGCTTGTTTATTAGATCATTTAAAAGAGAATTATTAATCGGATTCAATATCGATCCAAATGTTATATTCTAATTTTTTATAATTATTCTATTACTTTTATTATAGTTTCTAATATTTTTATAAATAAAGAAATTTACATTGAATAGCTAAATTTCAATGAAAAAATCGTTAAAACTAGAGTTTTTACCTTATATCGAGAGAATTATTGATAGATTTGAAAATGAAAAGTTAATTGAAAAAGATAATAATCGTAATCTTGGTATAATTTATACACCAAAAAAAATTGTAGATTATATCGTATCTAACAGTTTCAGATTATTTTTTGAAGGAGTTATTAATTTTCATGATTTAATCCAACACAGTTTTGATTTAAAAGGCATATTTCCCTCATTAATTAAAAATCAGAAAGAAAAAGAAAAGTTAAATAAAAATATTAAAAAAATTAGAATTTTAGATCCCGCATGTGGTTCTGGAAGATTTCTACTATCTTTAGCTGAAAAATTATACCAATTTTATAGAATAGTAGAGCCAAAACTATCTGATTTAGATATCAAAAAAACCATTATTCAAAATAATCTTTATGGAATTGAAATTGAAGATTCAGCTATTATTATCTCAAAGCTGAGATTAATTAAATGGCTTTTATCGACTGAGACAAACAATTTTATATTTCAAAACGTTAACTTAAAGAGTTTAAACCTCACAGATTTTGACCAAATCATTGAAAACTTAGATTTAAAATTCAATATTTTTAACCTAGATTTTCTTTTAGATTTTAATTCTGATAAATTCGATATGATAATTGGAAATCCTCCTTATGTTGAAAATAAAAAGATTAAGGATAATAAATTTAAGGAAAAATTACATAAGAGATATAAAACAGCATATCGCTTATTTGATCTTTCAATAATTTTTATTGAGAGATCTTTAGAATTATTAAAAAATGATGGATATCTCTCATTTATTTTACCTAACAAATTCTTATCTGCAGATTATGGCATTAAAGTTAGAGAATTATTATTAAATGAATCAGACATTAAAGAAATCATAAACTTCTCTTCTTTACCTATATTTAAAAATGTAGCTACTTATCCAGTTATCTTATTTCTAAAAAAATCTAAGCATAGGAAGGGACAAGAGGTATATATTAAAAAATTCGATAATATAAACGTGATAAATGAAAATCGTAGAATTAAGATCATAAAATTCCATCAAAACTTAATTAATAAGTTTCCTTCGAAAGTAATTCCCATTTCAGGCAATATAGAATTAATCACATATTTATTTAAGAACTTTAAAACATTTGCTGAAACATTTGAAGATTTAAGAATTATATATCGACCTTTTGGTTTTTTGAATTATCAAAAATATTTTGATAATATCAGTGATGAAAGCCAATCTGACAATGATTTATTACTAATTGGAACAGGCAATATAGAAAAATATCATATTAAGTTTAATAAAAGAATAAAAATTGCAGGTAAAGACATTAGCATTTCATATTTTAAATATCATCCTAACTTTGAGCAAATTTGGAGTGATATAAATAGCGAAAAGTTAATTTTTAGAGAAATCGCAAAAGATCTAACATGCTGTTATGATCCCGGTATATTTACCAATATAACAGGTCTTTATTTTATAAAAATAGCTTCGCTCAATACTGATCAATTATTCAGCCTTTTAACAATTTTAAATTCTAAATTAATGAATTCTGTGTTTAAAACATTATTTAGCACATTACATATGGCTGGTGGTTTCTTAAGATTTAACGGTAGTTTTATTAAGAGACTACCAATGCCGAGAAAATTCCCCGCTTTTTTATCACAATTGGGAAAATTTCAACAACTCCTTTCACAATTAAAATATGATCTTGACTCACAAAAGCCTGAAATTATAAAATCTGCTAAATTAGAGAGATTCAATTCCAAATACTATAAAGAAATCAATACCAATTTTACATTTTTTAACAGATTAAGTAATTCTTTAGTGAAATTATTGTTTTTAGATAAATTTTACTTAGAATCTAATGTAGATTATAATTTTTTAAGAGAATTGTTTGATTTAAAAAATGAGCCACAAAAAGTTCCATACAAATTTTTAGTTCCCCGATTTGATATAAGAAATTATAAAATATATTCATCAAATGAATTAGATTTTATTTTAACTGAAATAAATAAATTATATAAGCGATTACATGATAATACAGGATTATTAAATCAAATTGACCATATAATCAAAAATGATTTCAGCTAAAAACCAATTCTCAATAAAATATTTTTCATGATAAAATCGAATTAGAATTAAATTTTAGCAAATATTATATAATAAAAATCAATTAAAATAATGAGTGAGAATTATGGCTAAAAAAAAGAGTGCTCCAAGTAAAGAGGAGGAATATGAAATTCCAAATGGAAAATTAGATGAAGATGGAGATGAAGTATTAGATCTTTCAGACTGGAAAGACGATTTAGAAGAAGATGTTGTATATGAAATCCCTGATGACGATGAAATGATTGCGGAGGAAACTGAAGAAGAAGAATTTGGTATGGAAGTTGATGAAGTTGTCAAGATGTTAAGAGATGTAAAATGTAAACCTTGCCCAGGTCTGAAAAGCAAACCAGATTGTAAAATTGCTCATGATTATGGGTGTCCAAAACCAAAGAAGCCATAAAAATTCCATTTTATTTTTTTATTATTTACTAGCTTAAACCATTTTTGATTATATTTTTTCGTGGAATATTTTGCTTTCAAATACACACAAACGCATCATATTAATAATTATCGATGTTTTATTTAGCTGGTACATCTGGGAAGTAAATATATGGTTAGGAAATCCGTGTTATACATATGCCTTCTCAAGATGCTTTATCTTATCAACAACGACTTTTTTAATTGTTTATACACCGTTTGAGATTTATTGGGCTAGCAGAGAGCTCTGGTTCGATCGCTGGAGGAAAATTTTTCTCAAGGATTTGATTGTTTCAAATATAAAAATTGATGTATCTGATGGATTTTTATCTGCAAATTTAGTAAGAAATAAGGAACATACTAAAACTGATTCAAAAAATGCCATAATTATAGTTTGCCATGGTTTTTCCGACACAAAAGAAAAACTTCAGTATTTATATTATCCACTCGCTTATCAAGGATATATTATTTTAGCCTATGATGCAAGAGGTACGGGGAAATCTAAAAAAACCGGAAAGAGAAGCGATTTTTTAAAAAGACTTGAAGATTTCGAAGATATAATTGAATGGGTAAAAAATCAAGAAGATTTTTCAAATAAAAAAATATACTGCATTGGTTTTAGCATAGGTGCCATTACAGTTTTATCTGGAGGTTTTTTAAATAAAGATATTGAAAAAATTATAGCAATTTCTTCAATGTCTCAATACAAACAAAACATTCCAAAATACAATCCTGTTGTAATTTTAAGTTATTTCCTAAAAGGGGTGAAAATATTTCCAACTATAGAAGAAAACAATCGATTATCTCCTTATTTTTTAATAAAAAATGCTAAAAAAGGACTAACATCAGAAGAATGGGAAGTTCTTTCTAGGAAGATCATGTTAATTCACTGTAAAAATGATAGAGTAATAAAATTTAAAAATCTAAAAGAAAATAAACTAATTTTAGAATCCCCAGAGAAAAATATATTAACATTGAGAAAAGGTGGACACTCACAGAAAAAAAATGAATGCGTTTTAGTAGGAGCTACTCTAAATTTTATAAATTCATAGTTATATAATATATCTAATTATCCTGATTTAACATTTAAAATAATTCTATAATTTCTTTTATAGTCTCAAATGCTAATTCTATACTAACATCAATAAGATTAAGTTTATTTTCAAAATAATTCAGCTCTGATTTTGATTTTTTAATTTCTTCAAATAGGTCAAAGAAATGTTTTTGGGACTCTAATTCCATAGAATACACTCTTGGACGAGACGTTGCATCACTCATTCTTACAAAACAACCATGATCATGGAAATAATGATCAAAAGCAGGAAAGTAAGTTTCCCATAATTTCTCTTTTAATTTATTATAAACTTTATTAGCGAGTTTCAAGCAATAATCTCTACTCTTGTCGCTGTAGCAGAAACAAAAAGGCAATTTTCCTTTTCCTTGGTTTTTTGTCACGTAATCATGCAGTTTTTCAAAGACTGTCTCAAATTGTTTGTGAGTCAAATTTAGATGGGTGTGATCAGCAGAAGGATTACATTTGAAAAAGAGTGGTTTACGATAATAAGGAATCCTATAAAGCTTTATAATGTTTAATAACATCCCTTCTTTTAGCCAATGGTCAAACTTATAAAAGAGATTTAGATTGGTACTTAATTCAATTGGAAATCTTTCCAGTAAAGAGGTTTCATGGAAGTCTAATATATATATATAAGTTTCCTCGTTATCCCAATACATTTGAAGCAGTTTTTGTACAATTAAGACTTGTTCCGGAGTTGGAACTTTGTTTAAATCCTCCATTCCGTTTTTGTACTCAGGAGCGAATGCTCTACGCCAAAATCTATTAAGATTTGTACCATTTTTTAAATAATATCCAGATTTATTACTCTTACTAGGATTTAAGAACCCATAAGGATTTAATAGAGGTAAGAAAAAGAGTACTTGATTAGCTTTGATAACTTCATCAATTTTAATTCGTTTTTCTCTTATCAGTCTAAAAAATCTTAAAATACTAAAAAGACCATTATATTCGTTATGCTGAGCTCCAATAAAGACTTTAACATGCTTAATTTCATCAAATTTAGAATTATCAGCGATTTTTATAAGAGGGATAATTCCTTCAGATGTCTCATAAGTCTTATAAAATATATAATCTAAATTTTTGACTTTTTCTAATTCATTTAATATTCTATTGTATAATTGGTGCCGTTGAGAGGGATCTAATAGGGCTTTTAATGTATCTAGTTTCATTTCAATCAATCATTTTGTCCCAATCTGAGAATTTAATGATCTTTTTATAATTTTTAACCATACTTGTAAATAATACACAACCTATACAAAACATATTGACAAAATCTTCTTTTGATAAGTTTAATAGCTTACTATTGTTTTCAGAAAATCCTATTCCTCTATCAACTTCAATTTGACCATTGTAACCAGATAAGTTGACTACAAATTCTTGTTTATTCAGACTCCCGCTATATTCTCCTCTAGCGATTCTAGCTAAACCTCCTATAGGGATTACTATACCTGCTCTTTGAGCTAAATAGATCCGCAAATCAAACGTATGTTTTCCTTCCCGCCAATTAATCAATGAGAAATCAGCCATTTCTTGAATTGTATATGGAAAAGGATCACGATTTTTCATGAATTTAGCAAAAAATTCCTTTTTACTTTCTTCTATAATCTTTTTAATACTAAGGGGATCTTCATCTTTAGAAACCGGTATTACTCCCGCGCCCCCTGAACCGCCACTAGGTTTAATAATAAAAGATTTTTTATATTCTTTAATAAAATAATTTAATTTGTTATTTAAATCATTCTCAGTGTAGGCTTTAGTAAATAAAAGGTATCTGAGTTTATATTTTTTGAGGACTTCTTTACTGAGAAAGCTTGCTAAATATGTTAAAGATTTGTCATCAGTTATCTTAAAGATAGGATTCACTAAAATTGATTTTATTTTACGGAAATTTTTTTTAATTAACTTTGAAAATTTTTCATTCTTAAAACGTCTTGTAATACCATCTCCTATTAAGACACTAACTTCTTCTCCATGATATTTAATCCAATTATTAGAAAATGAAAGAGATATAGCCAATTGTCCATAGTCCGCTATTAAAAACACTATTTCAGCTTCAAAACTTTTATCATAATTATCGGTATTAAAAATTTTAACTGTATATCCATTATTCTTGAGTTTTTTTCTTAAATATTCAATCATTATTACTTTTTCATGAATTAATCCATCGTTAGCTGGTACTCCAATTAAAACAAAAGTTTTATTACTATTCCTCTTTTTCCTTCTTTTCGCCTGGATAATAGCTTCATAATACCCATCATATAAAAGTGATTGCTGTTTCTCAGTAATTATTGAAAGGCCTCGATGAGATCCACCATTAGTTTCTAAGAGAAAAAATCTTTTTCCTCCAAGCTCGTCGGATACCATGAAATCTATACTTCCAGCATAAAATGAATCAAGATTATCCAAAAGGTTATCATTTTCTTTTTCCATCTTTTCTAACGCCTTTTTCCTTACTTCATCAGCGAAGTCATCTTCTTGCGAGGCTCTTAAATCGGCAAAGGATACTAAATCTAATCCTAAAGTCTTTCCTAAATTGATTAATTCTAAATCTGAATCTGTAATTTTTGATGACATTAATTTTAGAAACTTAGTAAGAAGATCCTCATTCATAAGTTAATATAATTATAACACAATTTAAAAAAATTAGTTTTAATGCCATATATCAATAACTGAAAAGAAAATTGTTTGTATTAAAAAAATCAAAAATTAGAGATATAAATATCCTTGATGGTTTCCCTTAGTCGATAACCTAAGAGAACCAAGTAATATTTTCTTTACATTAAGTTGTTGTTTATAGGTCAAGTTCGAATATAATAAGATATAATTTTTCTCGATATTTATTGTGAATAGAAGTCCTATTTCTATCAACTCAGATTTTTCAGTCATTAAACCAATTATCACATAATGGTAAGGAAGATTAATAAGTTCGTTAACACTAATTTCTTTTTCAATAATTTGATCTTCTTCTTTGTCATACTCTGTCTTTATGAATTTTATATTGTTTAAAGGAATAGAAATCTTTCTAAACTCCTCGAATTTTTTAGAGAATTGACTTTGGCGTAGAAATCTTCTTTCTTCTTTATCTTTTTCATAAAAATATTTATTTTTTTCCTTGATTAAATATATTTTCCTATCTTTTCTTGAAATTGATGAATTTTTTTCAATTATTTTTAATTCCTCAATTGTATCATCATGAAAGACAACAATTATATCTGGATCTACTGTTTTAATAAAAAAATTCTTATAAAGAATCCCTGCCTCAGTTTTAATCCAGCCATCTGTATCAATTAAAATAAAATTTAAATTTTTATTTTTAGCAATGTAATCGCCTATTAGATTCCTACTTGAAAGAGAAACAATAAATTTATAATCCCCTTTCGGAAAAGTAGCTCCAATAAAAACAGTTTTCTCAGAATTAATATTCTCACTTGAAATAATATAATCATTAATAGAACCGATATTGATTGTAGTTGGAATATATATAATTTGTTGCCCTAAATCTGAATCAAGATATCCACCTTTTAATCCTTCTTTGAGAAGATTGTTTGCTAAATATTTGATGAACGCCGTTTTTCCGCAACTAATTCCTAAAACCATAATCTTTAGAAAACTGCTAGTTTTCTGTTTCAATTCTTCAATAATAGAATCCTTGATTTCAATCCACTTAAGAGGAATCGAGTTTTCTTCAATAACTTTAAGATTTTCTTCGATATTTGTGTATATTTCTAATTTTGATTTATCCATTGCATATAACGGATAAGTTTGAGCACTTGGAACTATTAAAACACTATCACTTTGTGATTGTGAAACACTAGATGATTTTTTTTCCGGAAGATAAACTTTCCCAAAAACATCAATTTTTCCTTCTAATATAGTTATTCTGGTCGGGCCTTTTACTAATAAAGTTTGTCCCTTATTTATATTTCTAATCATAGACTATTCATCTTATCTATAAAATAATTTACAATTGTTATCTAATCAAAATTTCCTTCAATATCTCTAATGGAATTTGTTGTATTTTCATAAAAATAAAGATTTGATATTTTAAATCCTTGCTTAGCAAATATTTATTAATCATAATTTGAGTTTTCAAAAAATACTAAAGTCTACTCTTTGATATTTTTAGTAATTTAATTATAAATATATAATTTAAGGACAAATTTCATTGATGAAATTAAAAAGTTCTGAAACAATTTGATTATGATCAGGGCTGCATAATATTGGATGATCATTATGCTCTAACCAAATTTTCTTTTTATTCTTAGAATTAATTTTACTGAAAATATAATCCATACTATTTTTTTTAATATCAGAATCTAATCGACCTTGAAATAATAATATAGGACAATTTATCTTAGGTAACGATTCTTTCATTTTTTTCATCAATTTTTTCATTTTTGTAGCAATATTTAAGGGGAGCTTATTAAATCCAACCCATTTTCCACATGTATCTTTTTTGAATTGCTCTGAATCAATAGAATGGTATTTAACAAAAATTTTGAAAAGTGGGACAAGATGAAACAAAAAATTTTGAATCCCCACTGGTGCACTAATAGTAAAGATCCCATCCAAATCATTATTCGAAGCTAATAATAAAGCTAAAACTCCCCCCATTGAGTGACCGCCTACAATAATTTTATCACATTTATCTGATAGTGCCGTCAATTCCTTATTCAAAGCTTTATTCCATTCATAAATAGGTGTTTTTCTTAGAATAACTGGTGAAATTCCATAACCTGGGAGTAAAGGAACATTAATAGTATAATCACCTTTTTTGTGCAAATCTTCTGCTAGGGGTTTCAAATCAGCACTTGTTCCACCACCGCCACCGTGTATCATTAAAATCCCGATCTTATTTCCTTCAAAATAAAACGGACCTTCATCGGGCATTAATGTTCGATTTTTATCATCCATCTTGTCTCACATTTATCTATACTATCAACAAATAATGAGGATCCATATATATTAGAATAATTTTTAAGAGCTCAACCCTAAAGCATTAAATCTAAAAAAAGTATAATTTTCTATTATCCTCTCATTTTTTTGTAGCAAGAAATACACATTTCAGACTCATTGTATGTCATAAGCCTACTATTCATAGTAGGCTCTCCACAGACCTCACATGGGATAGATTCTTCAATTTGAGCTAATCCAGGAGGATTGAATTCTATTTCATAAATATTAAAAATTTCTTCTGGTGTGGATTTTAATAATAACTGAATTTTTTCATCTCTTGATAGCTTTTTATCGTCAAATTTACCACTTTTTAATGCCAATTTAACGCTTTTTTTAATTCTTCTATCGTAAAGATAATAATTATTCTTACCGTAGTCTTGATGTATAAGATTACCTTTCCCAAAAGTAGTACCTAATAAAACTTGGAGAGCATCGACACTGCAATTATCATTCTCTACAACAGCAACTAACTCTTCATTTGGAGAAAAATCGTGACCATGCTCTAAAATATATTTGGCCGCTAAAACTCCAATCGCTAAACCGGGACAAATATGTCCATGAAATCTTACCGCTTTTTCCATTAATTCTTTAGCTTCCATTTAAATTCAAATTATTTTTTTTTATTAAATTTCAATTATATAATTTATTAGATGCTTTAAATATATTTAATCTAGTATTACTTAATAAAAGCTTACTTGCTTTAATATGAAGTTTTTAGCTGATTCAATGTTGGGCAAATTAGCCCGTTTCCTAAGAATTTTTGGATTTGATACAATATATGCAAATGATCTCATTGAATATTTTAAGGTAGATCCTGTTCCTGATGAAATGCTAATAGATTATGCAAAAGAAAATGATAGAGTTATTATTACAAAAGATTATCCTTTATATAAGAGTTATATCGAAAAGAGTATTTACCTTAGAGGAGAAGGTATATACAATTACTTAGATCAACTCAAAACTTATTTTAACTTAAGTTTTAAATTTAGTATTGAACGAGCGAGGTGTTCAATTTGCAATTCACAGTTAAGTAGAGTTACAAATAAAACTTTAGTGAAAAAATATGTTTTAAAAGAAACTTATAATAATTACAATGAATTTTATCAGTGTTTAAATCCTCATTGTAAAAAAATATATTGGGAAGGATCTCATATTGAAGATATTGAGAATAAATTAGCCAAAAATTTTGAATTTAACTAGATAATTTATTTTTTAAAATATTTTTCTTTGATTTCTAAGAATCTTTGTTTTGTCTTTTCAGCAAGTTCAGTGTAATTCCCCTTCATATACATTCCATAAGCTTCATTTAATAATTCAAGACATTTTCGATATTCTATATTTTTGAAATGATTTTCTGAAAGAGAAACTAAGTAGTCCCCTTTTTTTTTATAGAATTCGATAAATTGTTCAGAAGTATCGATTTTTTTGTCCATTCTATTTTAACTATCCAAAATTTAATTTTAAATATATAATATTTTATGTTCTTAATTATAATAAAATTTACTAAAATTTTTCTGTTCAAATATTACTTCTTTTTGTTGATGTTATTCTAATTTGTAAGCATTATTGCGAAATTCTTCCATATCAATTATAGTTCCCTTTAAACGTGATTCATTAGCGGCAAATGCCATTAAATGACTTTCAAGCAAATCTCGCGCATTTGTTAAGGGTTGAATTTTATTTTTGTTGATAAGTGATTCAATAAAGGCATCTATTAGTTCAAAATCCCCAACACCATGTTCACCAGATTCACGAGTTAACTTTTTTTTATAAACAAGTTTTTCTTTTCCAGTAAAATGATCATACAAAATAATTCTCTCACCGCTTATATGAAACTTTCCTATTAATGTTGCTCTCGTTCCATCTATTCTTAATGTCCGCCCTTCAAGTTCACTAAAACCATGCATTGTTAAATTAGCTGTAACACCATTTTCAAATTCAATATTTACAATTTGATGGTCAACTACATCATTATCACAATGATACACACATTTACCATAGGAACTGGTTTTTAATATTCTAGCTTTGGCTTCATCAGAATAATCTTCTTTCTGCCCTGTATATAAGTAATAAATAGGAAAATCTTTATAATACCTTAATTCTTTAAATTGAGGTATAATTTTTGAGATATATGTCAAAAAATTCACATAATTTTTTCTTAATTTAGCTAAAACCTTCAGAACCTTGTTATTACTTTTTTCCATAAATTGAATTTGTGGGATAATATCAATATAAATTCTTGGAGCGTAATATAAGCACTTATCTCTAGCTGGACATCCATCTAAACAATACTCTGGAGCTCCCTTCGGTGCATTTTCTGGCTTGAAATGCAATAAATTTCCAAAAGAACTTATTTTCTTTGGAAGTGAACCCACCATTTGAAAAAGTAGATCAAAGTCATGACAACACTTTGCTAAGATCATTGGAGAAGATTTGTCTACATTTGCCCATGGTCCTCTGACAAAACTATGAGCATAATGGTACCACATCACATTTTCTCTATGCGTAATATTAATTATTTCTCCAAGGAGCCCCATTTCGATTAGTTTTTGAATTGTTGAGAAAAAGCCAGTATATCTTAAAACATGGCTCACACCTAAAATTCCTCCCATTTCTTCTACTTTTTTTACTATTCTAATACAGTCATTAAGAGTATGGGCCATAGGTTTCTCTAAAAGCACATCGTAACCCTTTTCTAATGCTAACAATGTTGGTTCTGCGTGCTTTTGATCTTGAGTACAGATATAGGCAACATCTGCAAATTTATCCTCTGAAAGTAAATCTTCCCAGCTTTTATAACATCTACTTAAAGGGATCCTATGTAATTTAGCGAATTTTTCACGCCTTGTTTTTATAGGTTCAGCTACAGCAATAAATTTTAGTTTTTTCTTGTTTTTTAGAGCATATTTTCCATATACTTGACTTCCCCTCCGCCCGGCTCCGACCAAAATCGCTGTAATTGGTAATTTCATATTAAACAACTAATAATTTACTTAAACGGTTATAGATTTTATATTAAAAAAGTCTCAATTTTCAAATTAATGAAGAATTTAATTATCCGTATTCTGTGAGCCTTGAGTGTTTGATATTTTTTCTCTATAATGAAAAACAGATTTGGCAATTTCTCCTAAATATTCAGCAGGATTCATGGTTTTTCCACATTTACCACATTTGAAATCTAGCATCCCATCAATTGAAATCAGCGTTCCATTTTCACAATAAGCACACTGTTCAAAGGACCATCTATCTATTACTTTTATGACTTCTTCGATCAATTTTTCTTGATCTGATCCAGACATTTTAATTCACTTCTTATTATACTCTAATTATTATCAATAAATTTTAATTTTTGTTTTGAATATAGAAATGATTAAAGTAGAATGATTCCTCTTATGATTTACAAAATCCTAGGAATATAACCTTCAATTAACAAACAATCTAGTAAAACATTTGCAGTCATAGCTTCAATAACTGGAATTACTCTAGGTACAATACATGGATCATGACGACCAGAGAATTCAATTTCTACATTTTCCATTGTCTTAAGATTTACAGTTTTCTGGGGAATCCCTATGGAAGCAGTTGGTTTAACAGCTACAGTAAATTCAATTGGCATTCCAGTTGAGATTCCCCCAATTATTCCTCCAGCATCATTTTTGGTTGTTTGAATTTTCCCATCCTTTAAAATCCATGGGTCATTATGTTCAGAACCTTTCATTCTTGCTGCTTTAAAACCAGCACCAAATTCTATACCTTTTATTGCGGGAATAGCAAAAATTGCTTTACTTATATTTGACTCTATACTATTGAATAATGGTCCTCCTTTTCCTTCTGGGAAATTGGTTATAATACATTTTACGGTTCCACCAATAGAATCCTTTTGCTGTCTATTTTCCTCTACTATTTTTTCCATTAATTTCGATTTTTCATGATCAATAGCTCTAACTAAAGATTTCTCCCTTAACTCAACTATTTTTTCAAATTCATCTATTATATAAGTTTCTTCATCAATAATATTTTCGATACTTTTTGTATAGGCAAATATCGTAATATCGTATTTCTTTAAGATTTGTTTTGCTATCGCTCCAGCCATTACAAATCCCGCAGTAATTCTGCCAGAAAATCTCCCTGATCCTCGATAATCAGAAAATCCACCATATTTTTTTAATGCGGTATAATCAACATGCGATGGTCTTAAGAAATTTTTATATTTTTCATATATTGATGAATTAAAGTCTTTATTTTCAATTATTAAGCAGATAGGTGCTCCTGTTGTTCGATTATCGAACAAACCTGATAATAATTTAACACGGTCTTCCTCAAGACGGGTTGTTGTTAAACTTGATTGCCCTGGTTTCCTTTTGTTAAGTTCGTTTTGGATATATTCTAAATCAAGTTCTAATCCAGCGGGTACGCCATCTACTATAATTCCCACTAAATCTCCATGGCTCTCTCCAAATGATGTTATTCTAAAGATATTACCAAATGAATTATCCATAATTTTCAGGTCTTTTAAAGGTAATTTAATACTAATCCTACGTAATTAATTAATATTATATCTATAACTTTCTATTTATAGTTTAATGAATCTTAAAATTAATCCTATAACGAATAGTTTAAGTGGTGAAATCACAGCACCAGGTTCCAAAAGTTATTCTCATCGAGCTTTTATTGCCGCAAGTCTCGCTGATGGTATTTCAATAATTAAAAATCCATTGACGAGTGGAGATGTTGCAGTCACAATGAATCTTCTAAAATTTTTAGGGGTCAAAATTCTTAAAAAAAGTGATAATAGTTATATCGTTAAACATAATAAGAATACTTACAGCTCTCTTAAAAAATCTATAGATTGTTTAAATTCCGGTACAACTATAAGAATTTTCAGTGCTTTAAGTTTATTAGTCGAAGGAGGTCTTACTTTGAAGGGAGATTTTTTTAAACTTAAGCGCCCAATCCTGCCGCTCCTTAATTCACTCGAAAAATTAGGGGGAATATTTAAATTATCAAAAGATAAACTCAAAATCAAACGGAAGAGTGTTTTATGTAACAAAATTAAGATTCAGGGTGATATTAGCTCGCAGTTTATAACTGCCTTACTATTTTTGTGTCCTTTATTAAAATGTGAAAATAAAGACTATATTGAAATCGAACTTACAACACCATTAATCTCGAAACCATTTGTTGAAATCACTTTAGATGTATTAGATTCGTTCGGAATTAATATTCAAGCTAATTTTGAGACTGGGAAATTTTACATAACAAATGAACAAACTTATAGATCACAATTATACAATATACCAGGAGATTTTTCTTCAGCAGCATTTATTTTGGCAGCTACAATTTTATCTAATGAACCATCTTCTGTAATTATTAATAACCTAAACATCAAAAATTATCAAGGAGATAAAAAGATAATTAATATCCTTGAAGAAATGGGTGCTAATATAAAAATTGACGAAGCTGAAGACCACATAATCGTAAAAGGACATATAAAAAACTACCCTTTGAGAGGGATTGAAATAAATTGCATTGATACTCCTGATTTGTTTCCAATTTTATCTGTTATTGGTGCTTTCGCGACGGGAAAAACAGTTCTTTATAACGCTTCTAATCTACGACTAAAAGAGACTGATAGAATTTCTATTATGGCACGAGAATTAAATAAGATGGGCGTAAAAGTTATTGAAGAAGATGATAAATTAACAATTTTTTATTGCGATAAACTCAAAGGAGCAAAAATCGATCATAATAATGATCATAGAATTGCCATGGCATGTAGTATTGCAGCTTTATATGCCGATTCCAATTCTTATATTCAAAATAGTGATATAGTAAAAGATTCTTATCCTTCCTTTTTTGAAGATTTGAAAAAATTAGGCGCTCATATAGAAATAGTCTGATTTTTAAAAAGCTTATCTAAAACTTTTTTGTCTTCGAGATCTGGCCTTCTTACCTCCAAAATGTTTAGGTTCTGTCCTTCTCGAATCACCACTCAAGAGAGAATCATCATATTCTCTGAATGTTCTTTCAATAGTTTTTGTACCAATTAGTGTATTTATAGATTTAGCTATTGCTATTCGAACTGCGTCACATTGCCCCATCTGCCCACCACCCTTAACTCTAACATTGATATCACATTTCTCAATTTTAGGATGATTAACTATCTCAATAACTTCTTGGATTCTTAACCGAGCAATTTCAGGTTCGTATAATTGTAAAGGAACATTATTAATTTTTACTTGACCTTTTGCTGGATGTTTTAAAACAGCTCTCGCTATTGCAGCTTTTCTTTTTCCTGATTCTTGAATTACTTTCATAGACATGGTTTACACCTCTAACTCGCTTTTTTTCCAACCTATTCGTTGACATAAATTTTCTAAAGTTATATATTTGTTGTAATATGAAAGCCGTTTTTTTCCCACATTATTAAATTCATGAGGTACCAATTTTTGATACTTACTCTTAAATCGGTCTGGAATATCCGATATATACACGTGAACTCTTTTAAGAGCTTCTTTACCTCGAAGTCGCTTTCTTGGTAGCATTTGCTTTATAACTCTTCTCATGAATGTGTCTGGTCTTCTTTCGTGAAATGGTCCTTTACGTGGATTAGTTGCCGTAGAAATTTTTAATTTTGCTAAATATTTTTCATGAATATCTTTTTTCGTTCCACTAATAATTGTATCTTTTGCATTAATAATTACTATATACTCACCTAATAAAGCCTTTTTAGCGACTTGACTACAGAATCGCCCTAATATTTTATCTGTTGCGTCATATAATTGATATTCGATTACCATAGACTCATCTCATTTAAGTAAGAAATTTAATATTTCAATAAAAAATCCTTACACCATTACCTTTAGGATTTTGTTCTAATAATTCTTCAATTGTTATTAGTTTGCTCCCTGATGATTCAACTTTTTTTTTAGCTGATTTTGAATATTCTAAGCATGCTATTGTTAGAGCATGATCTAATTCTCCCATCCCTAAAATTTTTCCAGGAATAACGATTACATCGTTTTTATTTGTCTTCTTATTAATGCGATATAAATTTGCTTTGACTCTGTTCCTTCTTGGACCGCTTATTTTCTTAGATAATTTCTTCCATATTTTTATCTTAGTCTTCCATAAATCTCTAATCAGCTTTCTCACGTAAAAATTTGACGGTCCTGTTATTTTATGAGACATTAGAAAGCTCCTATACTTATTTTAATTCAATAAATTTGATATCTTAAATTTTTCCTATTTTAATAATCTTTTGATAATTCACGATTCTATCTCTACTTCTTCAAGTTGTTCAACAAATTCATCAATTTTTTCTAGAAAAATCTCAAATGTTTTCTTAATAATGGCTTCAAAGGGGAGAACTCCGTCGCTCTCAATTGAAAAAATATACGTATTTTCTTTCCAACTTACATTAATAGCTTGTTCTGGGCAATCATGTTGACAAGAATTACATAATGTGCATGTTTTCCAATAATCCTCTAATAGTATTGGTGTTTTTTTACTTGAGAAATCATATAATTTTTCAGGACATATTCTTGAAACTTTACACTTATCTGGGCATTTAGCACATTTACTATTATCAAAATTGATTTGAGGATAAAACCTATAGAAAATATTTGAAACTGCTTGCCATTTGACATGATCCTTTGCCAAACCTAATATTGCATAAGCTTCAATTATCACTTTATCGTTTTTATCAATTTTCACAAGAGGAATATTAGGATCAACTGGAATTATTTTAGGATCATTTGATTGTAGATTGCCTGAGAAAATATCTAGAGGAGCATTTGTACTATTGGTAACTTCGCAAGTTAACGAAACTTGGCAAATTGGACATCCATATCCTCCACAACTACAGTCTCGTGGAAGTTTATATACTTCTAAATCAGTTTTTAAAGGAATCATAGAAAGCCTGTGAGCAATAATCTCGTCGTATAATGGGCTGTCGTTCTTCAGAATAATTACTTCATCAACCGCCATTACTGGTATTTCAGTTAAAATAATTCTGCGAATTGCGTTTGCTATCTCAATTGATATTCCAGATGCAATAAATTTAAAATTTCTATTGTTTTTTTCGAGAACTTCGATACTCATATCTTTCATTAATTCAAAATTATAATAACTCTTAAATGAATACAGTAAGATAAGTTTTATTATTCTATTAAAAAATTAGAATAATAATTATTAATAAAACTTCAAATATTCATATGCTTTGTTAGGAGATTGGAAGCAATATTTTATTTCTTGAAAATCTCTTCGAAATTCTGCTATTTCATTTTTTACTGTTTTAGGGTTTTTCTTATCAATTAATAGTTCTTTAAAAAAATCTGCAATATCAACCATTTCACTTTTTCCCATACCAAGTCGAGTAACTTCAGAAGTCCCTATTCTCAAACCACCCGGATTTTGATAATGTCTCCCTGCTGCGATATCATACGGTAAGAGATTACGATTAAGAATAATATTTGCTTCTTCTAATAATTTCTCAATATCTCCACCTAATCCAATAGTTTTTTCAAATTCCGTGATATCAACTACAATCTGATGAGTTTCAGTAAATCCCTTATGCTCCATTAAAACTTTTAAACCTATTTCATTTAGGGCTTGTCCTAGAGTTTTCGCATTGTCAATAACGTTTTTATGATAATCCTTCCCAAATTCTATCATTTCTGCCAATGCTACTGCTAAACCAGCAACATTATGTAAATGATGATTGGATAATAAAGCTGGAAAAGCGCAGGATCTTAGATTTTCAATCAAATCTTCCCTATTTGACACAAGAGTTCCATGCTGGGGGCCTGGAAGTGTTTTATGTGTACTCATTGTCATGGCGTCTGCTCCTTCTCTTAAAGGATCTTGGAAGTATCCAGAACCAATCAGACCCGCTACATGTGCAGCATCATAACCAACATACGCTCCTACCTCTTTTGCAACTTCGCCAAGTTCTTTAACAGGGTGTGGGAATAAAAACACTGAACCTCCGAATAATACTAATTCAGGTTCAAATTCTCTTATTATTTTTGCGGATGCATCAATATCAAGATTCATTTCATCGTTATCAAAAGCTAAATACTCAACATTTAATCCTCTTGTTGTTCCCGCTGTACCAAAAATTTCTCTCCCACTTTTTGCAAATCGCGGTCCATGTGAAATATGTCCTCCCCGAACAATAGACATACAGCACATTTTACCATTATTATCTGATGTAAATGCATTATACATTACCAAATTTGCTATAACTCCAGATACTGGACGGACATCAGCATGAATGCATTTAAAATATTCTTTTGCAAGATCCATACAAACATCTTCAATCTGATCTATAAATTTACACCCCGCATAGACACGTTGGCCACTCCAACCTTCTGCATAACGATGTGAGAAATCACATGCACAAGCTTCATCCACAGCAGGACTAGTAATATTTTCAGAAGCGATTAGAGGAATTGATTTTTGGAACCACTCATGATGTTCTTGTAATAGATTTCGGATTTCAGCTACTTTTTTCTTCAAATTTATTCAATCCTTTTAATTAAATATAAACATTATTAAAATAATAAAGCTACATTTTTTTTTAACCTTATTCAGATCTCCTAATTTTCAAACAAAACTGATTTCAAAAAATTAGAAAGATAATCAAAACTGCCTAAGGTAGAGATACATAGAAGATTATTAAATACAGGAGTTCTTATTCTTTGGATTTCTCAAGAATTAGTCTGGCTTCAAACAAGTTTAATTTTTTTCCTGCCTTTTGCTTTTCTATTGCTTTTTCTAATTTATCTTGTTTTATTTTTTCAAGCATTTCATTCTTTTTTGTAATTTGATCGAATTTTGCAGGTGGTTTTTTGCTCGGTCTGTACGGTTTTTTACCCTTATATGTTTTCTTTCTTTGGTTCATTACTTTAATATATTGCTCATGATATAGATCGGCAGTTTTTTTGTTCTCAATTAAGTCTTCTTCCATTTTCTTCTTATCTTCTTTCAGTTTATCAACCTTTTGAAATTCTTCAATCATTTTAGCATGATTTTCTTGAGATTTATTTGACCATTTGTTTAATTGCTCATAAATTTTATTCAGATTAATCTTTACAATTTCAATCTTTCTCTCAATTTTAAAAAGTTCACTGTTTCTTTGTTCTGATAAAAATTCTGTTTTTATTGCTGCTAATTCCCGTATTTTATCAATAATTGCATTTTCTTCAATGATATCAAGTTTCTCTGTTTCAATTCTTCTCTCTAAATTATCTATTTTACGTTCAATTTGTTTCATCGAGATAATTTGTTTATTATTGTTAATATCTTTTTCTAACTTTTGTAAACCATTCTTTTCTTCTATTAGATTATCAAATAGCGTCTTATATTCAATTTTTTTTTCTTTTAATTGTTTGACTTTGTTATTCCAATAATCTCTTTTCTTTCTGTACTTTTCATTTGCTATTTTTACCGTATTTGCAATTTCTATTTCAATTTCTTGAAGATCGTTGATAAATTTTTTTGTTTTTTTATTTAATTCATCTCTTTTTTGCCGTAAATCTTCAATTTGGAACTGAAGGTCTCTAAAAGATAATCGAGATGTTTGAGCGTTATGGGGTCTCTCTCTACTCATAACTTAGTTCATTAAAGAGTATTTATGAAAAAGGTTTTTTATAACTTCAATATATTTCAGAGTTGTAGATTTTTTATATATTTTTTGTAAATAAATTAATAATAAAAGAAAGCTTTCTTATAAAGAATTAAAGAATTAGATACTTTAGAAATAAAAAAAGATCTTCTTTAAAATGAGTTCTCAAATAATTAAAGAAAATGATTTAATCTTTTTGATTCTTGACGAAAAAAGAAGATGGCTAGTTCAAGTGAAATCAGGTGGCAATTTTCATACTCATAGAGGAATTATTGAGTTTAATGATATAATTGGAAAGAATTTTGGTTCAGTTGTTTTTTCAAGACCTTTTGAAACTCAAGGGTATAAATTCTATATATTAAAACCTTTACCCTCCGATTATATACTTCATATGATTAGAAAAACTCAAATTATATATCCTGAAGATGCTGGAATGATTTTAATTTATTCAGGAATCGGACCGGGAAGTGTGGTCATCGAGGCTGGATCTGGTTCTGGAGCTCTAACATGCATACTAGGTAATTTTGTTCGCCCGAATGGTCATATTTACACATATGATATCAATGAAAAATCACTAAAAAGAACAAAACAAAATGTAATGAAAGCAAAATTGGACGATGTCATAACAGTTCAATATGGAGATATATTAAATGACTATTTCGAACAAAAAAATGTTGATGCTGTTGTCCTAGATATGGCTACCCCTTGGAGTGCTGTTAAAAAAGTTAAAAATTATTTAAAATTCAGTGGTACGCTTGTATCTTTTTCCCCTACAATTGAACAAGTTAAAAAAACCGTTTTATCAATGAGAGAAAACGATTTTATTGAGATAAACACATATGAATTAATAAAAAGAAAGATACAAGTAAAGGAAAAAGCCACAAGGCCAGAAGTCAGAATGATTGGTCATACAGGCTATCTAACATTTGGTAAAAAAATAAAAAATATGAAAAATCCCTATAGAGAACAGAAGCCAAAAGTACCAAAAACCATCGATATGAACAATATGCCCTTTAGAGGTTAAGATTTTATGGAAATTGACTATCAAGATTTTCTAAAATTAGATATACGAGTTGGATTAGTAAAAAGCTGTGAAATAGTTCCAAAGTCAAAAAATCTCTATAAATTGCTTGTAGACTGTGGAGAAAAGAAGCTTAGACAGATTGTAGCGGGTATTTCTCAATTTTATTCTGTAGAAGAGTTGATTGAGAAAAAGATTATTGTTTTAACAAATTTGAAGCCGAGAAAAATTATGGGTATCGAAAGTCACGGGATGCTCCTTGCTGCGGATATCAATAATGAGCCTTTTTTACTAAAAATTGATGAGAGAAAACCGGTTCCCCCTGGATCTAAAATAAAATAATTAAAAACCCTTCAATTGAGTGCCAGTTTTGAATTCTTTCTTTTTCTTAAATCGTTCAGTTTTGAAAAAATGTTTCTTTTTTTCAGGTAAAATATCAACATATTTCCTTAATAAATCCTCAACATACTGCCTTGTATGCTTACTGCTTGTAATCTTGCTTGGTTCAGATAAAAGTTCTAATATTTCCTTATCTTTAGAATCATATGATAAACCTAAATTTTTTAAAGGGATATGAACAGAGTGTAGGAACCATCCAGACGATTTCTGATCATGAGCAATCACTTTTAATATATTAGCCTCCTCCTTTTTTATTTTAAAATCAAGAAGCTTCTTACCAGGACGAATAATTATTGTAGCATATTCCGGAATTTTATTTTTTTTATTATGGATTTTGTTAAAGAATTCATCAAGTCTTTTAGCACTCATCGTTAAATCATAAACTTATAAACTAATTTCTATTAAAAAGAATAAATTAAATAAATTAAATAAATTTATTAATTAATAGATTTAGCCTAAATTCTATAACATCTAGATGATGGCAAATTGAGCTCAGAATTGCTGTTACAAAAAAGAATGAAATTTTTCAAAAAAAAAATCTGTGTTATAGGTGGCTATGAAAACTATAAGGATGAATTTCAAAAAGGAGCGAGCTCAAAATCATTACCTATAGAAAATAAGCAAAATATTGGTGTAAATATAAGTAAAATTGATTTCTCCTATAGAAATAATGAAAGGTTTGAATTCCTACTATGGAATATTGATTGTAGACAACAGAGAGCTTATTTACGAACAATTTTTTATAAAGGAGCTGAAGCAATAATAATTTTTATATCCGAAAATAAAGTGAATCAAATTCTACAATACTTTAATGAAATACAAGAACGCATACCATCAATAACAGTAATTTATTGCATAATCCTTGAACAATTTAGTAAAGAGACAATTATTAACAGGCATT
The DNA here is from genome assembly GCA_020343655.1 of Promethearchaeota archaeon. Lineage (GTDB taxonomy): Archaea > Asgardarchaeota > Lokiarchaeia > Sigyniarchaeales > SOKP01 > Loki-b32. The sequence goes on along the minus strand of CP070805.1, from coordinate 1,224,121 downwards.
TTAAGAATGACGACTTTGAGACAACAATAACGTCAAACGATATTCAAATTAATGAAATTTCTAAACCCTCAGATATTATGGACCAAATTTGTTCGATTGCATTAAAGAGAACCAAATATAAAGAATTAGGTAACGTTTATTTCATTGACTTTATTCATTTAAATCTACTTTTCGGTGATACTGATGTCATCGATGAATGTAACGATTATTATGAGCCTGAGACTCATACTATGGAAATCACTCAAATAATAAATACTGAACAATTGATAAAATATATTTTAAAATTAAATTTGGATGTTTATTTTGAATCTACTAATTGGCTAAAATTTAAAAATAAAAATTTTGGTACATTTTCAATTTATCTTAAAAATGGAAATGTGTACTATTCTCCCAAAATATGCGAAAAATGCAAAGACAATAAATGTATAAAACATAAAAAAACACCATTTTTTATCTGCATTGAGCCTGGAGAATCAATTGGTTGGACAAATATTAAAGGATTTGATAATAATGAGCTTCTTATCTTAACAAAAATACTAGCTTTAAAAGAAGGAACTGAAAATGATTTACCAAGATCTTTGTTAAAGCAAATTAAAAATATCAATAGATGTGATAAAATTTAGAAGTGAGAAATGACTGCTGTATTAAAAACGTTTGATATAAAGACAAAAGCATATTGTGATGTAATTAATATAACAGAACAAGTTCAACAATGCATAAAAAATAGTGGTATTAGTGAGGGAATGGTAAATGTCCATGTAGCGGGATCTACAGGGGCAATTTCTACTATAGAATATGAACCTGGATTGGTAAAACATGATATCAAAAATCTTTTAGAAAAATTGATTCCATATGATGATCGCTACAAACATCATGAAACCTGGCATGATAATAATGGAGCCGGACATTTAAGAAGTTTTCTAATAAAAACCTCACAAGTATTTCCGTTTAAAAGTCAGAAATTGATTTTAGGAACTTGGCAGCAGATAATTTTTATCGAATGTGATGAACGAGCGCGATCGAGAAAAATTTACTGTATGGTTGTTGGTAATTAGAGAGCCTAAAATAATCAAAAAAAAATGTTTTTCTATTTTGATTTAGATTGTTTTATCAAATTGTCTAATTCTGTTATTATTATTTGATATTTATCCCTAAGTCGAATTTTCTCAAATTTTTCTGTAAGATCTATGACCGATTTATCAAATTTTTTTACTTGATCACTAAAAACGGGAATTTTTTTAAGAGTTTTATAAGAATTTTCTTTTAGACTAATTTGATACTCAAGATTTTCTAAAAATTTGTTTACTACTTCTGTCAATTACGTCATCCTTTTTTATAAATTAAATTATTGAGTAAAATCAGAACAATCGCTTTAAAAAATATCAATATCATATATATATCATCTAACTCGCAGTAAAATCACTATTCTTTTAGTAATTTTTCTCAAGAAATCAAAATTATAAACATAAGAGTAATATTTAGATATAATCTCGATATTGTAGCAAACAATATAACCAATTACTCCAAGGTTAAAATTGAAAAACTCTATTTTGTATTCACAGAAACTTAAATTTATATGAATCTATTATTTTATTAAACTCAAAAAATACTTTTAACAAGTGTGAGTTGAATTCAATGGAATCGTTATTAAAAATTATTGTAAGTGGTCTCGACAATGCAGGGAAAACCTCAATCTTAACAGCATTAGATAAAAAGTACGATTTTGAAAAAGACATTGTCCAACTTAAACCCACCATTAGAGTTGAATATCACAAGATGAATTTCTTAAAAAATAATACTATATTCTGGGATATGGGTGGACAAGAGACTTATCGAGAGATCTATGTTAATTATCAGGACGTTTACTTTGATGCTACTGATTTACTTATCTATGTTATTGATATTCAAGATCCAGATCGATTTGATAATTCACTTGAATATTTAAATGCAATTTTAACCTTTTTCTCGGAAAGTGAAATGGATGTTCCAATAATAATTACTTTTCATAAATTTGATCCCGATTTAAAGGCCAACGATGAAATCCTGATGAATATTGAAAAATTAAGAAATAAAATATTGAGTGATTATCCTAATTTCAATATTCTGTTTCAACAGTCATCCATATATGACATTATTTCAATCGTCCAATTAGTCTCGTATGGACTGTCTGTGTTTGACAAGAAATTCTTCGAGCTATCAGAATTATTGGAACATTATTTAGAAATTTTTAAAGGTCAAGCTCTAATTGTATTCGATCGTAATGGTATTATTGTTTCTGAATTCTACAGTGATATTGAACCAGAAGTTTATGTTGAGTTACTTGAATCCATTAAAGAGCATCTCTTTTTACTTAAGCGTATGGAAGAGGAAAAATATGAAGGTACATTTGATTTTACTTCATCTGAAGGGAAATTATTTTCATATTTACTGAGAACGATAATAAGGAATGATATGTTTTTCATATCAGCAGTGCTTATGGAGCAACAAAAAGAAAAATTTTTTGAAATATTCCCTGAATTTCTTGATGATTTAACTAAGATTGTAGAAAAGCTAATATAAATCAATTCTTTGATAAACAATATTTGAAGAAAAGCTTAACTTAGAAGTGAATTGAAATCTAATTTTTTGAAGTTTGTAAACGCACGTTTCCTTGTTTTATTTTGTAATTCAGATAAGATCTCGTTCAGAGTTTTAAAAAACTTGTATTTCTGAAGATTCAGATCAACTTTCATTTTAATGATATAGGCGGGTTCATTAGTTTTGGGTGTTTTTACTCTCATATAACCCCCAGGCGTGTATAACTCATCAGTTTTTATCTCCAGTTCAGCATGTATTCCAAATTGTGATAAAATGTTAAAATATATTTTCCATTGCTCTTCATTACTCAAAAGTGTTATTGGTTTTCGATTCTCATATAATGTAATGCTATCAATATTTAGGTTATTTTCATTTATTTTTCCATATAATCCGAATATCCATAGTAATCTCCATAGAATCTCTTTTCTTATTAAATAATGTTCATAACCAGCGACAGTATCGATACCTTTAATACCTAAATTAGAATTGGCAATCTCAATAAATTTCTCGTAAATTTTATGATAATTTTTATTGGTAAATTCTCCCTTTATCTCAGCAATTTCCGTTTTTTTAAACACGGATTTAGGATTTTTAATTTGACCATCATGCAATTCACTACGGATTTTCTGGAGATTTGTCATAGCATCAAACATTTTAATATAATGTTCATATGTTTCATCATCAATAGCGCTTCCTATTTTTTCAGATATCCTTTCCCTTGCAAAATCATCCCTGGCTACGGTGTTCGCACATGGGAATCGTCCACAATAAGCACAATTATTAACTTCATTATAGTTTCCACATTTTCTCGTACGACATTTTTTCAAGAAATTATAAAAAGGGTGTTTAGGTAATTCTTTATTTGGAGTTAAACACCCTAAACAACCTTCCCATTCATACTTAATTGGTTTAAATCCAGTATACATCTTAACTTCATCAGAATATTCCTCCCAATCTTCTTTACTGATTTTTTTTCGCATGTAAATTGACCAAGGACATTCCGAACATAAGTTACCACATCGCGAGATTATCTGCTCCATAATTTAACCACTATTCTTTTCTAATCATAATAGTTTTTTAAATATTAACATATCTTAGATTTTTCTATTTATAAAAAAAATCTACTTTTAACCTGATTTACAAAATATTCCAAACAAAGTTAATAGGATTGTATTATTATCAATCAATCTTTAGAAGACTTCGAGCTTTATCTTTTAGTTTTTCTTTTTTCTTTCGATGATTTTCTACAAATTCCAAAACTTTCTCAACACATTCTTGTTTATGATCTCCACACATTAATTCTCCTTTAACACATGCTTCGAAATCATTTGCTAATTTTTCATCATCTTCTTCAAAGTGATACATAAGTATTTTATAAATCATGCATTTTTGAGGTTCACCCCCTAATTCTCTCTGCTCCTTAAGGTTCCTTCTGCCACCAGTAAGTGCTCCTTTAATTTTTTTTTCAATCGATTCAAGAGATTCATTGAAAGTAAAATAACTATTCGGGTTTCTCTTAGCCATTTTTTCTGAGCCATCAATACCAGCTAATAAGTAATGATATGTCGCTCCTGGTAAGAAAAAATTCTTATAATTCCTTCGAGTTAAATCTCTGGTAAGACGTATATGAGGATCCTGATCAATTCCTACTGGTACAACAGTTGGTTGTTGATCATCTTTAACTTGAGGTAAAATTATATCACCTACCTGAATTAATGAAGAAATATAGAGTCCAAATGTTCGTTCTCCATAAATAGCATTTAACATATTCTGTGTAACCAGTCTACTAACTTTAAAACAAACATCTTTAACGATTGGTTCTTTTGATTGTCTCCAGATATACGCCTTTTCTGGAGAAGGATCTAAACCGAGCGCTAATATATCTGCAAGGTTATCAACTCCAAATTCTTCTGCCTCCTCCCATGGTATTCCATTATCTTCCCAACTTTCAATATCTGCTATAGCGTAATACGCTTTTCCTCCCATTTTCTGAAATTCAACGATCTCTAAAGCTGTAGTTAATGTTCCTAAGTGGAAAGGTCCAGAAGGTTTAATTCCACTCATAACTGCCCACGGTTGCTCTTTTTCAATAGCTTTAAAAACAAGATTTAAATCCCGGTGTCCGAAGATGATTTTCCTACGGATAAAGCGATTTTTTTCCATCTTTAAGCGTAAAGGATCTGATATTTCCTCGATTCCGAATTCCTTGATTAACCTAGCATAATCTTCTTCTTCGATTACGCTTGCACCCCATGGATCTATCATAGCTATTTACCGAAATTTTTATTTCTAAAATATGAGATAATAATAAAAATATAGATAGTATAATAAATTTTAATACACCTGAAAAGACTTTCTAAAAGTGGAAAATTAATAGTTTGATACTTATGTAACTTTAAAAATTTTTCAATGAAATTAGACTTTTACTTTGTTTTTTTTATAAAATTTTATATATTTCTCAAAATAAAATATATTGATCTAACAAAAACTTCATGATTATATTTGGGTTGATTCTTAATGAAAAAGGAGAAAGTTCTTGATGAAATCGATCGAAATATACTCAGAATTTTGCAAGAAAATGCTCGTACAAGCTACAGGGAAATACAAAATACTTTGGGTATCTCAATTGGGACAATTCATAATAGGATTTCGAAGCTGAAGAAGAATGGGGTAATTGAGGGATATACACTCAGACTTAACAATGAAAAATTAGGATATAAATTAACTTTCCTTATAAGAATCAACTGCGATGGTAAATTTACTGAAGAGATACTTAATGAAATCAAGGATATTCCTGAAGTATGCTCCGTATTTCATACTACTGGTGAACAATCTGCTGCTCTAATTTGTCGCTTCAAAGAGAGTGAGGATGTTCATAAATTCATACGAGATCTGAATCAAAAAGATTATATTACAAGAACAAATTCAAATATGATTCTCAAGGAATATAAAAACACTTCTTTTGTCGAGATTTAGATTTAAATATACTATATAATCTGAAGAACTTATTTATAGCAATTTCTTACGAAGAAATAAGAAAGTTTTTTAATTTTTATGACTTAGAGATCTTTATAAATAATTTTGAATTATTGAATCAAATTTAAAAAAAAGTGTAGAAATAATGTCAAGTGTACCAATAATAATTCTTAAAGAAGGAACGGAAGAGGTTCGTGAAAGAGAGGCTCGAAGACAAAATATTACAGCGATGGTTGCCATTGCTGAGACTGTTCGCTCCACACTTGGTCCTAAAGGAATGTCAAAAATGCTGGTTGATTCTTTAGGTGATGTAACCATTACTAATGACGGAGCCGAAATTCTGAAGAATCTCGACATTGAAAATATAGCAGCGAATATGATGGTTAATGTAGCAAAATCTATTGATGAGGATATCGGTGATGGAACTACTTCTGCAGTAATCTTTTCTGCTGCTTTATTAAATAACGCTTTAGAATTGATTGAACAAGATATCCATCCAAAACCTATTACTCATGGATATAAATTAGCTGCTGATAAAGCTCTTGGCATAATAAAAGAAATAGCAACAGAAATATCGAGTGATGATGATGAGGTTCTTAAAAATGCAGCTAAAACTGCAATGAATGCTAAAGATATTGCTCCATTAAAAGATTTTTTTGCTGATTTAGCTTTAAAAGCAATTAAACAGATAGCAGATGAGGAGGGGAATACATTTGCAAAAGTAAGCAATGTAAAAATTGTTAAAGCACCAGGGAAATCTCTTAGAGATACAGAATTAATTACTGGAGTATACACTCAAAAAGAAAAAGTAAATTCAATGATGCCTGATTCCATAAAAGATGCAAAAATCGCTGTTATCAGACGAAAATTAGATGTAAAAAAGACTGAATTTGATGCCCAAGTTCGAATCTCTAGTCCTTCTGATATACAAAAATTCCTCGACCAAGAAGAGAAAATTCTTTTGGATTACTTGAATATCTTTAAAGATTTAGGAGTTAATATGATTGTAAATAGTAGTGATGTTTCTGACAAATTTGGAGCTTATTTAGCAAGAGAAGGAATCGCAGCAATTAAAAATGTTGGTGAAAGTGATTATAAATCGATTTTAAAAGCTGTAGGCGCAAAATTAGTTGATGATTTAAGTTTAATCTCTGAAGAAGATTTAGGATTTGCTGAAAAAATCTATTTTGAAAAAATTGGCGATGATGAATATACTTTATTTACGGGATGTAAAAATCCTAAGTCTGTGTCAATATTACTCAAAGGTGGTCTTGATAAGATTCTCAGTACCGCAGAAGTTTCATTAAATGATGTATTATCTGTAATCGCCAAATTAAAAGACACTCAAACAGTTGTGGCTGGAGGAGGTGCAATTTATATGGAACTTGCTAAGAGAATAAGAGCTTATGCTAACGAGATCGGTGGAAAAGAACAACTTGCTGTTAATGCCTTTGCTTTAGCACTTGAAGAAATCCCTAAGACATTAATAAAGAATGCTGGATTAGAAGAAATTGAACAATTGACTGAATTACGGGCAGCACATAAAACCGCTGATGATAAATGGATTGGAATTGATACTATAACTAATACTATTGGAGATAATTTCAAAAGGGGAATCGTTGAACCTGCTGAATTAATCAACCATATCATCAAATCTGGGAGCGAACTAGCTAATTTAATCTTAAGAGTAGATAGAATTATCAGTGCGAAAGGTAGTAAAGCACTAGGGCTGTAAAACCTTAAACTATATTTTTTTAAATCTCTTATTTCATTTTTTATTATTTAATTTTTACTAATTGAGATCTTAGCAAGATATTAATTTTAATCTCGGAAATCTAAAAAAATTAAAAAACAAAAATTAAAAAAGTTCAAAAATTTACTTATAACACACTTAAGGTCAATTGTACTTGATTGCACAGAAAAAATCGTCAAATAAAATATAATGGAAGTAATTGATAATAACAATCTCGAAAAGCTAAACGCTCTAAATAATAGTTACGTCTTAAAAATTGTCAATGAGTTTGTCACCTTGTGCAAACCCTCTAAGGTTACAGTTATAACAGATTCAAAAAAAGATATTGATTATGTGAGAGATAAAGCCGTTGAACTTGGTGAAGAAGCAAGATTAGGTCTGAAAGGCCATACTATACATTATGACGGATTCTCTACAATGGCTAATCACGATCAAGCAAGAGATAAGGAAAATACCCAAGTTCTAGTCCCTAAAGGGGAATTAGATTCCTATCCTTGGATAAACACGATGGAAAGAGAAAAGGGTCTAAAAGAAATCTTGGAAATAATGGATGGATGCATGAAAGGTCATGAATGCGTAATAAGATTTTTCTGTCTGGGACCTAAAAATTCTGAATTCTCAATACTTGCACTTCAATTAACAGATTCTTTTTATGTTGCGCATTCAGAAGATCTCCTTTATCGAGCAGGTTATGAGGAATTCAAAAGTTTAAATGGAACGGATAATTTCTTCTACTTTATTCATTCTTCAGGAGCTTTAATAGGAGATCCTCCAGTTACAAAAAATATTGATAAAAGAAGAATTTATATTGATTTAAAAGAAGGACGCGTGCTTTCAGTAAATAATCAATATGCAGGAAATTCACTTGGACTAAAAAAACTCGCTTTACGTTTAGCAATTTATAAAGCTAATAATGAAGATTGGTTAGCAGAACACTATTTTATTATGGGGATTCATCCAAAAGGAAAAAATAGGATTTCATATTTCTGTGGAGCATTCCCCTCAGCTTGTGGTAAAACGAGCACAGCTATGTTACCCGGTCAGACCATAGTAGGGGATGATATTGCTTACCTTCGAGTATGCCAAGATGGTTATGCACATGCTGTAAACATCGAGAGAGGGATTTTTGGAATTATTAAAGATGTAAATGCTAAAGATGATCCTTTAATATTTACTGCTCTCACAACGCCTCGCGAGACTATTTTTTCTAATGTACTAGTAAAAAAGGGAATCCCTTATTGGATTGGAGATGGCAGATCAATCCCAGATGATGGATTCAATTTTTCTGGTAATTGGAATAAAGGAAATAAAGATAAGGATGGAAAGGAAATACCTCATGCACATCCAAATGCTCGTTATACAATTCGAATTGAAGAATTAGACAATGCTGATCCAAATCTACATAATCCCGAGGGAGTACCTGTACATGGTATTTTTTATGGAGGTCGTGATAGTGACACTATGCCTCCAGTAGTGGAAAGCCTCGATTGGGAACATGGTGTTTTTCTAGGGGTATCTATTGAATCAGAAACTACATCAGCTACACTTGGCACAGAAGGAGTTAGAACTCAACAACCTATGGCAAATTTGGATTTTATGGTTGTTCCTCTAGGAAAATATGTAGAAAATCACCAAAAATTTGGAAATAGATTGGAAAACTGCCCTAAAGTGTTTGCTACGAATTATTTTCTCAAAAATAAAGAAGGAAAATATTTAAATGGAATCTTAGATAAGCTTTGTTGGGTAGTATGGGCAGAAGGACGCACGAACGATGATTTTGAGGTTATAAAGACACCTATAGGATTTATTCCCGAATTCTCAGATTTAAAAACATTATTTAAACAATATCTTGATAAGGATTATAAAGAAGAGGATTATATTGAACAATTTTCTATAAGACCAAAAAGACTTTTAGAAAAGTTAGATCGCATCGAAGCTATGTATAAAAAAGAAAAAGAAGTTTCACAATTCTTTTGGAACTTACTCAATGGTCAGAAGATAGCCTTAATGAAATTACAAAATGAGTATAATATGGAAGAAATCTCTCCACTTCTATTAAAAAGATGAAATCCATTAAAAAAAGTAATTACTAAATATTCAAGAGTTTAAGGCCTTCTTTTACCTTAAAAGTCTTAGAAACTCTATCTATCTCAATAAATCGTTTAATTTCTAGAGTGTTTAAGAAATCTCGCATTTGAACGTTATCTTTTTTTAATTCTTGTGCTAACCCTTCAATATCTGTCTCATAAGTGCGAAGAGTTTGAAGTAATGAGGAATATTCTTCAAAGATATGATTTACTAAGTGTGTAATAGATTCTTTCACATTTAAACCAGTTTTTGTGCTTGTAGGAAAGATTTCAATATCTTCAGGTAAATAATTTTGTGAGCGGACTACTTCTGGAGGGCGAGCACCTTCAATATCCTGCTTATTTGCTAAAAAAGTTATCGGAATATTAGGAGGTAATGTTTTTCTAATTGAATTTAGAATCATAATTGCGCTATCATCTTTCTCAGGGGCAGCAGCATCAAATATAAAAATTACACCATCGGAACCGCTGGTACAAATACCTCTCATTACTGAAAATCTTAAAAGACCCGGGGTTCCAAACAAAAAAATATCGAATCCATTTAACTTGACACTTCCTAAATCCATTGCAACTGTGTAAAACTTCTGATCTTTTCCTTTCGCTTCTACATTCAACGCATTATCATCAAGATAACGAATATAACTTGACTTTCCCGATTGTAAGGGCCCTGTGACAACGATTTTAATTTGATATCACCAAATCTAATAATGCAATTGAAACTTGAATTAACTTTTTTTTTCAGATATTTAAAGGTATAATATACTTAGATATTATATTAATTATTTTCTCAATAATATTTTTAATAGTAAGTTTGTAGTTTAAATATTAGAATCTTCTTTTTCATTTCAAGTTTTCGTAAAGAATTAAGAAAGATAACATGAAATATAATTAACTAATTTTCCCTTGATTTTTAAAATCTTAGATAAGAAAATATACATTTTTTAAGAGAATCTCAATTAAAGGAAATATTTTTTTGTACGGAATAAGTAATTTTTTTAGAATTTATATACTTAAGAGAAAATGGAGAAAATCAATAATTCTCAGAAAAACATGATCAACGATTAACTTTTTCTGAACAAATCCATCCATAAAAAGCTCGAAATTAGATCATAATTTTTATATAGAATTTTGTCAGAGATAGTCACTTAAAAATATATGATAATCTTATCAAAATTAAAAGCAATTTTCAAATGCGATTGAATATTTCTAACAAATTAATATATTTTAACAAAATCTAAATGAAAGATTGAAGGAAATGGAAAAGTTATGAATAGTAATATAATGATAATTGGTGGCGGAATTTCTGGGATCGAGGCAGCGTTATCTTTGGGTGAACAAGGCTATAAAGTAATTTTAGTTGAAAAAACACCTTCTGTTGGAGGCCGAATGGCGCAATTAGATAAGACATTCCCTACTTTAGACTGTTCAATTTGTATACTCGCTCCTAAAATGGTTGAAGTTGCTCGACATCCTAATGTGGAACTCCTTACCTATTCGGAAATTCAAGAAGTATCTGGTGACGTAGGAAACTTTAAGGTAAAGGTATTAAAAAAATCAAAGTATGTTGATTGGGATAACTGTACTGGTTGCGGGGCATGTTCCGAAAAATGCCCTATGAAAAAAATTCCTTCGGAGTTTGAAGAAACTATGGGTAATCGTACTGCTATATACATTCCTTTTCCTCAAGCAGTTCCAAGAAAGGCGATAATTGATTCAGAGAAGTGCCTATTTTTAACAAAAAATGCATGTCGATTATGTGAAAAGGAATGTGAAGCAGGAGCAATTGATTTTGAAATGAAAGATGAAGTTGTAGAATACAGTGTTGCATCAATTATAGTCGCTACAGGCATAGATATTCTGGATCCAACACCTCTAGTCCGTTATCACTATGGAGAATATCCTAATGTAATTACGGCTATACAATATGAACGTCTTCTTAGCGCTTCTGGACCTACTGGTGGTGAATTATTACGTCCTTCAGATGAAAAGCATGCTCATGAGATAGCTTTTATTGGATGCGTTGGTTCGCGTAATGAAGCTTTATGTCCCTATTGTTCTAAGTTTTGCTGTATGTATATGGCAAAAGAGGGTGTTGTTACACGAGAACATGCTCCTGATACAAATGTCACTATCTTTTTTAATGACACTCGTGTTATCGGGAAGAATCAAGAAGAATTTATTGAGCGAGCAAAAGAAGAATATAAATTAAAATATTTTCATGGAATCCCAGGAGATATCCGAGAGGATCCAGACACTCATGATTTACTTGTAAAACATGCAAATTTGGATACAGCTGAGGTTGAAACCGCTCGCTTTGATTTAGTTGTATTAGCTAGCGCAGTTATTCCTAGAAAAGATACTCAAGAATTAGCGAAAATATTGGGAATAGAAACAAATGAATTAGGATTTTTCAAGACAAAAAATTCTATTGAAGATCTACAATCAACAAGGGAAGGGATCTATGTTACTGGTTCTTGTCAATCTCCTGATGATATAGCTAACTCTGTTTCAAAAGCTAGTGGAGCTGCTGCTTTAGCTGCTTTACATGCTGTTCCTTTAAGTGAAGAAGAACAAAGAGTAGAATTACCTCCCTTAAGAGTTGTACGTGAAGGAGATGAACCACGTATAGGAGTATTTATCTGTCATTGCGGTGTTAATATCGGAGGTTATATGGACGTTCCTGAACTGGTAGAGTATGCCAAGACACTTCCAAATGTAGTATATGCGATGGATAATAAATATAGTTGTTCGAGTCTAACTCAAGATATTATTAAGGAAAAAATTGAAGAATTAGACCTAAATCGAGTATTAGTTGCAGCATGTACTCCAAGAACTCATGAACCATTATTCCAAAAAACCATCAGAGAAGCTGGATTGAATGAATATTTATTTAATTTTGTAAGTATTCGAGAATTAGACTCATGGGTACATATGAATGAACCTGAGAAGGCAACAGATAAAGCCAAAGACTTAATACGTATGGGTGTTGCTCGCGCAAGATTTTTAAAACAAGAAATGAAAATAAAGGGAGACGTTATTCCAGAAGCGTTAGTAATTGGTGGAGGAATTGCAGGTATGAGTGCTGCCATGGAAATTGCTAAAAAAGGCTTTAAAACACATTTAATTGAGAAAGAAGATAAATTAGGGGGTCAATTGAATCTCATATATAAAATTAATTTTGATAGAATTGATTCAAAAGAATTTTTGGATGAGACACTCAAAGAATACAATTCATTGAAAAACATTGCCACCCACTTAAATTCTGAAGTAGTCGATGTTAAGGGGTCAATTGGAGATTTCAAAGTTAGTGTGAAAAACCAAGCTAATAATACTATTTCGGAGATGAATGTTGGTGTTATTGTTGTAGCAACGGGGGCTTATGAATATAAACCAGAAGGATGGTATCATTATGGTGAAGATCCACGAGTTATGACTCAGTTAGAACTCTCAGAAAAACTAAGGGATAATGAGCTAAAGGATGGAGAGACACTTGTGTTTATCCATTGTGTTGGATCAAGACAACCAGAAGGAGGAAATGGGTGTACTTATTGTTCATTAATATGCTGTTCTGAATCTATTAGACATGCCCTTTATGTGAAAGAAAATTATCCCAACTCCCAAGTTTTTGTGTTATACAGAGATATTCGAGTTGGAACAGACGAAGAACCTTTTTATTGGAAAGCTAGAGAAAATATTAATTATATTAGATTTAATGATTATCCTGACGTAGATATAACAAATGGTAAGATTAGTGTTAAAGTCCATGATATATTGACACAAATCAACCTAAACATTGATGCGGATAAGTTAGTTTTATCTACACCATTAAAACCTCATGATAATAAAGTTCTTGCTGAACTACTTAAGGTTCCACGAGATCAAAATGG
>CP070805.1:1198048-1210741 GCA_020343655.1 Promethearchaeota archaeon | reverse complement strand
TGTTCGATTTAACATATCTCGAGTATTATTTGCTTTCATAATATTATCCGCATACTTTTTTTGGGAACTAATAAGATTTTTCTGTGCATTAGCCAATTTTTTAAATTGGGAAACCAGCTCCTTCTCCTGCTTCGCTAAGATTAATTCATCTTCATGTGTAATTATTGGGCTCATAAATTTCTAAATCTCCTTTATTTTGTTTTTTTTTTAATTCATAAATTAATATAAATCCATCTGATAAATATTTTTATTGAGTATTATTGGAGGTTCAAGCTATAAATAATTATCCATCTTTTTTTGATCATCTCGAGTATCGTAAAATTTATTATAATCTATTTTCGGGATTATAGATAATTTTTTATTTGACAAGCATTCATTATAATTTTATTTCTTACTTCAATAAATTTATTATTTTAAGTTTAATTTCAAATTCAATATCTTTCTTTTTTTAACATTGAAAAAGCTCGCTCGACCTTCTGCCTATTATGTTAATACCACTAACTATATAAGAACTCAAGTTTATATTGAAAAAGATGCTGTTAGAATATTATCTTTATAATTGGCTTTAATAATTTTTACTCTAATTTCTTTTCCAATTAATTCTTTGGGATAACTGATCGGTTTATTTAAGAGTACTTTTATACCAAAATTATCATTTAATTTACCGATATATTCTTTTTTCCAACGACCTTGAGAGATAAGTTTTAGTTTAATTTGATCATTTTTTTTAAAATTCAGGGATGCTACAGTTTTTCTTTTGTGAATACCAAAATCAAGTGGTCCCAATTTTAATTTAATATTATATTTTTTTTCAAGGCTAGATAATTGGTTATAGAAATAACCCCAACTTTTTGGTCTAATCTTTTTTAATCTTCTACCTGTTTTATATATCAAATATTTTTGAATACCAATTTGAATTTTTTTTTCAGAATAACCTTTTTTTCTTAATAGAAGAACATACTTGATGATTTCTTCGATGTCTTTATCATTCTCTCCTGGAAACCAGACAGGGGCAATTAACACATCAATTTTAGTATTTAACAGAAGTGAGATATTGTTCATTAGATTATTGATATCATAATTTTTACAATCGCATAAGAAATTAGCTTTTTCTTGGTTTAATGAATTTAAACTGATATTAATTCTTGTTATTTTAGTTTTTTCCAATTTTTTAATTATTTCTTCATTAAGTAATAATCCATTTGTTTGTATTGATATTATTTCAATTCCATCTATTTTCCATAGTTCCTCAATTAAATCAAAAAATTTTGGATATAGTAAGATTTCTCCATATGGTGCAAAATGAATTTCAATCTTATAGTGTCCTTTAATCTCAATGATATCTCTTATCTTCTTAAGTAAGTAGTTCGGATCAACAATAAAATTAGTCTCATAGTCTCCAGCACTCACAAAACAATATTTACATTTCAAATTGCATAAAGTTAAAGGTTTTAATTCAATAATATTTGTACCCCTGTCGATAACACCGAAAAAATCTACACCATATAATGGAATTTCTGATTTTTCATCCACATAAATAATATCATTAACCATGATTTTTTCTCATAGTTTATATCGTAAAATTCCTATGATTGAACCTAAATCTACTAACTGTTCTCCGGTAATATTCTCTGTACTCATAATGTTTATTTCTCCGCCAGAATTTTCGACATTGGTTATAATTTCCTCAATTTTTAACTTCTTTTTTTTTGAGGCTCCTCTTATTAATACATCTGCAATTAATAGCTGTTTTACCGCACCTTGTTCAGAGGCGCTAGACACTTCATCAAGACCAATAACAATAAGATCAGCATCATTAGCAAATAGCGTCATTATATTTTCGATTTTCTCAGCTTCTTGAAGAACTTTAATTTTACTCTTAAGATTTGCCAACTTTTTTGATTTCAAAGTTTCTCTTATAGCACTTTCTGTCCCAGAACTTGCATGACAAGTTTCAATATTACCTTTAAATGTAAAATTAGGTGTTTCTCGAAGAAATTTTATGAAATTATCTTTAGTATTTCCAGGTCCACAAAAAATGAGTAAATCTACATTTATATTTTTAATATTCTCCACTAAGACTTTTTGTATATCGCTAAAAAATTCCTCCAAAGCCTTATTCCGATAAGTTTGTTTATACCGTTTACCAGGTATATTCTTTTTAATTGTAGCAATTCTATTATAGCTGAAATTTGTGATCAGTGCTATTGTTGCTAATCCCGTTTCAATTGCAATAATTAATATAATAAAGTTAGATTCGAATCTAGAGGTCTCTTTAAGGCGTTTTAATTCGTGTTTTAACCAATTTTCTTTAAAAATTGTTAATTTTTGAGGTATTTCAATATTAAACGTGTGGTAAGTCCCGTAGCTGACATAATCTTCAGGACCTTCTAAAATAGTTCCTTTTATTCGTAATCGGTTTGAAAATTCATGAAAAGATATATCTTTAACTTTTAATTTTAATCTCATCACTTTTCGTTCACCTTTTGTTCCCTCCTTAAGAACAACTCGTCTCTGAGTTAGAGCAGTAACTTCATCATCTTCATTAATAACGTTATATAGAGTCCACAAATCGTAAAGATTTTCAGTCTTAACTGTGATCTCTCCTTGCTTCTGATTAATATCCAGAATTTTCAAATCCTTAAACAGACTCCTCAAAAATTTATTGCTATTTAAAATTAATTTAAAATTAAAAAAAAGCTTAATTTAATTTAGGGTGAATAAAAAACCTATTAAAATAAAATAAATAAAAAAGATAAAAATTAACTCAAATAAAAATGTATAACTTATTATTTTTCTCCTAATGCTTCTTTTACTTTTTCTAGTTCTTCCATACGTTTCTTTTTCTCTTCCTCTCGTTTTTTTAACTCTGCTTCATCAACTTTTTGGAGTGTAACACCTTTTTTAATTTCCTCTTGAAGTTCCTTATCTACAGGAGCCATTTTTTATCAACACCTTTTATTCTAAATTCATCTAAAATAATTAAATTGATATTTACAGATATTATAATAGAATTTATTTATAAGTTTTAGTTTATCAAGAGTCTATATAAATAAGCACTTTCTCCAGATTGATAATAATTTTCCAAGATCGTTGGATCTCTCTTAAAATTGAATTTTTCATACAATTTAATAGCAGTGGAATTACTTATTTGGACATTTAAGACTATTTTTTTAATTTCTGCTAATTTTTTTACTTCTTCTATAGCTTTTTGAAGTAGATATGAACCATATCCTTTATTTTGAAACTTAGGCTTAATAAGAAAATTAACAATATTGACTCTTTCCTTTATATCTCTTATACCTATTATAAAACCGATTATTTGCTTCCTGATTTTACCGATTTCCAACTTTAAAAAGAAAGTATTATTTTGGATTAATTTTTCCATTAAATCTTTTGAAATGGCGTTCTTTTTAAAAATATTTTGCTCGAGTTTTACAATTTTTTTTAGATCTCTTGAATTAACCTTTTTAATTTCCATTAAGTCCATATTCTTTTTTGAATGCTTTAATTGGAGTTTTTTCAGTTATTTGTTGGTATTTTGCTAGTCTAAAAGGTAGCATTTCGATAATATAGCATTTTAATTTATAATATTCTAAGAGAGATATAAAATTATCTTCAATTGAAATATAGTATGGTATTTTAATGTTTACTTTATTGTATGATATCAATTTTTCACGAACTTTTAGATCTGACATTAAAATTTCATAAAATTTATCTAAATCTTTTTTTTTCCCCTCTATTTGCGCAAATACTAGAAGTCCTTCTTCAGTAATTACTTCATAAGGTAATTTAACATTTTTAGCCCTCCGAATATATCTGTTTTTTAATTGAAAATAATCTTTAGCCTTAATTGGGCAAAAATGCATCTTTATTGAAACTTCTGTACCTAGCTTTCGAATTAGATTAATAGCAGTTTCGTGACTATTGACTACAGAGGCAATTGAACCTTTTTTCAATTGGAAATCCCGCTCTTTTAGAGATTGACTATTAGGAAAGCAGTATTCAAACTCATTTAAATTAATAAAGTCTGCACCGATAGAGTTTAAGTAAATGATGAGTTCCTCAAGATTTTCAATATATTCTTTTCCTGGGATAACTGGCACTTCAATACCTACTTTCATTTTCTTATTTAAGGCTTTTTTAATAACAGGCCAATTCTCTTTAGCAGGATGAAATCTTATCTCATCTAACCCTGCGGTAGAAAGTAATTCAGCTTTATGTTCATTAAAATTAATACCATTTGTATATAAGTGAATGTGAAACTTCTTTCCTTTTTTCAATTTAATATAATTAATATAGTCAATAGTTTTTTCAAAATTTAGCTCTGAAAGTGGTTCTCCCCCGGTAATGCTCATTCCTTTGGCATCAATAATATCAATTTCTTGAAGTAATTCTTCTTTAGTATTAATTTCTATTTCATTTGCAAATGTTAGATTTTTTCCTCTCCTCTCTTCTGAAATTGGGCAATACCAAGAACAATGATCAGGTTTCTGACAGATACCATTTAAAAATAAAACCAGTTTAGTTCCTTTTAAGCAATATTTACACCCTTTAGGTATATTCCTTCCTTTAATATAATAAGTTTCTTCCTCTGATTTCACTATTTTAATTTTGTTCATCTTTTAAACAATTTTTTTCTTATGATGGATTTCTTTTTGGCTAGGTTATTAAGGACTTCTTCAGTAGATTCGTTTATCTGAAGTTGTCTTTTCAAAAATACTCCAGTTCTTCCATGTTTTTCTCTTCTGAGAAGCACTTTTTTCCGCTCATTTAGCGTATTAATGCTAATCCCTACATCTTTTGCAGCAATGGCCTCATTACCGATAATAGAGATTTCTTCATGTCCCATGGGTGTGGGTCTGATTAATACCAGTCTCTTATCAATACCAGATACTCTTAAATCGGAGTTCAATTCGTTAAGGTTAACTTTTCCTCCAAAATCATAAAATTCTAACACATTCTTCTCTAATTTTGATAAAGGTAAAGTAATACTTTCTAATTCACTCAAATGGATATAAAATTTAATTGAATCTAAGGGAGTCGCCATAATAATTTCTCTAAAATAATTTTTAAAACCATTTTTATTTAAAATTAGTTCAACCTGAAATGAGGGTATTTGTTGAAGGAAGATAATATCAATATCGCTAGTATCATGTACATCTCCACGGGCAACGCTTCCGTGAAGATATGGATCAAAACCTTCTTTTGCGAATATTTTTAATAAATTAATTGCATTATTTCTTTTATCTTTTAAGAGAGCCCATTTATCTTCAGAATATATAACATTCTCATAATGTTCTCTTAAAATTTTTTCTTTTTTCATGAATCAACTTTAAATTTTCGATTTCAATATTTCATTTTCAATAATATCTATTATTATTCCTAAAACAATCGTTTCATAATATTTAAACAAATTTTTAGCTTTATCTAGAGTTATTACTTTTAAACCTGTTAAAATTTGAGAAGGAAATTCTTTTAATAAAGATTTTAAATTTTTATTAGGAAATATAAACCAGGATTTTCTACTAAAAATTGTATAAAAATGATTATTTGAGAAATTATTATCTATTACATTATGTAAATTTACTAGATTTTCGTTATTGATTTTTGGATTAATTAAAATCATTCCCTTATTTTTACTATCCATTAGAATCACATTGAAGGGAAAGACTGATTTTGAATGATTGAGCAAAATATAATTTTGATTTTTTATTAACTCTTTTTCTTTAAAATGGTTTATTATAGATGGTATAAGAAATTTTATCTCATTAATTATGTCCTTTTCCAATATCTTAGAATCTGGATAATGTTTGATTTTAATTTTTGCTGTAATGATATTGAATCCATTACTAGCTAAACCTTCAGTTAGGATTCTAAGGAGTCGTTTATGATGATTTGTTCTTAAAATCAAGATTAGTAGACTTTTACTGTATTTTTCTTTTAAAGAGGAATCTCTAACTAGAGTCCATCTTTTTGTTTGAAAAAATTGACTTCTGGCAATTTTATGTGCATCTGGAAAGCTATAACATTCCAAAGCTTCATTTGAAAAAGATAATCGCCAACGATAAGTTGATTTGAATATCCTTACACCAACTAATAATACGAATAATAAAATAATTATGATAGTATCGACGAATACCCAATCGATTTGAAAGATATCATTTAACATAGTTTAATAAAAATAAATTCGTTTCTATTCAACAACTTCTTTAATCCAATTTAAATAAGTTTCAGATCCTTTTTCTATCTTAAATCCAATGCATTCTGGTTCAGAATAAGAATGAATTTCACTTATTTTCTGTATTATTAAATCTGCTTTGTTCTCTATTGTTTTGATAATTAATATATGCTCATTATCTTCCACAATTTTCCCCTTCCATCTATAGATTGAAGAAATATTTTTGATGGTGTTTACACATGCAGCGAGTTTGTTCTCCACTAAAATTTTTGCTATTTTCTGACCTTCTTCGAGATTTGGTACAGTTACAAGAAATATATAATAATTCATTATAAATCTTTTTTTGATATTTGTATTTTTAAATAATGTAATACTTAATATCAACTTTTTTAACCATTATTGATTCTCTTTTTCTTGTAAAACTTGTTCTCTCCATGAAATTATTAAAGATTAAAATTACTCATCTTATATGAACAGATCTCAGATTTTTTTAAGTATAATATTTCTTATCAATTTATCTATTACTTTATATATCATGGTTTTTAGGATTTTTCGTGATCCGAACTCGTATTTTATTGAACTGGTGCAGACGGTCATAGTGAGCCTTCTATTATTGTACATGATAATAAGCGAACATCAAAAATAAGATATATCAATACTTTCTATTCTTCTATTTTGAGACCATTCTACACATACATTTTCAGGAGGGGGCACCACGGGGCAGGGAGATATCAATTATTATTATAAAATGGAATAAATTTAAATAATCCATTTAGGAGATTTAAATTGGATCAATTCGTTTTATTAGCTTTATTTTATCAAAATTCGATTACCAAGCCCCACATGACCGCAATATCTTTATCTTAGACCCAAATAACTTCGCGCAGTTTATGGGATATAAAGGAAATACCTATGATAAATTCATGGAAACTGTTGATTTAGCAAAAACGGCAATACATAACGATGAAGCCCGAGAAATATTAAAAGAAAAGGCTATTGAGAGTATTGAAACTATTAAGAATGACCAAAATGATTTGCATTATTCTACTAAAGAATTTTTGAAAAACAAAAATCAAGGTAAGTAGTTTTCTAATTTTTTTAAATCCATTATAACAGAAATTATAAATATTAAAATTGTTATTATTCATAAAAAGTATTGATAAATACAAAGTGATTACCATCTTACATAATTTTTACCTCATACATCAGTATACTGGTATCTGCTTAATCCATCGGAAGTATGGGAGTATTGAATTTAATCAAGATTTAGTTAGCGGGTTTCTCACGGCATTAAAGGATTTTAGTGTTGAATTCTCTAAAGGTAGTGGTGAGTTGAAAGTGATTGATATGCAAGTATTCTATCTTCTCCTTGTTTTTAAGGAGGGCGTCTTGTGTACGGCCGCTGCTGATAAGAATGATGATGCAAAAATTACCCATAAGGCTTTAACAGAGATAATTGATGGGTTTGTTAGCAGATTTGGTGATCAACTTGAGGGATGGTCTGGTGATATTCGTATCTTTCGCGAGTTTGAGCCTGTTATTGACGATATATTGAAGACGGGCCGGGTTGCAGAGATCCAATTAAAACTTCCCATATTATTGATTTTCAAGAAGGATTTTTTAAAATCGCAGAAGCGTATTGCGAAGAAAGGTTTAGTTTTATCAGAGGAGGATTTACGTGAAGTTAAGGATGTAAGACCAGAGTGGACTGCAAAGCGACTACCCAAACAAGTCATTACGCAAGGTTTTTTAGATAAGAAAGAGTATAAAATAGCTCATTTAGCAGATGGATTTCACACGATTTCTGAGATTGCAGAGGAGAGTGGTCGGCCTGAGGCAGAGATACAGCGAATTATGGGAAGTTTAGATGATTTGGGCTTACTTTCATTTATAGAAATAAAATAGTGCAATTATTCTGAGTGTTTTAATACCTTATTTTTAATTTAATTTATAGGTTTATTTATTTTTCATCGAACCTACCTTAAAATTAATTTAATGAGCAGATTTCATTTTTTCTTGAAATATTATTGAATTAAATAAAAATATTTTTGAAAACTGTTTTATTAATTAAGTTAAGATGAATGTTAATAAAATTGAAGACAATATCTACGAGATTCCTCCTAAGACCTTAATGACAAGGGTTCATGGGACTATAGAGAAATTTCAGATGCTAGTTCCTGTAAAAATTTATGCTAACAATTATATCTTGGAAAAAATTCAGGGGGATCGGACATTGGATCAAATATGTAATGTTGCGTGTTTACCCGGTATCCAGAAACATGCTATTGCCCTTTCTGATGCTCATCAAGGATATGGTTTTTGTATTGGTGGTGTTGCTGGAACAGATGCTGAAAGTGGAATGATCTCTCCTGGTGGTGTTGGGTATGATATTAATTGTGGAGTTAGGTTGTTAAGGACAAATTTATTTCTCAAAGATGTTAAGAGTGTGTTGTCAAATCTATTAGATACTATATTTAATAACATACCATCTGGCTTAGGTTCAAAAGGGAAATTAAACATTAGTTATTCAGATTTAGATAAAGTTTTAAATAATGGTGTGAATTGGGCGTTTGATAATGATTATGCTATTGAGGAAGATCTTAACCACTTGGAAGAGAATGGGTGTTTAAAAAATGCAGATGCAAGTTTAGTTTCACAGAAGGCAAAACAACGTGCTATTAAACAACTTGGTTCGTTGGGAAGTGGAAATCATTTTCTTGAAATTCAAAAAGTAGATGAAATATATAATCAAACAATTGCTAAAGCTTTAGGAATAAACGATAAGAATCAGATTATGGTTATGATTCATACAGGTAGTAGAGCTCTTGGACATCAAGTATGCACAGATTCTTTGCGTAATATTGAACAAGCAATGAAAAAATATAATATTAAAGTTCCTGATAGAGAATTAGCATGTGTTCCAGCAGATAAACCTGAGGCACAGAATTACCTAAAGCAGATGGCATGTGCAGCTAATTTTGGGTTTACTAATCGCCAATTAATTACACATTGGTTAAGAGAATCATTCCAAAACGTCTTTAAAAAAGATTTAGATGCATTAGATTTGGACATGATATATGGGGTATGCCATAATATTCTTAAAATTGAAGAACATGAAATAAATGGTAAAAAAATGAAATTAAATGTTCATAGAAAAGGAGCAACAAGGGCCTTTCCACCAGGACATCCTGATTTACCATCTGACTATAAATCTATAGGTCAACCGGCGTTAATCCCAGGAACGATGGGTTCTGCATCTTATCTCTGTGTAGGAAAGGAAAATGCTATGGATCTTTCATTTGGTTCAACTGCTCATGGTTCTGGTAGAATTATGTCTAGATCTAAAGCTACAAAGAAATATTGGGGTGAACGTATTAAAGAAAATCTAAGTAAACAAGGTATCATGATAAGAGCTGCATCGATGAAAGTTATTGCTGAAGAGGCTCCTGGTGCTTATAAAGACATAGATCAAGTCGTTCAAGTTAGTCACGATCTTGGAATTATTGAAAAAATAGTAA
Organism: Promethearchaeota archaeon; assembly: GCA_020343655.1. Lineage (GTDB taxonomy): Archaea > Asgardarchaeota > Lokiarchaeia > Sigyniarchaeales > SOKP01 > Loki-b32. The sequence continues at coordinate 1,201,042 of CP070805.1, read as the reverse complement.
GATTAGTACCTGTAGGTGTAGTAAAGGGTTAAGTTTTTCAGGTATTAAATAATCATTTAAATTATATATCAAATACGATATTTATTTTAACCTTATTCTTTTTTTCTTCGATATTCATAAATGAGTAAGTTATAGCTTTAACTTCAGAACCAAGTTCATGTTTATTTCTATTGAATTTTTCTCCTTTAGCAATTGCCTTTAAATAATATTTTTCTTGGTCTTTTCTTATAGGTTTTATCTCTATATTATTAAAAACTAATTGATCTACATCAAATAAATATAGAAATTCAGTTAAAAAGTCAAATAATAACGCTTCTTTATCTTCTGCTCCAATTGTAATGACTCTTTCAATTTCAGGAGATATTAATTCTAAATTTGGTGTAATTGTTTCCATTAAACTATAAACAGTTTGTTCAAAAGCCTCTTCTAAATTTCTGCCTCTAATTTCAACTGAAACGTCAGCAGTGTGATCTAGAAACTTATAACCGACTTTCTTCATCTCCTATTGACCTATTTGCAGAAGTAAATTATTTAGAAGTTCTTGATGGATATATTATTTTTGTAATTATATAAATTTCTTAGTAGTTTAAATTCATTATGAATAATAATACTGTATGTTCTATACGATTACGGATGATTTAGTACTTTATCAATTGTTATCATTTATCAAAAAATTTTCGAATTATGAACTTAAATTATATCAATATTTTTATCAAAAGACTGCTGGAATATATCCAGAGTTTATTATAATAATTAACCAATTTATCTTCTTTTTTGTTAGAAAGGAAAATTATTTTACCTCTAAAATATGTTTAAATTCTATTAGAAGGGAAATTTCTAGTAGAAAGATTTTAATAATAGGAGTTGAGAGGATTCTCATAAACTTATTGTTTAGTTTTTTCCCTGATCTAAACATAGATGATATAAAAATAGAATCTGATGCTGATTCTGGTAAGAGAAAAATTTCAGTTTACTTTCTATTTTTTAAAGAAAGAGGTGTTGCGATTGGTCGCAACGGAGATTATATAAGAGCTGTAAATGAATTATTTAGAAAATATGTTGTTTTTGAAAACAATAATAGTCCATTAGAAGTTAGATGCAAATTTAAAGTTTAACGTTAATCTAACGTACTTTTACCAAGGCACGTCTTTTAAACCGATTATATAGGCTACTGTATTTGCGATTATACTAACAGCAGGGGTTAAAATTATCAAAAAAATTATAATAAAAGGATCAGGTAATATGAAGAGATTTGGCCAAATAAATCCAGGAATTGAAGCAAATAATAATGCTACTAAGGCGAAATCAAGCTGATCTACGATCCAGAAAGGTGCCCCACTTTTAATATCAAATCTCCTTTTTAAAAATGATCCAATTAAATCACCTAATACTGCTCCATATGAGGCTAGGATAATACGTATAATTAATATAAGAAAATTAACTGGAAATTCTCCGCCTATAAAGTAATACTCAAAAATTTTAATATCATTATAAAGAAGATACTGTCCTTGAGCTGTAGCATCATTAATAATATCACTGATTGGTATCCATAAAATGTTAAAAAGGAGGAAAATACAAAATGAGATTGGAATTCCAATATATAATGGTCCCTTTAATCCGTTCCAAGTTTTATGATCCCCCAAAATTCTCCTACCATCACGAAAATATCTTCCTCCATCAATAGGTTTACCTCCACCAGTGATTACCATGGAAGCATTAGATATATATGCTGGAACAATAAATAATAGACTAAATATTAAAAGAGCAACCCAATCAGCCCAATTGAAAATGAATGATATTAATAGGAAGTTTGTTAAAATTAAACTAGCAAATATTATTGCTAAAATAACAGCAATTTTCTTATGATTTTTTTGAGTTGGGTTATTATTGGGGGGCAATTTTTTATTAGGAGTGTTTTCTCGCAAAAAAAATAAATAATTAGACAAATATTTAATTAAATTAAACTTTTTTTAATTGAAAGGTTTATTAATAAGATCTTAATAAATATTGCTTCATAAATAATATTCTTTTAAAATCCCGACAATTATAATATAAATTATTGAAAAGATTATTCAAAATTAGCTATTAAAGCTTTAACATCTCTCTAATAAATTAAAGATTAATAAATAAGTTTAAATATGCAGTTGAAATATAGCATATAATTAAAAATTTCGAGTGCAAATATTTCTATTGAAAAAATGAGGCAATGGTGTCATAATTGTTGAAAAATCATAATAATAATCATCAATTTAATATCGATAAATTTTACAAGAATTACCTTAAAGGACCAAAGATCTTTAGCAATAGGGACGCTTTAGAATCATCTTATATTCCAGAAGAACTACCCCATCGTGATTCTCAGATAAAAAACATTGCTGAAAAAACTGCTTGTGCATTATTAGGTAATATTCCTCCAAGTTTTCTATGTTATGGGATGACTGGTACGGGGAAGACGGCAACTATTAGATATGTCAGTCAAAAGTTAGCGCAACAGAGCTCAGAAATTAAACCATGGTGGATCTATATTAACTGTAATATTATCTCAACTCCCTATCGTATTTTAGCTCATATTTATAACACAATTTCAAAACGGGAAAAAATTCCACCTACAGGTTTGCCAAAAGATATCATATTCAAAAAACTTCTTGGCTTGTTAGATTTAAGAGTCGCGAGCTCTATTTGTTTTTTAGTTTTGGATGAAATTGACATACTAGTTGATAAAAAAGGTGGAAATGAAATCCTCTATGATTTAACAAGATTAAATGAGAATTTAGATAATTGTAAAACGAGTATCATTGGTATCTCAAATAAATTGAAGTTTCGAGAGAATTTGGATCCTAGAATACTGTCAAGTCTAGGAGAAGAACATATTGTCTTTCCTTCTTATGATGCTAATGAGCTAAAAGATATTTTAGCAGAAAGGGCAACAGTAGCTTTTCAAGAAGGTGTTTTAAAAGAAGAAGTTATTCCATTATGCGCAGCTCTCGCAGCAAA
>CP070805.1:1192460-1197948 GCA_020343655.1 Promethearchaeota archaeon | reverse complement strand
GGCTTTAATTCTTCGCCTTTCTTATCGAAATTACTAAGAGCTTTAATAATACTATACCTAACTAGCCAATCTTTGTCGTTGAGCATTTCAAGAAAAGCATCATATACTTTGTTATTTTTTACGACACTTAAAATTTTTATAGCATTCCTCTTAGTCTCACTATTATCACTCTGTAAATCCTGAATAAGCGAATCAATTATTTTTAGCTTCTTATTTTCATCTAGAAAATTATATATTCTATAAAAAAGAGAGAGATGAAGCCTTTTCGGAAGATTTTCTCCTATCTCTATTTTTTCAATCTTCTTAATTGATAATTCTTGTTTTAATTCGTTTAACTTCTCATTAAGGGCTTTATTTTCATTTTGAGATTTAATTAATTGGGCTTTAACATCGTCTAATTCTTCTCTCATCTCAGTAAAATGTAATGCATCTTCTGTAGTAATTACTGGTGGTTCACTGGATTCTCCTAACTGCTCTTTTAAGAATTTCACTTGAGCTTCATATTCTTCTAATTCGGATGTTAACATTTCAATTTTTCCATTTGCTAATTTTAATTCTTCCTCATTCAATGCTTGAAATTCTTTTAATCTAGATTTTAGTGATTCTAATTCTGATGATAAAATAGTATTTTTTTCATTGGCAGCCTCTAATTCTTCTGAACCTATTTCCTCTATTCGCTTTTGCAATTTAGCTTCTAGTGATTCTATTTCTACACGTAATAAGCCATTTTCTTCCATTAATTGAAAGTTCAATCTTTTAATATTTATCAATTCTTCATTCATTTCAGCGAATTCAACAAGATCTTCAATTTTATCTTGTTTTAATTCCATCTCTTCAATTTGAGTTTGTAACAATTCTATTTGATTTCTATATTGATCGATCTCATCAGTTAATTGGACAATTAAATTTTGGGCGTTAATTAGTTCTTGATTATCACTTAATCCAGAACTGCTTATTTCTTTACTACCATATGTTGAAGTTAATTCATCAATCTTTTCATGTAATTTGTCAATCTCATCATCTTTTTGGGTTAACTCTTGTCTTTGTGAAATTATCATGTCTTTCAAAACATCAATTTCACCAGGTAATTCACTTTTTTCAATTTGATCATCCTCCATTTGAATTTTGAGATTTTCAATTAGGATCTTCTGTTCTTTTATAGTAAACTCCAATCGATTTATTTCTTCCTTTAGAGAGTGAATAGTTTTTTCTAATTCAGCTTCTGTATGTGTCTCTTTTTCTACTGTATCAATTAAATTTTTCAAATCTTTGCTCATGATCAATATATCCAATTAATCTAATCTCAATAGAAAAAATTTATCAGTCTATCTTATTAATATTGATAATATCTATAAACTTTTAGTATGATCCATAAATTTCATTTAGCTTAAAAAATAGAAATTTTATTATCAAAAATACTTCATTTTTTACTTTTAATGAAAAAGAAAGGAAAATTAAGAGTTTAACTTCTTAATTTTATTATTTCAAATTATTTTTATTTCAAGAATTTTATCCCCTTGAATGATTGAGTCAACTATAGCTTGATCCGATGCACTTTCTACTTCTCCGAATATTGTATGCTTGTTATTTAGCCATGGAGTTGGTACGTGAGTGATGAAGATTTGAGAACCATTTGTATTTGATCCTGCATTTGCCATTGCTAAAATACCTGGTTTATCAAATTTTCTCCCGCTTTGGAATTCATCAGCAAATGGGTAATCAATTTGTCGACCTTGGTAAGGAAAGGAACTAATACCCTTATTTCTGGGTCCTCCTGTTCCCAAACCCATAGGGCATCCCGCCTGAATCATAAAATCTGGAATAACGCGATGGAATATAATACCGTCATAGAAACCTTGATTTGCTAGAAATTTGAAACTTGACACTGTCATCGGAGCGTCATTGTCAAACAAATTTAGATTTATTTCGCCTTTATCAGTTACTATAATAACCTTTGTCATACAAGAAGAAAGGCTGAAAAATTTTTAACAATTTTGTTTTTAAATTTGCGTCTAGAGATTTATTTTTAATCAATGAAAGATTTAAAAGTTATTAATTAATAAAATTTTATACATAGAATATATTTAACATTTATTTGTAAAAATGGCTAATAGCGATATCTCCTTTTTCTTTAATCCCAAAAGTATTGCTGTGGTTGGTGCTAGTGCATCAGAAGGTAAAGTAGGCAATACTGTTTTAACTAATATTATAAAATCAGGTTATACTGGAAAAATTTTTCCAATTAATCCAAAAGCTCATCAAATCTCTGATTTAACTTGCTATAAAAGTGTTTTAGATGTACCCGAAGATATTGATATAGCTATTTTTGTTATCCCAGGAAAATTAGTGAATAAAGCAGCAGAAGAATGTGGTAAAAAAGGAGTAAAAGGATTAATCATCATTTCAGCAGGATTTAAGGAAATTGGAGGAGAAGGAGTCGAAAGAGAGGAAGAACTAATTAGTATTAGTAAAAAATATAATTTAAGAATTTTAGGTCCTAATTGCTTAGGTTTTATTGGACTAAATTATAATGGTTCATTTGCAGCAGAAGCTCCTAAAAGAGGAGAGATTGCGATGATATCACAGTCGGGTGCTATGTTAACTGCTATGATGGATTACAGTATGACATTTCCTTTTGGATTTTCATGTAATATTAGTTTGGGTAATAAAGCTGACTTAGGGGCGATAGATTTCATTGAATACTTGGCCGATGATGAAAATACAAAGGTTATCTTATGTTATTTAGAAAGCATAAAAGATGGAAATAGATTTTTAGAAATAATGCCTAAGGCCACTCGTAAAAAGCCAATTGTCATATTAAAATCAGGTATAAGCGAAGCGGGTGCTAGAGCCGCTTCAAGTCACACTGGAGCTTTAGCAGGAGCAGATATAGCTTATCAATTAGTATTTGAGAAATGTGGCGTAATTAGAGCTAATACTATTGAAGATTTATTTGATTATGGAGAAATTTTTCTTTATCAACCAATACCAAAAGAAAATTCATTTGCGATAATTACTAATGCAGGGGGACCCGGAATTGTTGCTACAGATGCATTTGAACGTGAGAAGTTGAAATTTTCGAGGTTTTCCGAACCAATTCTTCATTCTTTAAGAGCAGAATTACCCTTAGAGGCATCAATTTTTAATCCAATTGATATTGTAGGGGATGCAACTCCAAAAAGATATGAATTTACAATAAAAACTGTTTTTGGCTTAAATTCAGGGCGAAATCTTGGTGATATAACAACAGAAGGAGCGTTAGTTATTGTAACCCCTCAAGCTCAAACTAAACCAACTGAAGTTGCAAGGCTTATTTATGATATCTCATCCAATTATTTGGGTACAAAAACTATTGTATGCTCTTTCATAGGAGGAAAAAATATTTCAGAAGGGAGAGAATATTTAAAACAAAATCATATACCATGTTATCATTTTCCGGATCGAGCTGCTCATTCATTAAAAACCTTAACGAAGCGACGCAATTATTTAAATAGTACACCATTGGAAGAATTGAATGCTCCTTCATTTAAAGTAAAAAAAGAAAGGGTAAAAGAGATTTTTTTTAATGTTCGAAAAGATGGCAGAACGGTTTTATTAAGCTATGAAACAAGTGAAATTTTTGATTGTTATGGTATTAAATCACCTAAATCCAGATTAGCAAAAACTCCTATACAAGCTATGAAATTACAGGCAGAAATTGGAAAATCAGTGATGAAGATAGTTTCTCCACATATTATCCATAAAACTGATGTAGGAGGAATTTTGTTAAATATTGAAACAGAACAAGACGCTTTTGAAGCTTATGTACAAATAGTTAACAATGCTAAAAGATTTGGACCTCAAAATGCTAAGATTTATGGAGTTGAGGTACAAGAGATGATCGATTTCAAATCCCTAGAAAAAACTAATGAAATTATATTTGGAATGTCACAAGATCCCGGATTTGGACCTATACTCATGTTTGGAACGGGAGGAATCTATGCTAATTTTATGAAAGATGTATCATTTTCTTTAGCTTACAAATATACTAAAGAAGATGCTAAACAGCAAATAGAAAATACAAAAATTTATAGCCTTTTACAAGGTGTAAGAGGTGAACCTCCGTCAGACATCGAAGCAATTATCGATGTGATGCTTAGAATTTCACAGCTTGTAAATGACTTTCCAGAGATAGTTGAACTTGATATTAATCCTCTTCTTGCTTTTGTAAAAGGTTACAGTGCTGTGGATATAAAAATTACAATAAAAAGATAAAAAAATAATTATATAAAAATAAAATTAATAATAAGAATAGAAAAAGTAAAAGGGAAGAAAATGGTAAAAAGTTTTTATTTAAGTTCTTTACGAGAAGGTGCTGGAAAAAGCTTTCTTTCGATAGGCTTTATTCAAAAATTAATAAAGGAAGGAAAAAAATTTGCGTATTTCAAACCTATTGGTAATCCTCAAAGTGCGTTTACTAATAAAGCAGATCCAGATGTAGCATTTATTTTAAAAACCATTTACCACAAAATTATCCATATACCACAAGATTATCCATATGATTTTATCTCCCCTGTATCTGTTCCTGAGTCATATTATGTTGATTTAGTTAATGCCAATAGGAGAGAACAATTTTTACAGAAGATAAAAAGTACATATGATAAAATTACTAAAGATATTGAGTATATTATCATTGAAGGTAACCCAAGTATTAGGAAATATATTAGAGTAGGATTAGATGATGTAAGTATAGCAAAGGTTCTTGGTATAAATGAAATGATCTACATTTCTATAGATTCATCAGATCGATGTATTGATAACTTAATTTTTACTAAAAATTATTTTGATTCCTGGAATATTGGTATCAAAGGTGTTCTATTTAATAATATAGAATATGATTATATCGCAAGAATTAAAGAGCTTACAGAGGAACATATAAATAAATATGATATTCCGGTAATTGGTATAATAGAAAAAAGTATAGAGTTATTTTCACCTCGAGTGAGTGAAATCATAGAACAAATTGGTGGAGAATTAATTAATGAAAAAGCTTCATCAGGTTTGAATAATATAGTAGAAAATTATCTTATTGGTGCTATGAATTCACAAGCAGCATTAAAATATTTACGACAGGTAAATAGAGCGGCATTTATTACAGGAGGTGATCGAACAGATTTAGCTATGGCTGCTTTAGATCAAGATGTTTCAGCACTTATATTAACAGGTTTTATGCAGCCTGATATGAGTGTAATCACAGTAGCTAATGATAAAGGGATACCAATTATACTAAGCCCCTCTGATACATATACTACGATGAGAAATTTAGAACGGTTAAAACCAAGTATACAAGAAGATGAAATAGAAAAAGTCTTAGAATTAGTTGAAAAAGAATTGAATTGGGATTTATTATTAAAATAAATTATATTTTCTGTTATTGAACTATTTTATTGAATCCGAAGTCGTTTTTAAAATAAAAAGTTTTAAAAATTTTAAAAATTAATTCTTTTTT
>CP070805.1:1189698-1192360 GCA_020343655.1 Promethearchaeota archaeon | reverse complement strand
AAATTCTAGCTATTTCTTAACTCCTAGTATTGCTAGATGGTTTGTTCTATCATCATAGATTTCTAATAAATTGAATGAACTAAATACATCATTAATTTCTTCTATGGTAAAAAAGTGATGAGGAAGTCCTTTTTCTGGACCCATTTGTGGAATAAATGTACCGGTCTCAATTTCTTTTAATTCCCACTCATCTATTTTTGATCCTCCTCCTAATCTTGGAAAGGTGATATAAATTACACCACTAGGTTTTAAGATTCTCTCAATTTCATTAACGGTATAAATTATATCATTCATTAAATTATGATGGATTACTTGAATTGAGATTATGGCATCAAAAAAGTCATTTTCATAAGGAAATTCATGCTCCATTTTATGTAATTGTAATTCTGCTTTTTCATTTTCTTCATTAAGCCATTCTTTTGCGATCTCTAAAGCCTTAGGTGAGGCATCTAAACCATATACTTCAAATCCTTTCTTAGAGAGATAAATAAGATGGCGCCCTGTTCCACATCCAAGATCTAAAACTCGTTTAAATCCTTTTTTTTCTAACAAATTAGCTATCCTTTCTATTTCAGGATGGGGTTCTGTGAAAACTTTACCTTTTTCAGAGAATATTTCATTCCAATCAGGCATAGTGATTAATCAAGTTTTCTCGAAATTAGTTTTAAAAAAAAATTAATGGGAATATTCATAAAAATATCTTCCATATTTTTCTTTGAACGCTTCTGCTACTTCATCTATTTCAGGACGAATAAATTCATAACCATCTTTTATAGTTTCATATGTTACCGGTAATGGACCAAGAATTTCACCATCAACTTGACTTAAATAAGGTTCATCTTTAGGATTCTTCATTTCTATTCTAACTTTTTTACTCCGATATTCCTTCACATTAGGGTGAGGCAATAATGAGGCTGAATACATTCTCTTAAACTGTAATACTAGCTTTAATTTTCCAATTTTTGCAATACTGATATCAAATAAACCATCATTTGTTCGCGCTCCTTGACAAATGTACATTCCACCTCCGTAGGATCCACCATTTCCTACTGCTACCAAGTTTGCATAGTCTTCATAAGTATTATTATCCATCTTTACAATTATTTCTTTATTTTTCCAAGAGATCACTGTTTTAAAGACCATCATATTATAATTTTTCACTTCTTCTTCATTAACTCTTCTTGCTACTTCACTATCGAATCCCTGACTCCCTATTCCTAAAAAGTAACGTTCAACACCTTCATCAGTTTTAGCATACCCTATATCAGATTTGCTAGAATTACCTTCCGCAATTATTTCACAAGCCCTTTTAATATCTGGGATTACTCCAATAACTGCAGGAATATCATTCCCTGAACCCATAGGAATAAAACCACATAACGCGTTGGAGTTAGAGGTTATAACTCCATGCAATACTTCATTACATGTACCATCTCCACCAGCTCCTATTACTCGATATCCATCTTTAGCAAGTTGATTAGCTAATTCTAATATATGACCTGCATATTCGCTTTTAAACAACTTATATGATACATTTAAATTGTCTAAACATTGACAAGCATATTCAATATCTTCTTGAGCTTTTTTCACTGTACCAGCAATAGGATTATAAATAATAGCATAATCTTCCATATTCATCAAATTCTATAATAATTTAAAAATTCAAAATAGCCTAATCATTATTTTAAATTATAAACTATTTAAAACTATTTTCAATTAACATTTAGGAGAAGAATTTTAGTCTAATTGAAATTTATTTCTTCCTCCACTCATAAGAACATTGTCCGCAGCGGTATTTTTTTCCATAAATTTTAGGATAATCCATGATTATTACTGTTTTATCATCCACTTCATGAATAAGTCCATCATTTCCACAACTGGGACATTTTCTTCGCGTAATTCTATCCTTCATTAATGAAATATTGCTATCATAAGAGTTAAGTGATAAATCACTTTTAGATTGTTCTAAATACAGTTCAGAACTTTCTATTTTTTGTTCATTTCTAATATTAACTGAATCAGCAATATCAAAGGGCTTTTCTTCATTTACCATTATAATATATCCCTCAACTATTGAATTATATTCATCTTCTTTAGGTAATCTTTCATATTGTTTTATAAAATTCTCAAGAAATTCTTGAACGTCTTCATCTTTAACAATATAACCTCTTTTATCAATTAGGTTTTTAATATCCTGAATTATTTCAGCTTTTGAAGGAGTAGGATTATAGATTTGTGAAGTGTTCTGAGAATTATTTATTCTTTTATCGAGCTCATACCATAATTGTTCTACTTGAGTATCAGTTAGTTTTCCCTTTATTTGAATATATACTCTATTTTTTGGCTCTTGTAATATTGTAATTCTATTACCTTTTTGTGCATCTTTATCGACATTATTATCAAAATAGTTTATTCTGATTAATGATTTTCCCAATCTTTTAGTATTAGTTGATAACGATAATCTTTTTTCTAAGATATTTTCCATTATTCTCTGGATATCATCTTGGTTTTTATCTCGTGTGGCAAATGAATGACTTCTCTCAAGCATTTTAAAATTCTTAAACCTATTAGGAATGCATCTGTTCACTTAATATGGATAATTTTATTATAGATATTTTTATTTAAAATGTTAATCTTTTAATATAATCCAATTTCAGAATTA
>CP070805.1:1179147-1189598 GCA_020343655.1 Promethearchaeota archaeon | reverse complement strand
TTTTTTATTCTAAATATTATGGTTCCTCATTTTTTAATTTATACATTAACCCTTTCTGGATTCTTATTAACTTTTAGTTTGCGATTTTTTTGGTCTAGTTGGAAATTGTCGAAATCAATTAAAAATTCTCCTATAATTAGGAATGCTGGAAAATAAATAAAAAATTTTTATATTTAACACGATTTTGATTAACATTTTCGTACATCGTTAATAAGATTGATAGAAAATTTCCTATTTAAATCAAAAAAGCATTATTTCGTAATAGATTTAAACATTCATCAATTTTTTCTAACTAGTTTTTTTTAACCTTACAATTCTAAATATGTATCAAAAAAATACACCAGTCATCGTAGGGGCTGCTCAGGTCACTCAACAAAAAGATGCGGCTACCCCTCTTGATCCACTTAATTTAATAGCAGAAGCATGTCAAAATGCGCTTTCTAATGCAGGAATCGAGGGATTGCAAGATATCATTGATACTATATATATGTCAACTATTGCTAGTTGGATTTATGAGGATGCTCCAAGTAAACTGAATGACATTCTTGGAATAAAACCATCTCAGAGATATACAGCCCCTATAAGTGGAATTACACCTCAATTATTAGTTAATAAAGCTGCTAAAGTTATTTCTTTAGGTGAGAGCAATGCAATCCTCATTGCAGGAGGGGAAGCTTCTTATTCCAGGTATCGTGCCAACAAGGGTGAAATTACTTTAGATTGGCCAAGATTATCCCCAAATGCCCGAAGTAAAGCTCGAAAAGCAATCGATTTTCATTTAAGCCAGTTTGAAAGACATTATAAATTAACTATTCCTCCATATCCATACGCTTTAATCGAGACTGCTTTAAGAGCTGCATCTGGTAGAGATTTAAAAGAGCACTTAGATCATATAGGTAAGTGCTATGAACGATTCTCAATCATCGCTTCTGAAAATCCTTATGCTTGGGAAAAGAATCAGTTTAGTTCTGAAGAAATTATTACTCCTAGCTTAGAAAATCGCGTCATATGCCATCCATATACTAAGCGAATGGTTTCTAATCTTTATGTAGATCAAGCTGCGGCATTAGTAATGACAACCAAAGATATTGCAAAGAAGCTTGGCATTGATCGAGAAATTTGGGTATATCCTATGGGAGGTATAGATCTTAAAAATATTTTCTATTTATCTCAACGTCCTATATTGTATGATTCACCAGCAATTAGAGAAGGATCACGGCTAGTATTGGACCAAGCAGGTCTCAAACTTGAAGAAATTGATGTGTTTGATCTCTATAGTTGTTTTCCTTGTATGGTTGAAATTGCCAGGAAAGAAATTGGAATCCCTGAAAATGATCCACGTGATTTGACTATAACTGGAGGGCTTTCTTTTTTTGGTGGACCTTTCAGTAGCTATGCCATGCATCCAATTGTTACAGCAGTTAATCTGATCCAAAATAATCCAACGATGAAAATAATGATATTAGCAAATGGTGGATATAATACATCAGAGTCATTTGGAATCTATGGAAATAAACCCCCTGCTAAATCATGGCAGGAAAATGAATATTACGAAATCCAGCAAAGAATTGAAGCAAAAACCATGCCAGAACCCGTTGAAAAAGCCAATGGAAATCTTATTATAGAAGCATATACAATAATTTATGATCGAAATGGGCTACCAGAAAGAGGAGTTGTAATGGGACGTTTAGAGAGCGGAGAGCGCACTCTTGCTAATATTGATGCGGATCCAGATATCTTTATGAAATTAGAACAACAAGAACTTGTTGGACAAACCTTTATGGTTAAATATGACACTGAGGCAAATTATAATAAACTTATATTCTAATCTTAAGGTTTTTAATTCTTTTCTTTGATTATTAGAAGTTGTGATAAGTTTATTATTATATTAAGAAACGGAATTAGACAAAAAGTAAACAAATAAATAGATATAATCTATAAAATTAATAATGAAAACGGGTTAAGAGTAATCTGAATTCAGTTTCTAGGTAAGAATAAATTTATTATTAGTGAAATGTTAATAAAATAATAACAAGGATAAATTAATATGAGTCAAAAAAATTCTTATATAGAATTCATGAATCCAATTTTTTTAAAACTGAAAAAAAACGGAAGACAAATATATGATAAGCTTACAGAGCCTAAAATTGTTAAAATTTCCATTTATATTAGTCTAATTACGTTTTTGCCAGGGTTAATATTAGGATTAATAATAGCGATTAATTTTGGCACTCTAGGTTATAACCTTTGGTATAATTGGATAAGTGATTTAGGTTCTATTTATTATACACCAGCTCCTTTTATTTTAGATTTAACGTGTATAATTAGCGCTATTTTTATTATCCCTTTAATCTTGAATTTAAATCGATTATACAGTTCACATCAAAATCATAAATTAGATAACTCAAAGAGAGAGTATTATATTATCTTATTTAGAAGAATATTTGGATATATTGGTGTTGGGTGTCTTTTTATTGGTGTTATCGGTATGTTTTTTGTGGGAGTATTTAGTTTAGATCGTTCTCCATTTGATTTACATTATTATTTCTCTACATCTGCCTTTGGCGGATTTGCATTTGGAGCTTTTTTCACAGGATTAGCGATAGTACTAAGAAGGAGAATATTCCCTAAAACAGTTGGCTACTTCATGATAATTGGTCCATCAACAGCTTCCATAATATTTTTATTATGTCCAGCACCGTTAACAAGACAATTCCTTGAATGGATATTAATGTTTACTTGCCTAGCGTGGTATTATGTTATTGTGTTCATTACACTCCAAAAACTTAATTCTTTGCTATTTTTTAATCCAGACTTTAAATGGTAGAATTTTAGTTTAATATAACTCTCACTTTTTTTCCTTATAGTTAAAAAATTTGAATTCATCTTCTATACTGTATAATATCATTAATGCAATTGAAAAATGGACCCCATTAGTTTTAATAAATTATTAAGACAAACTTAAATTAAAAATAATTATTTGCATTTTTAATAAAAAAATTGAAGGATTTAAAATGAGTTATTCTGAGAATGAAATGATTAATAATTATCTTACTCAAGTATATAAAAAACTTCCTGAGTGGTTGAAACTAAAAAAAGAAGACGCTGATAGAGTTTTAAAAGATTTGGAAGATCAAATCTTATATGAAGCAAGAAATATTGCAGAAGGTCAAGAACCCTCTGATGTTGATATACAACAAGCTTTATTCCAAACTGGAACTCCTGAAAGCATTGCTAAGTTGTATAAAAATCGAGGTACACCAAAATTGTATATTACTGAGGAGCTTTTTGACTTTTATATTAGATCAATGCTTTTTTTCTTCATAATTGTCATTGGAATAAACATAATTGTGTCAATTTTTCAATTTTTCTTTAAACCATGGTGGGAAGTTTTAGGTAGTATGTTTACTGGTATGTGGATTGGCTGTTTGATAACTGCTATTGTAATTACAGTTTTGTTTGTGTATTTTTCCATGCAAGGATTTTTACCTGATGATTTTGGAGTAATTCCCTCACGATTAGCGTTAATATTCCCTTTCCATATATCTGAAAAAGGACTACAAGAAACTAAAGAATATAAAAAAATTAAACTAGAAGAAGCACAGCAAAAAGTAAAAGAAACGATCACAGGAGCGCGAGCACGTATAGAAGAAAAATTGTCAGAAATTAAAGAACTTAGACAAGAAAAATTAGCAGTAACAGAATTACGAAGAGAACAAAAATTATTAGAATCGGAAATGCGTAGAGAAGAGAGATTAGAAAGAGCAAAACAACGTAGAGAAGAAAGAAAAGAAGCAGCTAAAATTAAGAGAGAATTGAAGAAAAAACAGCCAGTCAGTATTGGAGAATTGATTTTTGGTGCTATTGCGGGAATAATATTTGGATTATTCATTATAATGCAACCTTTTGCTGGAATTCCAGGACTATTTGTTCCAGAATTCTTGGATTGGTTAAAGATCTTCGGATTATTAATAGTTATAAGTGGTTTAATTAACTTGATTCGATTAGTAATTGGAGTCAGAAATTACACTGGACAGCAGACAATGTTAGTAATTGAAGCACTTTACTCTTTAGCTTATATCCCAATATTTTTAGTACTTCTAAATAATCCTCAGATATTTCCAATTTCTTTTTTTACAGGAGGATTAATTACTACAAGTGATTTAATTAATACAAGTCATTTAGCTTATATTATTTATTTCTGGGTAATAATTGGAATCATAATTGCCATTTTAGGTTCGATGATAGGGAATTTATACAAAGTAAGTAAGCTTCAAAAATTAAAAACAGATTTTTATTAATTAATCTAAAAAATAATCATAATATTTTTTTTTTTTCTTTTTTTTAAGAATCTGAGTTAAAGAATTATTAAATTTTCAACATTATTAAATAAATATTGAGAATAATTATGGAATTATCAAAGAATCTCAATTTTAAACTTAAACAGCTTATATCTTTTTTAAAAGGAAAAAAGATTATAGTAGCTTTTTCGGGGGGTGTAGATAGTTCACTTTTAGCATTTCTTTCAAAAAGATACGCAGAAGAATCACTACTTATAACTGAACGTTCAATTTTATATCCTGAAGAGGAAATTGAAATAGCTTCTCAATTTGCTAAAAAATATGGAATAAGTCATATGATTATTGAACGAAATCCCTTAAACGATGAAGAATTTCAATATAATCCTTCAAATAGATGCTATATTTGTAAAACTGGGTTATATAATGATATACTTGAAATTAAAAATTCGAAGAATTTTGATAGTATCTTAGATGGTTCAAATGCCGATGATCTTTCGGATTATAGGCCAGGAATGCAAGCTTTAAAGGAATTAAAAATATCTACGCCTTACATTGATTTTAATATAAACAAAAATGAAATAAGAGAGATCAGCAAATTTTATGATCTAGCTGTTCAATCCAAGCCATCAATGGCTTGCTTTTCATCTCGAATTCCTTATGGTCAAACTATAAATGAAAAAAAGTTAAATATGATTAGAGAGGCAGAAAAATATCTTAAAAATTCATTTAATTTAAAGCAATTAAGGGTAAGATTACATGAAGAAAGTCTTGCTCGAATTGAATTCCTGCTTAAGGATTTACCCAATATTTTAACAAAAAATAACATGGAATTAATTAAAAATAAATTGAAAGAATTTGGATTTACCTATGTGACAATTGATATTGAAGGGTTTAGATCAGGCTCAATGAATGAAGTTTTAAATTTAAATTAATCTTTAAAACTTTTCTTTCTCCCTTCTAATATATTCAATTATCTTTTTTCGCTTCTTTAAAGCTTCTAAAGCTGCCTTTTCAATATTGCTTTCCATTATCTCAAGCATCTCAGGTCTTTCTTCTCCTATCTCTTGTTTTATCTTAGTGTAAGCAGATTCTCTGAATTTTGGTAGTATCTCTTTTTTTTCTTTGTCTTTATACTTAAGAAAAACTTGGTTTGAATCATCTACATAACCTATTTCATTACATTTAATATTTTTACGCTTAAGATCAGCAATAATGATTTCTGATACAGATTCAGAACAATATATTAAAAGTGCATCCAAAGAAACTCCTAAATAATCAACTCCAACATTTTCTAACATTTTTAAAACAATTGGATTTACAAGGCTTCTTACTTTTTCTTCATAGATATTAACACCGCAATTAGCTTCATAGTTAATTTCATACAAATCTCCTCGTAATCCTCCATTTGTAACATCACACATGGCTCTAATTTCATTAATATACTCTGAGTTTAGGATAATTTCACAAGCTTCAAGGAATTTAATGTTCATTGTTTCTTTTGCGATTTCATGATTTCCAGAATAGATTGCAGTAGTAGTAATTGTTCCACCTCCAGCTCCTTCAGTCATTAGAATTTTATCTCCAACCTGTATATTTCGCCTTGCTAATAACCTGTTACACACTCCTACTGCGCTTATTCCCCCAACTAATCTATTACCAATCACCATATCACCTCCAATTCTTAAAGTTGAACCGGCGGTTATTGGCACCCTAGCTAAATCAGAAATTGTTGCTACTCCCGCTATAAAATCAAACAATTTACCAACATCTGCATCATCTCCTAGATGAATATCAATCATTATCGAAATAGGCTTTGCTCCCTTAACATATAAATCTCTTAAAGCAGCACGAGTTACATGAAAGCCACATATAAATGGGAAATCACTAAGACGAGAATGAATTCCTTCCATTTTTGATACAACTATTAAATCTTCAAGTTTAAATAGTTGATTTCCATATCCTTTTATATCATGCATACGAACTGCTCCCGCATCGTCTAGTGATGTTGGTGATAAAAATGCTTTATAATCTGTTTCTGATAATTCAGTGATTAATTTATGAACGAAAAAATCTCCAGCACCCCTACATCCAACACCTTGTTTTCCTACTGAGACATTTGCAATATTAATACCCAATAATTCTTTTACAAAAGGCTCTGATATAGAATTGATATCACTTTTTATGCATTCTTCTAAAATTGCTTTAGCAAATTTAAATGCAGAGGAATTATCAATTTCTTTGAAATCATGATATTCTTGTATTATTCTTTCAAGAATTTGGTGCTCAGAATATCCTTTTTTTATTAAATTCCTGGTTAATCCTTCTAAATCGCTCAAATTGCTCAAGTCCTTCAAAATCAATAAAAACTATGAATAAAAGTATATAATACATTTAAATTATTTTGAAAATTCTTATTTATAGTTGAAAGTTCTTTTTTTAAAAAAGAGAAATATGACTTCTTTAAGGATAACAACCCCCTGTCGGATTCATCTTTCATTAATAGACGAGAACGGATACACTGGTAGAGTAGATGGCGGAATTGGACTTATGTTAGACCGTCCTAATGTAGTCTTAGAAGCTTCTAATAATGCTAAAGAATTTAAAATTGAGGCTCATAAATATTATCGAGAATCAATTGAAGTTATCAACGAAATAGCTTCAAAAGTATTTAAAGAACATAATATTAGTAATAAAAATTTTCATTTTAATCTTAAAAGGTATTTTCCTTCACACGTAGGATTAGGTTCAAAAACCCAATTATCCTTAGCTATAGCTACAGCCATAACGAAATTGAAGAATTTTAATCATTTGACTCATAAAGACCTTACTAAATTAGTAGAAAGGGGCGGAACATCTGGAATTGGATGGAAAGGTTTTAAAACAGGTGGATTTATTTTAGACGGAGGACATGATTTTGGAAGAGATAAGGAGAAAGAGACGTTTTTGCCATCATCAGCTTCAATTTCAGCTAATCCTGCCTTAACTATATTTAGACATAATATACCTGAAAATTGGAGATTTGTGCTTGTTATTCCTAATGTAAAGAAGGGTGCTTATGGTGACGAGGAAATCAGTGTTTTTCAAAATTATGCCCCGATTCCTAAAAGTGAAGTAAATGAAGTATCACATCAGGTAATAATGAAGATTTTACCTGGTATTATCAAAAATGATTTAATATGCTTTGGAGAAGGATTGAAAAGAATTCAGAATATAGGATTTAAAAAAATTGAGATTGAATTACAGCATCAGATAGTTAAAGATCTACTAAATTTTTTTGAGGATTATGGATTAAAAGCTTATGGAATGTCATCCTTTGGACCTAGTGTTGTAGCTATTGTTGAATCAGATTCAGAGGCGGAGACTTTATTAAGAGAAGTTCAAAAAAATCAAAAAAATGGAGGAGGGCATATCTATATTTGTAGACCTAATAATACTGGAGCAAAAATTGAATATTTAGATTGATTTTAAATGGTAAAAACTAAAGAAAAAATATACTTTTCATCTGATGTAACTGAGAGAGAAAGAGCTTGTTTTGAGACAGGTATTAAATTAGGAGCTCTTTATCATATTCTTTGTGGTGTACCTATAACTTCGGACGAAAAAATAATTAATTCAATTGAAGTAGGAATTGAAGCTGCAATTTCATGTCAACCTTATGTAAAATCTGTAAAAATTAATTTAGATCGAAAAAAAATTTCTGGAAATAAGGCATCAGAATTTGATTATGATGAAATCGGAGGGAAAATAATCCAAGCTGAAATAATTGTCGAGTATGAATCAGTGCAAGTGGTTGCAAAAGTAGAATGGATTAATGAATTGGAATATCCACTGATGTTTATTGAAAAAATTCTTAAAAAAGATTAATCATTTAATTTACTAATATATTTACTTATTAATTCTATTGTTTTTAGTGCTTTTTTATTTTTACCAAATCTCTTAATATTTTCTATATGATCCTTTATTTTCTTCTGGATTTTAAGAAATAGAGGTTGGTTTTGGTCCTCGTTTGCAACTTTTAATCTAGTTGCTAAAATGATTGTTTCTAAAGCTAGATTATCTGCTCTATTAAATAATTTATAAGATTCTTTAAGCTTTTCAGAAAAAATAACATTTAATTTAAACACTGGTATAATAACTTCTCCTAAATCATCTTTTTTAGTTTTCTGAAATTCATGTGAAACTTCACCTATTAAAAATCCCCATGCTTTCTTTATATAAGGCACATCCATCGCACGAGATTCTAAATATTTAAAATCATAATATTTCGAAGGAAAATCTGTTAATCCAATAGGAGAATCTGGTTCTTTTAAAGCTGCTAGAGCATATAAATAAATATCATCGATGAAATTAATAGCAATTGTACTATGCTCTTTCAGATTTTTATAGGTAATCGTACCATAGAAGGGTGATATTTGTATTTGCTCTCCCTCTATCATTCTAATGCCCATACACGAGGCATGAGGCTTAATCTCTTTACTATCTTCAGTAATAGAATAAGTAGTAGCTATAATTTCATATAAATTATCTTCTTTCAGCCCGAAATCTTGATAGTTAAACATTTTTATTCAATAACGTGATATTCAATATTTTATTCCTTTGCTAGTTTAAATTCTTCTATAATTGAGAAAAAAATTTAAAGTGTAAATTTATTAACCTTAGGTCTAGTTTCAATTTCAGGGTAAATTTTACCTGTAATAGGGGGAGAACTATTATAGATTTCTTCAATATCTATTAATCCATACTCAGTATTTTCGAGTTTTTGAATACCTGTAAATGTTCCCTTCACTACTTGGCTTGCCATATCGAAATTAGCACCAATAACAGCTACTTTTGAATTAGCGGGAATCTTTAAAAAATCTTCCTTTAATGCTGTCAATGGGAAATAGAGCCTATTGTGATCAACAGCATTTAGTTGAAGATGTGGAATAATTACAGGATATCCATCAGAAGGATCGATATATGATATTGCTCTTACACCAATTTTATCTGTAAATAGCTTATATCCTATGACATTTAAACGCTTCTCTTCTAGATTGGTTTTTGCCTCTTTAGTAATAGTCCTAATAATTTTTTTTGGTACACTACCAGGGGGTAAATCTCTAATAGGAGTTACAGCAATTACCTTATTATAAAAGACTTTATACACGTTGACAACTGTAAAATAACGCATTAATTCTGTTTGATTGAAATATTTAAGGTCTTCTCCTTCAGATTTCGTATGAGTAAAATCAGCTTTTACTTGGATGAACTTGAATGGAGGCTCAGTATTCATATAAAAAATTCCTTGTTTTGGATTTTTCTGCACATTTTCCTTACTAGTACCTGCAAAAAATTGTCCCCATACAATTTGATCTTTACTTATTGCCCGATTTGATGTAATCATCGTAATATGTGGCCAACCACGCGAATCTATTGTTGAAATTAATTTTGCCATAATATCGGGTTGGGTGAATTCAATAAGCTCATCTGAAAATTCAGATCTCCAACCAAAGTTATTATTACTTTCACTCATAATTCATTCATTTATTTTTTTCATTGATATAGATTTTCAATTATATAATCAACAAGATGGTAATTTTGATTCTTTAATTTCTTTAGTACCTTTTTCATCATTATCTATTCTCTTTGTTAGTCCAGACCAATGAGGATTTTTAACACCTGTGGATTCTGCAATTTTGAAAAAATATTCCATTTCTCTATTATTCATTAAAGGCTCGTCCTTTAAAACCCATTCCATATCTAATCTCTCATATTTTGAGATACAAAGATTATTAAAGGAAAGAAGATCCCATCTTTCAGGGAAATTTTCTAATTTATTTACAATGAATTCCCCTAATCCTCTAATATTTTCATCAGTGGCAGTATAATGAGGGATAATTGGAGTCCTAATCCACATTCTTTTTCCATTTTTTTTTAAATTTTTAGAAATCCAAATGGCATTTTCTAATATTACTTCATTAGGAACTCCTGTATATTCATTATGCTTATCAGAGTCTATATGTTTTAAATCTAAAAGTACTAAATCGACATGAGGTAAAATCTGCTTATAAACAGTTTTAGATGCATATCCACATGTATCTATAGCAGTCGATATTCCATTTTCCTTACATTTTTTTAAAAATTCAGCTACAAAATCAGGTTGTTGTGTGG
>CP070805.1:1157079-1179047 GCA_020343655.1 Promethearchaeota archaeon | reverse complement strand
TATAAAAGTTGAAGAGAAAATCAAAGAACAAAGAGATTGAAATATGAAAGATAAATCCAATAGAGAAATTAAGCACATTAGATTTTCTATTACATCCAATTGTAATTATAATTGCATTTACTGTGATCAAGAAGGATTTATACCTAAAACTTCAGAATTAACAGTAGATGAAATAACTAAATTATGCAAGATATTAGCTGAAATATTGAAGATAACTAGGATTAAATTCACAGGTGGAGAACCCTTATGTCGAGAAGAGATTATACAAATAATAAAGAATGTATCTGATTTATATTTATATAAAGATATTTCTATGACTACTAATGGACTCCTACTATATGAAAAAGCTGAAGAACTGTATAAAGCTGGTTTAAATAGAATAAACATTTCTTTGGCTTCTCTTAAACCAGACGTATATAATAAAATATATAATTCAGATTCCTTAGAAAAAGTATTAAAAGGTTTAGAAAAGGCAAAAGAAGTAGGATTCAATCCCATAAAATTGAATTTTGTTTTAATGAAAGGGATCAATGATAATGAATTAGACACTATGATTGAATTTTGTGGAAAAAATGGTTATATTCTTCAATTAATTGAGCTACATGAAGTTTCAGACGCAATAGGAGGGAATGGCGATTTTTATAAGAAGCACCATTTAGATGTTAAACCAATTATAGAAGAACTTGAATCAAGAGCAGAGGAAATTATTGTGAGAGGTTCCATGCAAAATCGAAAAATACTCAAATTGCCTAATTCCGCGATTATCGAAACCATCACACCTAGTCACGAGTTTTGCATGGGCTGTACCAAGCTGAGAGTAGGATGCGACGGAAATCTCTTTGGATGTTTATATCGATCTGATCTTGGAAAAAATATTAAAGAAGCTCTCCATAATCATCATTCATTATCAAAATACGAACAAATTGTTAAACAAGTTGTAGATTCCCGCGAACCTTATTATTGAATTATACTAAAAATAGAAAAAAATGATTGTAGAAGTTCTATACTTTGCTGAGTTTAAGGATATTACCTCTAAGGAAAAAGAAAAATTTGAAATAAACGATAACATGGGAGATTTATTAGATTTATTATTAAAGAAGTATGAACCTCTTCAACATTTAATATGGGATGAGAAGACTCAAAAGATTCACAATTTAATTTCAATAATAATTAATAATCAAGCTATTCATGAAAAAAATCCGTTAAGAATTAATTTGAAGGATGGAGATACAATAGCCTTCTTATTACCTGTCTCAGGAGGTTAAATGGAAATGCATCCTAATAAAGATAATATTAAATCTGGTATTTATAATAAAGGAGAAATTGAATTAGAGAACATCATTGGATCTATAAAAGCAAATCCTAAAATAAAAAAGGCGGGATCTATTCACACATTTACTGGGATTGTTAGAGATAGCTCAATTAATGGCAAACTGGTAATAAAAATGAAAATTGATGCTTATGATGAATTAGCAAATAAAAGTATAATGAAAATATGTGAAACATTGAAACAAGAAAATGGAATTATTGATATTAAAATTATTCACTTAAAAGGAGAATTTGATCTTTCTGAAGATCTAGTTTATGTTGTTGTAGCATCTGCCCATAGAAAAGAAGGATTTGATGTAATTAGTAAGGCTGTGGAAATGTACAAAAAAGAAATTGCTGTATGGAAGAGAGAAGAATTCGATGATGGAACTTCAGAATGGATTCATTAAAAATGGTCTATAGAAGATTAAATAATAAATTTTGAATATATTAAACTCAAATAAAAATCGATTTTTCAATGAAATTTCTCAAAACTATTAGTGTAGAAGAATTCAGGAATATACTGGAATCAATACAGAAGATAACAACAGAGGAAGAATTAGTCAATATAGAAGAATCTTTCAATAGAGTTATTTCTAGAGATATAACTAGCAATATTGATGTTCCACATTTTAGAAAATCTCGAATGGATGGATATGCTGTAATTGCGGAGGATACCTTTGGCGCCGACGAAGATAATTTAATTGAACTTGAATTAATAGAAACAATTCAAGCTGGAGATATTCCACAAAAAAAGTTAAATAATAATCAGTGTTCATATGTAGCGACAGGAGCAGCTGTTCCTAAAAACTCAAATGGAGTGGTAATGGTTGAATTCGCAGAAGTTGATGATAATAAAGTTCTAATTTCTAAAGCAGTGACCCCAGGAACTCATGTTATTGAGATAGGCCACGATATAAAAAAAGGCGAAATTATTGTTAAAAAGATTGTCTTAATTGATTTAGCAACAATCGGTATCCTTGCATCCTGTGGGATTAAGGAATTTTGGGTATATAAGCAACCAAAAGTTTCTCTTATGAGTACTGGCAATGAAATCGTTAGTCAAGATATAAAAGAATTAGAAGTTGGTAAGATTTATGATGTTAATTCAGTTGTTCTCAAAAAAGCCATTGAGAATACAGGTGCTCGCGTGAAATTTCTAGGTATTATTAAGGACGATTATAATGATTTAAAGAATGCAATGGATAAAGCTTTAAAAAATAGTAATATCGTAATTCTTTCTGGTGGCACATCTAAAGGTGAGGGAGATTTTGGATTAAGAGTTTTGGAAGAATATAATGATATTGAAATTCTAATACATGGTGTTAAAATTAAACCAGGAAAACCAATAATTTTTGTGAAATTGAAGGAAAAGATAATCTTTATTTTACCAGGGTATCCAACTTCCGCATTAAGTTGCTATTATGTATTTATTGATAAATTTTTAAGAAAGATGTCTGGATTTCCTTTAAGAGATAAATTCTCAAAAATGATGGAAGTTGGTGAGAGAATATATAGTACAGTTGGTCGTCATGAGTTTAAAACGGTAAAAATTCAAGAAGAAGATGGACAAAGTAAAATTTTTCCCATTAAAACAGGTTCAGAAGCAATTAGTACCATGTTCTATGCTGATGGTTATATAGAAATCGAAGAATTAGAATCAATAATTGAAAGAGGAGATAAAAGAAGAGTCTATTTCTTCTAAACTATAATATTTGAATATATAATGGTTAAATAAAATGAAAAAAAAAATAGAAGTACACGAAGAACATAAACATAAAGCACCTAAAAAAATAAACTTAGCTTTAATAATAGTAAGTACAAGTCGATTTAATGAGATAAAATCTGGAATAAGAAGTTCAGACAAAACAATTCCTAGAGTAAAACGAGTACTGAAGGATAATCCATCAATTTCATTGGTTTTTACTAGTATTGTACCCGATTCTGAGGAACATATAAATAATATATTAATAAAAGTAATGAAAGATGATACTATTGATTCAATCATCTTTAGCGGCGGGACAGGGCTATCCCAAAAGGATATCACATACGAAACTCTGGAACCTCGACTGGAAAAAAAGTTTGATGGTTTTGGTGAACTTTTTAGATCCCTTTCATACAATGAAATTGGTACATCAGCTATGTTATCAAGGGCAACTGCTGGTATTTTAACGAGTAAAACAAAAAATAAGGTGGTTTTTTTACTCCCAGGGTCTCCCAATGCTGTGAGGTTAGCTTTACAGCATATAATAGTCCCCGAATTGGGACATATTGTATACTTAATTAATAAAGAAGAGTGAGTTCCTTTGGAAAAACTTCGAAAAATTGGATTTTCAAAGCTAACACCGTTAGATCATGCTATGGAAAAATTATTTTCAAAACTACAAATAAATCCAATTGAAGAAGTTGAGATTTTAAATGCACTTAATAGAATATTAGCTGAAGATATCAAATCTGAAATGGACATTCCTCCTTTTGATCGCTCAGCGATGGATGGATATGCTATTAAAGCTGAAGATTCATTTGGCGCATCTCCTAAAAATCCGAAAAAGATTAAACTTGTTGGAACAATCGAAATTGGTGAATTCCCAGGTCTTAAAATTAATGAGGGTGAAGGGATCAAGATTTCAACAGGAGCGCCGTTACCAGAAGGATCAGACGCAGTTATAAAAATAGAAGACACAGAAATTGATAACAATTTAATAAGTCTTTATACTTCTCTAGTTCCTGGAAAAAATATAGCAAGAAAAGGAGAAGATATCAAGAAAGGAACACTTGTACTGAATGGTGGGATCGACTTAAAAGCTGAACATATTGCTCTTTTAACATCTTTAGGATTTCAGAAAATAAAAGTAAGGATAAAAACTAAAGTAAGTATTTTCTCTTCTGGAGATGAATTAGTTGAACCAGGAGAACCTCTAAAACCTGGGAAAATCTATAATTCTAATACTTCAATGATAACTGCTTTAACGACTCAATATGGCGGAATGGTTTTAACAGGTGAAACTGTTGAAGATGATAAAGAGGCTATTAAAAGAAAGTTATTCGAAGCTGTAGAAGATTCTCAGATTATAATTTTTACTGGAGGTACTTCTGTTGGTACTAAAGATTATTTACCAGAGATTATTAACGAATCTGGTCTGGTACTAACACATGGTATAGCTATGAGACCGGGAGCACCGGCCTTAATTGGTCATTTAAATAAAACTTTAATCTTTTGTTTACCTGGTACTCCTGTTGCAGCATATGTAGCTTTCTTAAGAATTGTAGGCCCTACTCTTCGAAAAATGTTAGGATGTTCTATTATTGACCCCAGAATAGAGATAATTGCAGCTATTAACAAAGATGTTCCTGTTTCTGGTCTTGGATATCTCCATTATTTGAGAGTGAAGATTGAAAAACAATTTGATAATTTTATCGCTATTCCCGTTAAATTAAAGGGATCTGGCGTAATAAGTTCCCTTACTGAATCCGATGGAATAGTTGAGATTCCTCCACATCAAGAAGGATTAAAAAAGGGAGAAAAAGTTATTGTAAAACTTTTTCCATAAAGAAAATTGTTTTTTTAATTATTATTATTGCTAAGGAGCTAAGATATATTTAAATATATCTCAAAAATTGGAAACATTTACATTTACAATCATAATTTTGAAGAAAAATCTCACTTATTAGGTATAACTAAAAAATACTATTTTTTTTTGATATATAATTAAAAAGACTAAATGTGATCATTAGCTTAACTCAAATAGAAAAGCTATTTAAAGTGTCAACTATGGCAACGTTTATTGATTTAATAACACCAATCTTTTTAGCATTTAGAGAAGGATTAGAAGCAACTTTAGTGGTTGTTATAATTTTAGTATACCTCAAAAAGACAAACCAAAGAAAATATAATAGATATGTATATATTGGCGCGATTTTAGCAATACTTTCTAGTATATTGTTTGCAATAATTTTTTCTATTACATTTGGAGGTTTTTCCGGTATTTTAGAAGAACTTTTTGAAGGAATTACCTTTATAATCTCAGGGATTTTTATTGTGACTTTAGTGTTATGGGTAAGTAAAGAGGGTCCAAAAATGAGGGCTCATCTGGAGGAAAAAGTGGAACAGTCAATTGAGACGCAGAAGATTTTTTCAATTTCAATTTTAACATTTGTAATTATTATCCGCGAGGGAATAGAATTAGTTCTTCTATTAACAGGTACAACCTCAATAGGTTCCATTACGCAAGCATCTAGTATAATAGGGGCTACAATTGGTTTAGGAATAGCAATTGTTATCGGAATTTTAACATTTTATGGCATTAGAACGATTGATTTAACAAAATTCTTCAAAATCACAAACCTGATGTTAATATTATTCGCAGCCGGATTAATTACTTTTGGTATTCATGAATTAATTGAAGCAGGTGTCGTTAATCCTATAATAGGAGAAGTGTGGAACATCAAACATATTCTTCCTGAGAGCTTCCCTGATGGCAATCCAGCTACACCTGAATGGCTTGAAATAATAGGATCTCTATTAAAAGCTTTATTTGGTTATAATGCGAATCCTTCTTTGTTAGAAATTATAATTTATCCAAGCCTTCTGATTTCGATCGGTATAATCTCATTGAAACTATGGAAACGAACGAATGCTATTGTGATAATGGAGGTAGAAAAAGAAATTCAAACCAAACTATCTATAGATTAAACCCTTTTTTATTTTTTTTATAATTTCTCTTACAGCCTATTGAATTCTTTATTCATTTTAATTGCATAATTTTCAAGGATTTCGAAAACCTCATTAATTTTCTTACTAAAATCCCTCCCATCTAAAATCTCAAATGATTGGTTGTAGACCTTACCAATGAAATTTAGTTGATGAATAAAAATATATTTCCTCCCAAATTTGCGCCCATACCTCATATATCGTTTTAATTTTAGTTCAATCTTGTCAATATCAGTCCAATATACCTGAAATTGGCGTTTAGGAGGCACTAGTATTTTGATAAAACTATCTGTAATTATAAATTGTCTTAATCCCGAAGTACCCTTAAGGAATTTTCTGTATATTATAAAGAAAAAGGGACCATTAATTATCCAAATAATTATTAGGATTAAATATTTTTCAATTCCTTCATAAAACATGATTAAGACTACAGTTACAAAAATCCAAAAACCAAGAGCACAAAAAATTACTATTAATAATGAATTTCTTCCACCTTTCACACTTTCAGTAATTTCAACTCTTCCCGGTGTATATTCTGTAATACTCTTGCTCGTATCTTTCTTGTACCATCTATGCTCAGTATAATAAATTAATAAACCGATCGAGACTAATATTGCAAATCCGCTATTGATTGAGATTAAATTGAAAATTGAAAGATTTACAATCAATAAAGGAAGAAGGAGGCAAACATAAAAAAGAATTATAATGATAATATAAATAAAAAAGCAGGGATAGCGCCTAGTAAATTTTTCTTTTATTTTATTTTGAGTTTCAATAAAAATCTACCATTCTTTGAAATTTTTTCCTAACATTTATGATTATTCTTAAATATTTAAATAAAATCAAATCGTATAAATCAGGTATCCTGTTTTCTAATGTAAAATTATTTTAGAAATGATTAATTCTTATATATATGGTTGATATAACCAGAACAGTGAAAGAAATACAAAATAAATATAAGGTAATTGGTAGAACCGAAGAATTAAGACAAATTGTTTTAGCACATTCAGTAGGCAAAAATATATTAATTGAAGGTGAAGTTGGCGTCGGAAAAACAACTATAGCAAAAGCTATAGCATCATTTTTCGATGCTGGTTTCTATCGTGTTGATTGTAGTGAAGAATTATTACCTCATAATCTTGTTGGGTATTTTGATCCTCCTCTCGTAATTTCACAAGGATATATAGAAGATTCTTACAAATATGGTCCATTAGCTCTAGCTATGTTGAATGGGGGGTGCCTATTCATAAACGAAATAAACAGGATGCCAGAAAGCACTCAAAATTCTTTATTAACTTCATTAGATGAAAGGATACTTGAAATACCTAAATTAAAAACTATAAGAGCTCATAAAGACTTTTTTGTTGTAGCTACTCAAAATCCTAGTGCTCATGTTGGAGTTACTGTATTAGGAGAAGCTTTAATCGATAGATTTATATGGATCAAGCTTAGTTATCAAATTCCTGAAGAAGAAATTCTAATTATTAAGCAAGAAGCAAACTTAGATAATGGGAATGGGGATAAGATAGCAAAAATTTCACAAAATATTATCCAAATTACTAGAGAAAGTACTTCTATCCGAAGAGGAAGTTCAATAAGGGGTGCAATAGATTTAGCTATATTAATTAATCAATACGATAACAATAATAGTACTAAAAATTGGGTTGAAGCTGCTGTAATGGCATTACATAATAAAATTGAGCTTGAAGATGGCCTAACTCAATCCAAAAAAGAAATAATCACAAATATAGTCTTAGCAGTACTAAATAAATCGGATTTTCAATAATCGATGATTTCTCCGAGGAGGACTCCGAAGAGATTGAGAAAAGATTGCATGTTAGACTTACTGAAAGTCGCCCAGATAAAGAAATTTTAACATATGAAATTATCAGAAAAAAGAAGAAAAAGCCTGATTATTATAAACATTTAGCAAATACCCTAGATTATAAACAGATTAAAGAACTAACATATTTGGCAATCCAATATAAAAATCTTGAAGCTCTTATGGGGCTGCTTAAGGCAAATGTTTATGCTGCTACAGATGCATTAGACACCGAAGAAGGAGTGAGATTTTTCTCTGAAAAAGCTAAAGATTCTGGAGAATTCATGCCAGAAATCTATTTTTTTGTAAGGCGTCCTATTTCTGAAAAATATAAATCAGTCTTTAGACGTTTAGCACGTCAAAGTATTTTAAAATTATCTTTAAAAATAACAAGCAGGGGAATTAGAGGCCAATTTAAAAAAACTGTTCCCTATTATCAAATCGGTATGCCAGAATTTAGTATGGATGAGACAATCCAACATAACCCTCTAAAAATTTATAAAAGAAGTATAAATTATAAAGATATCTATGGAATTGAAAGAAAGCGTCAAAAGAGAAAAGTAGTGTTGATTTTAGATACCAGTGGAAGTATGTATGGACGTTTACTGCTAAATGCTGCTCTTACAACTTCAGTTTTGGCTTATAATATGGAAAAAGAAGATTATGCTATTATATTATTTAATTCGACCGCAATGGTAATGAAAAAAATTAATCAGAAAAAGCCTATAAATTCTATTATTGATGACATTTTAGATTCTGAGGCTGTAGGGTTTACTAATATTTTTATTGGATTAGAAAAAGGATTAAAAGAATTAAACAAAATAAAAGAAAACAGAAAAAGCCGTTTTGGTATTTTAATTACTGATGGTAACTATAATCGTGGAGATGATCCTGTTATTTTAGCAAAAAAATTTCCTAAACTGCATGTTATTGGAATGCCTGCTGAAAATGATGCTGTTCAAGGAATTTTTACGTGTCAAGAAATTGCTAAAGCTGGACGTGGAAAATTTTACGCTGTTAATGACTATAAAGAAATACCGCGAGCTCTAATAGAATTATTATCGCATACTTAGTTCTGATTTTTTAATTCAATATAAAAACATTGAAAAAGAATTAATTTTTATTGATTCATTATAATTATTAAATTATTATAGATAAAAGAGTAAAAATATTCTAAACATTTAAAAAATACATGTAAATCTGCTAGGGTGTGATCTTTATAACTGAAGAAGATAATAAGACAAGATATGTCTTCAAAATTTGCCTTATTGGCAGTGGAGGCGTAGGAAAAACGTGTATTGCTCGAAGATTATGTTTTAATACTTTTGATTTAAATACTAAATTAACCGTTGGAATAGATTTTTTTACATATAGCATCCCAATCACAATTAAAGGGGAAGAGGCGTCTATTAAGCTCTCAATATGGGATTTTGGGGGACAAGAGCAGTTTAAAACCCTGTTTAAATATTATATTAGTGGAGCGCATGGAATTTTCTTAGTTTTTGATTTATTAAGTATGGAGAGTCTTATTAAGTTAAATTGGTGGTATGATAAGCTAGTAGATTTCGGAGTTCAGGATCGACCAAAAATACTAGTTGGAACTAAACTTGATTTAGCTAAATTGGAAGATAAACAATTTAGAGTTGATAAGCTAATTATTCAACAGTTCCTTCAAAAACATGATGAAAACGATTATGTGAAAACATCTTCAAAAGATAATACAAATATCCTCCATAGTTTTAAAGAGATGGTGAAAAAAATAATGGTTTATAATGAACTTGAGTTTGATGAAATCCTTTGAATAAAATTCTTTTAAAATTAAATTTGGTAAAAAAATTTCTTTATTTTTCAATTATCAGGTATTCTTTTGGGACTTTTTGGCTATAACCAGCCTCTTTAAATTTTTGACCATTTTCAATGTAAAGATTAGAACTCACTTCATTGAATTTTCTACTTAGATTATCTTTCTTTTTAGACGCTGGTACTCCCACATAGAGGCAAAAATCGTCTGTTTCCTTCCGTAATAAAGAACCTGCGGCCAAAATGCAACCATTGCCAAGTTTAGCACCTTGTAAAACAGTAGCATTTATTCCGACTAATGAATAATCTCCAACAGTACAAGGTCCATGACACATACTTAAATGGGCTAACCTTACATTGCTACCGATTCTACAAACTTCTTTAGGATATGAATGCAGCACAGCATTTTCTTGAATGCTTGTATTTTCTCCCACCACTATTTTTCCCCAATCTCCACGAAGTTTCGCGCCAAACCATATATTAGTATAAGCTCCTATTTCCACATCTCCAATGATTACAACATCTGGAGCAATAAAAGCTGTTTGATGAATTTTGGGAGTAGTTCCGTTAAAAGGACTATTGATTATCATAATGTTCTCACATCTTATATTTTATTTTTTCTCTTTAATATAAATATCAGTTCTCTAATCTTAAAAGATGTTATTAAAAATATCAAAAGTTGGTATGAGGTTAATCAATAAAGGGGATCCAAAATACCCCATATTTTTAAAGTAATATGATTTTGATAAATTATGGCAGATAAGCAAAAACAAACCCACAAATTTCCCTCAAATAACAATATATCTCAAAATTTTTATCCTAATAGAAACTTTGGGGTTCTTTTATCATTTATATCATTGTTTTTCCTTGGAATATTACCCATTATATCAAATAGCCGCCCTTCAGCATTGAATGCCTTAAATTATTCGTTTTATTTGTCTTTATGGGAACTAATTTGTTCATTACCATTATTATTTTATGAAATAAGTAAACCAAATCAAGGAATTTTTCAAAAATCAATAAAATCCAAAATTCGAAAAAAAACTTTTATAGTAATGGGAATTACAGGCATAATTTTTTCTTTTTCAACATTTTTTTATGTCTTTGCGTTTGAAACAGCAGGTACTGTTAGCGCTGCAATTGCCATTCAAACCTATCCATTATTTTCAATTCTTATGGAATTTATATTATTTAAGAAGAAGAAACAAGCAGGTGAGCTTATTTTTACTTTTATTATGATATTAGGTATATATTATCTTGGCACAGAAGGTAGCTGGCTTATTAGTGGTTTTTCTTCTTGGTTTGCATTAGCATTGATTGTTCCTTTTTTATGGAGTATAGCACATGTAAATATTAAACACACACTTGATACCTCTCCAATTACTCCCAATCAAGTTACATTTTTTCGCGTGCTTATATCCTCTATACTCCTTTTTGGTTTTTCCTCTTTTGTAAACGGAATTAATAACGTGCTTGATGGATTAATGAATCTTGAATTTCAAATATTTGGATTCCTTATGGGAATTGTATATTATTTAGAACTCGTTAATTGGTTTTATGCTGTGAAACATGTGGATGTGTCTGTGGCGAGCGCAATTACCACACCTACTCCTGTAATCACTATGATTTTAGCTATATTCATTTTAAAAGAATCTATTGAATTCTATCAAATAATTGCAATGGTCATCGTGTTTATAAGCTTATATGGTTTATTATGGTCAGGAAGAGTAAAAAATCATAAAAAATGAGATTTTGAAAAATAGACTTTGTTTTAAAAATCATCTCTTAAATATAAATATTAAAAATTTAAACCCTACTACATTTTTTATTATAGAAAGTGTTAATTTTAATTATTATCAATATTCATTTTTGAGATAAAATAGTGGTCCGCCCTCCAACTGAGAAGAACATATGCCTTCGCTGTAAAGGTGGAAGGTTGTTATGTGGTAAAAAAACTTGTCCTATTTTATTAAAGAAATCTGTCTTAAAGTCTATGGTTCCGTTTGAAATCGACAAAACTCAGAGAAACGTGGAAATTTTTGGTGCGAGTCCTCCTGGATTTTTTGTAGGCCATTTTAGTTATCCAAATGTTTACCTAGGACCATTAATCCCATATCAAGAGTTTGAAATTGGACTTGATATATCCGATTACCATATTCTTGATGCTCCAGAACTGTGGTTTGGGAAAAGGATGGAAGAAGTGATACGTTATAGAAGTAGTCTAGTTAGGAGTAACTTTAAAACAAATGTTTTTATTGGTCGGAAAAGCCGAAAACACACACTTCCAATAAAAACCAAAAAACTCTTAGAAACTTCTCAGGAATTATCAATGGCAGCGAGACCTGTTGATACAGAAACGAAATTAGAGAAAATGAATTTACGCATGATGATGGATAACCATGCCTTACCAATGGGTCCCTCTGGTATGACTGAGAAAATTACAATAACCGAAAACACAAAAGTACATCCTCAAGTTGATTATTGTGTTTCTGATACGGATTTAAAAGCAACTGAAGCAGTCTCAGAGCATCTTTATTTCAAAGGCCACGTACCTGAATCTACCATTAAAAGAGTCTTTTCAGCCGGATTACTGGGTGAGGAAAAAAAACGTAGAATTGTACCCACTCGTTGGACAATAACTGCTGTAGATGATATCATTTCAAAAGCTTTAATTAAAGAAATAAAAAAGTTCCCAGAAATTAATGATTATCAGATTTTTAAGGCAACTTATCTTGATAATAATTTCAAAATTCTTTTATTTCCAGGTAAGTTTATTTATGAAATGAATGAAGTATGGGCTCCCAATACGCTATGGAATATATCTCTTAATGGAAATACCCGCAATCTAAAACCTCAGATTATGACTGATTTTGAGTTTTATCGCGGAAGAAAATCTTATGCAAGCAATATCACAGGTGCTTATTATGCTGCAAGAAAATCGGTATGTGAATATCTTTATAAAATCAAAAGACAAGCAAGAGTTCTGATATTCAGAGAAGTTTCTGGTGGATATGTTGTACCTCTAGGAGTGTGGGTAATAAGAGAAACGGTCAATAATGCTATGTGGACTAGCCAACCAACCATTCTGGATAACTTTAACGATGCCGTGAAAACCATGGCAGAAGGATTCATGGTTGATTATAAATATTGGAAGCAGAGTAGTAAATTAATAAATTTCATTAAAACTCAAAAGACATTAGATACTTTTTTATAATTAGAAGGTCAAATTTTGCTTAAAAGACTCTTTTTAGATTAACCCAAACCTTAAAAAATCACTAGAAAAATTGTATCAATATGAATTGGAAAACTCACATAACCAAAATAACACGGACGAGATATCCTCTCATCATGGCGGCATTTGCTAGATTAGGGGTAATAGAATTTGCGGCATCTTTTTCTAACGCAGGCGGTCTTGGAATCGTAACTGCTTTGAATTATGAGCTCAGTAATTTTAAGAAAAAATTACAGAAAATGCAAGAACTAACTGATAAACCTTTTGGAGTCAATCTGACAGTTATTCCTACAGGTATTGGATTTAGTAACGCTAATATCACAAATGAGGATTATCTAAGATATTTAGAGGTTGCATTAAATGAAGGTGTGAATATTTTTACCACGTCAGCATATCAGGCAACTTTTCTCGGAGAAAGGATCCATGAAACAGGGTGCTATTGGTTTCATAAATGTGCATTAATGAGACATGCCTTATCAGCAGAGAAGGTAGGAGCAGATGCGATTACATTAATCGGTATGGAAGCAGCAGGTTTCAAAAATCCATACCAACATACAACCTTAGTAAATCTAACCATGGCAAAAAAGCTATTAAATATTCCAGTAATTGCAGCAGGAGGAATCGGTGATGGTCGAGGTTTTCTTGGTGCTTTAGCTATGGGTGCTGAGGCGGTTTGCTTAGGAACGGCTATATTAACAACAGAAGAAAGTCCACTTCTACCTCAAATGAAAGAAGATTGGTTGAATACTGATATTTTCTCCGAAGATTATCATAGAAAGCTTTATCACCTAACACTTGGCCCTACGAGAGTACCATCCTCGGCAATAGGATTTCAAAGGAAGATAATTCCTTTGAAGAATTTAATCAGAAATATTATCAATGAAGCTGAGGAAATCTTAAATTCATGGGGATTCGCTAAAGAAGAATTCAATACTCTATCCAAATAGAGAGTTTTTTTTTATGTTTATAACAGATTTAAACTAGATTCTTAAAACTTTAAATTGATTCAAGTTAAATATATGAAATGATTATTATTAAAAAAATGAAAATAACAAAAGCTATATAGGTGATTACTACAATGTTTAAAGCAGGAGAGTTTTCAATATCAGAAGAGTTCTCATGGATTGGAGACTGGTCAGGGCGTCGTGCGAGTTTAACACCAAATCAACATGCCATTTTTGATAATTTAGAGAAAAAAACTTATACTTATAAAGAGCTTGATATCCGAGCAAATAAATTGGCTCGGATTTTATTAGACTACGGAATCTCTAAAGGAGATCGTGTTGGTATGTTCTCAACTAATAGAATTGAATGTATAGACTTATTCTTAGCAACTGGAAAAATTGGAGCTATCCTTGTCCCTTTTAATGTAAGACTATCTATTCAAGAATTGGAATATTTAATAAAAAAGACAGGACCATCAATATTTTTTTATGAACCAAGACTGGAATCTCAAGTAATAGATATAAAGAATAAAAATCTCATAGAAAAAAATATAGTAATGGGAGAAAAATCTGTACAAAACGATCCAACAACTCGACAATTAATGAATAAAGCCTTAAAATTAGGAATTGAAAAGCCACTTATTAATTTTGAAGATCCCCATCTTATATTATTTACAGGTGGAACGACAGGTTTGCCAAAGGGTGCAGTGCTTTCTCACAGACTTATATTTTGGAATTCTGTAAATACGATACTTTCATGGAGTTTAAATTCAGAAGATATACAACCTCTTCTCTTTCCATTATTTCATACAGGGGGATGGAATGTATTATTAGTACCCTTTTATCATCTCGGTGCAAAAACAATATTGATGGGAGATTTTAATCCTGAAGAAACACTGAGAGTTATTGATGGTCAACGGAGTACTATTGTAATTGGTGTTCCAACAATGTTTCTTATGATGGCAAATAGTCCTCAATTCGATACTACTAATCTTGATTCAGTGAGAATATTCATATCCGGAGGGGCGCCATGCCCTGTTGCTATTATGGAAAAATATTGGGCTAGAAATAAATTGTTTAAAATGGGTTATGGATTAACAGAAGTAGGGCCGAATAATTTCTATTTACCAGAAAAAAAAATTAAAGAAAAACCCACTTCTGTTGGCTTACCTGTTTTACATTGTGATATGAAAATCATTGATACAAAAACAAATGAAATTGTTAAACAAGGTGAAGTAGGTGAACTACTTCTAAAAGGTCCTCATATTTTTTCCGGCTATTGGAATGAACCTGAAGAGACTAAAAAAACAATAGAACCCGATGGGTGGGTTCATACTGGTGATCTAGTAATGCAAGACGAAGAAGGATTTTATTACATTGTAGGACGTAGGAAAGAAATGTATATCAGTGGAGGTGAGAACGTGTATCCTGTTGAAATAGAGGAAATATTATTCAAACATCCGGCTATTGATTTAGCGGCAGTTATTGGGGTTCCTGACGAAAAATGGGGTGAAGTCGGTAAAGCCTTTATGACTTTAAAGCCTGGAAAAGCAATATCTAAAGTAGAGATTCAAAAATATTTAAGTGAAAGGTTAGCTAAATATAAGATTCCTAAATATTTTGTGATTAGAGATTCTCTACCAACCAGCGCTACTGGTAAAATATTAAAGAGAGAATTGGAATAGGAGGATTCTTGATGAAATATCGTCCTGTTGGTTTAGAAGCTTGGGGAGTATATTTACCTAAAGAAAGACATACCAGTGATTATATATCGAAAGAAACAGGAATTCCTAAACATATTGTTGAAGACAAATTTGGTTTAAAAAGTAAGACAGTTCCTGGTCCTGATGATCATACTGTAGCTATGGGTGCTAAAGCAAGTTTTCAAGCTCTTAAGAGAGCTAACATTACTCCCAATGACTTAGATATTATTATATGGGCGGGAGAAGTCTATGCTGAAAGACCAATGGTAGTAAATGGGATAAAATTACAACAATTATTAGGAAATCCTATGAATTCATGGGCATTTGATATAAATCAGAGATGCGGAACTTTTTTAGTAGGAATGTTAGTCGCTAAGAGTTTAATCCAAATCAATCCAAATATCAATAGAGCTTTAGTTGCAAGTGGTTATAGGAATAGTGATTTGATTAATTATAAAAATCAGAGATCCAGGTTCATGATAAGTTTAGCGGCTAGTGGTGTAGCAGCCGTTATTCGTGCTGATTATAAAACAAATGAAATCTTAGGTATTACTGCTATTTCGGATGGTAGATTTGCAGATGATGTATATGTTCCAGCAGGAGGAACTATTCAACCTATTACTGCTAAAGATTTGGAAGAAGGTTTAAATTATTTGGATGTTCCCGATCCTGAAGGATTAAAAGAAAGATTAGATAAATATTCCATGGACTCATTTATAAAGACAATTGATAATGCTTTAGTTCAATCTGGCTATAAACGTGAAGATATTGGCTATTTAGCTTTATTGCACATGAAAAGAAGCGCATTTGAGTATGTAGCAAAAGCAGTTGGCATAGATCCATATTCTCAATCAACATACTTTGAAAATATTGGTCATAATGGACAGAATGATGGAATCATTTCAATTGAATACGGAGTTAGAAATGGAAAAATCAAAGACGGAGATATTGTTGTTATTGTTTCAGCAGGTATTGGATGGGCTTGGAATGCTGGAGTTATTAGATGGGGGCCCCCAGTTTAAAAAAATTATTAAATGCTCCGCTTCTTGAATAACAGCTAATTCTGATTGTGGTAATATTCATTAAATAAATAAAATTTTTTTTATTTATTTGGTTAGTAAGACCAAGAATTAATAACAATTTTATTTGAATGATTTAATTATGTGGGTAAATGCTTGGACCTCTATGAAAATGGATAAAGAGCAACGGTGGTGGAGTTTTGATTGGAATTTCATTGATTCAGTAAGAAATCAAATGAATCTACCAGAAAAAGTAATTATTAAAGATGATACTCTCAGAGAAGGTGAAGAAACCCCTGGAACCTATTTTACAATAGATCAAAAAATAGAAATTGCTAAAGTTCTGGAAGAAATGGGAATCCCAGAAATCGAGGTTGGATATGCTGCTGGAATTAAAGAACATGCTGATACTTTTAATGCACTTAAAAATGAAGGTATAAAGATGAAATTGTCCTCACATGCAAGAATGTACGCAAAAGATGTTAAAAATGAAGTAGATTCTATAATTGATGCAGGAGCAGATATTATCAACTTTTTACTTGTTCCTGATCCAATTTTAAAAACTAAGAATGACGTTTTTAACAGAATCAAAGAAGGTATTGAATATGCCAAATCTCAAAATGCTTATGTTGCATTTGGTTCAGGTAGAGTGGTTCCTAGATATTGGCAAAAATTTTTAGAAATTGCTATTGAAGCTAGAGTGGATCGCATAGTAGTTTATGATGGGAATGGATGCGCACTTCCAATTACATTTAAAGATAATGTGATTTTTACAAAAAAAATTTGCAAAGATATTCCTATAGAAGTCCACACTCATAATGATCTTGGATTAGCTGTTGCAACTACGCTAGCTGGTGTTGAAGGAGGAGCAGAAATAGTAGACGTTGTATTTAATGGTTTAGGGGACAGGGCTGGTAATGCGGCCACAGAGGAAGTAATAATGGCACTTGAAATATTATATGGCATAAATACACATATTAAACTGGATAAAATAATGGAAGTTTCTCAGCTGATTGAAAAATATAGTAAGACGCCATTACAATCCCATAAAGCAATAGTTGGTAAAAATTGTTTTATACATGAATCTGATTTACATGTTGAACAGATATTATTGGGTAATTGGGTAACATGGGAATTATATCAGCCTTATGTAGTCGGTCAAACTCGTAAATTAATATTTGGTGCAACTACACTTCAAGATAGGGCAATAAAAGCTAAATTAATTAAAATGGGATTAGAACCAACAGAACAACATTTAAAATTAATCCGCAAAAAAATTCAAAAAAAAATTAAAGATCAAGATTATATAACAGAAGAAGAGCTTGAGAAACTAGCTCAAAAACTTATAATATAGATTATGTAATATAATCTAATAATTTATTAATTAAAAATTGGGGAAATTATGGAAGAGAATACTAAATGGTTTAATGATAAATGGTGGATTTCACCTTTGAATTATATCAGTGAAGTGCGGGAGTCTTTTAATCTTCCCGAAAAGGTTTATGTGAGAGATTCTACTATACGAGAGGGTGAAGAAACTCCAGGAGTCTATTACACATTAGATCAAAAGATTAAAATTGTAGAAACATTAGAGGAATTAGGTGTCAATCATATTGATTGCGGCTATATTGGGCAGGTTCAAGATCAATGGGATTTGGCTAATCAAATTAAAGAATTAGGGATCAATTTAAAAACTTTTTCTCATTTAAGTTCAAATCCTTCACGTTGGACGGATGAGATTAAAAAATCATTAGAAGCTAAACTTGATTATATTGGTTTTGGTATTGTTTTAACTAAATGGCAACTTCAATTATTCACAGACGATATTAATATAACTCCCAATGTTATGATTAGCTTAATTCCTGCTGTGTTAAAAAGAATTAAAAGGCTTGGTGGTACCGCTATCTTAGATTGCGTAGATGCTACTCGTTCAGAATTTCAGATTTTGAAAAAAGCAATTGAATTAGGTATAAAACATGGTGTAAAAATAATAATGATTTACGATACAGTAGGAGCATGCAATATTTCAGCTATTTCTTATTTGATAAAACAATTAAAACCAATTACTAAAGATATTCCAATTGGAATCCACATTCATGATGATTTTGGGCTGGGTACAGCATCAACAATAGCAGCGGTAGAGCAAGGTGCGACTTACTTGGATTTAGTGGTAAATAAGTTAGGAGATCGAGCTGGTAATACATCTTTAGAAGAAGTTATTGTAGCTTTAGAAATGTTATATGGTGTAGATACGGGAATTGATCTTTCTAAGCTGTATGAGTTGAGTAAATTAGTTGAAGAACTATCAGGAGTTCCACTACCATATAATAAACCAATCGTGGGAAGAAATACATTCTTACATGAGAGTGAACTCCATGTTATGAGTGCCTTGGAAAAAGAGAAATTTTGGATGTGCTTTACCCCTTATAGACCAGAAGTAGTAGGTCAAGAAGAACAAGTTATTTTTGGGCCTACAACCCTACATGGGGATGCCATTAAAAAGAAATGCGAGCAAATGGGAATTAGAAATTATCTTGACTATTTTGATAAGATTATGAAAAAAGTCCATTTTATTATAACTGAAAAGAAATTCATTACAGAAAGAGAGCTAGAAAATATAATTAAAAAAATAGTTTATTAGCTATTCTTTTTCTCAGAATTAACTATATTATCAATCTAATTTATAGTTTCTACAAAATTAGAAAGCCTAATTTTAAAAGCAAATTCTTTCATTCGTTACCTAAATAGTTATTTAAACTCAACTATAAATTAAAGATGCCCTATATGAAATTCTTAAAAAACAAATCATTAATTGTAATTTTTATTATAATTTTCTCGATTTTACCAATATATAACAAGCTCTCTAATATTTTTAGTAATCCTAAACCATTCGAAGAACTTATTGCAATTAATCCTCAAGCCATTAACCGGACAGGAAAAACCTTTGAAAATATTACAGTAATCGAAAAGGATTGTTATATTAATAAAGAGATGCCTAATCTAAATAATCAACCTGATGTATATATTCCAGATTATAACATTTCTTATGCAAAAATGTTTTTTGAGAATATTACTGCCTTAAATTATACCAGAAATATTGAAGAAGATTTCTCGGAATTTATATTTAGTTCTGCAAATGGTCCAACTTATGTGTACCAAAAGTTTTCTGTAGAAATAGACCAATATGTTAATAATGTGAGTTTTCTTATACAGGATATCAATGATCCAACTTCATTTACAGATGAAAATTCATGGGAAGTGTCAATTCTAAACTGTTTAAACGATATAGAAGGAACACCAAATTCATTTCCAAACGGAACATTGGGATCATTAAAAAAACCACATCCAATAACCTTTGCTGCTCATTGGGAAGTTTTTGACTTTAAAAACTCAGATATGGGACCCGTTTATTTAAATACATCTAATACAAAAATGACAATTGAAAATGGAATCGAAAAGTATTGGTTTGCTTTTAAGATAAAAATACCAAAAACAGAGATTATTCTTGGTAGAGAATTAACAAAATTCCTATACTTTAATCCTGATGATGATAATGTAGGAGAAGGTCATACCTTTGCTACATCTCCCGACTTTTATTATGATGCTTATACAATAAATAATGTAAATGTGTCGGAGGTAAAAAGCGGAAATCCTTCAACGGGGACTCTCGAATCTTTTAAAGATATTGATGAAGATAGATATTCCGCTTATGATGCTAATAATGTAACAATTGATATCAAGGTTCACTTAGAACAATTAAAAAATACCCCTTATACATATTTTCAGTTATTGAATTTGCTCAAATTTCTTAATTGGAGATTTGATCATTATAAGTATATTTTTAGTTTCGATTTTTATCTTATGGTCAACGTTTCTGATATTAGTCGAATTCAGAATGCTACTATTTCGATATATAACTATGGTGGAAAGAGTTGGATACCGCTTCCTTATGATATTAACCAAGCAAATG
Source organism: Promethearchaeota archaeon (assembly GCA_020343655.1). Classification (GTDB taxonomy): domain Archaea; phylum Asgardarchaeota; class Lokiarchaeia; order Sigyniarchaeales; family SOKP01; genus Loki-b32. The sequence continues at coordinate 1,158,538 of CP070805.1, read as the reverse complement.
AAACATTAATTTATATTCCAATGAAAAATCCCTGGGAAAAATTAGATATCCTTAGATTTATGGATAATTCAGCCGGAAGGAATAATACCCTTAGATTCAAACTTGAATATATCGGAAATGGTTCAGGGAATTTCAGTGTATCCATTAACCAATTTAAAGTTGAAGTTGGAGAGATAGAAAATCTCGATACAATGCAACGGTATGATCCTTTAGTACAAAAATTATCGATTCCTAATAATGTATTAGTTATTAATGAAAGTATTGGGGCTTTTGGAGATCAATCAATTGATGCGTTAGAATATAACGATGATGATTATTATCAAGCACAAGCACATACAAGCAATCTAAGTTTTTTCCTTACTTTTAATGTATTAAATGATATTGATAGTTCCTTATGGGATATTGATTATTATGATTGGCTTGTATCATATCCAAATCCAATAGTACCTTTAATGGATATACGTATCAGTTCTAATGTTAGTAGTCCAGATAATCTTGATTTGGCCGCTCTGGCACTTTATAAAGGTAATGCTACATTTGATTTACTTGAACCCGAAGAAAATAAAGCTGAATGGATTTTATTGAGTGGACTCAGGAAATTTGCTAACCTAAACGAAACTACGACAATATTTCAGTATGATGCAGGCTTCACATGGCTATTTTTACATATACTAAATGAGTCAAGGGATAATGAAGTTAACTTTATATTGATATATCTTACAAATGAGACATTAGATTATGGTTTTAATGTTTCCATTAATGAATTTAGCATTAATTTTTATATCCAAAATGCCATAACGTCCGATATATCATCAAAAATAGGTTTAGGAATAGATAATAATAATTTAACTCCCTCTTACATAGGATTACAAAATTTTGGAATCGATATAAATGATAACGGGATTGGTAAGGGTATTTGGGAGGCAGAAATAGATAACGCGTTTATTTCCGAGGGATATTTCGAATTTAATGTGACTTCACTATGGTATGCTATAAGATTTGATGTAAATGGTACTTATGAGCGATTTAAAATAATACCAGAATTAGAATTCATTGGAAGTATAGCTACCCAATATATGACTGGCACCTCGTTTTTCTCTGCAAGAATTACAGAAGCAGGAGGAAAACCATTAGCGAACTTTGAAATTATATTTGAGGTATTGGGTCCTATTGGCGGACTTATTTATGAAGTAACTGCTGTATCGAATGAAGAAGGAATAGCTACTGCTACATTGAATTTTGAAACCACTGGTGAAGGATTTAATATAAGAGTTAGGTTTGCTGAAGAGGGGATGTATACTGATGCTGAAATAGTATCAGGAGATATAAGGATCGTAGATGATTTTATTCTATTCATGGACAACTTCTTTCAGTTTTTACCATATATTATTATTGGTGCTACTGCTATTGCTACTTTAGTTACAGTACGACAAATTAGGCATTCAAAATTAAAAAAATA
>CP070805.1:1138134-1156979 GCA_020343655.1 Promethearchaeota archaeon | reverse complement strand
TATTATTAATAAAAAAAATTGTTAACAGAGCGGATGAAGATGTATTAAAGAATTTTGTAGATATAATCAAGCATTATGAGCTTAAAAATATCGAAGATACTCAACCTATCGAAGAGACAATTTTTTTTATTAATAATATAGAGTTATTTAATGGTAAAAAAGATATTAAATTAGCAGTATTATCTCTTAATACAAGAGAAACAATAATTAGGTCTTTAAAATTAGTAAATATTGACAATAAAATAGATTTAATCATAGGAAGAGAGGATGTAAGAAAATGGAAACCAAATCCAGAAGGTCTTTTAAAAATTCAAGAATATTTCAGAGTAAATAAAGAAGATATGATCTATTTCGGAGATTTGGAAAAAGATATCTTAACAGGCAAGAATGCTGGAATAAAAGCTTACTTAATAGATGAATTAATACAATTAGTAAACAGAATAAAAAAAAAACTTAAGACTAATTAGCCCTTCTTTACTATCCACTTTTAAATTTTCATAAAAATAAAGACTTCATCCTTCCTTTCAATAAATTTAAACAATCCATTACTTTCTATTTTAGTAATAATCTCATCTTCTTTTATATGATGATCATCAAATATTAACCAACTATTTTCTTTTAAAATACGATGTAGTTCCGTTAAAATACTTTCTGGGTTTGAAAGATCATGATAGATATCTAATAATAAAACAACATCGACAACTCTATCTTCTAATTTTGTATTACAATCAGTTAAAATAGTTTCAATATTTCTTATTCCCCTTTCATTTGCCCTCTTTTTAACCTCGTTAATCGCTAAAGGATGAATATCAACAGCATAAACTTTGCCTGTGCTACCAACTGCCTCTGCTGCGGCAATAGTATAGCTTCCTGGACCGCATCCATAATCTAATACAACATCACCTTGCTTTATTTTAGTTTTTTTTATTTTATCAGGGGGAGGATATTTTTTATCTCGATTTTTAAAATGGCGTGCCATGAATTTAAAAGCCGCTTTGCTCATTGGTTTGTCTTTTTCTGTTTTTTCATTGAATTTTGGTATAAAAAACACCTTAATTTGAGAGTTATGTATTAAAATAAAAAAATGTATTTTACATAAAAGTTATTACAATATTATATTTTTTTATTTCTGATTCTGTTAAAGCTTGTCCTAAAGGAGTTAAAGTGATAATATCATTACTTTTTATTTTTAGTGAAGTTAACTTAACATCTGGATCTTTCATTGAAGGCATGTATGGATTCCAATAAATTTCTTTAGTCATTGGGTTAGTTATCATCCATAGTTCTGGATCTAATTCATAACCCGTTATCTTCATGGCTTCAAAAATATAGCCAACATCCGCATCAAATGGAACCACTATTTGAACATTTTCTTCCCCCTCTACTTTCCCACAAGCAAGGCAATCATCTCTTTTTATAATATTTAAATGATCAAATTGACCATAAATACCATTATAATTTACATAGGGAGGATCCATCGGGGGGCCTATATTTCTTCCTTTTACTCTAAATAATAATTTTAATGCTTCCTGTGATTGTATACTGGATATGATAGAACTAACTGATTGTATAGCGGCTATTTTATTTCCAAGTATATTTTCCATTTCTTCAAATTTATAATCTGATCCAAACGTTTCTTTAATATTTTTTTTCCATTCCTCAATTTCTTCTTTAGTTAAAGATTCTCTTTTTTCAGAGGGTACATTTTCATTAAAGACTCGCTCTCTTAATTTTTCTAATTCATCCTGTGCTAACTCTCTTAATTTCATCACTTCATCATTTAAATTAAGATCTGGTTTATGACCATATTTCTTTTCAAATTCAACTTCTGCCTTTATAACACAATGATTTCTATTTCGTGGTAAGCCTTTTAATGTGCATGCTGCAACGAGTTTATCATCAGCAGGAGGTATCGGTACTAAACACCTATAACAGGGTGTTTGATCTAATAATTCAGGAGCATATTTCCAATCAAAAACCAGTTCAATTTCTTTTCGAAATTTTTGAATTAAAGGTTCTATTTTTTCTCTTTTTATATTTTCAATTTCTTCTTCTAATTCTTCTATTCTTCTTTGTGCTTGAAAATATTCAGGATATTCCATTTCTGTTATTTCCCATAGCTTAGCATCGACCAAATTATCAATCTCTTTTTCTTTCTCTTTATATTGTAATCTAGAGCCTTCAGGAATTACAATTTGTACATGCCCTTCAAATCCAACAGTACCGCCTTCTATCATAGGTTTCTTCATTCTTAAACAAATTTTATTTAGATCTAATCTTGCATTAAAGTTATCTAAAGCGGCTACGACTATATCTGCTTCTTCATAAACAGACATAGGCAATTTTTGGAGTTTTTCAAAATAGAAATCAACATCTAAATAAGGATTCATTTCTTTCAGCCTTATTGCAGCAACTTCTGCTTTAGGCTGACCCTCATCACCAGGTTTGAAGAGCATTTGCCGCGATAAATTAGATGTTTCAATAGTGTCCAGATCAACGAGTATCAATTTTCCAATTCCCATAAGAGCAAAATCCTTGGCGATTTCACAGCCTAATGCGCCAACACCAATAATCATTATACACCCATTATTTATTATCTCTTGATCCCATCCATCAATTAACTGCTGCCGAGCATACATTCGAGATTTAACAATATGTTCTGTATTTTCTGTCATTTTTAATAACTCATTTTTTATTATTATAATATTATTATTTCATAATCAAAATTTAAACTCTTTTAGTTAATTTATTATAGATATAAAGTAATTAGCTTGAAAAAATAGTATGAACTTGAATTGTAAAAAGATAATTATTGACTTGAAATTCGTATTTTCACTTCTTTTTCTTTTCAGCAGCCTCTTTTATCATTCTTTTAAGGCTATCAACCTTTTCTCTCTCCTTAGCTTTTTCCAACTTTTCTTGGAATATTCTGTTTTCCTCTTCCTTTTTTGTTATTTCATCCATGAGTTCTTGTTTCATTTTTATTAAATTTGTCATCTCCTTGCGAAATTCTTTTGATTTAGATTTAATCTTCTTTTCTTGCTGAATTTCCGCTAATTCTTGTTCTTGTCTCCTTTCTTCAATTAGATTAATTATACTATCAGCTAATTCACTAACTTGTCCAATTGTTTCTTTTAATTCTGCCTCTTCCTTTTTTCTACGCCTTTCTTCTAAAAATCTTTGCTTTTCTAATTGTTCTTGAACACTTTGGATTCTTGCTTCTTCTTTTGTAACTCTTTCTTCTAATGCTTTCGTATTCTTAATTTCAATTTCTATGTATTTTATCTCTTCGTCCCAACCAATTTCTCTGAACTTTGTGATAGCTAAATTAAAGTTTTTGTATGCCCTTTCAAAATCATGATATGCTGCCCATTTTTTTCCTTCATCAATAAATTTTAGTCCATCATCTCGTATCTGTTCCGCTTGCTTTCTTTTAATGATTAGATCCCTATACTGTCTTTCTTGTTCTCGTCTTATTTTTTCTTGTTCTAACCGTCTTTTTCTCACTTCTTCTTGGAATAAAGTATATTCTTTTTGCCTTTCTAAGCGAGATTGTTCCTCTAATCGCTTTTTTTCAAGAAAATTTGCCTGTTCCTGCTGCAAATCCTGAATTAATGCATTTAAATTTTTAATTTCAGGTTCCCAGCCAATATTTTCTGCTAAAAGGCTTCTTGCTTGAATATATAATGAGATTGCCTTATTATAGTTAGGAATATGATGTTTCAAATACTTTCCAGCTTGTTCTAACAGAGAATATGCAGACTCTCTTACGTCCATTTGTTCTTTTAGTATTTTTTCTCGTTCTTGAAGAGCTAATTGCTGAGCTTCCTTCTTTTCCCTCTCCTGTCTTTTTCTTTCATCAATAAGTGCTGATAATATTTTTTCTTCTTCTAACTTTTCCAATTCTTTTTGAAATTGTAAATTCTTTAATTCTTCTTTTTGATTTTTTAAGTTTTTAATCTTGAATATCATATTATTTATAGAATCTGTTGGAAATTGTAACTCGTTTAATATAATACCAGCCCTTCTATAACATATTATTGCATTATCGTAATTTTGTTCTTTAAGAAAATGTTCACCCTCATCTAAAATCTTAAACGCTTGTTCTTTTCCTTGTTCTAATCTTAATTTTAATTGTTCTTTTTTTAACATTTCTAATTCTTTTGCTTTCAATCGCTCTTGTTCAACCTGAGTAGTCTCAGCTATTTTTTGTTGAAAATCCCATTCTTCTTGCTCTCTTTGCATATTCCGTTCAAATTCTTTTTGCTTTTGTAGTTGATATTCTCGTTTCTTTTCTTGAACTTTAAGAATTAATTCTCTAATAGATTCAGTTGGAAATGCGATCTCATTTAGTTTTAATTCTGCTGCATGATAATAGTCAAGAACTTTATCATATTGCAATTGCTTCATATAAATATCTGCTTCATCAAGAAGATTAAAAGCTTCTTCTTTCCTTTTTTCCATATATAATTGAAGCTCTTTCTGTTTTTTAGCTTCTAATTGTCTTCGTTTTAACTTAATCTCATTTATTTTTAAGCTCTCTGCCATCTTTTGTTGGAACTCGAACTGTTCTTGAGCTTGTTGAAGGTTGGCTTCCAATTTCTTTTGTTTTGTAAATGATTCTTCTTTAAATATTTCTTGAACTTTATGGATCATTTCTCGAACTGAATTTGTTGGAAAACCAATTTCATTTAGAACTAATTCTGCTTGGCGATACTTTTCAATTGCTTGGTTATAATGTTTTTGATTAAAAGAGTTCTCAGCAGCATCTAATATCTCAAATGCTTCTATTTTACGTTTTTCCATAATTTGCTTAACTTCTTCCTGCTTTTGGATTTCAATGTTCTTTATTTTTAATCTCTCTTGCTCTCTTTGCATATAATCAGAGATCTTCATCTGAAATTTCTCTTCTTCTGTTTTTCTTTGTTTTAATGATTCAATTTTGAGTTTTTCCTCTCTTTCTAAATCTCTTTTTCGAAGTTCAATTGTATTTATAGTATTCTGTAGTAATTTTAAATAATCACTAGTCCATCCAATTTCAGTTAATATAGTTATAGCGTTTTGATAATTATCCAATGCATTATCGTAATTTTTTTGTTCAAGTAAACTATAACCATCATTGATTAATTTTAAGGCTTCTTGCTGTTTTAATAAATTTTGAGTAGTAATTATTTCTTTCTTCTGAATTAAGTCTCGTTCTTGCAATGCCCTAAGTCTTTCCCTCTCCCTCAGTACACGTATCTCTTCCATAAAAGTAAAATTAGCTTTTTCTTTTTCTATTATTTCGTTAATTGATTTCTGTCTTAACAATTCTTTTTCTCTTCGTTTCTCTTCAATATCCTGTATTGCTTTTTTTAGGATTGGAATTTCCTCTTTCCATTGAATTTGTGCAAAAATGTTAGCAACATTGTGATAGAGTTCAATGGCTTCATCAAACTTTCCTTGAGAAATGTAATTGTGAGCACTATCTAATAATTTAAAAGCATCGTCTTTTCTTTTTTCCCTGTAAACAATTTCTTTTTCTCTTTCTCTAAGTTTAATCTCTTTTTGCTTCAATTCTTCGCGTTGCGTTTTCATTTCTATAATAAGTTTCTCTTCGAATAACCTCTCTTGCTTTTCCCTTTCTAGAGTTGATTGCATTTCTTGTTGTTTTCTTAATTCAGCTTCTCTTTTTTTATCTTCAACCGCAATAATAGATTTCTGAATTAATTCAATTTCTTCCTCCCATTGAATTTCTTTAAATATATTTGCAGCTTGATGATATAAATTGATTGCTTCATCAAATTTACTTTCTTGGATTCGTTTTTGAGCTACTTCTAACATATTAAAAGCTTCTTCTTTTTTCTGTTCTTGAAAGATTCTTAATTCCTCTTGGGTCTTTAATTTCTCCTGTTTGTCTCTCATTTTTCGCTCTTCAAATTCTATTCTCTCGAGAATTTGCTTTTTAAATATCTCTTCTTCTTGTTCTGTTTTCAATCTTAATTCAAATTCCTTAAGTTTGTTTACACTTTCTTCTCTTTTCTTCTCTTGAATTTTTGAGATTGTATCCCTAATGATTCCTGTGGGAAAATTTATTTCATTTAATATCAATTCTGCTTGGCGGTATTTCTCAATTGAATTTACGTAATCTCCTTGATTTAATAGAGATTGGGCATCATCCATTATTTCAAAAGCTTCTGATTTACGCATCTCCATTTGTTTTGCCAGATCTTCTCTTCTTTTTATTTCAATTCTTTTATCTTTTAGCTTTTTTTTCTCCTTAAGCATATATTCACTAATTTTCTTTTTGAATAAGTCATCCTCTTTTTGTTTTTTCAAAGATAATTCAAATTCTATCTGCGACTCTTTTTCCTTTTCTTTTCCTCTTATTCTAATTGTTTGGATAGTATCATGCAATAATTTTAAATAGCGATCCTCCCATCCTATCTCTTTAAGAAGTTCTATTGCTTCTAAATACTTATCTATTGCTTGATTAAAACTTTCCTCTTCGAATAGTTTATCCCCATTTTCTATACACGTAAACGCTTTGTCTTGGATAGCTAAGTTTTGAGCTGAAAGCTGTTTCTGTTTTTCTATTAAATCTTTTTCTTTTAACAATTCTGCTTTCTCTCTCTCCCTTTGATACACAATTCGTTCAATAAACGCTCTATCTTCAGTTTCTTTTTTAATCACCCTCTCTAGGAGCTTTTGTTTATTAATTTCATTTTCTCTTTTTTTATTTTCAATACTATTAATTGCTTCTCGAATTATAGGGATTTCTTCAGTCCATTGAATTTGAGCAAAAATATTAACTATATTATAATAAATATGAAGGGCATCATCAAATTTTCTATGAGAAAGAAAATTTTGTGCTTTTTCCAGTAAATTAAATGTTTCTTCCTTCTTTTTCTCGTTTTCTGCTAACTCTTTTTCTTTTTCTTTAATAACTATTTCTTTTTTTATCAATTCTTCTTTTTGGTTTTTCATTTCTATTCTAATAGTATCTTGAAATGCTTTTTCTTGCTTTTCACGTTCTAATTTAGCTTGAAATCTTATTTGATTCTGAATCTCAGCTTCTTTTTTTCTATTTTCAATCTCATCAATCGCATTTTGAAGAATTTTTATTTCATTCTCCCATTGAATATCTGCAAAAAAATTTGTCGCATATTGAATTATTTCTATAGCTTCATCAAAATTCCCTTTTTTAACATTATCTTGCGCTTCATCGAGCAATTTAAACCCTGCCTTCCTTCTTTCTTCGCGATATTTTAATTTTTTATCACGTTCCATTAATTCAATTTTCTTCTTCCGAAGTTTTTCACGCTCTCGTTGTAAAGATTTGGAAATCTGATTTTGAAATTCTTCCTCTTTCTTTTGCCTTTCAATGGAATCCTGCAATTCTCTTTGCTTCAAAATATTTTGTCTTCTTTGTAGTTCTTCAACTTCTCTTATTGAATCTTCAATTAAAGGAATTTCTTCTAACCACTGGATTTCTGCAAATAAATTTGCAGCATTTTGATAATTTAGAATTGTTTCATCGTAATTTCCTTTTTTTAAGAAATCTATAGCGGAATCTAAGAACTCAAAAGCAACATTTTTACGTTCACTTAAAAACATCATCTCATCTTCACGATCTTTGATAATAATTTCTTTACTTTTTAAACGATCACGTTCCTTATTTATTTGAATCGCTATTTGTTTCTGAAACTCTAATTCTTCCTTCCTTCTATCCTCTAATTTCTTTTGTTCTTCGTACTGCTTGGTAAGTATCGAATGCTTTAGTCTTTCTGCATTAGAAATAGTGTTTTTTATCATAGAAATGTAATTTTCCCACCCAGGACCTAAATCTGAGAGTATTGATAAAGCCTTATGATATTCGTTTATAGCCTCATCAAATTTTTTTTCCTTTAAAATCCCATCTGCCCTATCTAATATTGCGAAGAGATCTTGTTCTTTCTTTACTTCCTTCTTTCTCTTTTCTTCATATTCTATTCTTTTTTTCTCTAATTCGTTAGCTGATTCGAAAACTTGGGCTTTTTTTTTTCTATGAATTGAATCTTGAAGTAAAGTTAAATCTCGCTTTCGTTTTTCTTTTAACTGGGCGCTTACTTCTTCCTCTTTTTGTTTAATTTTTACATTTTCAATTAAATTTGTAATTGGTTGGATATATGAATCCCATTCTATCGATCTAAGAAGTTGAACTGCTTGCTCTAACTTCTTGATTGCCTGATCATATTTTTTTTCTCTTTCAAGTGCATTTCCAATATCTATTAAATTAAACGCCTTAAGTTGGATTTCTTCTTCTTGTTTCTTCTTTGTTTCAAATTCAATTAATTTTTCCTTTTTCAATTCTGCTTCTTTTTCTAAAACCACTTTCTGTTCTTCAATATCACCAGTTAATCGCAATGCTTCTTGTTTTTGTTCTAATAGAAGAGATTCAAAATCTTTCTTATCTTTTTTAAGTTTTTCAATTAAGATTTGAATATTTTTTGTTTGGGTACTCCAACCTATAGAATCTAATAACTCTATCGCTCTTTCATAATTCATTATCGCATTATCGAATTTCTTATCTTTCTCAAACATTTTGGCTGCATCTATATGAGCAAATGCTTGGTGCTGTATGTCTTCTTCATGTTTTTTCTTTGCCCTGAATCTTTCAATAACTTCCGCTTTTTCTACACTACTTTTTTGTCCGAACATTCCAACGACTTCAGGTTTCTCTTCTGGTATTATTAGAGTTTCTTTTTGCTTCATTTCGATTTCCTGCTCTTGAATTTCTTTAATAGATTTTTTGTTCTCTAAATCTTTCGCAAGTTTATTAATTTTAGATCTTATATTTTTTAATTGTGCTTCTGACCAACCTGCTTGAGCCAATAGATTGATAGCAGATAAATTTTGTTGGATGGCATCTTCAAAGAAACCATCAAATTCTAACTTCTTCGCTTCCTCTAATAACGTAAAAGCTTGGTCTTGCAATTGTTCAATTTGGGCTTTTGTTTGAGCTCGTTGATATAAAGCTTCTTTTTGAGTAAATTCTTTTAACTCACTAATTCTATCATAAATTTCTTGAATTCTATGCATTAAAAATCCACTTTGTTTAAGAAAATCCGCTGCTTTTTGATAATGTGAAATTGCGTTTTCTACATTTTTCTCTTCTTCGAACTTTTGAGCGAGTTCTAAAAATTTTAAAGCTTCTTGTGCTAAAAATTCTGGATTTTGCATTATAAACAATTCCGCTTAGTCTTAATTTGAAATAAAAAAATACATAAACATTATTCTTACTTTAATTTAACCACTCTAAGTAATTAAACTTTTTATATTGTTATAATTATTTTAACTAGATTATTGAAAACGATAAATTGATTTGAATTCATAAGAATATTGAAATCAAATTTTTAAAAAAAATTAATACTCACTACAGAAACTAAGTTATGGAGATAGAAAGTAAAAATATAATCATAGATTTTGAGCCCATTTCTAGGAGGGTATTTTTTTCAAATGATAATTCTTTTTATGAAATTCTTTCAGAATTAAATATACCGATTAGATCTATATGTGGAGGCTTAGGAACTTGTGGAAAGTGTAAGATTTTAGTCCAAAGCGGAAATAAATATTTAAATCCTCCGACTAGCGCGGAAAAAAAGGTCATTAATGAAACGGAACTTGAAAATGGATGGCGATTAGCATGCGAAACAAAAATAAATAAGAATCAAATACTACAATTAGAAAAAATTAAACCACCTCAATTTCGAATCTTTCTGCCAAATGAATTGTTACTTGAAGATTTTAATATTCTTACAACCGGATTAAATAAAAGAGTAAAATTTCAATCAGCTATTCAAAAAATTTACGTTGAAGGGAAAAAACCATCACTAAAAGAACCTGATCCTGATTTTGAAAGAATTCTAACAGCATTGTTCTCTGCTATCCCTAGTTTGGAGATGAATAAACAACTTAGTATCGATTTTAATATTCTGAACAGTATACCAAATATTCTAAGGGAGAATGACCATAAAATAACATTGACATTATGGGATAATGCTAATATTATAGCATGTGAACCTGGAAATACTACTGAAGAAAATTTTGGAATTGCTTTTGATATCGGGACTACAACAATAGTTGGTTATTTAATAAATCTGAATAACGGTAAAATATATTCAGTAGATTCAAAATTAAATAGCCAAACTGCATTTGGAGAGGATCTAATAACACGTTTAACTTTTATCAATGAGAATAAAGAAAATCTTCAAAAATTAAACGCTGCTGTAATCAACGATTTAAATGATATAATTTTGAATACAACCAGTAAAGCTAATATTAATCCATATCAGATTTATGAAGCAACTGTTGTAGGTAATTCAGTAATGCATCATATTTTCTTAGGACTGAATCCAGTTAATATTGGATTAAGTCCATTTATTCCAGTTATTCGAAGAAATCTGAATGTTAAGGCAAGGAATTTAAATTTAAATATCTCTAAAAATGGTAATGTATACACAGCACCTCTTATTGCAGGTTTTGTAGGGGCAGATACTATTGGTGTAATTCTATCATCGCAAATAGAAAAAGAAAAAGAGCTTACTTTAGCTATCGATATTGGAACAAATGGAGAAATAATTATTGGAAATCGCAAAATTTTAGCTGTAGGTTCGTGTGCGGCAGGTTCTGCATTAGAAGGGGCGCATATTAAGGATGGAATGAGAGCCGCGGCAGGTTCTATTGATACAATTAATATTAACCCTAAAAATCTTGAAGTATCTTATACAACAATCAAGAATAAGAAACCAATAGGTATATGCGGTTCTGGATTGGTAGATGTTACAGCAGAGATGCTGAAATCAAAAATAATTACAAGAAGTGGTAATTTTAATCAGGATATTATTGATCATGAAAGATTTATTAAAAAAGATAATAAAAAGATTGAGTTTATTTTGGTTAAAAACGAGCAAACGTCCTTAAATAAAGACATCACAATTAGCCAAGGTGATATTAGGCAAATTCAATTAGCAAAAGCAGCTTTTTATTCCGGTTCAAGGATTATTATGAAACATTTAGGCAAAAATCTCAAAATTGAACAAGTTTACTTAGCTGGAGCTTTCGGTAATTATATCAATGCTCACAATGCAAAATTCATAGGAATGATTCCTGATATTAGCGATAACAAAATATTTCAAATAGGTAATGCTGCTGGAATTGGAGCACAACACTGTTTATTGAATAAAAGTATAAGGAATAAAGCACAACTATTATTAAGCAAAATTCAATATGTAGAAATTGCCGTAGAAAAAGAATTTCAAAAGGAGTATGCTGAAGCAATGTACTTTCCTCATTTGAATCTTGATTTTTTTCCTAGCTTAACGGAATATGATGATATACCAAAAAGGTAAAATCTCAAGTTTAAACGTATCTTTCTTAAATTTAATTCTTTTATTTCAAATAAAGATAGAAAGAAACGATTAAAATCCAAACTAAGTATATGTAAAAATATTTAAATTTAAAATTTATTTTATCTTTAATTTAGTTTGTATTAATAAATTAAATAAATTCTTAAATACCATTTACAATATTAATTTATATACATAATTAAAAAATTATAAAAAATTAATAAAAAAAATCGACATGTGTGAATCTTTATGTCAAGTTTTAAACTGAAAGTATTACTTACTGGTGCTGCTGCTGTTGGAAAGACTAGTCTTGTCCAACGATTCATAAAGAATAGGTTCCAAGCAAATTATAAGTTAACTGTAGGAGTTGACATTTTAACCAAAGATGTTGAATTTAGACAAGGAGAGATTGCCACATTAAGTATTTGGGATATTGGAGGACAACAACGCTTCGAGTTTATACGTAGTACATTCTATAAAGGAGCAGCAGGAGCATTATTAGTCTTTGACTTGACAAGAGAACAGACATACACAGAAACAAGAAAGTGGCTAACAGAAATAAGGCAGTTTGCAGGAGAGAATATTCCATTCGTTTTTATAGGGAATAAAGCAGATTTATTTGAAGATGTTGGTATGGTTATAGATCGGGACGAAGCTCGCTCTTTTGCAGAAAATGAGGGAAGTATTTATATTGAAACATCTGCTAAGACGGGTGTTAATGTTGATGAAGCTTTCACTGAACTAACTCGTCGTATTATTGATTCTCGAACTTAAAGTTCACTAATTAGTATTTTAAATTCTTTTCTATCAATCTGAATCTTAATTTCAACTAGTTTAATTTCTAAGTTCTTTTAAAATCTCTTTTATGACTTAGAAAATTAAGAAAAACCTTCAAATTCCTCATATAGGTTCTCATGAATAACATTTATCGCGTCCTCTAATTTTTCTCTCTCGATAACAATCGATAAATTTAATTCATCATGGCTCTGTGATATAGCTTTGATTCTTATGTTCTTTTTATCTAGAGCGTTAAAGATATCTGCTTTGGTTTTAGTTTCAAGTATTTTTTGCCCTGTGATATTAATTACAGCAACATGTTCCCATTTAATTCTAAAAAATTCTGAAAAGAAATTCGCTTTTTTTAGAGCTGCTATCGCCGTGCTAGAGTCTTCTTCTTTTATAATATATGATGTACTTATTTCAGAAGAACTTTGAGCGACTAAAGAAACACTAATATTATTTTTGCTCATTACTTTAAAAATTTTAGCCAAAACACCAGGAACATCAACCATGCTTCCAGAAATGACAGTTATTATTGTAGCAAATTTTACAGCAGAAATTCCCTTAATTTGATCCTTATCTGTTAGTTCAGAAATCTCTGTAAAGTCCTTTTCTAATGGTTTATCAAAATTCCTTATTTCTAATGGGATTTTGTGCTTTTCAATGGCTTCTAAACATTTCGGATGGAGAATTTTGGCACCAAAATTAGCAATATGTTTAGCTTCATCATAGTTCAAATTCTTGATAAGAGAAGAATGAGGTAGATATTTTGGATCTATGGCTAATAGACCATCAACATTTTTCCATAGAATTACTTTAATATTTTTATCGTCTCCTACATCATATAATGATCGTGCAAGAATAGTTGCGGTATAATCAGAACCCCCTCTCCCGAGTGTTGTAATATAACCTATCTTATTTCTGCCAATAAAACCAGTTAAACATATAATAGTATTTTTGTTTGGATTTTCTAACAATGGAATCAGTAATCTTTTAATGCGAGAGTTAGTTAAATTATATAATGGATATGCGTTATTAAACTCATCATTAGTAATAATTAATTTATTTGCAGGGATATATACAGAATCTTTTCCATGGCTTAAAAGATATTGGTTTAATATATAAGTAGATAAAATTTCTCCAAAACTCAAAACGTAATCTTTATAATAAGGCTCTAATCCAAATTCTTTAATATCTGCAAAAATATCCTCTAATTCACTTAATTTATCATCAATCCAATCCCTTGCTTTAATATAGTGTTCAGAATCTTCAGGAAAGATTTGTTCAATTATATCAATATGCTTTTTTTCAATTAAGGCCATGTTATTATCAATTTCTTTGTCATTTTCTAAAAATTTAGCCGTTTTTAAAAGTAAATCTGTCATCCCATTGAGTGCGGATATAACATACACTCTTTTTACTTCGCTATAAATACTTGTGATGTTCAGAATTTTATTGAATGCAATTTTATCTGTTAAACAAGAACCTCCGAATTTCATTACGATTATTGGCATTTTGTTCAGATGTTTCTTTAAAAATATTAATTCTTCATAAATATTAATTATATTTAATTAGTTAAATTTTATTCATTTAATTCTTTTAAATAAAACTAAAATCTAAGTTTTAATTCACATTCATAATGATTGATCTCCATTTACATTCAACAGCTTCAGATGGTTCAGATACACCTTCACAATTAATAAATCAGGCAATAGTTCTTAAATTAAAAGCAATTGCTATAACTGATCACGATACAATAGCAGGTGTAGAACAATTCTTATCTTATGGAGAATCAAAAGAAATAATTGTAATTCCCGGGATAGAAATTTCAATTAGACATGAACCAAAAAGAGAATTAATAGATGTTCATATTATTGGTTTAAATATTGATCATGCATCTACTAAATTAATTAATACAATTAATGATCAAATCAAAGGAAGATTAGAACAAAAAAAAGCAATTTGTAAGCGTTTAAGAGAGGAATTTGGATTTAATATCTCATTTGAAGAAGTAGAAGCAGTTGCTTCGGGTAAGATTGTAGGCAGACCTCATATTGTTGAGATAATGAAAAAAAAAATCCCAAATAATGTTAATAGAAAATCTAGAAATGAATTATTTAAAATGATAAGTATTGGTGGAGCAGCATATGTAGATAGAGAAATTGAGTTAAATCTTGAAGAATCGATTGAACTAATTATATCTGCTGGAGGTATTCCTATTTTAGCACATCCAGGAATTTATAATGTTTCTGATCGAAAGAAATTTATAGAAATGTGTAAAAACAGTGGAATTAAAGGCATTGAAGTAGAGTATACATATAGTAAAAATAGACCTTTTGTCGGGACAGATAAATCAAATTGGGCTCAGAATTATTTTCCTGATTATTTCCGAAAAATTGTTAAAAAATATAGACTTATTAAATCAGGAGGTTCAGATTATCATGGAGGAAAAAAAAAAATTGTAATGGGAGAAGCTAATGTCCCAGATAATTATTTGAAAAGTTTTATTTAATTTTAGTTCATTTTAAAATTTTGCATATTTTTTTAGAGTCTTCTTTGCTAGTGAAACATAGAGGATTCCAAAAATAAGTGGATAAAATATCAAAGTAGACCATTCAGAATAAAATAGGTTCCAATAATCAAACAAATTAAAATAAAATCCTACATCAGTAGTGATTAAAGAAATAACTAGTATCAAAGAAAAATTATATTCTTTTTTATAAAACATAAATTATTAATAAATAACAAATTATTTTCTCAGGAGCCTAATCTTTTAGAAGCTTTTCTAATTCTTGAATTTGTTCATCAATCATTTTATCATATTTTCCGATTTTCTCCTTCTTTTTTTCATGTTCCTCAGCAGACATTTCCCCAGCTAGTTCTTTAATATCATAATCTAATTTCATCTTATTTAAATCTGCTTTTTTTAATTTTAATTCTATTAATTTCTTTTTGACAATTTCTACTTGCGTTTCTTCCTTATTAGAGGTAGGATGTAAAAGATCCATAACTTTTTGAGTTTGATTTGCGGTATTTATAGATTTAGGTGCATCAGAATGTTCTGTTGGTTGGAAGGGTATTACTTTTTGTGCATGTGTAATTTTAGTATCCTTTTTAAGCAATTGTGCAAGAGGAGTATGTAAATTTAATTTTGAAGATTCATCAGTAGCTTTCATTTCTACAGGTTTTTCATCTTGGGTTTGATTTAAATAAGCCTTTTTATTTAGTTGGCTTACATTTTTAACGTGCCCAAAAGCAGATGTTTTTATCTTGGATTTTGCATCTTTCGGGATGACTCCTATAGTCTTTGGTCGGATTTTTACCATAAAATCTTCAGGATTCAATTTTAATACCTTTTTTCTACTTTCAGTTTGAGGTGTTATAACTCTATCTTGTGTTGATAACTTTTTACTAGACTTAATCACCCCTTTTGATGAAACTTGTTCTACTGTAGGTATCTTATGATCTAGAGCATTATTTTGCGTTGATATTTCTGGAGGTGTCTTGGGTTGTGGTTTAGGTATTTCTAAAGCTTTAACAGAGATCATAGGTTTTGATGTAATAACTTTCACTTCTGGTTTTTTTAAAGGTTTAGATTTTTCAATTTTATCGTTTTCTATAGGAAATACTGGTGTTGGTTGAGGATTATCGACTTGTTCCAGCATTCTTTTAATTTTATTCGATTTTTCAAAAAATTCTTTACCAAGAGAATCATCTCCTAAATCGATGCATAAATAACTTATTTTATCAAATAAAAATGCTGCTTTATCAAAATCCTCGTCTTCAAGTGCCCTTGTCGCTTCTTCTATTAATTTATCTCTTTCTAATAATGGTTTCAATAAAGGAGAAACCTCGGCACTCATTTCTAATATATCAGCAATAATTTGGATCATTTTGTCTCGATTTTCAGGATTATTTGCTATCATTGAGTAAGATTTTAAGCCTAAAATTCTTTCAATTTGAGCTGGGTTTACAGCTCCTTTTAAATCTTGTTTATTTCCAATTATCGCCGTATGAGCATGGGGTGCTTGGTCTTTTATTAATTCTAAGAAAAACTTACTTTTATCAACATTTTCTAATGTTGAATCAGTGATTAAAAGAACAGCATCACTACCTTTAATGAAATTATTCCAAAGATAGCTAAATTGTTCCTGTCCTGCAAAATCCCATAAGTGAAAATGTAATTTTCCTATTCTTACTGTAGCAATATCCCCCGTAATTGTAGGTATGTGTTGCATTGGGATCTCTTCTGCTCTTATCAATTTTGTTATGGTTGTCTTACCAACTCCAGAGAACCCAACTAAAGATATTTTTGGTCGAAGATTTCTGTGGATTGAATCTACTATTGGATCAAAAACTTCAAAAGTTTTAGGTTCGAATCTACCTTGCAAGATATCTTCAAATAAATTAATAAACTCATTCATGCATTTCAATAATTCCTTTTTGATATTTACAAATTTATCTGTTAAGCCAGTAACAAATAGAACTGTTAAATCTAAATCTTTTTTTGTTAGGTATGAAACTTTATATTTATAATAATCATGGGATTCAATTCTATCCTCCTCTCTTGCAGCTTCATCTTTCATAATCTCTGCAATAAGATAATCTAAGACTTCTTGTTTAAGAGCCTTCCCAAAACGCCTGTAATATAAGAGTTCTTTACCTTTATATATTAAAATTTGCCTTAATATGGTGCTTCACCAACGAAATATATTTTCTTGTTAATTTCTCTTTCCTTATAATATCATTAATTCTTCTCAATTTGTTATTAGAATTAAAGCCCCGAAATTGCTAAATCTTCTTTTCTTTCAATCTTTCTCTTATTTTTTATAAAAATATCCTTAATACTATCAAACAAATTTTACTAATCGTTTTGTTTAAATAATGAAAATCTATTTATTTATATTTATTTTGCCATTAGACCAAAATAATATTTAGAATTTGATGAATTTAACCTATATAAAAATATTAAATGTATATGAATTACAACTATTATATCTTCATTTCATTACTTAAAAATGAAAACATAATAAATCATTTCCAGAAATTTAAATAATTATCTATTAAAAAATATTCAAGTGAAAAACTTTTTGAGAAAACAATTGATGTTAACTACAATGTGGGTATAAATTCTTAAAAATATTAAAAAAAAAAAACTTGAAAAAAAACTTGATTATATTTTGTATTATTTTTCCTCTGATTTTAGTTCATAATAGGTATCTTCAAGGATTTCAAGGTATTCTATCAATGCTTTATTTGCTACAGATTTTTGTTCATATGAGGTTTTAACGACTCGCAAAAGATATTTTGGAAAAATCAAATCCATATAAAAATCAGATAAAAGAGCATAATATTCATTATTCATGTCGTCTCGGAAAACTGTAATCATTTGATTATCCCATAGTGATTTTAATGCATTATAGGGATCCTTTACACCTTTTACTTTTAGCTTTTCTAATTCTTGTTTTGTAATAATTGAAGTTCTTAATAATCTCAATGTCAAGTAAACCTGAGGATCACTTAAAATTTTAACAATATTTAAATTATCTTCAGTAGTAGGGTGATAACTCTGAAAAAATTGCTTCACTCTATCTAAGTATTCTTTTTTAAATTGTGTTGGCAACCCACGATTAACAGGATCTTCAAATAAATCTGTAGAAGGAACCCTTAACATGAAAATATCATTAATTAATACAATTAATTCTGAAGGTAATCCTTTCACAGAAACCTGTTTTATTATTCCTCTCTTTAATAAATCGGATAGTATAGATTCTAGATCCACGAATGTCTCAGTAAATTGATCTTTAAATAATATAATTAATTCTGATTTACTAATTACACATGTTTCTCTTAAATTTTCTATAATCATCCGTTTAGCTTCATCTTGATAGCTAAATGCCAGTATTTCCTCATCACTGAGAGATGGATATAATGATAAACGATGGAAAAAAAATGGCATTAGCTGTCTATATGAATCATCTTCAAAATTTTCTAGAAGTCCTCGTAAAACATCAGCCATTCCTCCTTCATAAAGATCAGGATCATCTTCCAAATTTAAAATTAAAAGAAGATAATAACCTTGTTCAGGTCCTGTGTAATAAGATACAATATTCAATGGACCCGCAGTTAGTGTTATTATACCTTTTTCACCACTATATTCATGTGTACTATATATTTGCATACAAGTTTTTTCTGAAATTACAGTATCTTCTGGATATTTAGCTAAAATTTCTGTTCCAATTCGTTCATCCCATTTCATCAAAACTAATCCTATTGGTTTTAATTCATGAACTTTTCCTAATTCACTAATTCTTTTTTGTGTTTTTTCAATTTTTTTAATTCTTTCGGTTTCGAGATTTAATATTTCTCCTAAAGATAGACCAAGCTTATTCCATTTATAATTTACATTCTGTACAATAAACGCTTCTTTATTGTGGTACAATAAAGATTCTTCAATGGATTTACTTTTTTTAATACTTTTTTTCATTGTCCTTACTCTTCTTACGAATGCGGGTATTTTAACATAACGGTAAACTCTATATCCTACAATACTCCCAACTAAAGCAATTACTATAGAAAAAACCAGTAAGAAATAAAATGTTGGGATCCCTGGAAAGATCTCCTCCATTAAAACGACAATAAAAATATTAAATTCTTGAGAAATATAATCCTCTTTCGTAATATTTATAGTTCCTGTAA